>CAYYWY010000026.1:8024-37771 GCA_964475485.1 uncultured Nitrospiraceae bacterium | reverse complement strand
AGCCTGATTCCGTAAGATTCAATTACCGCCTTAAGGTCATGCTCTCTCTTAATCGCCTCTATCTCTGCCTTCGATATCTTCAATCGCCCTCCTTTCAAAAACCCTGTCAAGAGGAAAAACATTGACAAAGCCTTTAAAACTGCTATATACTTATTTAGGTATATTTAATATCATAAAAGGTATTATGATGTCAAGAACAAATTTTAGAAGATTAACCTCCTTAACAGGGGTTTTTAAAAATCCCATGTTAAAATGCGATAGCATAACTGATATATCAAAGGAGGTTTCTTCTATGTCATTCGGAAAGAATCTGTCAAGGTTTAGAAAGGAGAAAGGCTTAACTCAGGAAGACCTTGTTAAAAGAAGCGGGGTTGCAATCTCACAGATAAGGCGGTATGAGGCTGATAAGTCATCCCCTACGCTTGACGTTGTAACACGGATAGCTAAGTCTCTTGGAGTTTCTATAGATGAACTGGTTTTTGATAAAGAGAAAGGAATTGCTGCAAGCAAGCTCATGGATAGAGAACTTCTTGAGCAGTTTGAACTTATATCCGCCCTTGATGATGATGAAAGAGAGGCGGTTAAAAAAATACTTGAGGGGGTTATCGTGAGGCATCAGGTTAATAGAATGCTTAAACCCAAGCCTGAGAAGTCCTGGTCTCAGAGGTTCAGGGAGATCACGGACAGGCTTGCAAAAGGGGCTAAGGACTATTCGCAAGAAGAGATTGACAAGGTAATTGATGAGGCTGTAACAGCGGTCAGATCAAAGGCTCATGCCCACAATTAAGGCGGTAATCGACACAAGCGTCATGCTCAGCGTGGCATTTGCTAAAGAAGGACTGGCCAGAGAACTCAGGGACATGATTGCCGATGGGGCTTTTACTCTGGTTACTTCAAAGGAGCTCATGGCTGAGCTTTATAGAGTAATTCATTATCCCCGCATCCTCAAGCAGTTCAAGCCATCAAAGGAAGATATAGATGAGTTTATCGGTATGATTATGGAGAAGGCTTTGATTGTCAGGGGCAGTTACAAGCTCGATAAGATCAAGGACGATCCGGCTGACGATATGTTCCTTGCCTGCGCTATTGAGGCTAAGGCCGATTACATCGTCTCACGAGACCCGCACCTGAGAAACCTCAAGCACTTCCACGGCGTCAGGATCATTGACGTCAAGGCCTTTGTCGAGAGGGTGAGGAAGGGGTAGGCTGAATTGTATTTCATTTTGCTGGAAACTCTTTTGAAAATGGGATATGAAAAAAAATATAAAGAAGTAAAGAAAACCAAATAATGCCAAAGATAAAATCTAACGTTTTTATCAAAGGGATATTATCCTGGAACTTTTTCTTAATAATCTTATGGAAAGTCACTTCTCCACCAACAAATATCACTGCACTAACAAAAAGCAAAAATAGATATTTAAGAGGAAGTGATCTTAAAGAAATATTTATTATAAAAATTACTGAAGCACATAGAGAAAGAATAACTAAAATACGAAATATCTTCTTTATCATTTTTTACAATCTTTACATTTGCCCATGCATTCTTCATAAGTTCTATCGCAATAGGTATATAAAGTCCCTGTTCCAAATGCACAAGTTGTAGCACAGGTCGTTCTGCAGAATAATACACCTGTCCCTCCAGTTGCCCATATACAAGCGGCAGTGCAAGCCGTATTACAAGCAACTCCTCCTGTAAATCCTAATGCTTTACATTTCCATCTAAATTCTTTGCAATCATCTTCACACGCTGATAGTCCCATCGGATCAATTTTATTCACCGGATTATTTCCGACGTATAAATATAAGTTCATCCCCCCTGCAAGCCCAATCGGGTCTTCGCTTATAAACCTCTGTAATTCGGGACTATAATATCTGGCACGATAATAATAAAGCCCCGTCCCATCATTCTCTCTTCCTGTGTACTGAAAAGGATTATCGGACGCCTCACCGCTTACAGTCACATTGCCAAAGGGATCATAAGCATACGTTGTTTTCACTGCCCCGCTTCCATCCGTCAAGGCAATCACCGATCCTAATGCATCTTGCTGATAGTATCTCACCACTCCATTGGCTTGAACCCTCGCTAAAGGCTCGTCGATGTTGAGTGTGCGAACGTAATTAACCGATGGCTGTCCATTTTCAATCTCCTGGACTATATCAAGTCCGTCATAAAGATACTTTATCGTCCTTCCGTTGATTGTCTTCTCGATCCTTCTGCCCAAAGCGTCATACTTGAAGGAAGCAGAGAGCGAAGAGCATAGAGCATTAAAACCGTTGATTCCGACAAGCCTGTTACGGACATCCCAGGTGTAGGTGGTAGTTCCGCAGGTGTTAGTGACCGAAGTCATGTTGCCGTTGGCGTCATAGGTCATGCTCCGTGCTGAGCCTGTCGAAGCAAAGGTGAGCATCTGGTTGGCTTCATTAAAGGTGATACTTGTAACTGCATTTGGCAGAGGCAGAGGAACTGACGGTCGATTCATGGTTAAACGATTTCCATTCGCATCGTAAGTGTAAGTCAGGGATTCAAGAACCTGCTGTGCGGGATTCTTATGCTCCATGTTCAGGAGATGGCTGGCGTTGTCGTATGTGTAGTTAGTCTTCACTCCATTTGGCAATGTCAAAGACGTTCTTCTCCCAATCGCATCATAGGTAAATCTAAAGACATACCCCTCACCCCCGCCCTCTCCCGCAAGGGGCGAGGGGGTTCTTATTTGAATTAATCTGCCATTCGCATCATACGAATAATTCACTGCCGGCCGGCCTGAAACGATCATGGATGTCCTTCTGCCAATAGCATCATACGTATAGCTGATGCTCCCCAGCGGCGTCGTTTCGCTTGCTACCTTGTCAGGGACTGCACTGCAACCCGTTCCGCAGCCCGTGCCAGTGTATGTATAAGTGATACTGCCGCTGACACTGTCACTGACACTGATTAGACGACCGGCGGTGTCGTAGGCATACTCCGTATATGACCCGTCATGATACGTGGCTCTCCTCAGCCTGTTCATCAGGTCATACGTATACGTCGTTGTCTGGCCTTTTCTGTCTGTAAGCCTGGTGATGTTGTCGCTTGTGTCGTATTCGTAGGTCTCGATATTGCCGAGCTGATCGGTCATCTTCCCAAGTCTTCCCCTCACGTCATAATCATACCTGATTGTCTGACTTTTTGCATCGGTGACGGTCGAAAGCTTCCCGTCTATGGCGTATGTATACCTTGTCACATTTCCAAGAGGGTCTGTGACATCGGTTATCCTCCCCATAACGTCATAATTATACAACGTGCTTTTGCCTTTTGCATCCGTCATTTGTATTAGCCTGTTAAGATTATCATAAGCCATCGTAGAGAAATTCCCCAGGGGGTCTGTCACTCTGATGAGATTGCCGGAGGCGTCGTATTCCATGGTGGTTGTATTGTTCATTGCGTCGGTGACGGTCAAAGGCTTGCCGATAGTATTATAAGTGAAGGTTGTTGTCTTGTTGTCAGGGGTCGTGCGGCTAAGCATATTCCCTTTTGTGTCATAAGTCATAGTTGTCACGTTTCCAAGGGCATCCGTTATTTTAGTCGGCATGTTATATGTATCTTCGTATTCATACCGCGTAACATTGCCCGCATTGTCCGTCACCGCGGTCAAACGGCCCCTTGAATCGTAGGTGTTGGACGTCCTCCTTCCGAGAGGGTCAGTTACGGAAAGGAGCCGGTTCGTTGCAGCATCTCTCTCATAAGTTGTTGTGCCGTCAGGGGTCGTCATCTCCGTGACATATTTCCAGTTGTTGAATCTCCATGTTGTGACTGCTCCGTTGGGCGCCGTCATGGATGTCTCTGTCACAAAGCCGCCGGCTATCGTGTAATTGAACGTATACACCCCTCCGTCGGCATGAGTCTGTCTTATCACACGATTTTCCGAATCGTATTCGTTCAACAATTCAAGGACGCCGCGTTCGTTCACTATGCCTGAAAGCCTGTTTGAGGAATCGTATTGATACTCGATTGAGCTTCCGTCCGGATATACAACTTTTTTGAGTCTCGGATAATAGGGGCTGACCGTATCCTGCTCATAGGTATATGTAACTTTTCTCCCTGACGGGTCTACTATCGAGTCTGTCCTGAAGAAACCAAGATTCGGGCAGCATACATAGGTCTGATTGAAGGTTATCGTTTTTCCGTCCGGCATCGCTATCTCTCTCAGAAACTCGCCCTCGAAGGCGGACCTTCTCGTGAATGTGAGTTTGTTCCCGTTTCTGTCCGTCATCTCTATAAGACGACCGTTGCTGTTAAACTTCTGAACCGTCCCGTCCTTCATTCTGAGCGTCCTCGTTGAGTCCGCGTTCCTCGTAACCACTGCCCCGCTCATGTCAGGGTCCCTGTCATTTATAAATGTGCCGTCCGGCAGTTTTATGTCGAATCTGTACTGATAGTTCCCCTCCTTAATCAACAGAAACATGGTCGGATTGCTGTTGTTGATCTGCCCGTTTGCTCCATAGGCCAGAAGCAGCCAGTCATATTCGAAGTATGTGCCCCTTCCGAATGCGCCTATGCCGGCGCTTCCTGCCTGATAATTCCGTGTAATGTTTACGGGTATAATTCCCTGGATTTGGAGGTCAGTCCTGGAATAAATAAAGTACCCTGTGGCAGGGTCGACATAACTCCCCTGGGCAGGCGAAGAAAGCATTAAGAGCAATAATAATGACAGAAGAAATCCTCTTTGTCTCATATTCTCTCCTTGCCTGTCTTGCCTGTCAGATTCTTTTCCGTTGAAGATATTCCTCTTAGCCCTGCCATATTTCTGTCCCATTACCAAAAACCTCCTCCTCCACCGCCGCTCCCGCCGCTGCCTCCCCCGGCGCCGCAACATTCGCTCTTACAGCCTGGAGGCGGAGGACAAGGCCCGATGCATCCCGGCCCTGTTGCGCCGCAGCAGAACTTGGGCACGCCGGTTCCCGGGTCGCTGACAAGGTCCCTTCCGTCCGGGCTGACCGTCAAGGCGCCGGCAATCGCCCAATCGTTCGGCGCTTCCCCTTCGTTGGGTGATTCATCGTAATACCAGAGAATTGCCTTATCGCCCGGCAGGAGACCGAGGTCATTCGGCATCCTTACGGGAATAGGCTGGTCCGGAACCCCGCCGCCCTCTTTGCCGAAATAGAACATATATATGCTTCTAATATAGGAGTTGTCAGGCAGGGGTTTCACAGGGAGCCTGTCTGTAGGCACGGTTCTTACAGAGACCCTCTCGTTCGGCTTTCCGTCCCATCCAATGATCTTTACTCCCTTCGGAATCCTCATCTCGAAACCGGGCACTTCCGGGTCTGTGAGGATTGTATCTTCAGCAGGGTTTATATCCTTGAAGTTCTTATCTTTCTGCTTATGGAGATATATCTGGAAGGGCATGACATTTACCTTATCCGGTTCGATATTAACTGTGAGAGGTATGGTAGGGTATTTGCTCTCCTTGTCCTTTGCCGTGGAGCCATGAATCATCAAGTGCTGCTTGCCTGAGGGGACATTGTTCAGGCTGAAATATCCGCCTGCGTCCGTATCCGCTTTAATGTTCTTTATCTGGACCCTTACTCCTTCAACCGGCTGTTTATATGTGTTCAATATCCGGCCTTTAAGAGTGCCGGTTGTTTTTGTTGATTCTTCTTTCCGCTTATCTTTTTCGTCTGTGAGGGAAAGCAGGGTTTCATCCTCTACCACATCGAGAAAGACCACATTCGAGACGAGGCTTACGGGAGAAGGGTTTATGACGGTCACGGGATATTTTGCCAGCGTCGCTATATCCGAAAGATTAAGCTCGGCCTCAAGGAGTATGCTGCTAATGAACCTGGTTTTTAGGTTTCTGCCGTTGAGATTGACTATGGCATTGGGGAGGAAATTCTTTCCCCTCACCCTTAAAGATAACCCCTCCTCAGTAACCCCCCTTTCATCCTCCCTTGAGCTAACGCCCCCGCCTTCGGCACCCCCTCTTAAGTTAAGAGGGGGATAGGGGGAGTTATGATCCCGGAGAGGGGACAGTGGGGTTAATGCCACCGTGTCAGGCGTTAGAGTTTCTATCTGTGGAACAGGGTTTATGATTTTGAAAAGCTTTATGTTGGATAAGCCGCCGCCGGGTCCTGGGTTCAGAACGGTCACCGGGACATCACCGGGCATCAGAAGCTCTTCCCGGGGTACAACCGCCCTCAGGGTCTCGTTGCCCTCAAAGAGGGTGTCAAGCTCCCTCAGGTTGAACCGGGCCTTTGAATCCCTTATGAATCTCGCTCCCTCTATCGAAAGGGTGAGGCCGGGGGTCCCGGCCTGACTGCTTTCGGGTATGAGCCTCTCGATCATCGGTATGGGGTTTTCGAGCTGGATGACGGTAATACCGGTTTCATGCCCTATAAGCGCTATGTTTCTTGTGGGATCGATGGCGACCGCTCTGGGCTGATCGGGAAAGGGAATGGTGCTGATATTGCTGATGCAATTATTAGCAAGAGCACATAAAACACCCTCCCCTTCATCCCCTCCCGGCAAGGGAGGGGAAACTAAATAACCCTCGCCCCCGGAGGGAGAGCCTGCCTGTCCGGTAGGCAGGGGCAGGGGTGAGGGGGCTTTCCTTAAGTTCTCCTCGATATTTTCGAGGGAGACAATAGAAATGCTGTTTCTGCTGGCGTTTGTGATTATCGCTATTTGGGTCGATGGATTGACCGCAATCCCTGAAGGGTTTATCCCGACTGTTATTTCTGCCGTGGCCTCCAACGTCCCTGCGTCATAAAAAGAAAACCCTTCCTTCCCCTCGCCTATCACGACGAGGCTTCCGGAATGGGTATCAATAGCCATTCCAATGGGCTTATAGGGCAAGGGTGTCTCCTTGAGAGTGTTTCCCGTCTCCGGATCGAGAACGATTAAGCCACCGCCGGCGCCGATGTAAAGGACGTCATTCATCCCCACATATCCCCCCCTGCCAAGGGGGGAATTGAAGGGAGGTGAGGCAAGGGAATGTATCTCTTTTCCAGTGGAGATCGTGCCGAAGAGTTTACCGGTGGTCAAATCAATGAACTGAAGGACACCCTCTTTTGATGAAACTATGGCGTTGTTTCTCCTGTCGTCAATGGCTATCGCTGAGGGGATTATGTCAAGAGGGATCTTGCGCGTGACGGTGTTGGAATTCGTATCGATCAAATAGAGGGTTCTGGATTTGCTGCTTATGGCTGCTGCAATACCTGTGCTCGGATCGACGGCAATGCCTGTGAGGGTGTCTGTAAGGGAGATGTTGCCGATTATCTGAACCTCATATGAAGACGCAGAGGCAGCGAATATAAATAGAAAAACAATCGATAGCAAAGGTATCAGTCGCTTCATATAATCCCCCTCACCCTCCCCTCTCCCGCAAGGGGAGAGGGGATTTTAAAAAGAATATTTACCATCCCATCATCTTCGCCATAAGTTCTGCCGACTTTATCTCCCTGCCGGTTTCGGTGATATACACGGTTTCAGATGCGCCGCCCACAGTGGAGGCGATACGAACCTTCTCTATTCTTTCTTCGTCCCAGTACATAGCTGTCTGTATGGTGAAAGTGGCTGATGCGGTAAGGATGCTCTGATATGTGGTAGAAAGCGTTATTGAAATCGAAGCGCTTGAAGAAGTGTCGGTTCCGCTGAGCGTGCCGCTTGCGCTTGACGAAGGGCCATATTCGGGCGCTGACGTAACGGTAACCGTCGTTCCAACGGGAATGTTCGTAGCGGAGATGTTCACTGTCACGGGATTGGTTGTTGTCGGAGGCAGTGTCACATCCGGAGAGCCGTATCTTCCAGTGGGATTAGCAGGCACGTTCAGCCCGCCCACTGCAGTTATCTTGAGAGTCGGAACATTGGTCACAAAGACGGTTCCCGGATAGCTGTAAGTATATTGAGGTGTCGTGTTTGCAACCCTCGTTATTGTATTGGCCTCGAAACGGATCATGCCGGTGCCGCCTGCGCCGCCGCCGGCAAGGCCTCCTGTTCCACCAGCGCCGCCGCTTACAGAAATCGTGCCTTCCCCTGCAATTGTATCGGCCATCAATTTAATTGCACCTCCACTGCCTCCACCGCCACCACCGCCATAGCTGCCGCTGCTATTTCCGGCCTTCCCGCCGTTGGCTGTAATAGAACCGCTTATTGTAATAGTGCCCGATGAGGCGATCAGGATGGAGCCCGAGCCTCCTGCGCCCGCGCCGCCTCTATGTTGATTTGCGGGAGTAGTACTTGCAGAACCTGCCCCGCCGCCACCGCCGGAGCCACCAATCATCGGGATTATCTTCGTATTTCCATATGTGCCGCCACCTGTGCCTCCCGCTGCATATGTGCCGTTGTTCGCACCGTTACCGCCGCTCGTACTGAAACCGCCTCCTCCCCCTCCAGAGCCAGAAGGGTAGGTAGTACTGTTGGTGGAAACAGCCCCAGGGTTTCCGCCTCCGGGACCGAACCCTTTGCCTCCCGGTGTGTTAATGGTGCCACCGAGACCGCCGTCGAATCCTCCGGGACCCCCCTTGCCGGGCCACATCCCGTTTCCGTCAGCGCCGTTTACGCTGATCGTCCCTGCAATGGTCACATCTCCTGTTGCAAGCAGATAGACAGGAGTATTGGCAGCGTTCTTTTTGAAGGTGACCGTTACCCCGGTCGGGATGTTCACGGTCGTATAATTCAGTATCCCGTCCGCAGGAAGCTCGACCTCGGTGTTTGTTGTCGGGTTGAACGGGCCAAGAGCGCCTGTGCTCCCGCTGCTGAAAGCGTGAGCCAGTGAATACCCTCCCAAAAAGGTCAAAGCCACTGCAATTATGAAAATCAATCTCCTTCTCATGACTGTCCTCCTTTTGACGTCAATATCATTGTTGTATCTCTACACATATAGGTACTGATACCGTTATCGCCCCCGGAATTACCGTCCACACCACACTAACCGGATTGGAATGAGTGAGAACAGGGCCGAGGTACATGTCACCGATAATGACACTTACCGGCCTGGAATGAGAAAAAACTGACCCGGTGTATGTGTTGCCTATCATCACGCTCACAGGAGATGCATTGATTGAGGCCCCGTCTGGAGAAGGCCCTATCGAAACGGACACGGGCGGAGCTGATAACAAACCGCCCGAGCCGGTTACGAAGACCGTAGCTTCCGCACTGCCGATCTGAATTGTCCCCGTGCCCTCTTTGACAGCTTTTACCGGGACATCGGCGCTACCGCTGGCAGGGATGATAACGAAAGCTTGAGTTTCGACTATATCCTTACTCCTGTTGTTGACCTTTGCCTTGAAATCCTTCAGGGCTGCGGGGGTCAGGCTTACCGACAATGGCGCGCTGCTTCCCGGGAATAGCGTTATCGCTGCCGGGTCAAAGAGCGCCTGATGGAGATTTATGGATATGCTCGCCGAGCCGTACGAAGTCGCAACTGTTATGTTCGCAGCGCCCGGCAATGCGCTGCTGCCGATTGCAAACGTGGCGAGGATTCTTGTATTTATAGCAGAAATATTCCTGATAG
The DNA here is from genome assembly GCA_964475485.1 of uncultured Nitrospiraceae bacterium. Classification (GTDB taxonomy): domain Bacteria; phylum Nitrospirota; class Thermodesulfovibrionia; order Thermodesulfovibrionales; family UBA9159; genus CAYYWY01. The sequence goes on along the minus strand of CAYYWY010000026.1, from coordinate 28,280 downwards.
TGATATTGGGGTTGTCCGATGTGACGCTGCTTGTGGTCAGAAGATTTTGCCCTGAAATAACAACCTGATAGCTGTCACCGATGATCAGGATATCGGGGTCAATACCCTGTAAAACAGGAGGCAGCGCCTGAGAAGGGGAATTCTCTCTGATAATCGATAGAAGATTTCCTACCTCGTCATACTGGTAGAGAACTGCCTCCGCTCCTTTTATAACTTTTACCAGCCTCCCCGCATCGTCGTAAAAATAGGTGATTTCGTCTGCGAAGGATGTGAAGGCAAGCGAAGAGAGAAGGATGGAAATAGATACAAAAAGGATTCTTAAAGCAGCCAGCATCCGGTTCGCCATGCATGACTATATCAAATAACGGTTTTACATTTCGTGGTTTTTTATTGACATTTTGTGGCGGCCCCATTTGCCGGTTTGACTGGAGATATGCGGCGATGAGGCCGCCTTGTTCACGCAAGAAGAGGCATTTTTTCATTGAAATTTTTTAATCCTTCTGGTATAGTTTAGGCGTTTTGTATGGAAGAGAAGGAAAAAAAATCGCTCCTGGAGGGATTATTGTTTTTTTCAGGAGAGCCACTCACCTCGTCGACTATTAAAGGAATCACGGAGATTGAGGAGCCGGAAATCAAGAAGCTCATGAGTGAACTTATCGCCGAGTACCGCGACAGGGACGGCGGCATTCTCATAGCAGAGATCGCCGGCGGCTACCAGATGATAACCAATCCGGCCTACGGTCACTGGATAAGAAAACTCAGGGGTTCCCAGATCTCAAGCAGATTGTCCCTTGCCTCCCTTGAGACGCTGGCGATTATCGCTTACAGGCAACCCATTATAAAAGCCGAGATAGAGCAGATCAGGGGCGTGAATTCGGACGGTGTGATAAAGACCCTTCTGGAAAGAAGGCTGATAAAGATAATGGGCAGGAAGGAGGCCCCCGGGAAACCGCTTCTTTACGGAACGACGAAGGAGTTCCTGCAGTACTTCGGTCTGAACGACCTTGCAGAGCTGCCCACGCTGAAGGACCTCGCAAGGGAAGAGGCGATATGAGGAGGCATTCATGAAGTCATTCTGTTTTATCCTTGCATTTCTTTTTCCACTTTTCGCCGGCATGTATGAAGCAGGCGCAGAGCAGACTTATATCGTGAAAAAGGGCGACAACCTTTACAAAATAACAAAGAAGTTCAAGGTCGATTCGGCAAGCATTCAGGCGGCGAACAACCTCGGCTCCGACCGACTGAAGCCAGGGCTGAAGCTGGTTATACCGGAAAAGGATACTGCAGGGAAGAGGCACCCTTCTGGGGAAAACACACCCAGCCCCGTTTCAAAAAACAGGGTTCAGGGGAGGAAGGCCGAGAGAGCGACCGATGAACCCTCCCTGCCGGATCAGGAAAAATCTTACCATACGGTCAGAAAAGGGGACACCCTCTCATCCATAGCAAGAGAATACTCCCTATCCCTGAAAGAGCTCGCGGAGATGAACGGTATAAGGAAATCCGCTAAGCTCAGACCCGGTCAGCGTCTCCTCGTCCAACAGGTTGCTCCAAGGACATATACCGTAAGGAAGGGTGACACGATCTGGAAGATAGCGAAGAGATTCGGCGTGAGCGCAGAAGAGCTGCTGGACCTAAATGAACTTGAATCAGATGAGCTGAAACCCGGACAGAAACTGCTCCTCGAGGAGTGGGTCGAACAGCAGGACATAAAGAGCCGCATGGCCGTGTCTGGCGCGAGGCTGGCCGAGGACATGGAAAAGCTTTCGGAATCCCCCGAACTCGAATCACTCGGCATGAAAGACAGGCTCATACTCTTCGCCAAGAAGATGCTCAATATTCCCTACCGTTTCGGGGGAAGCACTTTCATGGGTATCGATTGCTCCGGATATGTACAGAAGGTTTTCGGCTTCCTCGACGTCACGCTTCCGAGGACCGCAAGGGAGCAGTTCCATATTGGAGAACCTGTGAGCAGGGAAGATCTCTCTATGGGTGACCTCGTCTTTTTCAGGACTTATGCATCGTTCCCTTCCCATGTCGGGATTTATCTTGGAAACAACCTCTTCATCCATGCCTCTTCAAAAAACAAAAAGGTCTCCATAGACAGTCTTGATGCCCCCTATTACATCAAGAGATTCATAGGCGCAAAGAGGCTTTTTCAGGAGGAACTGGAGAAGAGGGAGCCTGACGAAAAAGGTTAAGATTTTTTTCAGACCTTCAGTCACCCTTGGCTCACGTCCGATTCGGATACCCCTTCATTCCCACCTTACAATCAAATTCTCTTCTCCTCGCATTGGCACTTTTCTTGCTCTTAATTGGATGAAAAGGAGTAACGAACTGTGCATGGGTGAGAAGAACCTGTTGTGTGATTTCATCGATAACGGGGTTCTGGTAGTGGACCGGAACATGAGGGTTATCTATGTCAATCCGACCCTTCTCAAATGGGCCGGACTCCACGGCGGGGACGTGGCAGGGATACCCTGCCATATCGTCTTTCGCGACAACCTTCTTCCCTGTTCACTAAGGTGCATGCACACGGAGGTCTTTTCCGCAGGGAAGACATTCACCGTCACGTATAGCTGTGAAATGCCGGAAGGCAAGGAAAGAGTCCTTGAGGTAAATGCCGCACCTGTTATGGATCAAAATGGCGAAATAACACAGATGGTCGAAGTGATCAGAGATGTCACAGAGAGAAAGAAAGCTTCGATACCTCTCGACGACAAGGGTCTTCTCCACACGCTTCTTGAAGCTATGGATTGCGGGATTGCGGTTATTGACAAGGACATGCGTGTGGTTTCGGCCAACGGCAGATGCTTCAACCGGGAACAATCAAGGCCCGGAGATCCTGTAGGCAAGCACTGTTATGAGGTGTTCCACCGCTATTGCCGGCCTTGCTCCGAGAAAGGTGAAAAATGCCCTGTCAAGAATACGTTTTGTTCGGGACTCCCTTCAGAGGCGATTCATACCCATCGTGACCAGGACGGTAACGAGCAATACTTTTCGCTAAGAACATATCCTGTAAAAGACGGCGAAGGCAGGGTCACGCAGGTTGTCCAGACCGTTAACGATATAACCGAGAAGGCCGAGAATGAGATAAGGGAGAAGGTCATGATCATAGAAATGAAGGAAGAGCTGGAGATGTTGAGAGAGGAGTTGAAGAAGGAGAAACGCTCCAGGGAGCCGCTATCACAGGTCTCCCCCTGAACACCTCCCTTTGCGTAAAGGACTCAGGGCCATTATCCCCTGTACATGATCTTCCCCATGTCGCGGATGTCGTAGCCACCGAGTCCAAGCACCGCCCTTCTGAATTCCTCGTCCTCCCCGACGATCTGCAGAAGGGCTTTCACATTCTCTGATTCCATAAAAGCAACCGGTATGGCGATATCATACCGCTCCTCAGCCACCGGGATGAAATCAAGTCCCAGGGCATTTGCGGCCGCGAGGATGGCAAGTCCCGTGTCCGCAATTCCGCTGATTACCGCTGAAGCAACCCCCATGTGAGTGTACTCCTCTCTGTCGTACCCCCTTATTCCCGATGCTTCTATGCCGGCATCTCTCAAATACCTGTCGGTAAGGAGCCTTGTGCCCGAGCCGTGCTGCCTGTTGATAAACACAACGTCTTCCCTCAGGAGGTCCTTAAACCCTCTGATCCCCTTGGGATTCCCTTTCTTTACAAGCAATCCCTGCTGCCGGTACACGAGGTTGATGAGGATGATCCCCTTGTCAGGGAGGAGTCTTTGTATGAAAGGAATGTTATATGTGCCTGTCTCCTCATCCAGAAGGTGAGTCCCTGCCATGTGCGCCTCGCCCTTTTTCAGCGCCATAAGACCTCCCATGGAACCCACATGAGCTGACGAGAGTGAGAGCCTGGGGTACCTCTTTTTCAGGATATTCGACAATACGTCCAGGGTATTGTCGTGGCTGCCGATACAGACTATCGTGTTTCCGATCTCGTACGCCGGTCTTAAGAGTTCAACATCTATCTCGGAACCAGCACCGATGCCTTCGGAAAGCGCAGGGATCCTTACAAGGCCGTCAGCCCTCACCAGGGACATGACTATGCCAGCTCCCCTGCTCACAGGTGTTGCAATTGTCTTTTCTCCAACTACCCCAACCTTCACCCTTACAAATTCATCCTGTCCGAGTGACGAGGCCACCTGTCTCGACAGCTTCGCTCTGACTGTTTCCCCCGGTGGAGCCTCGACGCCCTGCAGGGACATGATGAGGGGCCTGCCGAAGAGCTGAAATGTTATGAATGCGGAAACAGGATAACCTGGAATCCCGAGCACGGGTTTTCCTTTCACGATACCGAGAATCATGGGTTTTCCCGGTTTTATGCCGACGCCATGGACTACTACTTCCCCCGCCTCTTCTATCGCCTGTCGGGTGAAATCCTCAGAACCCGCGGAAGAACCGGCATTCACCACAACAATATCGGCAGTCAGGCAGGCTTCTTCCACAGCCTTCTTTAGGGCTCCAGGATCGTCGGGCACAATGGAGAGCCGGGATGGATTCCCTCCCCACTCGGTCACGAGGCCGCTCAGAATCCTTGAATTATATTCAATGATGGAGCCCTCGCGAAGCGCGCTGCCCGGTTCAACTATCTCATCGCCGGTGGGGAGAATTGCGACCTCCGGCCTCTTCCTGACCATAATTTCGGTGTTACCTCCCGCCAGCAGCGCACCCACATCCACAGGCCGTATCCTGTGGTTTTCAGGAACGATGAGCTCTGTGGCTACAATGTCCTCGCCTATGTTCCTCACATGCTGCCACGGTGTTGCAGGCCCGGTAATTTCGATGTAATCGGGAGATGACCCTTTCCCCTTGACTACATTCACATCCTCTATCATGACGACGGCATCGAAGCCCTCGGGCATGGGATCCCCGGTATCCACATAAAGGGCCATTTCCCCTATTACGAGCCTCAGGGGGTCTGTCTCGGAGGCACCGAAGGTCTCGGCAAACCTCACCGCATAGCCATCCATTGCAGCCGAATGAAAGAAAGGAGAAGATATCTTTGCCATTACTGCCTCGGCAGTCACCCTGCCGAGCGAATCGATCACCTTAACGCATTCCGGGGAGCGCGGCTTGTCCAGTCCTTCTTCTTGCAACCGCATACGCCATCTCTCCTGAGCTTCCTCAAGCGGGATAGCCTCGATATATATTTTTCTCTTCATTCATCCTCTCCCACGGAGAAGTTTCAGCATTTTCAGAGGCTGCTTGCCACGATGCGCCGCCCCTCTTCCGAGGTCAAATGACAATGGACGCGTACCTCCCTGCTCTTCACATACCTTTCGGCGTTTGTCTTTGCAAGAACACAAAGCTTCCTGAGAATGTCAAGTCTCTTGCCGTAATAGAGCCAGGGGAAAAGGTCTTCAACCTCTGCATCCATGAACGGGAGCAGCTCGTCCGGTCTCATTCCCAGGTTTCTCAAAACGAAGAGGATGTCCCTTCTTCCCGGGTTCTCCTTCCATGTAACAAGCCTGATGATATCGGTCCACCCGGAGGATACATGCAGCTTGTTCAAAGGCCCCTGCACAGCCATGATAGCGCCGAGGAGGCTTCCCCTAACAATGATATAGGAGCTTTCATCAAAGCGGTAAAGTTTCCTGTGGGCTTCCCTTGAAGCCTCATCGGAGGCGAAAACAACTTCTATCATGCCCCGGAACCCTTCAGCCTGAGGAATGCAAGGGCCTCTACGTGGTAAGTATTGGGAAAGAAATCCACCATCCTGACAGACTCGATTTCATACCTTTCCCTCATCTTCTTTATGTCCCTGGCCAGCGTAGCCGGATTGCAGGATACGTAAGCGATCCTCTCGCTTTCCATATCCATGATCTTTTGTACGGAACCCGTTGTCAGTCCCGCCCTTGGAGGGTCGAGCACGATAATATCGTAGTGCGCCCGGCAGAACAGCTTCGGAACCTCCTTGCCTTCGAGACTTCTTTCCACGGGCTGGTGGAGAAAGGTGCAGTTCTTTATGCCGTTAAGCATGAGATTCCTCCGTCCGTCCTCGACTGCGTGCGGGTTCTCCTCCACGGCCACCACTTCCTTGGCGAGTAATGCCAGAGGAAGGGAGAAGTTCCCTGCCCCGGCGTAAAGATCGAGAATCCTCCGGTCATTCAGTGGGGAAAGCCCCTCCTTCACAGCCTTCACCACTGCCCCGTTCAGAGACCAATGGCTCTGGAAAAAGCTCCACGGCGTAACGGAATACCTGAGACCGTCAAGGGCCATCGTGATATAATCCTTGCCCACCGACTCCCCGTTTTCAAAGGCAATTCCAGGAACTCCCCTATCGATGAGTTCCTGGACGGCGGCGTCACCCAAATTCCCCTTGATGAGCAAGGCAACCGTATCTCCGGAGATGATGTGCACTTCCTTAACACCTCTCAGATTCACGCTGCCCAATTTTTGCAAAGTATCGTTTATCTCCGGAGCCATAACAGGACACTCATCCACCGGCACCACGTCCCTCGTCCCCTCCCTGTAAAAGCCTATTCTTCCCTCACGGGATACCTTGAACTGCCCCCTTTGCCTGTATCCAAATTCCTCAGCGGTGAGTGAAGGCACGAGATCGACAGTAACATCCCCGATCCTCTTCATTGCGTCCAGGAGGATCTCTTCCTTCATCGAGACCTGTCTTGCGTACTCGATGAACTGCAGCTGGCAGCCTCCGCATATGCCGAAGAAACGGCAGCGCGCCTGCCGTCTGTCAGGAGACTCCTCGACTATACCCTTCACCGATGCAATAGAATAGTGCTTTTTTCTCTCTTCAACCGCGATATGAACAAGCTCGCCTGGTACCGCTCCCCTGACGAAGATTATCTTCCCTTCCCTGGCCATTACGTACCCGCCGTAGACCGGCGTATCCGCTCTCACAATGAGAGACGATGCCTCCGATGCCGGGGATTCCGTCCCGTCCTCCCTTTCTTCCCGGAGCATCACTGTTTCCCCAAGAGCCTCTTTATCGTTTCTTTCAGATCTGAGAGTTCCGCCGATTTCACGATATACGCCTCGGACGCCCAGACCGCAAAATCGTCCCTGTAGTCGTATGCGGTGGACATAATTATCGGCACCCTCGGCCTCTTCTCCTTCATCTGCCTCAACAGCTTTATCCCATCGATGTCGGGCATAAGGATATCGAGGGTGACAAGATCCGGTATTTCCCTCTCAAAAAGGTCGAGTGCCTCCGCACCTGTTGCCGCGACAACCACTTCATATCCCTCTTCCTCCAACTCCTCCTTGTACAGGCGCCGGATATGCTGGTCGTCATCCACGATCAATATCTTCATTTCTCCTCCTTTCCAGCAAATAGGAAAACCCTGATGGTTGTGCCTTCCCCTAACTTGCTCTTCACTTCCAGCCTCCCTCTGTGCTCCTCTATTATCCTCCGCGTTATCGCAAGCCCAAGTCCGGTACCGGTGGGTTTTGTGGTATAGAATGGGTCGAATATGAACGGCAGATCCTTCTCGGCTATCCCCCCTCCGCTATCGCTTATCTCGACTGTAGCCTCTCCGCCGGACAAGTACGTTCTTACCATAATCTTACCCTCGACGCCGACCGCCTGAATCGAATTGTTCACTATATTCAGAAGGGCCTCCTTTATCCGGTCAGGGTCTACACGTACATCGGGCACACGGCCGAATTCGGTCTCCACAACTATCCGCCTTTCCACGACCTCGGACTCGACCAGTGAAAGTACATTCCTCACGATGTCATTGATATCCACGGAGGTGATTGAAAGCCTCACTTCCCGCACAAAACCGAGGATATCTTTCAGGATTTCCTCGAGTCTTTTTACCTCCTTTGATATGATGGTCGCATATTCCTTGAGATTGCCCTCAAGCTTGTTTTCGAGCCTCTGGGCAAACCCTCCGATGGACACCAGAGGGTTTCTTATCTCGTGGGCAACCTTTGCCGCCACTTCCCCCAGCGCCGCCATTCTCTCAGCCGCTGCAAGCCTCTCCCGTATCTGCTTCAGTTCGGTAATGTCCCTCACAATATGAACGGTACCCAGAAAACCTCCGGACATATCGAATATCGGGGAAGTGGAACTGAGGAAAGTTTCGCCTGTTCTGGGATCCTCCATCTCCTCGATGAACGCCTTCTTCATCTCCACCGTCTTATGGTGGGGACAGGATTTCCAGGGCTCAGAAGTGCCGTGAAAAACCTCATAGCACTTCTTCCCTACGATCTCTTGCTCGGGCAGCCCGATCCTTTCGGAAACGGCCTTGTTCGCGCTCTTTATAGTGTAGTCCATATCCGTGAAATAAACCATGTCGGATATGGACTTGAAGATGTTCTCCAGCTCCGCCTCAGCAAAAGATATCTGTTCGAAGAGCTTTGCGCTCTCTATGGCTGCGGCCATCTGGTTGGAAAATGCGGTCAGGAACCTCATGTCCTCCTCGGTAATCTGTTTCTTGTTGAAGTAATTGTCGACCCACAAAACCCCTATTACCCTGTCCCTGGATATAAGAGGGACAACAGCATATGCCTCCGTCCCGAGCTGCTGAATGAGCAACGCATCGGAAAGAGGCTCTCTCCTCGCATCCGGGACGTTTATGGGCATCTTTTCCTTAACCGCCATTGCAAGGATCGAGTCGCTCGCCAGAGGGATCTCTATGCCGAGGCTCAACCTGTCGAGAAACGCGTCGTCCTTCTTCGTTCCGGCCTCTATCTCCTGCATCACGTCGGAGAGGGTCTTCTTCTCGATCGAAAGCCTCTCCCATACCCTTCCTGCCTCCTCATAACTGGAGGGGCCCACACCCATCGCCCCCTTCAGGACCTTCCTGTCCTCGTCAACGAGAAAAAGCACCGCCCGGTTGAACCCGAGACCGTCCCCCATCGTGACAGCAGTCAGGATCATCCTCAGGAGACGATCGAGATCCAGGGTGCTACGCATAGCGGAACTTATGAACAGAAGCCTCGAGAGTTCCTGATTTCGCCTTATCAGTTCCTTCTCCACAGCCTTTTTCCCGGATATGTCCCTGGAAATCCCGCTCACACCGATTATCGACCCCGAGGCGTCCTTAATGGGAGAAAGGGTCAGACTCACTTCAATGATCGTTCCGTCCTTTCTCCGGCGGACAGTCTCTATGTCCTTCAGCACCTCCCCGTTCCTCACTCTTTCGGTATACTCCTTCTCCGTCTCCTCCAGAAAATCCGGCACAAACGGGAGGAACTTTCCCATGGCCTCGCTTTCGGTGTACCAGTAGATCCGTTCGGCGCCCTGATTCCATGATGTGACGACCCCGTTCAGGTCGGAAGTCACAATGGCGTCCGCCGAATTCTCGATCAGGCTTTCGAGGTATTCCTTCGTCTGCGTCACCTCGCGGTAAAGCGCAAGCATCTCTTCCTGATAGAGCACCCTGTCCGTAATGTCGAGGATAAAAACGACGCATTCCTTCACCTCCCCCGTTTCGTCCTTTACCGGATACGAGGTCAACTCCGCGTAGTTCAGGCCGCTTACCTGCGTAATGACGTTGACCTCTCCCGAGTCGCAGGTCACCTGCGCCACACAGTGGGGGCATATACCCTTCCCGTCGTGAAAGACTTCGATGCAGTTCTTCCCGACTATTTCGTCCACGGACTTTCCTATCCAGGTCTCAACGTACCGGTTTGCAGAAAGAATCGTGTAGTTCTTCCCTATTGTTATGATGCCTCCCTGGACGCTGTCAAAGAGCACATCGAGCCTCTTCCTCGCCTCAACAGCCTCCCGCTCCCTCTGAAGTTCCATCTCGAACATCTTCGCCTTCTCTATGGCGATTGCGCATAGTGAGGCAAAGCCTTCAGCGGTGCCGAGGTCGTCTCCGGAAAATGATATGACGGCATCTCCCTGACCCTTCTTGTCGTAAAGACCGAGGGTGCCTATGACGGCTCCTCCCGCGATCAGCGGAACATTGATCACCGATTTTGCATCCAGGTGCGGTATCCGCCAGTCCGGCGGCATCTGAGAAAGGTCCTCCACGAGGATGGGCCTCCCGTCCTTTGCAACCTTGCCCGGAAGACCCTCGCCCACCGAAAGGGTCATCATCTCCTCCATCTCTCTCGGCAGACCATATGACGCCCTGATTACGAGTTTGTCGTTTTCCAGCAGCCGTATAACGCAGCCCCCGGCATGAAGAAGCCTTGTCGCTTCCTCGGCCATCCTTCCCAGCAGCTCATCGAGGTCAAGCGTTGATGTGATGGCCTTCGCAAGCTCATGCATCGTCCTCAGCTTCTGGAGCTGATCCTTGGTCGAAAGGTATAGTTCAACGTTCTTTTCATTCGCCTTCTGAACCTCCTCAACCATCCTGTCGAACCGCAGGGCGATGATGCCGAATTCGTCCTTCCGACCCGAAGCAATGCGGTAGTCGAGGTCTCCGGAGATGATCCTGTCCGTAGCGGTCAGGATGTCGTTGAAGGGAACCGCGATCATCCTCCTCATGAAGAGGGCCAGAAAGAGGAAAGCAACGGAACTCAGCGCAAAGAGCGCCGTGAGATAGAAGGCCATCTTGCTCTTTATCTTCTCGCCCCGGTCGATGGCAGCAGTGAAGGCCCTTATCGATTTTAGGTGCAGGCCGTCTAACTTCGTGCGCAATAAGGCTTCCTTTTCCTCAAGCATGCGGAGCAGGTCAAAGACGTTCCTCTTTCCGGAGGAAACATCCGCGGACGTCACTGCCTCGGCAAGGCCCTTCAATTCTTCAAAGTCCCTCCCGATTGCGTCGAGCCCTTCCTTGTCCGCGGAAAGCTTATGGAGGTTTCCGAAGTTTCTGTAGACGTTTCCGAGTCTTTCCTTGTACAGCCGCCTGAACTTCGTATTCCTCGTCACGGCCCATCCCTCGGCAGCCATCACGAAATCAATGATGGATATCTTGAGATCCTCGTGCAGATTATAGATTTCCGAAGATGCCCGGAGGAATTCGAAGTTGCTGCTCATGCTGTCAAAGATGAGAGAGCTGCCCGCAGCGAACGCGGCAATGAGAATGAGAAAAGCCGCAATGAATACGTTTAATTTTCCCCTGATAGTCACGGGACCCTTCTCACTGCTTCCTTGACTTTATGGCCTTCTCATAGAGTTCGATATACTCCCTTGCGGAGTTCTTCCATGAGAAGTCCTCCTTCATGGCAGCCGTCATAATCCTTCTCCATCTCCTCTTGTCGGCATAGACGCAGAGCGCACGCTTCAAGCACTCAACAAAGACAGCCGCGCTGTAATCCCTGAACAGGAACCCCGTGCCCCCCCCTTTAAGTGAATCGTGGTCTGTTATGGTATCGGCCAGCCCGCCTGTCCTGCGTGCAACAGGAACAGCTCCGTAGCGCATGGCTATAATCTGGCTCAGGCCGCATGGTTCATAAAGAGAGGGCATGAGAATCATATCGCTGCCTGCATAGATACGACGTGCAAATGCCTCATCATATCCAATCCTCACGGATACGCTGTCCCTGTGCTCCTTGCCAAGACTTATGACGCCCTTCTGATACTCTTCATCCCCCTTGCCGAGGACGACAAGCTTCACCCCCGAGGAAACGATCTCCGGGGCGGCCGATAGAAAGATATCGATCCCCTTCTGGGCTGATAGCCTTCCTATCATCGAGGCTACGGGCGCCTTCTCTCCAGCCGAGAGGCCGCACTCCCGGAGGAGCTCTTCCCTGCATTGAGACTTCCCAGAAAGATCAGATGCGTCATACCGTGCGGGGATACCGAGGCCGTGAGCGGGATCGAATTCTCCATAGTCGATGCCGTTTATTACGCCGTACAGGTCCGCGGAACGCCTTCTCAATACCCCATCCAGTCCGTATCCGAACTCAGGAGTGAGTATCTCCTTTGCATAGGTGCTGCTCACGGTCGTTAAGACGTCCGAGGCGACGATGCCCGCCTTCAGGAAGTTAACCTTCCCGTAGAACTCCATGCCCTCAGGATTGAACCATCCCGGAGGAAGGCCGCTCAGCGTGAAACAGGACGCATCGAATATACCCTGATATCCGAGGTTATGGATGGTCATGACCGTTGCAGTCCCCCTGAAAAACTCCGTTCTGTAAAGCGACTTCAGGTAGACGGGAAGGAGGCCGGTCTGCCAGTCGTTGCAATGGATGACATCGGGCCTCAGGCCGAGTACAATGCATGCTTCCAGTACGGCCCTGCTGAAGAAGGTGAATCGTTCCGCGTTGTCCGGATAGTCCCCGGCCGGTGTTCCATAGAGCTCTTCCCTGTCGAAAAACTCGTCGCATTCCAAAAAAAAGGAGACCTCCTCAAATGACAGTATCCTGAAAGAGAACGACCTGCCTCCCACAGGGACCTTTGCAGTCAGCCCCGTGTCCCTGAGGTCAAATTCCTCTCTTACACGCCTGTACAGGGGGAGCATGAGAAAGGCATCAATTCCCGTCTTTCTGTACTCCTTCAGCAGGGAACCCGTCACATCGGCGAGTCCGCCGGTCTTGACATAGGGTATGGCCTCGGATGCTGCGATAAGTACCTTCATCACCCTATATCTTCGCCTCCCTCATGAAGCGCGCGGCCTCTTCAGGAAGAGTGGGGTTGATATAGAAGCCCGATCCCCACTCGAACCCCGCGATATTGGTGAGCTTGGGCATAAGCTCGATATGCCAGTGATAGTACTCGTTTATCTCTTCGGTGAAGGGCGAGGTGTGGATGATGAAATTATAGGGAGGGGTGTCCAGTATCCTGTCCATCTGCTTCAGAACCCTCTGAAGGATGTCAGCGAGCGCGGAAAAACTCTTGTTCGGGGGATAGAATGCGGACTCATGCTTTTTCGGCAGTATCCACGTCTCGAATGGAGCGCGCGGCGCAAAGGGTGCGATGGCAATATAGCCGGAGTTCTCGTATAACACTCTTTTGCCGTCTTCCATCTCCTGGTTGATTACGTCACAGAAAATGCACCTCTCCTTGAATTCATAATAGTGCCTGGACGAATCCACCTCCTCCTTCACCAGTTTCGGGACGATAGGAAGGGCAATGAGCTGGGAATGGGAGTGTTCCAGGGACGCACCTGCAGCGTCTCCTTCGTTCTTGAATATGAGAACGTACTTGAAACGCGCGTCCCTTTTCAGGTCGCTGAGTCTCAGGTAATATGCCCAGAGGACGTCCTCGACGGACTTCTGGGGCATTGAGGCAAGGGAAAGCTGGTGGTCCGGGGTTTCCACAATCACCTCATGGGCGCCCACTCCGTTCATCTTGTCGAACATCCCCTCTCCCGCCCTGTTAAGATCCCCATAGATATGGAGTGCAGGGAACTTATTGGGCATGACGCGCAAGGTCCATCCCGCAGAGTTGGGTTGTGTTGCCGTCGGACGAAAGGCCATGATCTCAGGAGGCGTCGTGTATTCATTGCCAGGGCAGAAAGGACAAAACCCCCCCTTTCTTCTCTGTACAGGGGGTGATGCAAAATCAGTGGGCCTCTTCCCCCTTTCCACAGCGATGATGACCCAGCCCCCGGAAATGGGGTCTTTTCTCAGTTCCGGCATATGGCCTCCGATATCAAGCAAGAATCAAAAATGAGAAATGGGAACTACATTATTCTTCAGGTTCTTAGTTCTCATTTCTCATTTTTCGTTATTATATCACAATAGGATATAATCACTTAGAGTCCGGTCTGTTCATGAACTCGGTCGGTGTCCGCTTGTCTCCGGCAGGCAGGGTTAGGCAGGCTCGAATGACAAGTCCCCGGGTTGATGCAGGTCCCGGAACTTCGCGGCTTTTAAAATACATGTAACTGGGCGTTAGGTGAAAATATCTTGGTACGGTCGAGAACAGCTATTGTCTTGCTGGGAGAAGGATGCCCGTCCGGAATAGGGAAACTCACTGATAAACCGGGTCAGGGAGCAACATGAAGCCTACATTCCATCACAGACTCGTGAACAACCCATATGAAGACCCCTGCCTTTTTGTGAGGATGCTCCGCGAGAGGCGAGCCTTTCTCTTCGACGCAGGCAACATGGAGCGTTTGTCGCAAGGTGACCTCCTCAAGGTCACCGATCTTTTCGTGACTCACATGCATATCGACCATTTCATAGGTTTCGATACACTCCTCAGGTCAGTGCTGAGAAGGGAGGTACCTCTAAGGGTTTACGGCCCTGAACCTATCGTCGACTCTGTCGAAGGCAAACTCAGGGGATATACGTGGAACCTGATAAAGGAATATCCCGTGAAGATAGAGGTTTATGCAGTGGGATGCGGTAAAGTGAGACATGTGAGCTTCCATGCCAAAAACTCCTTCAGAAGGGTCGAGAGGAAAGAGAGGTCGTTTGATGGTACCCTGTTGGAAGAGCCGCCCTACAAAGTGCTGGCCGCGAACCTCTCTCACGGCGTGCCGAGTCTCGGTTTCACCCTTGAAGAGGATTTCCATATCAATATCGATAAGGCACGGCTCACTGCCATGGGCCTCCCTGTCGGGCCCTGGCTTTCGGACCTCAAGAGGAATATCCGTAGCGGGGCAGAACCTAATACGCCGATGAGGATAAGCGGCAGGGAACTGACTCTCGGGGAGCTCAGTCGCATCGTTGCGATCACGGAGGGGCAGAAGATCTCATACGTGACCGATGTCTCTCCTGAGGAAGAAAATATCTCAAGAATCGTCGAACTCGTAAGAGGCTCGGACACACTGTATTGCGAGGCATATTTTCTTCACGAGGAGATCGAAAGGGCCATCGAGCGGAGTCACCTCACTGCAAAACTCGCCGGCCGTATCGCAAGAGAGGCGGGGGTAAGAAGCCTCGTACTGATGCATATCTCACCGAGATACAGGGATCAGATGGACAAACTGGAAGAGGAGGCGATGAGGGAGTTCAGAAGATGAATCTCGATCCTTGTCGGCTCGCAGGACGGCGTAGAGTTTTCATATGTGCCCTTGTGGTTCCCTCGTTGTCTCCGTCTATAAACTGACCGGCTCGGCACCTCAATGTCAAACCCTGCTGACATCTCTTACCTCACGATCTTCATGCTGATGTCGGCAGCAGGGGCCGAGTGGGTAATAGCACCCACGGAGATGAGGTCGACCCCTGTTTCGGCAACGGCACGCACTCTTTCCAGCGAGATATTGCCCGATGCTTCTATGAGAACCTTTCCCTTTGCGAGTCTTACGGCCTCTCTCATGTCCTCGATGGACATGTTGTCGAGCATCACCACATCGGCCCCGGCTGTCAAGGCTTCTTTAAGTTCCTTCAGGTTTTCGACCTCCACCTCTATCTTCGAAAGGTGAAAGGCCCGCCTTGCACTATTTACTGCGGAGGTGATGCCCCCTGCAGCTTCGATGTGGTTGTCTTTTATAAGGATGCCGTCATAAAGGCCGAACCTGTGGTTGGCTCCCCCGCCGACCTTCACCGCATATTTTTCCATGAATCTCAGGCACGGGGTGGTCTTCCGGGTATCGACGATCTTCACCCCAAGTCCTTTCACCTTCCTCACAAATTCGTTGGTAAGGGTCGCGATCCCTGAAAGTCTCTGCAGGATATTGAGGCCCACTCTCTCGCAGGAGAGAAGCGTCCTGGTTCTTCCGGAGATCTCGGCGATGATATCGCCCTTTTTCAGTTTAGAGCCCTCGTTGTGGAAGACCCTGAACTTAACCTCCTCATGGTTCAAGAGATTGAATACCTCCCTGGCAAAAGGCAGGCCTGCAAGGACAAAGCTTTCCTTTGCGACAAGAAGCGCCTTTGATGTCTGCTCTTCCGGTATTATGAGGGTCGTGGTCAGGTCGCCATGCCCCAGGTCTTCCTCAAGGGCCAAACGGAGGACGTTCCTTATATTGAAAGGAATTTGCATCATACTGGATTATTCACCGCTGAGTTCGCAGCGAACGCCGATTGAGTGTATACGTCAGAACTCAACATCAAAAAAACTCGTTTTGCCTCTGCATCCCGTATTCTCCGCAAACTCAGTATCCAGGTAAATTCCTCTGTGTCCCCTGCGGTGCAAGTTATTAATCTCTCATCTTTTCCTGAAAAGGGAGAGGAATCCCAGTGCTCCGGCGATAACCCCTCCTATGGCCAACGCCGATTTCCAGTCAAGAAGGGTCGTCACTTTCCCTTCCACCCTGTTGGCGATCATCAGGATAGAAGAGACATTGTCCGTCCTGATCTCCCTGGCGCCCATGATGCCCACGGCGCTCCTGCTGACAAGGGCGGTGTCCTTTGCAAGAAGCACAGGAGAAAAGGATGAGTTCACAGCCATGTTGTGAGCGGTTGTGACCAGACTCACGCTCTGGTTGAGGTTCACTTCGGAGCCGCGCACAAGGACCGCCGCCCCCTGTGTGGATTCGACTCTCTCTCCGTCGATACTCAGCGCCCCCACCTGCTGGACCTCGACGTGCCCTCCTTCAACAGAGCGGACAGAACTCTGCTTTATCGTAATGAACTCGGCCTCTATGAATTCGAGATCCTCTCCTTCGATCTCCCTTGTCTCAGGTTCAAGCATTTTTCACCCCCATCTCCTTCAACCGTTTAATACTCTCCTCAAGCCTCCCATCCTTCAGGATGAGCTCCTGATACTTTGCCCTCTCTTTTTCGACCACGTCCCTTGGAGCACGCTTCAAAAAATCGTCGCTCATAAGCTTCTTCTCAAGAAATCTCAATGACTCCACAACCTTCGTCTTTTCCTTGCCTAGCCTCCCGATCTCCTCATCGATATTGAGGAGCCCCTCCACAGGAACGTAGATCTCAAAGAAGTCCCTGACGCTCGTCGCAGACCCACCGGGTTTTTCGATCCCTTTCCCGATCGTGACATCCCTTGCCTTTGCGAGCCTCCGGATGAGATGCACGTTCTTCTTAAGGGTCTCATCAGCCCCCTCTGTGAAGGTCTTAATCAAGGCGTTCACTTCTGCAGCCGGGGAGATGTTCAACTCGCCCCTGATATTCCTGATACCTGTCACTGCCTCTATAATATACACCATTTCCTCCTCGGCCTGTCTGTCCCTCGGCAGGTCCTCGGGATACCCTGAGATCATTATGCTCGCGGCGCTTCCCGGAACGCAGCCCCTTATCGTCTGCCAGATCTCCTCGGTAACGAAGGGTATGAAGGGGTGGAGCAACCTCAGGGAATTGTCGAGCACTTGGATAAGGCAGGCTATGGTGCCAGCCTTGTCCTGCCCTTCGCCGTAAATGGAATGTTTGGACATCTCGATATACCAGTCGCAGAATTCGTGCCATACGAACCGGTAAACGCTGCTGGCCGCTTCGTTAAACCTGTATTCGGCGAGGGCGTTGTTGACTTCGTCCACCGTGACAGAAAGCCTGCTCAGTATCCACCTGCCCGGCAGATCCAGTGACGGCCCAAGAGTAACGAGCAACGGGTCTTTCAAACTTGTCGCTTGTAACTCCTCACTTGTCACCGTTTTTATGTTCATCGTGATAAAACGCGCCGCGTTCCATAATTTGTTCACGAAATAGCGGTAGCCCTCCACCCGCTCCTCCGAGAAACGGATGTCCCTCCCCTGTGCGGCAAACGCGGCAAGCGTGAACCTGAAGGCATCAGTCCCGTATTTGTCCATCATGATGAGAGGGTCCACGACGTTCCCCTTGGACTTGGACATCTTCTCCCCGCGGGAATCCCGCACAAGGGCATGGATGTAAACGTCCCTGAAAGGCACCTCCCCCATGAATTTCAGCCCCATCATTGCCATCCTTGCTACCCAGAAGAAAAGGATATCAAAGGCGGTAACAAGGACGCTCGTGGGATAGAAGGTCCTAAGGTCATCGGTCTCGTCGGGCCACCCCAGAGTGGAGAAAGGCCAGAGGGCGGATGAAAACCAGGTATCAAGCACATCCTCATCCTGAACAAGTCTTGCGCTGCCGCACCTCCTGCAGGAGGCAGGGATTTCCCTGGAGACATTGACCTCGCCGCAATCATCGCAGTACCAGGCGGGGATCCTGTGTCCCCACCATATCTGTCTCGAAATGCACCAGTCCCTGATGTTTTCCATCCATGAAAAGTACGTGTTTTCCCACGATGAAGGTATTATCCGTATCCTTCCCTGCCTCACAGCTTCCGTAGCGGCAGAGGCAAGGGGTACGGTCCTCACATACCACTGAAGAGTGGAGAGGGGCTCGATAATAGTCTTGCAGCGGTAGCAGTGACCCACCGAGTGACGGTATTTCTCTTCCTTGACGATGAGACCTCTTGCCTTCAGGTCCTCCACAACCTTTTTCCTGCACTCATACCGGTAAAGACCGGAGTATTCCTTTCCCGCATCCGGGGTCATTCTGCCGTTGTCGTCGATGACGGTTACGAACGGCAGAGGAGGGCTTTGACGCTTTGCCATTGCCTCATCATTGAAGTCATGTGCGGGCGTTACCTTTACGGCGCCTGTGCCGAAGGACGGATCCACCGCACCGTCCGCAATTATGGGTATCTTTCTGCCGGTGAGGGGCAAGGCCACGAATCTGCCGACCATGTCACTGTAGCGCCCGTCTCCGGGGTTCACTGCCACAGCCGTATCCCCCAGCATGGTCTCCGGCCTCGTGGTAGCGACCACAATATACCTCCCCTCCATCCCCTCCTTACCAGAGATGGTGAGGGGATACTTTATGTACGTAAGAAGGCCGTCAACATCCTCGTGCTCCACTTCCAAGTCCGAGAGCGCGGTATGGCATCTCGGGCACCAGTTGATGAGCCTCTTATCCCTGTAGACGAGATCCTCTTCATAGAGTCTTACAAAGACCTCCCTGACAGCCCTCGAAAGACCTTCGTCGAGGGTAAATCTCTCCCTTGACCAGTCGCATGATGCACCGAGCCTCTTGAGCTGATGGGTGATCCTCCCGCCGTATTCCGCCTTCCATCTCCAGACCCTCTCGACGAACGCGCCCCTTCCGAGTGCGTGCCTGTCGAGCCCTTCCTTTGCAAGTTCTCTTTCGACGACGTTCTGCGTTGCAATACCGGCGTGGTCGGTGCCCGGCACCCAAAGGACCCTGTATCCCAGCATGCGTTTCCACCTCACAAGGATATCCTGCAGCGTTGCATTCAGGGCATGACCCATGTGGAGGGAACCCGTCACGTTCGGAGGGGGGATCACTACGGAAAAAACTTTGCTGCCTGCGGGGTCCGGGCTGAAGTATCCCGAGCGAAGCCACTCGGCATACCACTTCTCTTCTATACCTTCGAGACTGAAATGTTTCTCAAGCGCTGTCATTGCAAGAAAGGTTAACCAGCCGTTAAAGAGGAGAAGGCCGGGCTTACATCTCGGATTTAATTCTCTCTATCTCCTTCGAAATCATGCTCTCTGCGAGATCCGGGACGGTCTCCCATATCACCTTCTCTACCTCCTTGGTGAGGGAGGCGAGGGCGCCATGGAGCATCTCCTTCAGGAGCTTCTCCACAAGCTCGGGCACCACTTCCCATAACGCCTTCTCGGCAGAATCCTTTATTGAGGGGGCAAGGGATGAAAGTACTATATCTTTCATATTCACGGAGGCAAGGGACGAAGCAACCCTTTCATCAACCGTCTTTTTGAATATTTCATAGACCTGTTCTTTCGAGATCACTTCGACCCCGGCGACCTGAACAGCAGGAGCAGCCGGAGGGGCCACAGGAGGGCTGACGGAAGGAGTTTCTGCAAACGCCTCCTCAATAGCCATCTTCTCGGGCTCGACTTCCGCCTCGGCCTCTTCCGCAAATTCCAGCGCTTCGGTTCCGATCACTTCGTCGAGGGGGGTCTCCTCCATGAACCCCTCTGCGACAATGGGCTCGGATACGATTTCCTCCATCGCCCAGAGGTCCTCCTCCGCACCAGCCATCTCTACAGCCTCGGCAGCCCCCTCTTCCTCAGCACGCCCTCTTGCCATCTCTGCCATCGCAATGACCGCATTGATCTTGCTTATGAGCTCCTGGGATTCGAAGGGCTTTACGATAAAATCATCGGCCCTGACGTTCCTTGCAAGCTCTTCATCGAGAGGCTCAAAGGCTCCTGCAAGTAGAATGACAGGGATGTCCGATGTGTCAGGGTTCGTCTTTATCTTCTCACACAACTGGTAACCGTTCATCCTGGGCATGTCGATGTCTGCAAGGACGACCTCGGGCCTGAACTGCGCAATGGTATTCAACGCCTCCTCGCCGTTACCGACCGCCTTGATATCAAAACCCTCCTCGGCAAGCACCAGCTCGACCACCTTTTGTATTGTGATACTGTCATCAGCAAGGAGAAGCCTGCGTGCCATTTTCCCTTCTCTCCGAGGATTCCCTCAAGATTATTTTTGCCGCAACGGGACAGTATCCCCTTCCGGCCATCAGCCAAATTTTATTGCTACAGGAAGGCAAATGTCAAGATTTTTTTC
>CAYYWY010000026.1:0-7999 GCA_964475485.1 uncultured Nitrospiraceae bacterium | reverse complement strand
TGCTTCCGGTGAAACCGAGCGCACGGCTCAGCAGGACGAGACTCCTCAGCCTCCGCCGCTGTAACCTGAAAACGAGGGCGATGAGGATGTGCCGCTGCTCTGGCCGTAACTGAACGCAGATACCTTTTTCCTCACATTGGCGGAACCGCATGAGGGGCAGAAGGTCTCCTTTTCAGAGGTCCCCAGCCTCTGGAGCGCAGAAAAGATGTTGTTGCATTTCAGACAGACATACTCATATATCGGCATTATCAAACCTCCATCAGTATTGCAATTTTTCATAACTATTTTACAATACACTTCCGCCCGCCGTCAAAGTCCCTCTACGCCACGAGCATCACGCCAAGCGTGTCACCGACCTTCAGCTCGTATTGCTTTGCAGCATTTCCTCTATAGACGAAGAGTTCCAGAAGATCCATACTGTTGATCAGGGCATAAAGATCCCTGTCTTCGGCCTCGCTGTAATATTTTTTCATCTCTATCTGCCTTCCCTTGGCCACAATCCTCAGGTTACCGGGTTTTTCTCCCAGCAAAAGACGAAGGTTCTCCGATTTGATGTTCGTGATCGCGTTGCCGAAATGATCGATGTGGATCACCTCTCCCTCCACAGTCGTCTTCGTAGGCATGTTCGGAACGGGGAAGGCAAATCTCGCATAGTCGTTCACCGGCTCGCCGAAATTCGATGCGACGACACCCTTCGAAAGCCACGCAGCCACCGGGCCGAAGATGTCCCTCGCATGGAACGTAGCGCTTTTCTTCCGGAGAAAGTAATGGTCGGCGGTGACATGAATCACCTGGAAGCGCTCGCTTTCACTGTAAATTACAGAAAAGATCCCGTTGTCGGGGCCGACAAAGTAATAGTTTTCGGTCACCACCAGGATCGGCCTCCTCGAAGAGCCGACCCCCGGGTCCGTCACCGCCACATGAATGGTCCTGGGCGGGAACTGGCGGTAACTCATCCCGATGGTAAGGGCGGCCTCTCGTACATTGTACTTGCTTATGCCGTGCGTGATATCAACGATGTTCGCCTCGGGGTTGATGCCGAGGATAACCCCTTTCACGATCCCGGTCAAAGGGTCCCTGTAGCCGAAGTCGGTCGCAAGGGTGATGATAGGAATCACTTTCATAAAATCCCTCCGGTCAGTTCCTTTATAGAGGATACCCTGTTCTTCTTCATGTACGTCTCAATACCCTCAAGCACCTCGATTGTAGCCCTTGGGTTGATGAAATTCGCCGTGCCCACGGCAACCGCAGTGGCGCCTGCGAGGAAAAACTCTATAGCGTCGCTGCCGGTCGTTATCCCGCCCATACCAATGACCGGAATCTTGACCGTCCTGTAAACCTCCCACACCATCCTCAGGGCAATAGGCTTTACCGCGGGGCCTGAGAGACCTCCGGTGATGTTGCCCAGTTTCGGCCTCCTTGTAGTGATGTCGATGGCCATGCCCGTGATAGTGTTGATCAGGGAGACCGCATCGGCTCCTGCCTCCTCGGCAGCCCTCGCCATGGCCGAGATATCCGTCACGTTAGGGGAGAGCTTCACGATGAGCGGCAAGGCAGTGGCGTCCCTCACCGCCCTCACCACCTCATATGTCACCTTGGGGTCCGTACCGAATATGCACCATTCAGACTCCTTATTTGGGCAGGATATGTTCATCTCAAGGCCGTGAATACCCTCGGCAGCGCTCAGCCTCGATGCGGCTTCCACATATTCGCCGACGGAATCCCCGAAGAAGTTCGCTATGACAGGCGTATTGAACTGCCTGAGAAACGGAAGTTTCTCCTTTATGAAATTCTCAATGCCGATATTCTGGAGGCCGATTGCATTCAGCATTCCCGCAGCCGTCTCGGCAATGCGGGGCGGGGGATTGCCCTCTCTGGGAGAAAGGGAAAGACCTTTTACCACAACAGCACCCAGCCTGTTCAGGTCGATGAACTCAGAATACTCTTCTCCGTATCCGAAAGTCCCCGAGGCGGTCACAACAGGGTTTTTGAGTTTCAGCCTTCCTATGCCTACACTTAGATCCATATTATCTCTTCTTATCTTCTCACCACACAATCTCCCCGGAGTCGAACACAGCCCCCTCCTTGCAAACCCTCTTGTGGCCCGATCGGGTCTTCACCACACATCCGAGACAAGCTCCCACGCCGCAGGCCATATTTTCCTCCATCGAGACGTATGCTTTAATCCCCTTCCTTGCCGCCATCCCGGAAACCGTCTCGAGCATCTTTCTCGGACCGCACGCATAGATCACGGCATCGGAACTCACCTCATCACTGCTTGAGAGAAGGACGCTCAGCATATCTGTAACGCAACCCCTCTCCCCGCAGGAGCCATCATCCGTGCTCACGACAAGCCTCCTCGAAACCTTCCTGAGTCCGCCGAGCAGGAGCAGATCGCTTTCGGACCTTGCGCCGTAATAGATGACAGCCTTATTCTTCCCGGCTGCAAGCTTCTCCGCCAGGGAAAAGACCGAAGCTATACCTATGCCTCCCGCAACAATGAGAGGCATCCAGCCCTTCGGGGGCATGGGATAGGAGTTGCCAAGGGGGCCGAGCACGTCAATCACCGAACCCTTTCGCAGGTTTTTTATCATTAAGGTTCCCCTTCCACGCACCCTGTAAAGTATCTGGAATCCTTTCGGCGTCCTCCTGAAAAGGCTGAAGGGTCTCTTCAGCAGGGGGTCATAGTCACCTTCCATTCCGATCATGAAAAACTGCCCGGGCAGCGGTTCCAAGGGTTCGCGCGAAGGGGCGAAGGTGAGAAGGCCGTAGTCTCTGTTCAGAACTCTGTTTTCTGTGATTGTCGCCTTGAAGTATCTCTTGGGCCTACTCAAAGCTTATCTCGATGATCTCGTACTCGATGGTTCTCGCAGGAGCCTTGATGACCGCGGTGTCTCCTGTTTCCTTTCCGATAAGAGCCCTCCCCACGGGAGAGGTTATGGATATCTTTCCCTGCTTTACGTCTGCCTCTTCAGGACCCACAAGCCAAAAGAGATACTCATCACCGGCCTCGACGTCGAGTACCCTCACCTTGGCGCCGAAGGCAACCCTCGACTGGCTTATCTTCGACGGGTCTATCACCTCTGCAAGGGCAAGTTTTGCCCGGAGCTCCTGTATCCTGCCCTCAAGAAAGGACTGTCTCTCCTTGGCGGCGTGATACTCGGCGTTCTCCGAGAGGTCACCGTGGGCGCGGGCCTCCGCTATGGCCTGGATGTTCTTGGGCCTTTCGACTTTCAGCAGCCTCTCAAGCTCCTCCTGGAGCTTCTGATAACCATCGGGCGTGATCGGTACTCTCTTCTGCATCTTGGCTCTCCGTAATTAATTAGGCTCTTCAGATAGAATAATTTAACACTTTCGATGCGGATTTTCAAAGAATGCCGTCGGGTAGATCATCCATGATCCATCCTTGACTAAACCTCCCGTATAAATTACTCTAACGTTACCGGGGTTCAGCTGCGTATTTTCCGATCGAGGAGGAAAAGAGATGCGTTTCTCAAAGATGTTGATACCCACACTAAGGGAAACTCCCTCTGAAACAGAGGCTGTAAGCCATAAACTGATGCTCCGGGCGGGATACGTGAGGCAGCTCGCAGCCGGGTTGTACGTGTACCTGCCCCTCGGCCTGCGGGTGCTCAGCAGAATATACGCCATACTGAGGGAAGAGATGGAGGCAATCGGGGCCCAGGAGATTTCTATGCCCGTTCTCCATCCTGCCGAGGTCTGGCAGCAGACTGGGAGATGGTATGCCATCGGGGACGAGATGTTCAGGCTTAAGGACAGGTCTGGGAGGGACATGTGCCTCGGGATGACCCATGAGGAGATCATGGCCTGGCTCGCATCCAGGGAAATCCGATCTTACCGGGACCTTCCCCAGATATGGTATCAGATACAGACAAAACTCAGGGACGAGGCAAGGCCGAAGAGCGGGGTTTTGCGCACACGGGAGTTCGTTATGAAGGACAGCTATAGCTTCGACGCCTCGGAAGAAGACCTCGACAAGAGCTATCAGCTCCATGCTGAGGCGTACCATAAGATTTTTACCAGATGCGGGCTGAAATTTTATCAGGTGGAATCAGACCCTGGTATGATGGGAGGGGCGACGGCCCATGAGTTCATGGCCCCAAGCGCGGCGGGGGAAGATGAGATAGCCTTGTGCGACAATTGCGGATATGCTGCGAATGTGGAGCTTGCCCTTTCTTCGCCCTTGAAGAATGAGCCGAAGGAATGGAAACAGCAAGAGGTACTTACCCCGGAGAAAAGGACTGTTGAGGAGGTATCGAACTTTCTGAAAGTCCCTCCTTGGTATTTCATAAAAAGCATCCTGATGATGACCGACAAGGGTCCTGTCCTTGCCCTTGTTAGGGGCGATCAGGAGCTGCACGAAAAGAAGCTTGCAAAGATACTGGGCAACCTCAGGCCCGCGCAGAAGACAGAGGTTAAGGATGTCCTCGGCGTCGAGGCAGGCTTCATAGGTCCCATGGGTCATACACTCAGGATCATCGCTGATGACTGTCTTAGGGAGGGCGTGTATGTGAGCGGCGCAAACAGACCGCACTATCATATGATGGGGATCAAGTCCGGCCGCGACTTTTCAGCTGAATGGCACGATATCCACGTTGCAAGGGCGGGCGACCTCTGCGTGAGGTGCGGCAGTTCATTGCGCTCCGAGCGTGTAATAGAGATCGGCAACATCTTCAAGCTCGGCACGAAGTATTCGAACCCCCTCAGGGCCTTTTTCCTTAACGAAAACGGTCAGGAAAAACCCATCATCATGGGGAGCTACGGCATCGGTCCGGCGAGGATAGCGGCTGCGGCCGTCGAGCAGAACAACGACAAGGACGGCATCATTTGGCCGAGGAGCATCGCCCCCTTTGATGCCGAGATTCTGCCGCTGAACATGAACGATTCAAAGACAGTCGAGGTTGCCGAGAAGTTGTACATAGACATGTCTGCAATAGGTGTTGAAGTCCTGATGGATGACCGTGGGGAAAGGGCCGGGGTGAAATTCAAGGACGCCGACCTCATCGGAATCCCTACGCAGGTCGTCATCGGGGAAAAGAACCTCGGGCAAGGCCTTGTGGAGATAAAGGATAGGAAGACAAAAGAGACGGTAAAGGTTAAGGTCGAAGAGACAGTGCAGAAGGTCTGTTCTCTCTGCTGAACCCTCCAATGCAGGCAGCGTCACTCCTGCTGCCCTTCCGCCGGCTCTTCCGCCGCGGACTCCCCGGTCTCCTCGTCCGGTCCCCGAACACCCTCGGCAGGGGCGGACACCGCACGTTTTCCACTGGAGCGTCTCCTCGGCCATGGACGGCGCTTCTGACGTTTCTTTGCCTTTTGTTCAGCCTGTCCCTGCTCTTCCGCTATCTCCATCCCCTCTTCCACCTTTACGGAGGGTTCCGGCTCTTCCTTTTCCGCAACCCTGCGCTGCACCTTATGCTCGGCTCTCTGCGGAGATTTTTTCAATCCCTTATCCGCAGGCTTCTCTTCCTCAACCTTTTCTACCGAGATCTCATACCGGCCTGGGGCAAGCCCGGCATCTGCCGAAAGCCTTATCGCAACCTTGAATTCCTTCTCCAGATCGGCTATATCGCTCCTTTTCGTATTGATAAGATAGTTCAGACTCTCCACTGGAAGCGAGCAGTGTACGGATTTGATTCCTCCTATGGATAACCTTGCATGGATCTCTCTGTAAGCCGAAAGGGCGGTCACCTCGTCCGTTCTCACGACTCCCGCCCCGCCGCAGACATCGCATTTCCTGTGGACCGTCTCCATATAAGCGGGTCTCAGCCTCTCCCTCGTCATTTCGACAAGACCGAACCTTGAGATACCGGTCATATCGATATGTGCCTTGTCGGAACCAAGAGCGGTGCGGAGCCTGTTCTCCACCTCCCTCTTGTTCTTGTGCGATGCCATGTCGATAAAGTCGATAACGATGAGGCCGCCGATGTCCCTCAACCTGAACTGCCGTGCGATCTCATCTGCGGCCTCGATATTCGTCCTGAGGGCTGTGGACTCGACGCTCTCTTCTTTACGGGACCTTCCTGAATTCACGTCAATGGCGGTGAGGGCCTCCGTCTTGTCTATGACGATGTACCCCTTGGAAGGAAGGTAGACGTAACGCTCGTAGATCTTTGCAATCTGCTCCTCGATATTATGCTTCGAAAAAATCGGCTTTTTATCCTTATAGAGCTTTATGTTGATCCTTCTCCACGGCAGCGTCTTCCTCAGAAACTCCTTCATCCTCCGGTACGCCTCCTGATCGTCTACTAGAACCTCGGTCACATCGTCCGTGAGGTAGTCTCTCACCGTTCTGACAGCAATATCCTGTTCCTTGTAAATAAGCGCCGGTGCTGCAACCTTTCTGGACTCGGTCTGAATCCTGCTCCAGAGTTTGACAAGGTACTTCAGGTCGTTTTCTAGATCCTCGCTCGTCCGGTCGCTGCCTGCGGTTCTAAGGATAAAGCCCATCTTCTCAGGAAGTCTAAGGGTGCTGAAAATCTCCTTGAGCCGCTCACGGGCCTCCCTGTCCTCAATCTTTCTTGATATCCCCACCTTTTCCTCTCCAGGCATCATCACAATATACCTGCCCGGTATCGAGAGATAGGTGGTGAGGCTCGCGCCCTTCGTGTCTCTCTCGTCCTTCTCAACCTGGACAACGACCTCCTGGCCCTTCGACAGGACTTCCTGTATCCTCGGCCTCTTGCCCCCGCCGGTCTTCCCAAGATACTCTGGGTTTATCTCCCTCATCTGGAGAAAGCCGTGTCTCCTCGCGCCGAAATCGACAAATGCCGCCTGAAGGCCCGGTTCGATCCTCACTACAACGCCCTTATAGATATTGCCCTTCAGATGCTCCTTAGCCGAAACCTCGACATAGAAATCCACAAGGGTGTCGCCTTCCACTATGGCAACCCTCTTCTCTTCGGGATGTTTTGCATTGATCAGTATCTTTTTCTTCATTCAGAGAACCTCTCGCTCATCGTCTGGATATCCTCTCCTTTCTCACCCGCTGTTTCCATGCCTGAACTCTCCTCTCCGGCCTTTCTCGCGGCATCCCTTTCCCTATGCATCATGTAGAGAGCCTCGCTCAACAGGAGATCGGGATACCTGACCGTGGCCTCAACCACTTCTTCAAGGGGATAGTCTACATACTGCCCTCCGGGATAAACAATTCGCATAAACCTCCTTTTCAAAAGAAAGACACGTTTGGTATGGCCGTTACTGCCGGTGACAGGGACGATCACGTGCTCCATGTCCTCTTCAAGACCATACCGCTGAATCAGCTCTCTTACCCCTACTCCGGGATCCACAGTCCTGCCTCCTCCCGATTACAGAGAAGAGCGCGACTTGCAAGGCTCTCTGTATCTATTTCCTACTCATTCTACTGGATGCGGCATTGGTTGTAAATAATCTTCCGGTCAGGAAAGGAGCTGAACCGGATGGTGCCCGCCCGCACTTCATTTTAACTCAATTACACGGGTTTTTAATAGCTCGAGGGAAGACAGGTAATGTCAATCATTTTGTGTAAATTCCTTTAAGGGTTTTCTTCCCCATTGTTCATTCAGACGACTCAGCACTGCATAGACAATTCTTTCGATGCTGTGGTCGTGATTAAAGCAACTCATGGGCCTTGTTCTTCTTCTCACCTTCCTGAAAGCCCTCTCTATTACATTCGTTGTTCTCAGCTTTATCCTCATCTGCTTTGGACAATAATAGAAGTTCAATAGCTCCTCCAAGTCTTTCTCTATGCATCTTAGCGTCTTGGGACATATTTGTTTCCATCTCCTTGCCCAAACGCTATATGCCTTTAATGCCTCTTTTCTGCCCTCTGCTTTGTAGATCGCTCTTGCCTCTTTTATGCAGTTGTCTCTATCTTTCTTTTTAAGATAGTTTGATACGTTCCTAAGCTTGTGTGCCCAACACCTCTGCCTTTTAACAAACGACCATACGAGATCCACGGAGTAGCCGTTTCTATAATCACTACGCCCTTCTTTGCGCTCAT
>CAYYWY010000025.1:6379-40835 GCA_964475485.1 uncultured Nitrospiraceae bacterium | reverse complement strand
GGGCTATTCAGCCTTGGCGTGGACTTCCTCTGAGGGCACCTTTGCTCTGGCCATGCCCGTGACCGCCTCTGAAAGATACCCCACGGCGGTGCCGAAGATGGCGCCCACTACGATGGATACCGAGGCGATGCAGGCGATCCCCACGAGGGCTCCCACTGCCACCGCTACCCTCACCAGAACCGTCGCCTCAAGAGGGCCTCCGAACAGATGGTTCATCAAAACCAGGATACCGTAGCTGCCGAAATAAAAACCCGGAACAATGCCGAACACCAGAAACGCTATCCCTCCAAGCACTCCTC
Organism: uncultured Nitrospiraceae bacterium; assembly: GCA_964475485.1. Taxonomy (GTDB): domain Bacteria; phylum Nitrospirota; class Thermodesulfovibrionia; order Thermodesulfovibrionales; family UBA9159; genus CAYYWY01. Next base: position 40,536 of record CAYYWY010000025.1, on the reverse strand, counting down.
CTACCTTCGTCCCCATCCTCACCATCTCTTTTCTCGCTTTCATCTCCTTTTCCTCCTTTCCTTTCTTTTACTGTTTTACTATTCACAAATCACTGTCTATTTATGCTTTGCCTCGGCGGGCACCGCATGCCCCGCCCTTATGGAATCTATTGCATATCCCAGAAGCCATCCCGCAACCGAAGTGCCTGCAATGAATATCATGGCCGATACCAGCACTCCCAAAAGCATGCATATCCCGACGATCACCCTCGGCAAAAGCGCAGAACTTACAGGAAGACCGAATAGACTCCCTGCTATGTTAAGCCCTATCACTCCGCCCAGAAAAGAACCCGGAAGAAGCCCTATTACTGCAAAGAGAACCAGTCCTGCCCCTGCCCCTATGTATGCCATCTTCTTCGTCATCCCGTTTGTTTTCATCTTCTTTTCCTCCTTTCTCTGTCTTCACTCTTTAAGACGCATCTTCCATGCCAGATGATACTCATTGAATTGAAAGAGTATTTCAAATAACAGCTTTTGCAGCCCTGAGAATAAAGACCTTCGTTTTGGCAGAAATGCAAAAAAAAAGGGGGATATGCGCCCGTCTTAAGGCAGGCCTAACGGTAAGGCGTTTGAACGGACTGCAAGTTAAGGAAGGAGTTTCCTTCTTGAGACATGCTACGCCTGTTTTTCCCTTCTTCTCTCATACCCGTTATAAAAGCCCCCCCTGTCCTCGTATCAGATCCTTCCCTACTGTGACCCATCCGTCGGCCCGCTGGAATCTCATTATCTTGCCAGACCTTATCAGTCCTTCGAGGAGGGAATTCTTCACTAGGTCATACTTTCCATTGGAATACAGCACCCGTATCATCATCTGCTCCTCCTCTACTATGAATCATGCGTTGTCGAGGCTTCGTCACAAGCTCTCTTTTTGAATATTCTCGTTGGCAATGATGTTCAATTGTCAGATCGCATTCTCCTGCGCCGGGAGGGCGGAATCCCACACTATTGTTCTGTCCTTTCCGCCGAGTTTTGCCCTGTAAAGCGCCTTGTCAGCATTCCGTATCAGCGTTCTTGCATCTTTCCCGTCCACGGGGAAGGCTGCGATGCCTGTGCTCACTGTTATCTTCTTCCGCGGGAATTTCCTCCAGGTTAGGGGAATAAGTTCCTTGATGTTGTTTCTTGCCCTTTCAACCACAACAAAGGCCTCGTCCTTTTCAGTCTGCGGCATGATGATCGCAAATTCCTCTCCCCCGAACCGCGCAACTATATCGATGGACCTGAGGGATTCCCTTGCTATATCCGCGAGGGCCTTCAGCATTTCGTCGCCTGCAAGATGCCCCTCAGTATCGTTGAACAGCTTGAAATCATCTATGTCGAAGATGGCCAGCGAGAAGGGGGAATCATAACGTATGCCGCGCTGCAGTTCTTCAAAAAGGCGATGGTCGAAGTATCTCCTGTTGAACAGTCCAGTGAGGGAATCTGTTATTGAAAGCGTTCTCATCTCCTCCAGCTCGCGGCAATACTGGGCGCCTTTGAGGGCGATTGAGGCATAGGAAGCGAAGTGCTGAAGAAACGCCCTATCTTGTTCGGAGAATACCTCGCCGTCGATCTTGTCTGCGAGGTTCAGAACACCAATGGCTTCGTCACCGACTTTCAGGGGGATGCTTGCGAAGGAGCCGGTCCTGTAATGAGGTTTCCTGTGTATTGAAAGATTTCCCTCCATGTCAGCGGCTATCAAAGGTTTTCGCTCCTTATATACTTTGCCCGCAATCCCCTCGCCGATTCTGACCCTGTAGGTTCTGGCAAGGTTGCCGTCTATTCCTCGTGAGGCAAGGATATAGAGATCGTCGAACTCATTTGCCAGCATGAGAGGGCCCTTCTCTGCGTTAGTATAGCTGATCGCGAGGTCGAGCATGAGATAGGCAAGGGCGGTGATGTTCTCAGTTATGATCATGGCGTCGGAGATCTCTCTGAGAATGGAAAACTTCTTCTCGAAGAGTCTGGAGGTGTCCATCAGGAACGTATTATAAAGCATATCAACCCGGATTATGCAATTTCTTGAGATTGAAAGAAAAGCGAATGGACGCGCCAGCATTGCCGGTTTGACCCCTTTGTCCTCAGCGGTCCGGAGGAAGGGCTCTTCACTTTGCAAAATGCGGTCGGGCTTGTCCGGCACGGCGCCGATCAATGGTAAAGGCTTTATTTTTAATGGTAGGCCCGGGCGGTTTCGAACCGCCGACCTCTACCGTGTCAAGGTAGCGCTCTCCCCCTGAGCTACGAGCCTTCTTGGTTGGTTTTCAGCCAAAATAAAATAACATGCAGCCGTCCCTTTTTGTCAACCATGATCTTGAATTTTTGCCAACGGAGCGGTAAAGGCTGAGGCTCTTAAGACTCAACGGGCGTGGGATGCCTACTGGCGGGAACGCAGAGAGGAGCTCGCTCGCTTTGCGCATAACCCCATCACGGAAAAAGGGATGCTTACGATGGGGTCCGCCGGTTTGACATCCTGTCTTGCCGTTTTGTTATAATAACCAGCTTGGACGGTCTTTTAAAATGAAGATAGTGTTGTCGGAGATTAAAGAGGAGGGACTTGACCTTGAATTCGAGGAGGAAATCAGGACCGAGGGCCTTAAGCTTCTTTCCCCTGTCCGGGTAAGGCTCCATATTGACAAGGTCGGCTCGGAAGTCCTCGCAAAGGGAACGGCCCTTGCAGGACTTGAGCTTCAGTGCGGCAGGTGCCTCAGGAGTTTTTCCAGGGATATGGACGTGGACATCGACGTGGTTTATCGCCCGGTCGAAGAGTTGAAGGGCGAGGAGAAGTACGAGGTCAGGGAGGGCGAGCTCGACACGGGTTTCTATGTTGGCGATGAATTGGATATCGGGGAACTCGTGACGGAACAGGTGCTCTTGAACGTTCCCATGAAGCCGCTGTGCAGCAATTCGTGCAAGGGGATATGTCCCAAATGCGGCGCCGACCTCAACATAAAGGCGTGCGCCTGTGAACGGAGAGAAACGGACCCAAGGCTTGAGATACTTAAAAAACTCTTTGATGAGAGAAAGGAGTAGTAATGGCAAATCCGACGCATAGACATACAAGAACGAGAAGGGACAAGAGGAGGGCCAACTGGAAAGGACAGTTGCCAAGCCTGAGCGTCTGCCCGGAATGCAAGGAACTGAAGGAATCCCACAGGGTCTGTCTGAGCTGCGGATCTTACGACGGTCGGAAGGTTCTTGAAATAGTCGAAAAGGAATGAGAATTGCCCTTGATGCTATGGGGGGCGACTTTGCCCCCGCGGTTACGGTAGAGGGCGCTGTAGAGGCTGTTAACGAGAGCAAAGATATCGACATCGTCCTTGTCGGGGACGAGGCTTTAATAAAAAAAGAGCTTTCCGGCAAGAGATACCCGCCCACAAGGCTTCAGATACGCCACGCGTCCCAGGTCGTGAAGATGGATGAACCTGCCGTGGCCGCCGTACGGAAGAAGAAGGACTCTTCCATAAGAAAGGCGATAGAGTTCGCAAGGAACGGGGAGGCGGACGGCGTGGTCAGCGCAGGGCATTCCGGGGTAGCCATGGCTCTTGCGCTCCTTATGTTCGGCCCTTCCAAGGGAGTCGAGAGGCCTGCCATCGCCACAATAATGCCGACCCTGAAGGGCCCTTTTGTGCTTATCGATGCGGGCGCGAACGTCGACTGCAGTGCCGAGAACCTCCTTCAGTTCGCACTTATGGGCGATGCATACTGCAGGGCGATGTTCGACAACTCCGAGCCGAAGATCGCCCTGTTGAGTATCGGCGAAGAGGATACAAAGGGTAACCTCCTTACCAAAGAGGCGTTCAAGCTGCTCAAGGAATCCCGCATCAAGTTCATAGGAAACATCGAGGGAAAGGATATCTTTCTCGGAAGCGCGGACGTCGTGGTCTGTGACGGGTTTATCGGTAACATCGTTCTCAAGACGAGCGAGGGTCTTGCCGAGGTCATCCTGAAGATGCTCAAAAGGGAGATCTCGGACGTGACGACGGGCAGGATAGGATATCTTTTGATGAAACCCGCCCTCAGGAATTTCAGAAAGAAGACCGACTATGCGGAATATGGGGGGGCTCCTCTGCTCGGGATAAACGGCACATGTATCATAGGCCACGGGAGGTCTTCTTCAAAGGCGATAAGGAACGCCATAAAAGTCGCCGCGGAATTTTCGCGGAAAAAGGTGCATGAGATTATAAGAGAGGAGATAAACACTCTGTATGTAAGGGAGGGAAGGTGAGGGCCAGGGTGATTGCAACGGGGTCATATGCTCCCGAGAAGGTTCTGACCAATGCAGATCTCGAAAGGATGGTGGACACCTCCGATGAATGGATTACGGAGAGGACCGGTATCAGGGAGCGCAGGGTTGCCAACGAGAGGCAGGCCGCGTCCGACCTTGCTTATGAGGCTTCCAAGGCAGCCCTTAAGAGGGCAGGGCTAAGGGCCAAGGATATCGAACTCATAATTGTCGCAACGGTCTCGGGTGATATGCCCCTTCCGGCAACCTCGTGCATACTCCAGGACAAACTCGACGCCAGGAAGGCAGCTGCCTTCGACGTTAACGCTGCCTGCTCCGGATTCATATTCGGCCTCTCCGTGGCGGACAGCTTCATAAGGAGCGGCGTATACAGGAGGGTTCTCGTGGCCGGCTCGGAGGTGCTCACCAAATTCACCGACTGGGAGGACAGGACCACCTGCGTGTTGTTCGGAGACGGTGCGGGCGCCGTCATTCTCGAAGCAACGAAAGAAGACAGGGGAATAATCTCTACAAGGATGCACTCGGACGGCAGCCTCTGGGATTTGCTTCACACTCCTGGAGGAGGGTCGAGGCATCCGGCTTCGAAGGATACGGTGAGGAAGAAACTTCACTACATAAAGATGAGGGGAAATGAGACATTCAGGGTCGCGGTAAGAACGCTCGAGAGGCTCGCCGTCGAAACCCTAAGGGAGAATAAACTAAGCCCGTCCCAGCTTTCCCTATTGATCCCCCACCAGGCGAACCTGAGGATCATACAGGCAACTGCAAAGAGACTCGGTCTTCCCATGGAGAGGGTGATGGTAAACCTCGACAGGTTCGGCAACACATCCGCCGCATCCATCCCCATCGCGCTTGACGAGGCGGTAAGGGGAGGCAAGGTGAGAGACGGCGATTACATCCTCCTTGAGGCTTTTGGAGGAGGTCTTACGTGGGCGTCCGCGTTGATCAGGTGGTAGGCTTCGGGGGAATCTAACCCCTTTTCTTTGGGGAAGTTCGGCGGGACGGAAGAAAAAGGCCGTGCTTGAGGGCCACGAAAGAGGCGACGAGCCTGTTTGAGCAACCAAGCTTCGTATAGATGTTGTCAAGATGGGAATTCACGGTCCCCGGGCTTAACTTCATGTGAGTTGCGATCTCCTTGTTAGAGAGACCCTTGACGAGATGGCGCAGTACCTCCCTCTCCTTCAGTGTGAGATCGAAGTTTTCGCTGCTTGGCTGGGGGCATTCCTGCTTAAGGAAGACGATTACATCATTGCCGGGAAGCCTCATCATGTGTATGTGAATGTCGAAATAGACGAGTCTCTGGAGGTGTGCCGAGCCGATCTTGAGCCATTCCATGAAATCGTCCAGGGGGATTCCCTTCTTCGAGATAAGTTCCAGCGCGATGTCATTAAGCCAGTGTCTGCCCCCGGCATCGATGAGTACAACCGGTTCATTCTCCAATGTATGCTCAACGGCCTTCAGGGACTTTTTTACCCTGGCGATTATTTCGCTCACTTCTCCACCCCCGGCTTATCTCAGTAACTCAATAAAACCCCCTTATAGAAAACACTATTTTGTAAAGAATATCATCTCCCATCTGGGATATTGAATAAATCCTCCTCTCATTTAAGATGATAGCATAAGGCGCAAGAAAGTCAATCGACAGTTAGCAATGACAGTAAAGCAGGAGGTTTAGATGAATCTTAAGACAGTGCTAGTGGTTGATGACGACGAGGTCATACGGATGTTCTTAAGGCATGCCCTTGAACGGAAGGGGATTAAGGTGCTCGAATCAGATGACGGAGACGTTGCCGTAACCATGGTGCGCCGGCACCAGGACATCGATCTCATCATCCTCGACCTTCTTATGCCGAAGATGAACGGCCTGGAGGCATACAGGGAAATCCTGCGAATAAGACCCGGCCTCAGGTGTATCGTTTCCACCGGCGATATTGACAACGAGTATTGTGCTGAGCTCTCTTCGATGGGTGTAAGAGCCTTCCTGAAAAAACCTTACTATATCGAGGACCTCTACAGAAGCATAGCAAGCATAGACGGTATGGCGGAGGGGGAAAAAGAGACCCCACCAAACGGGCGGGGTCTCACGACTTCATAGAAGAACGACCGTCATGCCTATATTCTCGCCTGTAACTGCCACCTGAAGAAAATGGCGTTGTCGGCCTTGTCGGAGTAGAAATTACCTGGTACGAAATACTCGAGGTGCACCATGCCGTCTATGTTTTTGGAAAACTTGTGGCTCAGGATTGCGGTGGGGAGATGGCCCCGGTCCCTGCCATTGTTCGAGAACATTAGTGTGTTGAGGCCCGAAGTCTTTTTCGGAGCCCAGAGGTACTGGTATGCAAGAGCAAGATTTGTGTTGGGCGAGAAGTTCAGTTTCACTGAAGCCTTCAGAATTTCCATGTTGGTCCAGTATCCCGGTATAGGCCCGCTGTCCTTTATTGTCTCGTTGATGAGGGTGTAAATGATGAGCTCGTTCCAGTATGGGTTCCTCGAGAAGAGGGGATTCCAGCCCTCATGCCTGGTTGTGGACGTATCATCGCCGGAGAGATAGACGTATCTAAGGTCGAACTCGGGCTTCCACCTGACTGAGTCGTACTTCCTGCTTACAAAAATGTATCCGCCGTTGGCGACCCTGTCCCTTCCATCGTCGTATTCGCCGAACTGATGGGCATATTCGCCGCCGACCTTCCATGAGTTGACGGAATAGACCAGTCTTGCACCGATGGTATTAAGCCTGAGTTCTTTGTTTGATCCGACAGGCTCTTCGACCTTGTAGATATAGTAGGGCTCGGCGATCAGGTTATCCATCTTTGCCCTTCCATAGAGGACGATGCCCTGCTCATCCGAGGCGGTGAGAAGCTTCTTGTTGTCGATGTATAATCCTCCCTTGACGGCCGGGTGTATCGAAGGGAGATAGACATCCGTTTTCGGATTACTGATGAAGGTTAGGTCGAAATTGAAGTTTGGGATCAACCTCACGTTCGCCTTTGCTGCATTGAAATAAAAAGTCCTTGAGCCGTCGCCAGGGTTGCCGTCCAGGATCAGGAACCCTTCGCCGTAAGTGCCGAAGAAGTCCTGGCGACCGACCCTGAGGTCTACAGCACCCATAATGTTCTTGACATCAACGTAAAGGTTGTCGATGATGAGCTCATCGGGATCGAGGTCGTCCTTGCCGGGGTTGGTCTTATAAGCCTTGAAAGGCCCGAGTCCGTAGTATTTCGCTTCGTTGGCAAGTCTTGCGTATGCGCCGATATCCTTGCTGAAATCGACCTTGCCCCATACCTGGGTCCTGAGGCGGATGAAGTTCCTGTCCGCACCGCTTGTGGTAAGCCCGATAGTATCGAGGGTCACGACATTCTCCCAGATCTCCTGTCTCAGTCTGAATGCGGCGCCATAGTCTGCCTTGATCTCTGCATATGCAGACGCTACAAATGAGAGACTTACGACCAGGAACAGAAATGCTCTTACATACCTTTCCTTCACGGCTCTTTCCTCCCTTTCATCAAGATGATTTAAGATCATTCTCTCAATTACCCTAAAATAATGTGGCCTGGAGCAAGACACGCACGAAAGCAGTTCTCCAAATGAAGAACCATTTAAACCGAACAGTGATACATAATAAGCACGGCCACACTGCGATGTCAAGGCTTTTTCGCGGGTTTTTGGGTTTCTTTGTCATCAGTTGCGGACTCCCTTCCAAAACGCGTGCGGGCCGGCTATAATAACCCGATGACAGAGAGGATAATCGATTTCCATACTCACGCCTTTCCGGACGCTCTGGCCGAACGGGCTATGAAGACGCTTCTCGAAGAGGGTCGAAGGATGTATGATGTCAGGGCGCATATTGACGGCAGGCTCTCTTCGCTGATTTCCTCAATGGATAAGAACAATATCGAAAAGAGCATCGTCTGCTCTATCGCAACAAGGCCCTCCCAGTTCGATTCGATTATTTTATGGTCGGGGAAGGTGATGTCGGAGAGGATTCTGCCCTTCCCTTCATTCCATCCAGCTGATGAAGGTTTTCCGGAGAGGATCTCCCGGATTAAGGCCGGAGGATTCAAGGGCGTCAAGTTCCATCCCTATTATCAGGACTTCGTTATTGATGATGAGAGGTTTTTCCCTGTCTATGAAAGAATATGCGATGCGGGTCTTATAGTGATGATGCATACCGGGTTTGACCTTGCCTTTGAGCGTAGAAGGATCGCGGATCCGGCAAGGATCGTAAGGGTGCTCGATAAATTCCCTGAACTTAAGCTTGTGACAACCCATCTCGGGGCCTGGGAGGACTGGGACGAGGTTGAGAGGCATATGGTCGGAAGGAATATCCATATGGAAATATCATATTCCCTCGAGATATTGAGCAGGGAAAAGGCAAGGCACATTATCCTTAGCCACCCCAAGGAATACGTGCTCTTCGGCACAGACTCGCCGTGGACGAATCAGGGGGAAACGCTATCGCTCCTAAGGGGGCTCGATTTGGGAGAGGAAAGGGAGAGGCTAATCCTGAGGGAGAATGCCCTTCGGCTTCTCGAGTCCGTCTGACAGCGTTTCCGGATTGCCATCTTGTCGTCGGTATTCAGACACCGACGAATGCTCTTCCGGTTTTCAACAACTTCAGGAAGGTCTTTGCCACTTCCGGGTCGAACTTCTCCACAGCTGTCTTCAGTTCTTCGTGCACCCAGGGGGGATTCCGTGCTTCTTAATGGCATCGAGTATGGCTCCGGTATCCATCGCTCTTGAACAATAACAGCAATCTCCCTTCATTACAATGCTCTGTTGAAAATAAGGCTGCTGTATGATAAGTTAAGAAGCTGTTATTTACGAAGATGAAAGCCAGGACTGCTGTAAAAGAAAAAGTTTTGCTTTCGGGAAACGAGGCGATAGCGAGGGGAGCTTATGAGGCCGGGGTGAAGGTTGCCTCCGCGTACCCCGGCACTCCTTCTACGGAGATCCTCGAAAGCCTTGCGACCTATGAGGGGGTCTATGCTGAATGGGCTCCCAACGAAAAGGTGGCCGTCGAGGTCGCCCTAGGCGCTTCTTTTGCAGGAGTCAGGGCCCTTGCGGCAATGAAACACGTCGGTTTGAATGTTGCAGCAGACCCTTTATTTACGTCTGCATATACCGGCGTAAGGGGAGGGTTGGTGATCGTCACAGCCGATGACCCGGAGATGCATAGTTCCCAGAATGAGCAGGACAACAGGAACTATGCCCTTGCTGCAAAGGTCCCGATGCTCGAGCCTGCCGATGCCTCCGAAGCAAAGGAATTCATAAAGATCGCTTACCGGATAAGCGAGGAATTCGATACACCTGTTCTTCTCAGGACCACTACAAGGGTTTCCCATGTGAAGGGTATTGTCTCTACCGGAGGGTCCGAAATCTCCACAGCTAGGCCCGGGATAGAGAAGATGCCGGAGAAATTTGTCATGCTTCCCGCTCATGCACGGAAGCGGAGAGTCGAGATCGAAAAACGCATGGCAAGGTTAAGGGAATTTGCGGAGGCCTTTCCGGGAAACAGGATAGAACGGGGTGACAGAAAGAGGGGCTTCATAACCTCCGGTGTCTCCTACCTTTATGTGAAGGAGGCCTTTCCCGATTCGTCTGTACTGAAGCTCGGGATGGTCTATCCTTTCCCGAAACGGATGATTCGTGATTTCGCTCTCAACGTTGAAGAACTCTTCATTGTGGAAGAACTTGATCCTTTTATAGAAATGCACGTAAAGGCCATGGGGATACCCTGCAAGGGGAAAGAAGTCATTCCGGCGATGGGTGAATTGAATCCCCGCATTGTGAGATCGGCTATCACTGGTGAAAGGGCAATGGACGTCTTTGAGCCTGTGCCGATTCCGGCAAGGCCCCCGAACCTCTGTCCCGGATGTCCCCACAGGGGTATTTTCTATGCCCTTTCAAGACTCGGCCTCTTCATAGCAGGGGACATAGGCTGCTATACGCTGGCAGCACTAAAGCCGCTTTCGGCGATGGACTCGTGTGTCTGCATGGGAGCGGGAATCGGGAATGCCTTCGGCATGGAAAAGGCGCTCGGAAAGGATGCTCTCGGGAAGATCGTTGCAGTCATCGGCGACTCCACTTTTTTTCACTCGGGTATCACAGGCCTGATCGACATCGTATATAACAGGGGATTTACCACAGTAGTTATACTTGACAACAGGACGACGGGCATGACAGGCCATCAGCCTCATCCTTCGTCCGGCATGACCATAAAGGGGGAATACACGACAGAGATCGATATCGGGGCCCTCTGCAGGGCTATCGGGGTCAAGCACGTCTACACCGTAAACCCGAACGATATAGAGGCCACGCAGAAACTCATCAAGCAGGAGATCGAGCGACCCGAGCCTTCCGTTATCATAACGAGGTCACCGTGCGTTTTACTTTCCGAGATGAGAAAGAGGAAAGACAAGAAGCTCTATGTTGTGATACCTGAAAAATGCACCGGTTGCGGAACTTGCCTCAAGCTCGGATGCCCTGCAATAGAATGGGCGCCGCTCACAAAGGGGGAGGCAAAGAAGATGGGCTATAGGGAGACCCAGAAGGGTTATGCAAGGATAAATGCGGTGCTCTGTGACGGCTGCGGGCAGTGTGCTCCCCTTTGCAAATTCAAGGCGATCGTCGCGGCGGGAGATAATGAAACATTGTGATCCAAAATGTGCGGACTTCAAGGGTCATTGCGTGCAGAGCGAAGCAATCTTTCGCCGAGATTGCTTCGCCGAAACTCCTTGCAATGACAAGAACGGGAGAAGATGAAGGATAAGACCACGAATATCCTTCTCTGCGGTGTGGGCGGCCAGGGAATACTCCTTGCGAGTGAGGTTATTTCGTCTGTGCTCATGAATGCGGGCTATGACGTGAAGCAGAGCGAGGTGCATGGAATGGCCCAGAGGGGGGGCTCGGTCGTGTCCCATCTTCGATATGGAGAAAGAGTATATTCACCCCTGATCGAGTTCGGTGACGCAGATTTTGCGGTCTCCTTCGAACTCCTTGAGGCGCTTCGATATCTCCCTTACTACAAAAGGGAAAGCAGGATTATCGTAAACACACAGAGAATATTGCCTGCACCTGTTTCCGCGGGTATGGATACCTATCCAGGGGATGTCCTTGACAGGCTCACTGACAGAGGACTGAGCGTCTTGCCGGTAGACGCCTTTGAAGTGGCGAGGTCCGCTGGAGAGCCGAGGGCGGTGAATATGGTACTTGTAGGCGCCCTTTCCGCCTTCCTTCCGATGGGAGAGAATGTTTTCCTTGAAGTGATCGAGGAAAGAATTCCCGGAAAGATCAGAGAGGCGAACATGACTGCCTTCGTCAGGGGCAGAGAAATGGCAAGCGCCCTTCAAGAGATGAAGGCGAAATAGTTAATGAGAATAAATGGGCTGTTTTTTGTCGTCATTCCCACGCTGCCTGACGGCAGGACAGGAAGACTTTTCCCCTTTGCGAAGGGGGGAATGTACAGAAAGAAAGATTCTCGGTGCGGGTCTTTGCTGAGACTCGCTTCTGCCGGACAAGCCGGAATGACGCGAGATAGAATAAGGAGGTGGTGAGCGGTCATGATATGGAATGAGAGGATGGAGTGCATGGATGTCCGGCAGATGGAGGATGTGCAGTCGGAGCGCCTGAGGAAGATTGTTTCCTATGTTTACAGGAACAATCCGGTGTACCGCTCCAGGTTCAATTCTCTTGGAGTGAAACCGTCGGAAATAAAAGGCATCGGGGACATAGGCAGACTGCCCTTCACCGTCAAAGACGATATGCGGGACAGCTATCCCTTCGGCCTGTTTTCGACCCCTGTCGACAAGATAAAGGAGATCCACGTCTCGAGCGGCACGACGGGTAATCCGACAGTCGTCGGATATACACGGGAAGACATAGGACTCTGGTCGGAGGTGATGGCAAGGACCTTGTGCTGCGCAGGCGCCGAACCCGGCGACAAGATCCAGATCGGGTATGGCTATGGCCTCTTCACCGGCGGTCTGGGTTTCCATTATGGTTCGCTCGAAATGGGGCTGACCATAATACCAGCTTCTTCCGGACAGACCAAGAGACAACTGAAACTCATGACCGATTTCAAACCGAGGATACTGGCCTGCACGCCGAGCTATGCTCTTTATATGGCCGACGAGGCGAGGGAGATGGGACTGGACCCCAGGCAGAGCAGTTGGGAGATAGGGATCTTCGGAGCCGAACCCTGGAGCGATTCCATGCGGAATGAGATAGAGGCGACCTGGAACATGCTTGCCACCGACGTGTACGGGCTTTCCGAGATCGTCGGACCTGGGGTGGCCCAGGAATGCAGGCATAAGAACGGCCTCCATATCTGGTGGGACGTATTCTATCCCGAGGTGATTCACCCCGAAACGGGCGGAACTCTCGGCGAAGGGGAGGTCGGAGAGCTTGTCATCACCACACTTACAAAGAAGGGAATCCCCCTCATACGGTACCGCACCAGGGACAATGTGAGCATCACCTATGAGAAGTGCCCCTGCGGGAGAACCGCTCCGAGGATAAGCAAGATCAAGGGAAGGACCGACGACATGATCGTGGTGAGGGGGATCAACGTCTTCCCGTCACAGATAGAGCACGTGCTGCTCAGTATCGAAGGAACCCAGCCCCATTACCAGCTTATTGTCGACAGAAAGGCCGGCGAACTTGATGAGCTGGAGATCCTTGTGGAGGTTGAGGAGAAGATTTTCTCCGACGAGGTGAAGGAAATGCAGACACTTGAGGAGAAGATAAGAAAGGAGATCGGTTCCATTCTCGGCATCTCGGCAAGGGTAAAGCTTGTGGAGCCCAAGACGATCGAAAGGAGCGAGGGGAAGGCAAAGAGGGTTATTGATAAGAGGAAGTTATGATAGGTCTTATAAATTCTATACGCCATATTCTTAACGGAGGCATTTATGAAGGTCGAGCAGATATCCATATTCCTTGAGAACAAATCGGGAAGGCTTGCAGAGGTAACAGAGGTCCTTGCAAAAGGCGGGATAAACATACGAGCCCTTTCCCTGGCCGATACCGCTGATTTCGGGATACTCAGACTTATAGTTAATGATACGGAGAAGGCAAAGGGGGTTCTCAAGGAGAACGGGTTTACAGTGGGAAAGACGGAGGTTATAGCCATTGAGGTTCCCGACAGGCCGGGAGGACTGGCAGGCATTCTTAACGCATTAAAAGGCGAGGGTATCAATGTTGAGTACATGTATGCCTTTGTCCAGAAAAGCGGAGAAAATGCCATCATCATATTCCGCTTTGATGACCTTGAAAAGGCGATCTCTGCACTCCAGAGAGCCGGGGTCAGGATTCTCAGGGGGGAAGAGGTCCACTCGCTTTGATAGTCGCATCCATGAATTCCATGGAAAAAATAAAACAATGAGGAGGAGGATGCTATGAGGAAATGCATTGTAACGGCAGTTCTGTTGTTCATGTCGCTTATTGTTCTGTCGGGGACTACCTATGCAAAGGAGCCTTACAAGGTCGGAGCGGTTTTCGCGGTGACGGGCGCTGCTTCGTTCCTTGGCGAGCCTGAGAAGAACACGGTCCTCATGCTCAAAGACCAGATCAACAAGGCAGGAGGCATCAACGGTACACCGTTGGAGGTGATCATCGAAGACTCGAAGAGTGACGAGACTCAGGCGGTTCTTGCCGCGAAAAAGCTCCTCGAAAAGGACAACGTGCTTGCAGTCATCGGGCCGTCGACAACTGGCGAGTCCATGGCGCTGGTCCCGATCATGAACAATGCAAAAACGCCCATCATCTCTTGCGCAGCAGGGGCGGGCATCACCAATCCGGTTGAGGAAAGATACTGGATATTCAAGACTCCCCAGTACGACACCAGCGCAGTCGAGGCGATATACGGCTACATGAAAAAGCGCGGCATCGCCAAGGTCGGCATCATTACCATCTCGACGGGTTTTGGCGATGCGGGTAAGAAGGCCCTCTATGAACTGGCGCCGAAGTTTGGTATCACGATCGTGGCCGATGAGCGGTACGGGCCGAAGGATTCCGATATGACGACTCAGCTCACCAAGATCAAGGCATCTGGCGCGCAGGCCGTGATCAACTGGTCTGTAGGACCGGGCCAGGTCGTCGTGACAAAGAACTGGGACGCCCTCAAGATGGGCATCCCCCTTTATCAGAGCCACGGATGGGGGAGCAAAAAGAATATAGAGCTTGCTGGCAAGGCAGCTGAGGGAGTAATCGCACCGCTCGGAAGGCTGGTGGTGTGGGACAAACTTCCCGACAAGCACCCTCAGAAAGCGCTCCTGAAGAAATATGAAGAGGACTACAAGGCACTGTATAAGAGCGAACCCGGGACGTTCGGCGGACACGCCTATGACGCGCTCATGATGGTCGTGGAGGCCATCAAGAAGGCAGGCCCGGACAAGAAGAAGATCAGGGACTATATAGAGACAAAGATTACGAACTGGCCCGGCACGGGCGGTATATTCAACATGTCCGCCAAGGACCACTGCGGTCTTGATATGACCGCCTTTGAGATGGTCGTTGTAAAGAACGGCGACTGGGAGATACTGAAGTAGCTGGAATCCGTGAACGCAGGAGTCAGAATGCAGAAGTCAGGAGAAGGGACATGGCACACATGTCCTCATTCTGACTTCTGACTCCTGAATTCTGTATCAAATCCACCGACCAGGAGTTGCATTGCTTACTGTCTTTTTGCAGTTTCTCTTTTCCGGACTCACCACTGGGGCGGTATATGCCCTGGTGGGCATGGGGTTCAATATTATTTACAATTCAACGTCCATTATTAATCTTGCCCAGGGGGAGTTCGTTGTTATCGGCGGTCTTATGATGTGGTTTTTCACTGCATCCGCAAAGCTGCCCTTTCTCCTTTCGGCGTTCCTCACTCTCCTTGCGACGGGTCTCGTCGGACTCCTGATGGAGAGGCTCACCATAAAGCCGCTGAAGGGAGCAGACCTTCTCCTCATGATCATGGTCACCATCGCCGTGTCGATTCTCCTGAGGGGCATACTCATGTTCAAGTTCGGCAAGGACCCTTACAATTACGATCCCTTTACCGAGGGCGAGCCCCTGAACGTCTCGGGAGCGATCATACAGCAGCAGACCCTCTGGGTTATCGGCATCACAGGGGTCTGCATCGTCCTCCTGTACTTCTTCTTCAACAGGACGATCATCGGGAAGGCGATGCGCGCCTGCGCAGTGGACACAACGGCTGCAAAACTAGTGGGAATAAATGTGTCGCGCATAGTGATGATCTCCTTTGTCCTGAGCGCCGTTGTCGGGGCGATAGGCGGTGTCGCCATCACTCCTATTTCCCTGATGGAATACGACAAGGGCCCCATGCTTGCGGTTAAGGGATTTTGCGCCGCGATTATGGGTGGGCTTGGGAGGGGCAGGGGCGCCGTCATCGGAGGATTCATCATCGGGATCCTTGAATCAATGACCGCGGGGTATATCCATTCAGGTCTCAAAGACGCGGTGGCCCTCGTGATAATGCTGTCCATCCTCTTTTTTAGGCCCGCCGGCATATTCGGAAGCGCGACCGTGGCGCGGCTGAGGAAGTTCTGACTATGAGCAGAGGAAATACCTTTGCATTCCTGGGGCTCGTTGTCCTCGTCATCACGATTCCCTTTCTCTCGGGCGGAACCTATGCATTGACCGTCGGGATATTCGCAGGCATCAACGCGCTTGTTGCCATTGGATTATGCATCCTTATGGGTTACGCAGGCCAGGTCTCTCTGGGCCAGGCGGGTTTTTACGGTATCGGCGCTTACGTGTCCGCAATCCTAAGCCTTAAATTCGGTATGCCCGTGGTAGCGAGTCTCGTATTTGCGATAGTGGTCGCTTCAGCTGCAGCGGTAATACTCGCTGTGCCGGCGCTCAGGCTTAAGGGGCATTATCTGGCCGTGGCGACTCTTGGTTTCGGCGAAATCATCCATATCATGCTGAACGAGTGGGGACCGGGGGGCCCTTCGGGCTTCGGAGATATCCCTCATTTCTCGATTTTCGGGTATACCCTGAGTTCAACGACGGAGTACTTTTATCTGATCTGGAGTTGCGTGGCTGTGGTCATGGCTTTTTCGCTTAATGTGCTCAATTCAAGGACGGGGAGGGCGCTAAGGGCCATGCATGGCAGCGAGATGGCGAGCATTTCCATGGGTCTGGATATCGTGATGCTCAAGATAAAGGTCTTTGTCCTCAGCGCTGTTTATGCATCCCTTGCGGGGGGATTATATGCCCACTACGTCACCTTTATCAGTCCGAGCAGTTTTTCCCTCTTTTACTCCATCCTGGTGCTTATGATGGTCGTGGTGGGAGGGATTACAACCGTATGGGGGGGCGTCGTCGGTTCCGTTGCGATCACCGTACTGCCTGAAGTTCTGAGGGGCTTTGAGGAATTCGACGTGCTTGCGTACGGCCTCATATTGACGTTGGCGCTATTGTTTTTCAGAAAGGGCTTCGTCCCCCTTATTGCCGGAAGAGTGAGGAAAGTGAGAGGTTCGGCCGTTGCTCGAGATTAGGAAAGTCAGCAAGAGTTTCGGCGGGCTTATGGCGTTGAGAAATGTGAGCTTCCGGGTGGCAGAAGGAAGCATTAGCGCGCTTATCGGTCCCAACGGTGCGGGCAAGAGCACCCTCCTCAACTCCGTCAGCGGCATTGAACCGCCGGATGAAGGAGATATCCTGTTTTCCGGAGAGAAGATAAACGGGCAGTCCCCAGTCCGGATCGCACAGAAGGGCCTTTCAAGGACATTTCAGCATCTTGAGCTCTTCGGTGAGATGACGGTGCTTGAGAACGTGATGGTCGGAAGATATGCAAAGACAAAGGCGGGGTTCCTCTCGTCGGGATTCAGGTTTCCCTTTGTCGGGAAGGAGGAGAAGGAAAGCAGGAGGATAAGCGAGGAGATACTGAAGTATATCGGACTTGGCTTTAGAAGGGACGAGAGGGCCGAGAATCTTCCCATTGGCGAGCAGAGGATTCTGGAGATCGGCAGGGCAGTTGCCACCGAACCGAGACTCCTCCTGCTGGATGAGCCTGCTGCAGGCCTGAATATCAGGGAGACGAGGGAGCTTGGCAGTCTGATCAGGAGGATTCGCGACGAAAAAAACGTGACGGTGGTCCTTGTGGAGCATGACATGGAGCTTGTGATGCGTATAAGCGATTTCATCACCGTACTGAACTTCGGCGAGGTGATAGCCGAGGGAACGCCCCTTGAGGTTCAGAAGAACCCGGAAGTGGTGGCTGCGTATCTCGGAGAGGAAGAATAGATGCTTGTCCTGAAGAATGTGGATGTCTATTACGGGAAGATACATGCGGTGAAGCGTGTTTCCATGCACGTGAAGAAGGGCGAGATCGTTACCCTCATAGGGGGGAACGGCGCTGGAAAAACAACTCTTCTTTCGACGATATCCGGTCTTATACGCCCTGAAGGCGGGAGCATCGGCTTCGAGGGTGTGGAGATATCCAGCATGAATCCGGATGCTGTGGTTAGGACCGGTATATCCCATGTGCCGGAGGGAAGACACATTTTCAAGCCTCTGAGCGTTGAAGACAATCTTCTCCTCGGTTCCTTTCACCGCCATTCGCTGAGAAGGGTACCTGAAATCAAAGAGGACATGGAAAAGGTGTACTCCATGTTCCCTGTCCTGAAAAAGCGGAGAAAGCAGCTTGCGGGAACCCTCTCAGGAGGAGAGCAGCAGATGCTCGCCATCGCGCGGGCGCTTATGGCGCGTCCGAAGCTCCTCCTTCTCGACGAGCCGGGTATGGGACTTGCACCCTTTGTCATCAAGGAGATATTCAGACATATAGTTGAGTTGCAGGAAAAGCACGGTCTCACAGTGCTTCTTGTTGAGCAGAATGCACGGAGCGCACTGAAGGTTGCGCAGCGGGGGTATGTTCTCGAAACAGGCCGAATACTCCTTGAGGGACCGGCTGAGGACCTTATGATGAACAGGGACGTGCAGAGGGCATATCTCGGAAGGGACCTGGATTCAGAAACGAAATTATGAAAAAGTGTCTGTGTCAGTGTTTAGTGCCGGTTTTTCTCTTTGCTGACACTGACACGATTCACTGACACTGCATAACGGAGGTTTTATGCACTGGGAACCTGACTATGAGAGCATGGGAAGGGACGAGCTTGAGCAGCTCCAGCTCGAAAGGCTCCAATCGACATTGCACCGCGTCTACATGAACGTCCCTTTTTACAGGAGGAAGTTTGACGATTTAGGCATAGACCCAGATGATTTCACATCTTTGAAAGACATCCGCAAACTGCCCTTCACGACAAAAGACGACTTGAGGGACAACTACCCTTACGGATTGTTCGCGGTGCCGTTAAGGGAAGTCGTGAGAATCCATGCCTCTTCGGGGACCACTGGCATGTCGACCGTCGTGGGGTATACAAGAAACGATATAAAGACATGGTCGAACCTCGTGGCACGGGTCCTTACGGCAGGAGGGATCACGAAGGATGACGTTGTGCAGATCGCATTCGGGTACGGTCTTTTTACCGGGGGATTCGGTCTTCATTACGGCGCGGAGCGTGTCGGTGCCTCGGTCATCCCTATCTCAAGCGGCAACACAAGGAGGCAGATAAAGATCATGCAGGACTTCAGGACAACAGCGATTATCTGCACCCCGAGCTATGCGCTCCTGATAGCCGACACCATAGATGAGATGGGGATCAACATCAACTCCCTGTCGCTGAAATACGGTCTTTTTGGGGCGGAGCCGTGGTCTGAGGGAATGCGTCAGGAGATACAGGAAAGGCTGAAGATCATGGCGACGGACAACTACGGCTTGAGCGAGGTGATGGGACCGGGCGTGGCCGGGGAGTGCCTCGAGCGCAACGGTCTCCATGTCAATGAGGACCATTTCCTCGTGGAGGTAGTCGATCCGAATACCCTGGAGCCGGTGTCGCCCGGGGAAACGGGCGAACTGGTGATTACGACACTCACCAAAGAGGCATTCCCGGTGATCCGGTTCAGGACGAGGGACCTAACGCGGCTCCTTCCCGGTCCGTGCCCCTGCGGGAGGAGGCTTGTGAGGATGTCCAGGGTCATGGGGAGGACCGACGACATGCTGATTGTCAGAGGAGTCAATGTGTTCCCTTCACAGATCGAGTCCGTATTGTTCGATATCGAAGGGACAGAGCCCCACTATCAAATCATTGTAGAGAGGATCGGCGCCCTCGACGATGTGACGGTCCTCGTCGAAGTGTCCGAGGCGATATTCTTTGATGAAATGAAGAAGCAGAGCGAACTGGTCGGCCTGATCAAGAGGAGACTCTCTTCCGAACTCGGCATATCGGTCAACGTAAGGCTGGTCGAAAAGAAGACGCTCGAACGTTTCGAAGGGAAGGCGAAGAGGGTCATCGACAGAAGGAATTTCTGAAACTACCTGTGATTGCGAGCACCCATCAGTGCGTGGCAATCTTCTTTTAGGTCGCAACGCATTACGCGTAACAGGCCGCGAATGCTGATTGCCCCGTTGCACTCACATCCCGTCAGGGAGGCATGCGCCATGAGGACGTGGGGGTATCCGCGGCGTCGAGAACCCTTCTCACCACCGAGAGGAGGTAAAGGCCCTCAAAGGGCTTTCTGATGAAGGCGTTGATGTCCTTGTCTTTCTTATCGATGGTTCCCGCCTCGTAGCCCGAGATTGCCAGTATTCTGACGGAAGGTTTAATAAGCTTGAAATGTCTGATCAGTTCTCTTCCGTTTACCAGGGGCATGATGATGTCCGATATGACCAGGTCTATGGTATCGCTGATTTCCTTGAAGATATCCAGCGCATAGACCGGATTGGTGATGGCCAGCACCTTGTACCCCTTCGATTCCAGAACATCCTTTATGAAGCTTACGATGTCTTCTTCGTCATCCACCACCAGTACCTTTTCCCGTCCCGCCATGGAAGAGACCAAAGGACGTTCCAGCCGGGGCACGAGCTTGCTGGATGCAGGCAGATAGATTTCAAAGGTGGTCCCTCTGCCCGGATGTGTTCTCACATCGATCACGCCCTGATGCTCCTTCACGATTCCGTAGACCATCGCGAGGCCGAGACCGGTGCCTTTACCCGGTTCCTTCGTAGTGAAAAAGGGATCGAAAATCATGTTGCGTATCTCGTGGGGAATTCCAGGACCGGTATCGGATATTCTCAGAATAACGTATTTCCCCGGTGAAAGGAGCGGATGGACCGAATTTGCATCTCTTTGAAATTCGGCCGGAGATGTGGAAATGCTGATGACACCGCCGTTTGGCATAACGTCTCCGGCGTTCACCATGATGTTCATGACCACCTGTTCCAGCTGGTTCGCGTCGCCGTCAATCGACGGTATCCCGTTGTCGATGTCTGTCTTTATCACGATGTTCTTCTTTGCCATCATGCGTTCCATGAGGTCCACGGTGTCCCTCACGATGTCATTGAGGTTGAGGGGAACGCTTTCGAGGCTCCCCTTGCGAGCGAAACTGAGGAGCTTGGAGATCATCTGGCCGGCCTTGCGCGCCGAATTCTCGATGATCCTGACTCTCTGCTTGCCTGCGTCGTCCAGGTTCCCGAATTCATGGAGCAGCTCTGCATGGCCGAGGATGGCGGAGAGTATATTGTTGAAGTCGTGGGCTATGCCGCCCGCAAGGACCCCGATGGATTCCATTTTTTGAGACTGGAAAAGCTGTTCCTGGAGCCTCTTTTTCTCGGTGATGTCCCTCTGGAAAGATTGAACATAGGTGATGCCTTCGACCTCTATCGCCTTGGAGCTGATCTCGAGAGAGATTTTTGTCCCGTCCCTCCGGTAGTGCTGGGTTTCGAAGAGCAGCGCCTCGCCGTTCAGGATGCGGTTCATCCGGTCCATGTATGCTTGCAGGTTTTCCTGTGTCTCAAGGAGTTTGATATTTGTCCCTGTCAGCGTATCCGCGTTAAACCCATGAATGTCGCAGGCCTTCTGATTTACTTTCAGTATTTTACCGTCTCTGTCCATAATCATGATGCCATCGTTGGCGTAGTCGAAGAGTGAACTGAGAAATAACTCGGATTTATGCAGTTCCCTCGTCCGCTCCTCGACTAACTGTTCGAGCTGCGTGGAATACTTTTCGAGTTGCTCTTTCTGCTGGGTGAGGTCGTATTGAAGGCTAAGCTCGTTTGTAAGACTTTTGTTGCTTAGATATCTCCAGATTGCCGCGATGATAAGAAATGAAATTAAGAAAGAATTTAAAGAAAAAAATGTTCGAAAATCAGTTATTGTATCCAAAAGTAAAATAGGGACCAAGTATATAAAATATACAATACACATCCCTAATAACGAGACAGATAGAGTAAGAGGTGTTAAACCAAAAGCACAGACAACTAATATAATCATCCCAGCATAATATATTGACCTATGACCACCAAAATCAAGAATCATAAGCTCTATAGCAATTGCAGAAATTGTAATTGCAATCAGAAAAAGTATAGATCTATATTTATTTGAAATCTTTTTATTGATAAAATGTAATATTACAAGTGAAAAGGAAACTGCAAATCTATAAATCAAAAATCTTTTAAAATTCTCAGGAGTGCTGAAATAGTCCATTATACCTAATAATAAGAAAAGAAAAGCACCTATAAATAAAACATTACCCGCCCAAGACTTAAATATTTGATCATACTTTTCCTGTATGTAATTTTTCTTCATTATCTAATCCTGCATATTATTTTCAATAAAATACTTTTTATATTTTTTTTCTTAAAATTAATTTAGCAGTTTCATATCCCAAATAAGCTGCCCCAGCTATTCCTTGAGTTCTAGCAGTCCAGTGGCCACATAAATATAAACCCCTTATTGAGGTAGGATTTCTTAATTCTGGAGTAAATAATTGTGAAAGCATGCTCGCCCAGCCATATGCAGCACCTTTGTAATTCAATGTATACCTATGTAAAGTAATAGGCGTAGCAGCATCTTTAAAAATTATATGCTTTGACAACCCAGGGATAATGTCTTCAATCCTTTTAATAAAACCTTCCAATAATTTATCTTTATTATTAACCCAATATCGTTTACTTCTAAATTGAGCATTCACAAATATCTGAATACTTTTTTTATCAGGGGATACACGAAACATAAAAGCTGTTGAATTATTTACACCTTCTTTTCTTAATAAAGGATACATATTTTCTATTTTGTAATGAGGCAATATCCAAACGCATGTTCCTGGTTTTGGTAGTAACGACTGGGCATGCTCATCTATCCCTAAATAAACAAGAAAAAAAGAAAGTGAAGGTATCATCATTTTAATTTTTTTTAAAAATTCTTTATTAATTATTTCCTGTCCTAAAAGTTTAAAAAAAGTCTGTCTGGCATCACAACAAGAAATTACATACTTGGATGATATAAAATTATCTTTCTCTGAAACTATACCGTCAACCTTGTTAGATCTTACCTTAATTTTTTTAACTAAGCAAGACAATTTCAATTCTCCTCCAAGTTCTCTGAATCTTTCAGCTAACGCATCAGATAATGCCTGCATTCCACCTTCAGGATGATAGCCTCCATCAAGAAGAAACTCTCTATAAATTATTGCACCAATAAAAGCCGATATTAAAGAAGGTGGCAGCCCACCATTCCCCAATATAGGAAAGGATAATATCGATTTAAGTTTTTCATCAGCAAAATATTGATCTAATAAATCCTTGAATGTTTTATTTCTTAAAACAGCAAAATCAAAAGGTTTAGAATTAGTCAAAAAACTAATAAAATTTTCAATATCTTTAAATTCATGAGGGAATGCCATTTGAAATTCCTCTATCGTCTTATTCACATCTGACCAAAAACTTATTTTATAATCAGGAGCAATAAAAATATCCGTTGGTTCATATCTTTTTATTTTTAATCTCTTATTCAAATCTAACTCTCTAAAAACTTTATTCATAATTCCGCCTTCTCGATAACTTCCAAAAGAATGAGCAGCGGCGTCAAAGGTAAAGCCTTTTCTCTTAAAAGAAGTGCAATATCCCCCGGGTTTATAGTGCTGTTCTGCGATAAGCACCTTCATGCCGGCCTTTGCGAGGTAGCAGCCGCACACAAGGCCGCCTATTCCCGCGCCGATAATTACGGCATCGTAGGAATTAGAACTCACGCCATTCCTCAACGGTGATTTCGCGTCCTATGATTTCCTGAACTTCGCGAATCATCATTAGAAGCTGAGGAATAGAGTATTCAGCATTAGAGGGAATAGCCAGGCGGTGCTGCCTATAGACCATGAACTGATGACGAGTTCCAGAAAAAGGACCATCAAAACCCATTTTGTGTAACCTCCTAATGAAATCGCGGCGCTTACACGGCGTCCACTGGCTCACGTGTTGGTTCCTTATTGAGATCGATACCCTCAATTATCGGTAAGGGGTGACCCAATTTGAGCCCAACTAAAATCCAATCCTCTAAGGTGGAACGCAATTCATCCTCGCACTCACGTAACGATATGCCAAATACGATGACCCCTTTGCAGGAAGGAATCCTGCCAGTGAAAGTGCCGTCTTCCAGCTTATCGTATATCGCTTGTGCCATGGCCTGTTCCACATATTCACTTAAAATATATCTTCTATGCATTAAACACCTCCTGCCAACTGAATCTCATAACCTAATTATAAGCAAACTACCATGTCTCTCAAGTTTATAGACATTCATTTGTTATAACACTACAGCGAGATCGTCAGGGATTTTGCCTGTATATTCTATTGCAAATTTATGAGGCTTTAGTTTGAGAAGCTTATTGTAAATTTCATTCTTGTCTTTCGAATGCGACAACACCCTTCCTTCTCTTATTTTTAAGTTCTTATCTATATTCGTGACTTCTAACAAAACCCACTCATCTTTATGCTTTTTTACAATCTCGCTCCATCTCATAATCATCTCCTCTCAAACTCTCTCAGTGTTTGTCCGGTAAGCTTCCCGGAAAGAGTCACATCCGGCCAAGTGTGCCTGCCCTTGGCATAGTAAAGTCCTTTTTTCGAGATCTATATGGATATCATATCACATTCGCTTTTTCTGATATCAATTTGTTAACCAATTCTACGGCTTCTTTTACTGTTGTAATGTTCGGGACATCTTCATCCCTCACCGATATCTTGAATTTCTTTTCGATTGCTACGGTAATCTCGATCGCTTTGATGGAGTCTATTTCCAGGTCTTTAAAAAAGTTTTTTTCAGGAGCGATCTCTTCCTCATCAAAACCTGATACATCCGAAATGATCGATATGATCTCTTTTTCGACATTTTCAGTCATTGCCAAATATCCTCCTCAAATGATAAATTCCGATCACCCCACCAGCCTCCCCTTAGTAAGGGGAGGATTAAAGGAGGGGTCAAATTTCTTCAATACCAATGAGGCATTATTCCCTCCAAAGGCATAAGAATTATTCAATGCTATATTAACGGTATGTCTCCTTGCCTGATTAGGCACGCAGTCAATATCGCATTCGGGGTCAGGGGTCTCAAAGTTTATGGTCGGCGGGATCATGTCATTTTTTATAGCGAGGCAGCATGCGATCGCCTCAAGGGCTGAGGCAGCACCCATTGTGTGGCCAAGCATTGATTTGATTGAACTAACAGGTATTTCTTTATAACGATGTCCAAAGACCTGTTTAATAGCAGCGCATTCTGTCCTGTCATTAGCATGTGTGCCAGTGCCGTGTGCGCTTATGTAGTCTACGTCCCCGGGGCTGACGCCGGCTTCACGCATCGCCTTCCTCATGCATTCCGCAATGCCTTGCACGGAGGCGGTCGTCATATGGAAGGCATCACAGCTCAAACCGTATCCCAGTATCTCTGCATAAACGGGGGCATTTCTTCTCATGGCGTTTTCAAGAGATTCGAGGACAAGAATTGCGGCTCCTTCCGCCAGCATCATGCCTTTCCTGTTTTTGTCGAAGGGCTGGCATTTCTCAGGGGCGACCGCGCCGAACTGATTGAAGCCGGTATACTCAATACGGGAAAAGGGATCGGACGCGCCTGCAATGACGATATCCGCCCTCTGTAACTTGATCAAATCGTATCCGTAGGCGATAGCGTAATTTCCGGCGGCACAGGCTGTCGAAAACATGAGATTAGGCCCTGTCAGATTGAACTCCCGCGCGATGAGAGCCGGAGGCGCATTAGTGAACATCTGCCGAATAAGGTTAGCGGATATTTTCCCGCCTGCAATGAGTGCGGTATCAACATCTTCGATGGCCTGAGCGGCTCCGAGTGTTGTCCCATGAGAGACGCCTACGGCGTAATGCGTCAAATCGTCGGTTGTGAGAGCGGAATCATCGAGTGCAAGTTTTGCGGCAGCCAACGCCATCTGAGTTGCACGGTTCATTGTCCTGGACCGCTCTTCACCGATGAATGCTCCCGGGTCAAAGGTCTTCGCCTGGCCCCCGAGGTGAGTAGGATACGCCGCCGTATCAAAGGCTGAGACGGGACTTATTCCCGACGCGCCTTTGAGAAGATGTGCCCAGAACGTCTGCCATCCTATGCCTATGGAAGAAACGACCCCGAGACCAGTTATGACGACGCGTTTATTCATCCTTCACACTGAACGCGAATTCCGCCTCGGCTATTTTTTTCTCTTCAACGAACGCGTCCGCCGACACATAGGCAACGTTTGGAAGGGATTTCACGTTGAGAACAGTTATCCTTATCTGATCCCCGGGAACCACCGGATGAAGAAAACGGGCCTTGACGGAACCGAAATAATAAAGGGGCCTCTTATCCTCCTGTTGCTTCCCCGCGGCAAGGGGTAGCGCTGTCGCAAAAAGGATGATGGCTGTCTGTGCCATCGCCTCTATGATTGCAGCTCCGGGCATAATCGCCTTTTCCGGGAAGTGGCCGAGGAAAAAGATGTCGTTGCCGGAGACGTTCTTCACTGCAACCGCATGTCGGCCAGGTTCAAGTTCGAGCACCTTGTCGATCATGATGAAGGGAAACCGCTGGGGAATGAGTTCCTTTATCTTTTCAAAATCAAGCGTCATCTGTATTTATCTCCTCTTAACCTTAACCTCGGCCTCAACCTTAACCTTTTTCCCTATATCTCCCTATCACCATTGCTGTGTTCTGACCATAATGGTCTGATGCTGTTATAAGCGCTGTATTTACCTGTTTTTGAATTGATTCGTTCTTCACAAAATTCAAGTCGCATTCAGGATCTCTTTCATGGTGATTCATTGTTGGTGGAATAAATCCGAGCTTTATTGCGCCAACTGCCGCTGTAAGTGATAATGCGCCTGATGCTGAAAAGGTCTCACCAATCATAGATTTTATTGAACTCATTGGAATATCGTAAGCACGACTGCCAAAGATGTCTTTTAAAGCCCTTGCTTCCATCCTGTCCAGCTTCTCTGTGGAGTTAGCGCATGAGCAGATATAATCTATTTCTCTAATGGATACCTCTTCTAATGCCATGTTTATTGCCCTTTTAAGTCCATCGCCTTGTCCATCCCATCCTGAAGGGTCAAATGAATTGCCATAGCCTTTAACCTCTGATAGTATCTCTGCTCCTCTGTTGATGGCGTGCTCTTCATCCTCGAGCATTAACACTGCAGCGCCTTCTGAAAGAATGACACCATCCCTCCTTTTGTCAAAAGGGCAAGATATGGGTTCAGAGCTGTCAATCCCTGACAAACAACCGAGTTTGTAAAAACCGAGAAAGGTCTCCTCGCAGAGCTCTTCCACCCCACCTGCAAGAACCGCTGTGGCTCGCTGTAATCGTATAAAATCCGTTGCGTATGACAGCGCATCAAGGCTTGCGCAAAAACCTGTCGATATTGTGGTGTTGAAGCCCTTTATATTGAAGCGTATGGAGACACGACTCGCAGGAGAATTGAGGACCGTGTTCGGGAAATGAGACGGGTTTACATATCTCGGGCCTTCAAGCAACCCCTGACGGTCGAACTGGGAAATGCTGTGAAGACTACCGAATGTTGTGCCGATCGAAACCCCTATGGAACCGGTGTTTTCGTCAGTTATCCCGAGGCGAGCGTCATCGATGGCGAGCTTTGCGGCAGAGCATACGAGCCTTGCGCTCCTGTCAAGTTCGCGAAGACCTTTCTTGCCCAGGAATATCTCTGGATCAAAATCTCTCAATTCCCCCGCAACGTGAACGTCAAAAGAAGAGGTATCGAAAAGCGTTATAGTACTGAATCCTGTTTTCCCGCGGAGCAGGGCTTCCCAGTAATCTTCTCTGCCTGTGCCGATGGGCGACAGAACCCCGATGCCCGTGATGACGACCTTTCTCTCCACGCTATCCCAGAAGTCCGAGCCCGCCGTCGACCTGGATCGCCTCCCCGGTGATGTAACCCGACTCGTCGCTTGTCAGGAAGACAACCGCTTCTGCCACTTCGTCGGCAGTTCCGAACCTTCCGAGCGGAATTGCAGCGAGCATCTTTTCCTTCACTTTTTCATTCATAATCCCCGTCATATCCGTCTCGATAAATCCCGGCGCAACCGCATTGACCCGTATGTTATAGGCGGCCACCTCCTTGGCAAGCGATTTCGTAAAGCCGATGACCCCTGCTTTCGCGGCGGCATAGTTGGTCTGCCCAGGCAGGGGATGAATGCCGCTAACTGAGGAGATGTTCACGATGTTCCCACTTTTCTGTTTCAGAAAGGTGATGATGCTTGCCCGTGTAGTGTTGAAAACACCCGTCAGGTCTGTCTCGATCACTTCGTTCCAGTCTGCGACGGACATCATCATAAGTGACTTATCCCTCGTGATTCCAGCGTTATTAACCAGGATATCGAGTCCTCCGAACTCCCTTTTCACTTCTTCGATCATGCGCTTTGCGCCTTCGAAATCCTTCACATCCGTTTGAAAGGGCAGAGCGCGTGTTCCCATTGCCTCAAGCTCCTGCCTCAACGATCCGGCAAGATCGCTGTTGCGCGCAAAGCTGAAGGCACAGTCGGCCCCCTCCCGTGCAAGGGCAAGCACGATGGCGCGGCCTATGCCTCTCGAGCCTCCTGTTACGAGAGCGATCTTCCCAGAGAGGGGTTTCTCTCCCATCGAGGATGTTTTACCGCCATATAGTGAAAAGAAACTCAGGACGCATCAGGCGCTCTTTTTCGATACGAGATAGAAGACGATAATCCCTGTGTCCTCGCGAATCTCCGCCGTCATGGATTTCAAGATGCCTGCCTCTTCCATAATCTTCAGGAAGTCCTCTTCCCTCCGCTGCTGGAATCCGTCCCAGTCAACAAGCCAGTGGAAGACCTGGTGGCTATAACGTGCGGCATCCTTAAAGGAAAGGACCAGAGTGCCTCCTTCGTTGAGCAGATGGTAGAGGGTGCCAAACATCTTTACAAGAAAGTCGGAGGGGAGATAGTCGAACAGGCCGATGCTGTAAATGACATCCTGCTTGCCGAAGTCGCTCAGGGCGATGTCGTAGTCGAAGAGCCTCAGTGCATTATACTTGCGGAATTCGATCTGCCCGGATACCCCTGCGTAGGAAAGTCGGCTCTGGGCGAAGGCAAGGGCGTCGTTGTCTGTGTCGATACAGGTGATTCTTGCATCTGACGCTTCGATCTCGGGAACCAGACCCATGAGTTCGCGGCTCGACCCGCAGGCGATATTCAGAAATGCCGGCTGCTTCCGCTTCGTGATCTCTTCCTTCAGTATTCCCTCGAGCTTTTTCATCCTGTTTCTCACCGCATGGGCGAGAGGAAGGTTTAGCATGAAAAGATCAAGATAATACCCTATCCCTTCTGAGAGAGGTGTATTCTTGTATGCGAGTTCGAGTGTCTTATAATCGCCCTGAGATCCCTGGGGCCAGACGCGGGTACGGTTCATGATGTAGCTCTTTGATATGACGGGGTGCGTCTTCTCGCGGAACCGGATCTGTGCATCTTTGAGGGCCTTCGCGCCAGGAGACGCGCTGCGCTCGAAGTCTTCACAGGCCGACATCATCTCTGATATTGCTTCAGAGACAGCGGCCTTGAGCCTGACAGGTTCCTCTCGAGGATCGGCGCACTTTTTCTCGATTGCCTCGAGGCGCCCTATAAACGCTGCGGTTGCCTCGTTGAGACGCCTGTAATATCCATCCTTTTCCTCCGAGATGAAAAGGTCATGCCTGTCCGCGACTACGGGCTTCTCGCAAACCCCACCGGCTTCGAACTTGATGCCTGCCCTGTAAACGGTATCGGTCTTCACGGACCACTTAACCGTGCCTGCCTTGTCAATTCCGCCGTTGACCCAGAGAGTATGCCCCGGAGCAAGAGGGTAGTCGGTCTCTATGCCGAGGCCAGCCTCGCTGATATCGACCGTTTTCCCCCTGAGGCTGAGCATTTCCTTGTCGCTGCACGCCCTGATGCTCATGATATACTCAATCGGTTTGACGAGCGGCCTTCTTTCGAAACGCCTTGATGCTTCATTCTGGCAAGTCGGATAGTTCTCCATCTTTTCCTCCTTATTGATTGATGCGGTTATTGCCGTTCTGCGAGGGAATTGCGGTGAGAGGTCCAGGGGAATTCCCGTTGCCTCCCATGAAAGGACATTGCCGATGGCTGATGACTCAGAGCTCTTGGTACCCAAGAATTCTATGTTCTCCTCACCTCCTCATGCCTCTTTTTCATGTTACATTAATTAAACTACAACACCGCATCGCTGTCAAGACAAACCTAGAAAGAAGGCTCACTACCCCTCAAGTTCCTGTTCAGACCATCTCGCAGGGAAGGTGAGAAGAAAAGTGCTTCCCCTGCCGGGTTCGCTCCGTACGGTGATATCACCTTTATGCTCCGCTATAATCTGTTTTACGAGAGGCAGCCCCATTCCCAGCCGGTGCTTTTTCGTGCTGTAGAAGAGACTGAATATTCTCGGGATATCGTCTGCAGAGATGCCTCTGCCCGTATCGGAAATACTGAGGACCACGCGATCTTCATCCGAGGATGTCATGAGGGTAATGGTTCCTTCGGAGGGGGTTGCCTCGAGGGCGTTCTTGATCAGGTGGAGGATGGCAACGCGCAGAAGTTGCCTGTTTGCCATACACCTGGGAGGCGTGAGGGAGAGGTGCAGGGAGATGGTTATACTCCTTTCCTTCCTCTCTGCCTCCACAAGCGGAAGGACGCTCCGGACTATGTCGTTCAGGTCCTCAGGGTTGAACATGATCTGCCTGCTCTTCAGAATGGTCTCGTAATCCCTGACAATGGAGTCCAGTTTCTGCGCCTCAATGAGCAGGTCGGTCATCCTCTCCTTAAGTGGTTCAGATATCGCCTCCTTCCTAAGGATTCGGTTGAACGTCCCTGCGATCGCGACGGCAGGGTTTCTGATGCGGTCCGCAACGCTGAGGGCGATGAGGTTCAGCGTCCTTTCCGAGATAATGGATTCCATATCGCGGTTCAGGTTCATGACTTCAAGGTTGATCTCCTCTATCCTTTTCTTGTCCGAATCTATACGGTCATAGAGTTTACTGAAGCGCATGTTGATAATCAGAAAGACGGTTGCAAAGAACAGCGAATAGATGCCGATGAAGACCGCTACGATCTTTCTCGCTTCTGCAAGGGGGGCGCCTATAGGAATATAAACAATCTTTGCATCCGACAGGTCCCCTATCTTCATATTGAAGCCTGCGGAAGGTCCGTATCTTTTTATCAGCTCCTCTGGCGCTCTTTCAGGGTCGCCGTGACAGTACAGACAACCCTCTGTAACCGGTTCGCCCGATCTTGCGATTACATAATACTCTCCGTCCGCCCTGGTTCTGAATCCCCTCCATTCCTTCATCTCCCTGTTTCGCACGAAGGCGTTGATGATCCCGGCCTCGAATTCATCGGCTGCGTTTGCAGGATTCCTCGGGTTCAGCGATGCGTTTATATATTTGTAGTTGGGATGCTCCTTATGAACCCTTCGGGCAACGGACACCGCCACATAGGACCTCGACATTCCCTCGAGGAAGAACCTGCCCGGCATTTCCCTGTAAAAGAGCGGCCTCAGTTCTTCGGACACATAGTGTTTTACCGCCTCCATTGTCGAAAGGTGAAGCTTTCCCGTGTTATAGGCATCCCTGACGGCGTTGTCCTTCAAGATAATGTACGTGAGGGCTGAGATGACCGGGAGGGAAACGATATACACAGCAACGAGCGTTATGCCGAATTTCTTCTTAGGACTTAGGTCCTTAAACATGCTTATTCTCCGGAGATGACCTTTTTCTCTTCAGCCTTTCTTGCCTTGTGTCTCCTGTATTTGATGATGTGCCATTTCCTGAAGAGCCTTTCGATCTTATCCCTGTAGGCCATGGCGATGAAGACCACGATTATGGCCACACCGATGAGGACAAAAAAGCGCATGTACTGATGGTGCCGGATGTATGAGCCGCCGAGGGTCAGGAGGATCGTGCCAAAGAGCCTGCCAGCGCCCCCGATTACGAGGAATTCCGTTGTCGTGAGATGCCCGAGCCCGAGGATGTAGCAAAGATAGTCTTTGGGGAATCCCGGTATGAGAAAAAGCAGGAACACGAGAAAAGCGCCCTTGTGGTGTAGAAGGTAGTCGAACCGTTTCATAACCCTCTTGTCCACGAACCTGTCGACAAAGGGTCTTCCGAAGGTACGAGAAAGGGCAAATGCCGCGTACGAGCCGAGGGTAAGCCCGATGGTCGACAGGAACACGCCGAGAACGGGGCCGTAGAGAAAACCTCCCAGCAGCCCTGTGACTTCGCCGGGTACCGGGGCTGCGACGACCTGCGCCGTCTGGAGCAATATGAAGCCGGCGAAACCGAGTGGTCCGAAAGAGTCGACAAAGGCGCGCATCCGCTCTTCGCTCGTGAAGAATCTCTTTACCTTGATGAGGAGATGGAATATCCCTAGATCGTAAGATATCCACGTCAGAAGAAGCCCCAGTAGGATCAGTAGAACAACGAGTCTCAGGCGGTTCGTCGTTCTGAGCTTTCCGTGCCGTGTAATCGTCCTGTCCCTCTCCTATCCCTTTTTCTCCATCTTTTCGAGGAAAGGCTTGATCAGGTCGATAGGGACGGGAAATATTATGGTGGAGTTCTTTTCGGTGGCTATCTCGGTAAGAGTCCCGAGAAACCTGAGCTGCATCGCCATGGGCTGTGAAGCGATGATGGCAGCAGCCTCGGAAAGCTTTGTAGCTGCCTGAAACTCGCCGTCCGCATGGATTACCTTCGCTCTTCTTTCCCTCTCGGCTTCCGCCTGTTTTGCTATTGCCCTCAGCATTTCCGACGGTAGATCCACGTTTTTTACTTCGACGGTAGTAACCTTTATGCCCCACGGCTCTGTCTGGAAGTCAATAACCTTCTGGAGTTCCGCGTTCAGCTCATCCCTCTTTGTGAGGAGATCGTCAAGCTGGCTCTGGCCGAGTATGGATCTCAGGGTTGTCTGGGCGATCTGCGACGTCGCATAGAAGAAGTCTTCAACGGCGGTGATCGCCTTAATAGGATCGATAACCCTGAAATACACGACGGCATTGACCTTCACTGTGATGTTATCCTTTGTGATAATGTCCTGGGCAGGGACATCGAACGTCACCGTCCTGAGGCTGACCCTCACCAGCTTGTCGATGATGGGCCAGATTATCACAAGGCCAGGACCTTTTACGGGGATGATCCTGCCGAGCCTGAAAACGACCCCTCTCTCGTACTCCTTCAGTATCTTGATTGCGCTGGACAGGATATAGACGACAAACAGAATAGCAAAAAGAACCGTCATCAAAAACGGCGTTAATAGCGGCATCGTGCCCTCCTTACTGCAGACTCCGCAGAGCCTACGAAGTTTGTTGTTTGTGAACCTTTATCCTTAACCCCGAGATGTCCTCGACCACTACTTTCTGATCTGCTGCTATGGGCTCGTCGGAGAAAGCGGACCAGATCTCCCCGTGAACGAAGACCATGCCGCCTTCCTTTGTAATGTCGGTCCTCGCGACCCCCTCCATGCCGATTAGTTCTTCCCTTCCCGTCACAGGCTTCCTGCGGTATGCCTTCAGTGCAAGACCGATGGTGAGGGTGAAGAACAGGGCTGTGATGATTACCGCAGGCAATACAATGTAGAGGGATAACCTCACAAAAGGCCCGGGCGATTCAAAGAGCATGAGTGAGCCGATAATCATTGAGATTATCCCACCGATAGTCAGAACCCCGTGGGAAACCACCTTTACCTCCAGGATAAAAAGAATGATGGCGAGGATAATGAGGAGAAGGCCTGCATAGTTGACCGGCAGCGTCTGGAACGCATAAAAGGCAAGGATTAGGCAGATACCTCCGGCCACCCCCGGGAAGACGGCGCCCGGATTCGTGAGCTCGAAGAACAGGCCGTAGAAACCCAGGAGCATCAGGATGTAGGCAACGTTAGGGTCGCTGATGAAATTCAGGATCTTCAGCCTTAGGCTGATTTCTTCGCGGATGACCTTTGCATCCTTTGTGCGGAGCACCTTTTCGGTGAGAGCCGTGCGGACCCTCCGGCTGTCTATGTCGGAAAGCAGAGTGTTGATGTCCTTTGTCACAAGGTCTATCACGCGCTCTTTCAATGCTTCGGTCTCTGTGGCGGATACGCTTTCCCTCACGGCCCTTTCGGCCCATTGTGCGTTTCTCCCCCTGCTCTCTGCAAGAGACTTGATATAGGCTGCCGCATCGTTTGTTGCCTTCTCTGCCATCGTCTTATCCATCTTCTCTCCGAGACCGACCGGGTGCGCCGCCCCGATGTTCGTTCCGGGAGACATGGCCGCAACATGCGCCGCTATTGTGATAAAGACCCCGGCTGACGCGGCTCGTGCCCCGCTCGGCGCGACAAAGACGACAACGGGGACGTCGCTGCCCACGATATCCTTTACAATGCTTCTCATCGAGGTGTCGAGGCCGCCGGGGGTATCGAGTTCGATAACAAGGGCCTCCGCTCCTTCCTTGACGGCCTTCTTGATGCTTTTGCCGATGTATTCAGAGGAGACAGGATTGATGACGCCGTTGACGGTGATG
>CAYYWY010000025.1:2165-6268 GCA_964475485.1 uncultured Nitrospiraceae bacterium | reverse complement strand
ATGTGAAATTATACCACATAATCGCTCTTGTCTTTCTCTCCATCTTCTTTCCGGGGCTTTGGTTTGCAGACAGGGCAATATGGCTCTCCAAGATCCAGGAGGCAGACATGCCCTCATTCGGGGCAGCAAATGCATTTGTCAAGCGGCATTTCGCAGACAGGACATCTTTCCATGGATAAATTATACCAGAAAACACCATTCACTACAGAAAACACGGGAGGTGAGGAAGAAGTTTTTAAGCCCTGCGCGCCCTGTTTCCTCTGTGGCTAACTGATGTTTTGCGGCCGTTTTTCGTGTCTCTAGAATGTTTCATATTTGAGAAATAAAGTCTCCGTGCCTCTGTGTTCAAAATGATGTCTTCTCCTTTATCTGAGAAATGTTATGATACATGCCGATGATTCAGGAAGCCCTGAGATGGCTTGTGCAGACGGTGGGCGACTTCGGTTATCCGGGCATCTTCATCATGATGGCGCTGGAGAGCACCTTCGTGCCAATACCGAGCGAGGCGGTGATGATACCAGCGGGATATCTGGTCCAGCAGGGCAGGATGAATTTTCTCCTGAGCCTCTTCTGCGGTGTCACGGGGAGCATTGCGGGGGCCTATTTCAACTATTTCCTTGCCCTCTGGCTCGGCAGGCCCTTTATCCTCAGATACGGTAAGTACGCAGGGGTGTCGAAAGAGAAATTTCTGAAGGTTGACGAGTATTTTCACAACCACGGAGAGATCACCACTTTTATAGGGAGGCTCATACCGGTCGTCAGGCATCTGATCTCTTTCCCGGCAGGCCTCGGGCGGATGAACCATGTGAAATTCGCTGCCTATACCGCGCTCGGTGCGGCCTTATGGGTGACCGTTCTGCTCGGCCTCGGTTATCTCATAGGGGAAAACGAAGACCTTATAAGGGAATACCTTTCACAGATAACGGTCATTCTCCTCATAGGATGTGCGCTGCTCGCAGCTGTCTACATTTATTGGAAAAAAAGGTTCATGAAAAGGCAATAACTCTTCGTAAAACTCCCTTTGAAATCATAACTCCCATTTACCCCCTTATCTCTCGTCAATCGCCAGTCCATAGGGAACGTAACTCCCATGGCTTGAAAGAACCTGATGCGGGATTTAAAATAACCCAATGAAGGAATTGATCGTCATCGGCGGAGGTCTCGCAGGAAGCGAGGCAGCTTGGCAGGCTGCGAAGAGAGGAATCAAAGTCAGATTATTTGAGATGAGGCCGGTCAAATTTACCGAGGCGCATAAGACCGGGCTGCTTGGAGAGCTTGTTTGCTCCAATTCCCTGCGTTCAGCAGCCATACTGAGCGCTCCGGGACTTCTCAAGAAAGAACTTGAGATGGCTGACTCACTTATCATGAAGGCGGCAGGTATGTCCCGTGTTCCTGCTGGCAGCGCTTTTGCCGTTGACAGGGAGGCATTTTCCGGATTTGTCACCGACGCCATCGCCGGGAATGCTTATGTAGAGGTTATGACTGAGGAGGTAAGGGAGATACCCGACGGCCCGTGCATCATCGCTACAGGTCCCCTGACCTCGGCCTCCATGGCAGATGCGCTTGGCAGGGCCATAGGGCAGGGGTATCTCTATTTCTATGACGCCATCGCGCCTATTGTCGATGCCGGGAGCATTGACTATGAGAAAGTCTATTTTGCCTCCCGGTATGGAAAAGGCGGGGACGACTACATCAATTGTCCGCTGACAAAGGAGCAATATGAAGCATTCCTCGACGCACTTCTTGAGGCCGATAGAGTGAACCTCAGGGATTTTGAGAGGGAAAGGTTCTTTGAAGGCTGCATGCCCGTGGAGGTGATGGCCCTGAGAGGAAGGGACACATTGCGTTTCGGTCCTTTGAAGCCCGTGGGCCTTAAGGATCCGAAAACAGGGAAGGAGCCCCATGCTGTAATCCAGCTTAGGCCCGAGAAGAGGGACGGTTCCGCGTACAATATGGTCGGCTTTCAGACTCGCATTAAATGGCACGAACAGAAAAAGGTCTTCAGAATGATACCGGGTCTTGAGAAGGCAGAGTTTTTCAGGTACGGAAGTGTGCACAGAAATACCTTCATTAATTCTCCCCTTCTTCTGAGGAGGGATTTGTCTCTCAAGCGGAGGGACGACGTCTATATCGCCGGACAAATAACAGGCGTCGAGGGTTACATAGAGTCGACCGCGATGGGGCTTATCGCAGGGATAAATGCCGCGCGACGGCTCAAGGGGGAGGAGGCTTTGGAGGTCCCGGAGACGACCGCCCACGGTTCTCTGATCAATCATATTACGTCGCCTTCAAAGGATTTTCAGCCGAGCAATATCAACTTCGGGCTTTTCCCCCCTCTTAATTCCGCAAAGGGCAGGGAGGCAAAGAAGAGGATGATTGTGGAAAGAGCCCTGAGGGACTGGGAAGACTATCTTACAAAGGTGCGCTCGTGAAGGGCTACAGAGGGCATATCGAGAAGTTCCTAAGATATCTTACGACGGAGAGGGGTGCCTCCGAGCATACCCTCAGGTCTTACAGGAAAGACCTTGAAACCTTCTTCCAGTCCGCCCGGGCGGAACCGGAGGATATCGATATGATGGACGTGCGGGGATTCATAGCCGGACAGATGAACGACGGTCTCAAGAAAGCTACGGTCAGCAGGAGACTTGCCACGATACGTTCGTTCTACAGGTTTCTCCAGAGGGAAGGGAGCGTAAAGGCAAATCCTGCACGCCTTGTGAGCGCTCCCAAGAAGTTCCTCACCGTGGATGATGTTTTTTCCCTTATCGAAAAACCTGAAGGCATAGGATTCGCTCCGGCACGTGATAGGGCGATCCTGGAGCTTCTCTATTCCAGCGGACTCAGAGTGGGGGAGCTGTCTGGTTTGGATGCCGACGATTTGAGCGTTAAGGAAGGCCTCGTCAAAGTAAGAGGGAAGGGGAGGAAGGAACGGATTGTCCCCATGGG
This sequence comes from uncultured Nitrospiraceae bacterium, assembly GCA_964475485.1. Classification (GTDB taxonomy): domain Bacteria; phylum Nitrospirota; class Thermodesulfovibrionia; order Thermodesulfovibrionales; family UBA9159; genus CAYYWY01. Next base: position 3,322 of record CAYYWY010000025.1, on the reverse strand, counting down.
AAGCAAGGCCGTGGAAGCGCTGAAGGCATACGTGATCGAGCGGGTGCTCCTGAAGAAGAGGGACAAGGCGCTTTTCCTGAACAGGAGCGGCACGAGGTTGACACAGAGGAGTATAAGACGTATAGTAGTTAAATATGCCAGGGCGGTATTGCTCGACAGCAGGATAGGTCCGCATACCCTCAGGCATACGTTCGCGAGCCATCTCCTTCAGGGCGGTGCGGATTTGAGGGTGATTCAGGAACTTCTCGGTCATTCGTCCCTTTCCACAACGCAGAAATACACTCATTTGGACATCACGCACCTGATGGATGTATATGATAAGGCGCATCCCCTATCGAAAGACGGCGAGGAGTGAAGCGTTGGGCATCAGGAAGCTCGTATGTTTTGTATGGAGTATAAAGGAAAATAAAGGCGTAAGGCCAGCTTTTGAAATTGGAGGAGAGAATGAATGTTTAGAGGGACGACGATACTCTGTGTGAGGAGGGACGGCAAGGTGGCGATCGGCGGAGACGGCCAGGTCACTTACGGCAATACAGTCCTCAAGCACAACGCAAAGAAGATACGAAGGATGTTCGGCGACAGGATTATTGCCGGATTTTCTGGCGCCACCGCGGACGCATTCACGCTTTTCGAGAAATTCGAATCCAAAATCGAATCTTACAGGGGCAATATCACGAGGACTGCGGTCGAGCTTGCAAAGGACTGGAGGACCGACAGGGTGCTGAGGAGACTGGAGGCGCTTCTCATCATTGCCGATAACGAACATACCTTCATCATCTCAGGCACAGGCGACGTTATTGAGCCTGAAAGCGGGGTTGCGGCCATTGGTTCAGGAGGGCCTTATGCTCAGGCCGCTGCAACGGCGCTATATGAAAGCACGTCTCTTTCGGCGAGAGAGATTGTGGAAAAGGCTATGCAGATCGCTTCCTCCATATGTATCTATACAAATGCTGTAATTACTGTAGAGGAACTCAATGGATAACCTTACTCCGAAGAAGATCGTGGAAGAGCTTGACCGTTATATAATCGGCCAGCAAAAGGCGAAGAAGGCCGTGGCAATCGCGCTGCGGAATAGGTGGAGAAGGCAGAAGCTCTCACCGGACATAAAAGACGAGGTCCTTCCCAAGAACATTATCATGATAGGACCGACAGGTGTC
>CAYYWY010000025.1:0-2150 GCA_964475485.1 uncultured Nitrospiraceae bacterium | reverse complement strand
TGTCGGCAAGACCGAGATCGCAAGGAGGCTCGCACGGCTGGCCAACGCACCTTTTCTGAAGGTGGAGGCCTCGAAGTTCACTGAGGTAGGGTATGTAGGGAGGGATGTGGAGTCGATGATAAGGGACCTGACGGAGATCTCTCTCAACATGGTCAAGACGGAACATATGGAGAAGGTTCAGGAAAAGGCCAAGATACTTGCCGAAGAAAGACTGCTCGATTATCTTCTCCCCCAGCCCCGTCCGCCGAGAGGGGTCGAGCTGGAGGAGGAAAAGGAGAAATACCGGCAGACAAGGGAAAGGCTGAGGCAGCAGCTCCACGAAGGGAAACTCGATTCGCGGTATGTCGACATCGAAGTTAAGGAGAAGGCCATGCCCTTCGGCATTGTCTCCAATGTGGGGCTTGAGGAGCTTGAGATAAATCTCAAGGAGATGCTCGGCAACTTCCTTCCAGAAAAGCAGAAGAGGAAGAAGGTGAAGGTGCCCGAGGCATTGTCGATGCTTGTGCAGGAAGAGGCCGGCAAGCTGATCGACATGGACAAGGTGACAAAGGAGTCTATCGAGAGAGTCGAACAGACAGGAATCGTCTTCATAGATGAAATAGACAAGATCGCGAGCAAGGGTGCATCCTATGGGCCCGATGTCTCGAGGGAAGGAGTGCAGAGGGATCTCCTGCCCATCGTGGAGGGGTCCACGGTCAGTACAAAGCACGGCCCTGTGCGCACGGACCATATCCTCTTCATAGCAGCAGGGGCGTTTCATATGACAAAGCCTTCCGACCTTATCCCGGAACTCCAGGGGAGATTCCCAATAAGGGTGGAGCTTGATCACCTCGGAAAGGACGATTTTGTCCGTATCCTCAAGGAGCCGTACAATGCCTTGACTAAACAGTACATAGCCCTGCTTGCTACTGAGGATATGAATATAGAGTTCACTGATGGCGCCATAGATGAGATTGCTAACATCGCGGCGCTGGTGAATGAAAAGACCGAGAACATAGGCGCTAGAAGACTCCACACGGTCCTTGAAAAGCTCCTTGAGGATGTATCCTTTGAGGCGCCTGAGAGGAAGGACGGCAAACTGCTGATCGACAGGGACTATGTCCGCTCGCAGCTCTCCGATATCGTCAAGGATGAAGATTTAAGCAGGTATATCCTGTAATTGGTGATAGGTGATTACCAATTAATAATCATGATGTTTCTTGGTCATTGATCCAAAAATACCCCATCACACTGTCCCTGCCCCGCCTGCCTGCCGGCGGGAGGGCAGACTAGACTGACGGCTTCGGGCATGGCGGAAATGGCAAGGGTCGTGAGGCAATCAATAGCGATCTTCACAACCAATAGTACTTATGGGCTCACCAGGCCTGATTCGGTGCCACTTGTCACTCGTTGCCTCATATTTGTCACTGTCCTTTTTCTCGTATCATGCGCCACATCGCGCTATGAAACCTATCCCGAGCCGCGTGCCGCAGTGGCCTCCTGGTACGGAGCGGAATTTCATGGCAGACCGACTGCATCAGGGGAGGTGTTCGACATGTACGGCCTGACCTGTGCCCACAGAGAGTATCCCTTCGGTACGATGCTTGGCGTGACGAATCTATCCAATGGGAAGACGGTGACATGCGTAGTGAATGACAGGGGCCCGTTTGTGCCGGGAAGAGACATCGATCTTTCCTATGGTGCGGCGAAAGAGATTGGACTTATCGGGCCCGGAACCGGACCTGTGAAAATATCTTATTCCGGAAGGGATTCCGGTTACGTAAAGGAAGTCAGATATGTCTCAGCAGGCGGTCCTTATACCATCCAGATCGGGGCTTTCAGGGAAATTGAGAACGCCTTACGCCTGAAGTCCGGCCTTGAGCTGAAATACAAAGATGTCTATGTTGTTGAGGCCGTGGTCAAAGAAGCCGTCTTCTATCGGGTCAGAATTGGGAAATTCCAGAGAAGGGAAGACGCCTTCACACTTGGAAAGGCGCTGGCAGAAGAGGGCTATAGTCCCCTTATCACGCAATATGACGAGCGCGTTTGAACATATTTAAATATGAAGTTTCCCCGTTTTTGTGCACTACCGTCCAAAACAGCCTATGAGATGCTTGATAACATCAGCTTTCAAAAACGAGATTGCTTCAGGGCTAAAGCTCCTCGCAATG
>CAYYWY010000024.1:16241-41362 GCA_964475485.1 uncultured Nitrospiraceae bacterium | reverse complement strand
TTATGCCACGGAGGAGCCACTCTTTTAAATTTCAACTAAAAATAGTATATCCCCATATCAATTGCCAAGAGAGAGGAGGTATATGATAAATGGGAGTGATATCCGTTAGATTGAATAAGGATGAAGAAAAGATCCTGAAGAAACTGGCCGAGTATTTTCATGAGGATAAATCGACGTTGGTTAAAAAATCATTGTTTGAGTTGTATGAAAATGTTGTGGATTTGGACGAGATAAAAAAATTTGAGGCAAAGGAGCGTAAAGGTAAAGTATCTTTTTTTATAGCGGAAGATATTCTAAAAAAATAGAAGTAATACTGCTGTACAGTCGCGCGGATGGCTGATATATATTGAGCCCCCGGCAAATGTCAGTCCCGTCCTCATAACAACTCCTTCAGCCTTTCGGTTTGGTAGTGGGTCGTGAGCGCATCAATCATTTCATCAAGGTTTCCTTCCAGCACCTGTTCGAGCTTATGGAGACTTAGCCCTATCCTATGGTCAGTGACCCTGTTTTGAGGAAAGTTATACGTCCTAATCCTCTCGCTCCTGTCGCCCGTACCAACCTGAGTCTTCCGCTCAAGGGCGCGCTCTTTCTCCTGCCTCTCCATCTCGAGCTCGTAGAGACGCGAACGCAGGACCTTCATCGCCTTCTCCTTATTCTTAATCTGGGAACGTTCGTCCTGGCACTGAACCATCATTCCGGTAGGTATATGAACGATCCTCACTGCTGAATACGTGGTATTTACGCCCTGACCTCCAGGGCCTGATGCGCAAAATGTGTCGATCCTCAGGTCCTTCTCCTCAACTTTAATGTCCACGTCTTCTGCTTCCGGAAGAACCGCAACAGTGGCCGCCGAGGTATGGATCCTGCCCGAGGCCTCAGTGACCGGAACCCTCTGAACCCTGTGTACGCCGCTTTCATACTTAAGTCTGCTGAAAGCCCCCTTGCCTTCGATAGATGCGATAATTTCCTTCAGTCCCCCAAGGCCTGTGGGGTTCGAATCGATTACCTCTACCTTCCAGCGTCTGGACTCGGCGTATTTTGCGTACATCCTGAAGAGGTTTGCAGCAAAGAGAGCTGCCTCCTCACCACCGGTCCCCGCCCTTATCTCGAGGATTACGCTCTTTTCGTCCCTTGGGTCCTTTGGAAGGAGCATTATCTTCAGCTCTTCCTCCACAACCGGCCTTCTCTCTTTAAGTTCATCCAGTTCCGCCTGGGCAAGCTCCCTCAGGTCTCCGTCCCCGGCCCTGAGAATCTCCTCGGCCTCTTCTATTCCCGACATGATCTTTCTGTACTCCACGATCTTCTCCACGAGGGGCTGTAGGTCCGCCTGCTCCTTTGAGTATTTCTGGTACTGCTGGGGATTCGAAAGCACCTCGGGGCTCATCAGGAGCCGGGTCAACTCATCATATTTTTCTTCTATCGTCTTAAGCTTGTCGATCATCTCTTCCCTCTAAGAGAAGGACTTCCCTCGCAGCCCTGATGGCGACCTCGATCTGCGAATCATCAGGCTCCCTTGTCGTGAGCTTCTGGAGCATCAATCCGGGAAGTATCATGAGACGGACCAGGGCATTTCCCCCCGCCTTTGCAGAGAGCCGTAACAGCTCATAGGAGATACCCGCGATCACGGGTATCAGAACGAGTCTGGACAGGAACTTCCACGAGAAGGGCCATGACTGTGGAATGAAGGAAAAGAGAACGATGCTTATCACCATTACAATTAGGAGAAAGCTGGTACCGCATCTCGGATGATGGGGGCTGAAGGACTTCACATTCCCTATCTCCAGCTCCCTTCCAGCCTCGTACGCGTGGATGACCTTGTGCTCTGCACCATGGTATTCGAATATCCGTCTCATGTCTTTCCATAGCCCTATCGCAGAGACGTAGGAAAGAAATACAGTGACCCTTACGATTCCGTCCGTCAGATTAAAGAGAAACGAACTCTGCGATACCCCTTCGAACACCAGGCCGGCCAGCTTGGTGAGGTAAAGCGGAAGAAATATGAAAAGACCGGTGCCGATCCCCAAGGATAAGACAATAGTGGAGGCGATGGCAAGGGAACTAAGCGGCTTTTCGTCCTCACCCGCGTAGGCCCTCCCGGCGGAGAACTCTATTGCCTTGATCCCTATGGCAAGGGCGTGATAGAGGCCCACTATCCCTCTCATAAGGGGAAGTCTGAGAAACCTGGAGGGTCTTCCAAGAAGCTCCCTCTTTATATGGATATCTCCTTTTGAGTCCCTCACCGCCACTGTCCAACCAGCCGATGATTTCATCATCACTCCCTCTATCACCGCCTGTCCGCCGATGTTCTTCATAGCACCCCGCACATAATTCAGCTCATTCATCGCTGAGAATGCTGAGATTTCCCAACAAATCCTCAGGTTTTATCATTAGTTTATTCATGATCTTCTCTGCACCCTCCGCAAACTCTGCGGTAAACTTTTAGTCAATAATTCGCAGCGGCAGTCGAATGTCAAAAAAAAGCCGTTAGCCCGGCACATAAGACTAACGACATTTCTATGACTCAGCTACTTCTTGGCGTATTTTCTCTTGAACTTCTGAACTCTTCCCTCGGCATCCACGAGCTTCTGCTTTCCTGTAAAGAACGGATGGCATTTTGAGCAGATATCCACATGGATCACTGGTTTCGTGGACTTTGTAACAAAGGTCTCGCCGCAAGCGCACACCACTTTTGCCTCTTTATAATCGGGATGAATTCCTGCCTTCAAGTCATTCCTCCTGGGGTTATTTAAGCTATTCTAATGCATCCGCCGCCTTTTTGGCAAGAGCCGAAATACGGATTTCATTCCGGTCATGTTTATAAAAGGATAAAGACGGGTTTCTGTGCTATGCAGCCGCAGTCTTTGCAGCCTTTTTTTCTGCTGCGGCCCTGAATACCTCGGCTGCGTTGAACGTTCCGTCTATGGCCTGCACAGGGCACTTCGCGGTGCATATCCCGCACCCGATACATTTCCCCTGGTCGATTACATGCTTCTTCTTCAGCTCTCCAGAGGCCGCGTTCACGGGACAGACCTTTGTGCATATCTGGCATCCGATACAGTTATCCAGAACAAAAGCCTTCGGCCTCTTCGGTATATAGTCTAAGATGGCCTTGGTCGGACACGGAGCCACGCACAGACCGCAAACCTTACATTTATCAAGATTGATTCTCGAGAGGTTATTTGCAATGGACGGCGCATCAAAGGGACAGACCTTGACGCACTTACCGCAGGCGATACATCCTGCGTCACAGTTCTTCTTCGTCTCGGCGCCCTTGTCCTTCGAATGACAGGCAATAAGCACCTGCCGTGAGGCAGGAAGGACCTCGATAACCCTCTTGGGACACGCCTGCTCGCATTTCCTGCACCCCGTACACTTCTTAATGTCCACCACGGGCAGGTCGTTCTCGTTCATGCTTATGGCATCGAAGGGACAAACCCTGGCGCACGTCCCGTAGCCCAGGCATCCATATGCGCAGGATTTGTCGCCGCCTCCGGCAAGGACAGCAGCCCTGCAATCCCGCACCCCTTCGTATTTGAACTTCTTCCTAGAGTTGTCGTACCCTCCCTGACACATGATTCTTGCGAATATCGGCTCCCTCACTTCTGCCTTCTTCCCGGTAATAAGCGCCACCGCCTCTGCCCCCCTTGCACCGGCAGGCGTGCAGAGGTTCGGCGCCACGTCAGGGTTGTTCACCACAGCCTCAGCGTACTGCTCGCATCCCGCATATCCGCATGCCCCACAGTGTGCGTGGGCGAGGACTTCCTTCACCTGCTCTACCCTTGGGTCAATCTTGACCGAAAACCTCTTTGCGGCAAAGGCCAGTCCGAGGCCGAATATGGTGCCTACACCCGCCAGAAAGACGGCAGTAAACTTCAGCAAGGGCGCTATATCGACATATTCCTTAGCCTCGACCCCGCCCCCCACGCCCGCATACGCAGAAGAACAGAACAGCAAAAGGCAGGAGAAAAGAAAGCTTCCCGGCTTCAGACCTGGCTTAGTCATCGAAATTACCATAAGCTATAATAACACAGGTAATCACAGGGTTATCAACCCTGAAAAGCCTGTAAACGCAAGCGCAATAAGCCCTGTAATCACAAAGGCGATCGGCAAACCCTTGAAGGGTGTGGGTACGTCGGCCAGCTCGAGCTTCTCACGGATGCTCGCCATAATAATCAGGGCAAGGGCAAAACCGATGCCGGATCCAAGGCCGAAGGCGAGACTCTGAATGAAGTTGTAATGCTCCCCAGCATTGATAAGAGGTACCGCAAGGATGATGCAGTTCGTGGATATTAGTGCGAGGTAGATGCCGAGCTTGTAATAAAGACCTGGAGCGATCTTCCGCATCATCGTATCGGATGCCTGCACAAAGCCGGCGATCACGCCGATGAAGACAATGATCTTCAGGAAGGTAATGTCCAGCGGGATCATCAGGTAGGTGAAAATAAGCCAGCTCAATGAAGCGCTGATCATCATAACGGCCGTAAAGGTGATGCTCATGCCCACGGCCGTCTCCATCTTTTTGGAAACGCCGAAGAAGATGCAAAGGCCGAGGAATCTCGTAAAGACAAAATTGTTTATCAGGGATGCCGCGATAAAAAGCTCAAAGAGTTTTGTGAATTCGCCGCTCATGTGCTTCCTCCTTCACCTCAGTGGGAACCAGAGGCGCCCTTCTTGAAAAACCTCACATCGATCCAATTGAAAAAGGCCATTAATACCCCCACGGCAAGAAAGCCTCCCGCAGGGAGGATCATGATAAGAAGAGGCTTTGTATTGACAATCGCCATGCCCCAGAGGGACCCCTTCCCCAGCAACTCCCTGAAGAAACTTATAACTGTAAGGGCAAAGAGGAATCCTAGGCCCATTCCTATTCCGTCAAACATGGAAGGCGCCACCCTGTTCTTGCTCGCGAACATCTCGGCCCTTGCCAGGATGGATGCAAAGGCGACGATTAGCTGTATATAGAGCCCCATCTGTTTATATGCCTCCCTGGCAAAGGCTGCCATCGACATATCCACAACAGTCACCCAGCCGGAGATGACGAGCATAAAAATAGGAAGCCTGATCCTCGGATGGATAAAACTCTTCATCATCGAAATGGTGGCATTGACCATGACCTGGACGAATAACACGGCAATTCCCATGAGGAAGCCGTTTCGCAACCCGCTCGTAACCGCTATGGCTGGACAGAGACTGAGGGCGAGTTTGAATATTGTATTCTCCTTTACAATCCCGTTCAGTATGAGTTCAAGATAGTTAACTTTGCCCTGCTGTGCCACTTGCACCCCCCTTTATCTTACCCGTGAGAAACTCCAGACCTTTTTTTACCGCGTCGTCGGTTACAGCCCTGCTCGATATCGTCACCCCTGTTATCGCCTGAATATATTCGGTCGTCTCCGTCTTAACAAGTCTTATGTTCTTCAGCTCTTTTCCTCCGAACTGATTCTTGAACTCGTCCTTTTCTATCTCATCACCGAGTCCGGGTGTCTCAGCATGGGCGAGTATGTCTATCTTCTGTATCCTGAGGTCCTTGTCCACGGCGATCAACACATTGATGTAGCTTGAGTAGCCCCTACCGAAGGATTGGACCACATAGCCTACGGTCTCGCCGCCTTTCTTTGCCGCATAGTATTCCGCATGCTTCTCATGGACCGTCCAGTCCCCCATCTTCTCGAACGTTGCCCCAGGGATGAGTTTCTGGAGAGCCTCCTGTTTGGCAAGCTCGTTGTTCCTGAATATTATGGGCGATGTCTTTGCATACACTGCCGCGAGGATGAGACCTCCGATGACATATATAATCACGAGGTTCAGGGTTATCTTCGCAACATCCTTACCGGTCATTTCTTAGTCTCCTTGGTCTTGACCGCGCCGAATACCTTTGTCCTGAAGCCCCTGTCTATAAGAGGGGCAAAACAGTTCATGATGAGGATTGCAAACATCACTCCTTCAGGAAACCCCCCTTTCAGCCTTATGAGCATGGTAAGTGCCCCGCATCCGATGCCGAATATGATTTGCCCCTTCCTTACCGTGGGACAGGTAACATAGTCTGTGGCCATAAAGAACGCTCCAAGGAGCATGCCGCCGCTGATCAGGTGAATCAGGGGATCCCCGGCAAAGAGGATCACTTTTCCAGTGTTGGGGTCCTTGCCTCCGAATACCCATGCCAGAAGAGCCGCAGTGCCTAGGAATGAAAAAGGTATATGCCAGGTGATATATCTTCTGTAAAGGAGAAAAGCCGCGCCTATAAGAAGTGCAATGGCGGATGTCTCCCCGATCGATCCTGCCCTGTGGCCCACGAGGAGCTCCTTATAGAGATTCAGCTTGTCACCGAAGACCTCAAGCAGTTTTCCCATCCCCTCTTCCTTCAATAATCCAAGGGGTGTGGCAGTTGTCTTGGCGTCAATTCGCAGGAAGGCGGCAGTAGGCTCCGTCCATATGGTCATGAATTTGGGAAACGATATCAGGAGAAAGGCCCTCCCGATGAGAGCAGGGTTGAAGACGTTGTATCCCAGCCCTCCGAACAGCTGCTTGGTTATCACCACCGCAACGAAGGAACCTATCACCGGGACATGGACGGTAAAGGGGGTGAGGGACCAGAGGGATGAGGGGAGGTTCATTCCCAAAAGAAGTCCGGTGAGGAATGCACTGCCGTCGCCTATGGTCACCTTTCTCTTCAGCGACTTCTGTATGACATACTCGGACAGGACCGCGGAGATTATGCAGAGTGCCGTGACAAGTACCGCCTTGGGACCGAAGAAATAGGCACCCATCACCATCGACGGCAGAAGGCTGAGGTTTACGCTCCACATGATGCGGCTCACGGTCTCCTCGCTCTTCACGTGAGGGCTGACAGCGACTATCAGCTCATGCTCTTTCTTTACAGCATCCACCAAGCCTCCCCCTAGGAAAAGAATTCGCAGCTCCAATGTCGAAATCCGAAACAAATCCAAACGGCCGATGCCCTAAACCCAAAATAACATTTTTCAAATTCTGGATTTTGAATATTATAAACTGCTTCAGATTCCGTGCTTCGAATTTCCAATTTATTCGCTCTTTCATGGTTTCACCAGTGACTTTGCCAGCCTCACAAGCTGGACGATGGGCCTCTTCGAAGGGCAGACGAAGGCACAGGAACCGCACTCAAAACAGTCAAAGAGGTTGTATTCCTTCGCCTCTTCATAGTGGCCCTTTTCCGAAAGCACGCTCAGCATTGACGGCATGAGACCCATCGGACATATATCGACGCATCTGCCGCATCTTATGCACGGCTCGAAGTCCCCGGCATGCAGAACCCCTTCTTCGGGAATAACGAGTATTCCGGACGTACCCTTTGTAACGGGGATATCCAGCGAAGGAAGGGCGAAACCCATCATGGGTCCGCCGGAGATCACCTTTCCGACTCCGTTCTTAAACCCGCCGCATTCATTGATGAGCTCGGAGACCAGGGTCCCTATCCTCACCATTAGGTTCGCCGGGCTGCTGATCCCTTCCCCGGTCACTGTCACAACCCTCTCAATGAGGGGTTTCCCGAACCTTACAGCTTCATAGACGGCATACGCGGTTCCCACATTCTGTACCACTACACCCACATCCATAGGAAGACCTCTCGGAGGCACCTCCCTGCCGGTAACCGCCCTGATGAGCATTTTTTCGGCTCCCTGGGGATACTTCACTTCAAGGGCGCAGACCTTGACTCCGGGCTCCTCTGCCACGGCTTCCTTCATCTTCCGTATGGCTTCGGGTTTGTTGTCCTCTATGCCCACAAAACCCTTGCTCACACCAAGGGCTTTCATGAGTATTTTCATGCCTTTGATGATCTCGGCCGGCCTTTCGATCATCAGCCTGTAGTCTGCTGTAAGATAGGGCTCGCACTCTGCGCCGTTTATAACCACCGTATCGACTGGTTTTTCCTTTGGGGGGGAGAGCTTTACGGCGGTAGGGAAGGCGGCCCCTCCAAGACCTACAATCCCTGCAGCCTTTATCTTCTCCTTGATCTCTTCTGGAGGGATCTTAATGAAATCAGGTGTGTCCTTGAGATTGGCCCACTCCTCCCTTCCGTCGTTCTCTATCACCACGGAGGCTACCATCCTTCCCATGGCGTTGGGGAATTCTCCGATCGCTATGACCTTACCCGAAACCGAGGCATGGACAGGGGCCGAGACAAAGCCTCCAGGTTCGCCTATGATTTCCCCTTTCTTCACTTCCTGGTTTATCGAAACGAGAGGCTTGCACGGAGCGCCCACGTGCTGACTCAAGGGGATGACAACTCTCTGAGGTACATGAGCCTCCCTGATGGGGCTGTCTTTCGCCAACTCCTTCTTGTCGGGCGGATGTATTCCGCCTTTGAAGGTTAACTGGCTCATCAAGGGTTCCTCCTGTCCGACAATTATTGATTAGGGCGACGAAAGACCAAAAAAGGTCTTTATTAGATACCACGATGTTTTGTCGTATGTCAAGTCAGGTTTATATCTATAAGATTTTTTAATAGAAGTGCCCGGTTCAGGAATGTAGTTTTGGTTCATTGACAACGAGGTCTTTCGGCGGCTATCTTATTTTTCCAGATGAAAAAGGAAATAATTATACCGCTCGCTCTCCTTGTCGAAGAGAGGATATCAGAAAAGGTAAGGACTTACTTCAACCTGGGTGTAGTCTCCCCCGGAGACCTGAAGGCCCATGAAAGGATCAAGCCGAGGGAATTCTTCTACGGAGGGGTCCCTGTTGAGGCTGAACCCTATAAGGATCTGGGTCTAATCGGACAGGTTATGGTGCAGACCTCCCCCTCCCCCAAAACGGGCATATCATCCATTGACAGGACATCGGTCCTCTTCACGTTGGGGGGAAGGTATTCCTCCGGTAAAGACAGCCTTGAACTCTCCTTCACAGAAGACCCGAACACCTCAGGTGCGCCTGACTTTACGGTAACCTTTTCTTATAGAAGGACGTGCTGAGTGAGGCTATCTTCCGCAGCAGCACTCCTTTCCTTCATCTTCATCCTGTCACCTCCCTGCCAGGCAGAGCAAGGAGAACGATGGAAGTTCGTCGGCAAGAGCGCAACAGACACCCTCTGGTTCATAGACACAGAAACCCTCTCCCGTATGCCTGAAGATATCGTATCAGTGTGGGTGAGGAGCATCCCCGACAAATCTGTTGATGCTCGGACGGGAGACAGGCAAACAACCAGGGAAATACTGAAGGGCATTCAGGAAGAGTACTTCGGAGACTATACGTACACCGAAGCACTGTGGGAGATTGCATGCCCAAAGACCATATTCAGGATCCTTTATTTCTGTGTTTATACCACTGAAGGAGCCGTTCTTTTTTCTTCGCTCACCCCGGATGCTGAATGGTCCTTTATTATCCGAGGGAGCGCTGGTGAAACACTTCGTGAAGCGGTATGCCGGGACCATGACCTTTTTTAATGGTTTTTGAAGCCAAGTCAATGTATTAAGATCGAATACTTCGCCAATCCTGAAATTAAGTGGCAAGTTTTTTCAGACCATCCAATGCGCGTTCGTCCGATGGATCGCATCTCAGGGCCTTCTCGAATGTGCTCCTTGCCCTGGCCCTGAAGCCGAGCTCGAGGTAGATATAGCCGAGCTCCGTTAAGTATTTCGAATTATCAGGGTCAAGGTGTGCCGCCTTCTTTATCGATTCTTCCGCGGGTTTCATCTCATTTTTCCTGAGAAGCGCCATCCCATAGCTATAATGGTATTCCGCCACTGATTCGTCAAGGTAAACCGCCTGCCCAAACAGGGTCGCAGCTTGCTCGTACTCACCCCGGCCAAAAGACCGTCTTCCCTCCACGAACCTCGCCTTTGCCAGGCTTTTGTTGTATGCATGACGCGTCTCACTCTCCTTCGAAACAGAAGTCCCCCGAGAAAAGTTCCTCGGGCTGGTAAGCTCCCTGTAAGCCTCATTGATGTAAGAAAAGATGGAATGGAGCTTTTCCCTGAGGGAATCGGACCGTATATGCAGATACCTGTCCGGGTGGAATTCCTTTGCCATCCTGTGGTAGGCGCGCTTGATCTCAGCCACAGAAGCTTCCTTGCCCACTTCAAGCACTCTGTAGTAGTCGAGGGACTTGTACTCGCGATAGAGCTTTTCGATCCTTTCTGCAAAGACAGGGTCAACCCCTGACTCTCGCTGGTCCCGGGCATCTTCTCCCAAGAATGGTTCCCTCCATTTCTTTAGGGCTGTACTACTCTATGTTGAATACCGCGACTTCCTTGATGCCGGGCAGATACTGCCCTACAGGAACGAGTTTCTTGCCCTCGTCCACACAGCCGATCACTATAGTCCAGAGCTGGTTCAATTCCTCCTTCTCCCTCTCATTTTCGGGCGTCATCCTTATAAGCGTCCCGTCAAGTTCTATTTTCATCGGTCATGCCTCCTGTAATGAAATAGTAAGTTATTAATAAAGTTTACACCAATACGGAGCAAAAAATGAACACTCCATCCATACTGAAGAAGGCGTTGCGTGACCAATGACAAAGGATACGCCCAGATTCTCCCAGGATTTGTCATTTACGGCTTCTTTGCGCTCGGGTTCGTTTCCGCCATCGCCTTCAGGGCGATAATAACGCTTGAACACCTGGAGCCTACATCCTCTCCTCCATCGTCTCCCCTGAGAACATCAACTACGCCACCATCTTCCTCCTTTCCATAATTGCAATCGCCGCGGACCCCGTCCTTCTTTCGATCGGTAATTGCTGGGAGCGTTTATTCTAATGAACTCTCCCCTTTGTTCTTCTTGCAAGGAACAGGTGCTGCTTTTTTGTTGCCCGGGATGTTATGATAAGCATGTGGCATTCTTGCTGCAATGCGGTCACAATCTCTAAAATTCAGGAGTCTGGACAATGAAGCGTGCTTTTGTGTTGGTCGTTCTGGTTCCGGTCCTTGTCGTATGGGTTGCAGGTCGGAGCATTTATGCCGGTCCTCAGGAGGTAGCCCCGATTTCCGGCAAGGTGGTCGAGACCATGGACAGCGGAGGGTACACATATGCTCTCCTCGAAGAGGGCGGCAAGAAGACCTGGGTGGCCGTTCCCCAGATGAAGATATCAAAGGGACAGAAGATCTCTTTCCTTCCGGGGATTGAGATGGTGAACTTCGAGAGCAAGACACTCAAACGCAAGTTCGATAAGATCGTCTTTTCCGGGGGCCCCCTCAAACAGTAGGAAGACGGGTTAAAAGGGGGGTGTTTTCCGAAACGTTCCCTTTTTGCTTGCATGGAAGGCCCCGCTGCCCTGCATATGTATTACAGAATTCTTGCGGATTTCGTAGTCCTTCTCCATTTCCTCTGGATCCTTTTTCTGATTTTCGGATCAGTCTGGGGAGCGAAGAACAGAATGGTGAGGACGCTGCACCTCATCGGGCTCGCCTTTGCCGTGGTCATCCAGGTATTTGACTGGTACTGTCCCCTCACTTATCTCGAGGTATGGCTTAGGGAAAACCATGACCCGTCGATGGCCTATAGCGGTTCATACATTGTTCACTATGTAGAGAAACTCGTCTACGTCGAAATTCCTCGCGTCATCGTCGCTGTCCTCACCCTTCTCCTCTGCGGATTCACCCTATGGTTCTATCTGAGGAGAAAGAGGAAATGACGGCATTTTGTAAGGCTTTTTGCGGCTCTTGTGGTAAAATATGCATATTCTTGGTTAACGGAGGGCGGTATGAAGGTAATCGAAGGTGAACTGCAGGCAAAGGGACTGAAATTTTGCGTTATAGTCAGCAGATTTAACGACTTCATTACGAGCAAGCTGCAGGACGGCGCCCTGGATGCGCTTCGCCGGCACGGCGCCGACGAGAAAGATATAGAGGTGGTGAAAGTGCCTGGCTCCTTTGAGATACCCCTCGTTGCAAAGAAACTGGCGCAAAAAGGAACATATAATGCCCTGATATGCCTCGGTACGGTTATACGCGGCGCCACGCCCCATTTCGAGTATGTGTCAGCGGAGGTATCCAAAGGAATCGCGTCCGCTTCGATGGAGACGGGAGTCCCTATTGCCTTCGGCATCATCACTTCCGATACCATTGAACAGGCGGTGGAGAGGGCCGGGACAAAGAGCGGGAACAAAGGCTGGGACGCGGCTCTCACCGCCATAGAGATGGCGCACCTCATTAAGAAACTATAACCAGTGAACAGTGACGATAAGGACTGCAGGGTTTTCATTTCATTCGTTACTCGTTACGCATTGTGCGTTACTGCCTTATGAAAAGGCGCAAAGGAAGGGAATATGCATTCCAGTTTCTCTTTCAATTTGACTTCACCGGCAAGAGACCTGAGAGAAAGGACTTTGACGAGTTCTGGGCCGGCAAGGACGCAGATGCCGGCGGCAGGCGGTTCACCGAGAACATCGTGCGCGGCACGATCGATAATCTTGCAGAGATAGACACCGCAATACAGAGAGCGGCCGAGCACTGGGTTCTTCAGAGGATGGCCGCCGTTGACAGAAACATCCTCAGGGTGGCGACGTACGAGCTTCTCTACTGCAGGGACATCCCTTCTGCAGTGACAATTAACGAGGCGATAGAGATCGCGAAGAGATACTCCTCGACAGAGTCGGCCTCCTTTATCAACGGGATTCTCGACACCATCGCGAAGGGGATAGAAGGCAAAAGGATACGCTGATGAATTACGCTGTCATTTCCGACGTTCATGCAAACATCGAGGCCCTCCGCGCCGTACTGAATGATATAAGAAGGAGGGGAACGGAAGGAGTTCTTTGTATAGGAGACGCCGTCGGCTACGGTCCAAACCCCAATGAGTGCGTCGAACTGCTCAGGGAGAACTGCACGGTCATCCTTGCAGGGAATCACGACAGGGCTTCCGTTGGGCTCACGGACATCGAATACTTTAACGAGAACGCTAAGGCTGCCATACTCTGGACGAGTGAGATCCTCACGGAGAGCAACCGGAAGTTCATAAAGGAGCTCCCGGTTGCGAGAAGAATGAAGAGGGAAAATCTGCTCCTCGTCCATTCGACGCCAAAGGAACCCGAGGCATGGCATTATCTACTGACCCTCTGGGATGCGGAGGTCAACTTTCATTACTTTGATGAGCGAGTATGCGTCCTCGGCCATAGCCATCTTCCATTTGTGATAGAGAGGCTCCCATCGGGAGAAATGCTCACTCACAAGAACGGAGCGCATCTCGGGGAGAGCGGGCGATATATCATAAATGCCGGCAGCGTCGGCCAGCCCAGGGACAGGGATGCTAGGGCATGCTATGCTCTCCTGCAGAAAGACAGGGTGGAGTTCGTGAGAGTGGAGTATAATTGGGAAGAGACACAGAGAAAGATGCGGGAAGCACATCTTCCCCTGCCCCTGATAGAAAGGCTTTCGCGGGGAACGTGAAACCTTTAATAATTTTCAACCGCGGAGGACACGGAGTTCGCAGAGAACATAATGGGAATGAAGCGGAAGAGAACCAAGCTTCGCAAATGGCCCTCCCCTCTGTCTCATTGTTTCTCTGCGCCCTCAGCGCTCTCTGCGGTTATGCTTCCAAAGACGGATAAGGAGAAGACATGATAGCTAGGTACACGAGACCCGAGATGGGCAGGATATGGACTCAGGAGAACAGATACGCGAAGTGGCTTGAAGTGGAGATCGCAGCCTGCGAGGCATGGTCTGAGGCAGGGGAGATCCCGCGTCCTGCACTCCAGACGATCAGAAAAAAAGCCCGCTTCGATGTGAAGAGGATCGACGACCTGGAGAAGACGGTGAAACACGATGTGATCGCCTTTCTTACATCGGTGGCTGAAAATGTGGGGCCTGAATCTAGGTTCATCCACAAGGGGCTGACCTCTTCCGACGTCGTTGATACCGCTCTTTCCCTTCTCATGAAGGAAGCAGCGGACATCATCATCCGGGACATCGGGGAATTGTCCGCTGTCCTCAAGAGACAGGCCTTCCGGTATAAAGATACCCCCTGCATCGGCCGGAGTCATGGCGTTCATGCAGAACCTATGACCTTCGGACTGAAGTTCGCTCTCTGGTATGAAGAGATGAAGAGAAACCTCCGCAGGATGAAGAGGGCAAAAGAAGTGATCAGCGTGGGAAAACTGTCGGGTGCGGTCGGCACGTTCTCAAGCATCCCATCGGCTATAGAAGAGAAGGTCTGCAGAAGGCTCGGGCTGAGGCCCGAGCCTGTTGCCACACAGGTGGTTCAGAGAGACAGACACGCAGAATACCTTGCGATTCTCGCCCTGATCGCCGCTTCGGTCGAAAGAATCGCGGTCGAAATCCGCCATCTCCAGAGAACCGAGGTTCTCGAGGCTGAGGAGCCTTTTGAAAAGGGACAAAAAGGTTCCTCTGCCATGCCACATAAGAGGAATCCGGTGGGTTGCGAAAACCTTTCGGGTCTCGCCAGGGTCGTGAGGGCAAATGCACTGGCTGCAATGGAGGACGTAGCTCTCTGGCATGAGAGGGACATTTCCCATTCCTCGGTCGAGCGCATCGTCATCCCCGACAGCTCCATACTTCTCGATTACATGCTCAACCGGCTAAGGGGCATTCTGGAAGGTCTCAACGTGTATCCTGGAAGGATGAAAGAGAATCTCGCAAGAAGCTATCGGCTCTACAATTCCCAAAAGGTAATGCTCGCCCTCACGGAAGAGGGGCTCACGAGAGAAGAGGCATACGCAATTGTCCAGAGAAATGCAATGAAAAGCTGGAAAGAGAGAAGGGATTTCAAGGGGCTTTTGTTGAAGGACAGGGATGTGAGAAGACATCTCACAGTCAAAACGATAAATGCAATATTCGACCTGAGGCAATATTTAAAGAATGTGGATTATATCTTCGGAAGGGTTTTCGGGAAAGGGGCGGCATGAAGGCGACTGTGAGAATTACCCTGAAGACGGAGTCTGTCGAAGAAGCCCAGAGGCTCCTCAAAATCATCTGCGAAGGACTTGTCGCGAGCGGCTCCGTTGATGATTACAGCTTCGAGTTGGAGACAGTTGAAGGCGTCGTTACCGAAAGATGCGTCCTTTCGGAGGGCAGGGTCATTGCCTGAAGGAGATGACGATGCCCGTGTGGCGATCATGGGAAATACCGGGAGGTACGGAATTGTCTTTGACATATGCGTATAGAATGCCGGTGCTTTCCGCGGCCGGGAAGGAAGGCCTTCTGTCCCTCGTGAGAGAGAACGTCTCTCCTGACATCATAGATATCCTCTCCGAGTACTGCTTTTATATCGAGACAAAGGAACCTCTGAGCATAGAAGAGAGGGAAATCCTTTACTGGCTTCTGAGAGAGACCTTCGAGCCGGAGAATTTTTCAGCCGAAAGTTTCTTGTCTCGTCACACGTCACTTGTCACTCGTCATTGTCTCTTTGAGGTCGGTCCCCGCATGAACTTTACAACCGCCTGGTCAACAAATGCGGTCTCTGTCTGCCGCGCCTGCGGGCTAAAAAAGATAACGAGAATAGAGAGGTCGAGGAGATACAAAATAGTCAGAAGTCAGAAGTCACCCCCCCCTAATCCCCCCCTTAGTAAGGGGGGGCATGGGGGGGTAAACTCTGACTTAATTTCTTTACTCATCACTCGTCACTCGTCACTGTTTTACGACAGGATGACTGAATGCCCTTACCCTGAAAGGCTCAAGACCTTTGACACCGGGATGAAGCCTGAACCCGTCCATGAGGTTAGGATCATCGAGAAAGGCCGGGCAGCTATAGAAGAGATTAACAGAATCCTGGGCCTTGGACTTGACGAGTGGGACATTGACTATTATTACAATCTCTTTGCGAAAGACCTTGGGAGAAACCCGACAAACGTCGAATGCTTTGACCTCGGGCAGTCCAACAGTGAACACTCAAGGCATTGGTTCTTCAAAGGCAGGCTGATCATAGACGGGGAAGAGGTCGCCCACAGCCTCATGGACCTCATAAAGGAACCTTACAGGAGAAATCCCCGAAACAGCGTTATCGCCTTCAGGGACAACTCCAGCGCCATAGAGGGTTACAGGCTCAGAACCATCATCCCCGGACGTCCAGGAAGGCCTTCTCCTTTTGTCGAAACCGACGTAAAGTATCACATCATATTCACCGCCGAGACACATAACTTCCCAAGCGGTGTCGCCCCGTTCCCCGGAGCGGAGACAGGCACAGGAGGAAGGATAAGAGATGTGCAGGCCGTAGGCAGGGGGGGACTCGTTGTTGCAGGCACGGCCGCATATTGCGTGGGGAATCTCTACATCCCTGGATACCTGCTTCCATGGGAAGATGAAACCTTCGAATACCCGGAGAACCTCGCATCCCCCCTTCAGATAGAGATCGAGGCCAGCAACGGGGCGTCCGATTACGGCAACAAGTTCGGAGAGCCGGTGATTCAGGGTTACACGAGATCATTCGGCATGAAGCTGCCCGGCGGGGAGAGAAGGGAATGGATAAAGCCGATAATGTTCACAGGCGGAGTGGGCCAGATGGACGAAAGGCACGCGGAAAAGGGAGAGCCTGAGAAGGGAATGCTTGTGGTAAAGGTCGGGGGCCCTGCCTACCGCATAGGTATAGGCGGCGGCGCGGCATCCAGCATGATCCAGGGAGAGAACGTCGAGGAGCTGGACTTCAATGCGGTGCAGCGCGGCGATGCAGAGATGGAACAGAAGATGAACAGGGTCATCCGCGCCTGTATCGAACTTGGAGATGAAAATCCCATCATAAGCATCCATGACCAGGGCGCCGGCGGAAACTGCAATGTGATAAAGGAGCTAGTATACCCTGCCGGGGGAAGAATTGAGATACGGAAGATACCCCTCGGCGACAACACCCTTTCGGTTCTTGAGATATGGGGAGCCGAGTACCAGGAGGCCAATGCCCTATTGATTAGGCCTGAAAAGGAAGAGATGTTCGGTGCACTGTGTGAAAGGGAAAGAGTACCCTGCGCTGTAGTGGGACAGATAACCGGTGACGGTTTCCTCGTCCTTCACGACGAGATAGATGGTACAACGCCCGTAAACCTCGACCTTAGAAAGGTCCTTGGAGAAATGCCCCGGAAGACCTTTGCATTCGACAGGGTGAGCCCTGTCCTCGAGCCGCTCAAGACGGACGGCATCTCTGTAAGGGATGCCCTCGCCAGGGTGCTGAGACTCATCTCTGTAGGCTCAAAGAGGTTTCTCACGAACAAGGTTGACAGGTCGGTGACCGGCTTGATTGCGAGACAGCAATGCACAGGCCCTCTTCAGCTTACCGTCTCTGATGTGGCTGTGATAAGCCAGAGCCATTTCGGTACGACCGGCGCTGCCATATCTATCGGCGAGCAGCCGATAAAAGGGCTTATAAGCCCTGCCGCCATGGCGAGGATGTCGGTGGCGGAAGCATTGACGAACATTGTCTGGGCAAAGGTGAGCAGCCTTGAAGACATCAGGTGCTCGGGGAACTGGATGTGGCCTGCAAAGCTCCCCGGCGAAGGCGCCGCGCTCTACGACGCTGCCGTCGCCATGAGGGACATCATGATTGAACTGGGCATCGCCGTGGACGGCGGCAAGGACAGTCTCTCGATGGCAGCGATGGTGGTCCATTCAGACGGCAAAAGAGAGATCGTCAAGGCGCCTGGAGCACTGGTCATCTCCGCATACGCCACCTGCCCGGACATCACAAAAGTCATTACGCCGGACATTAAGAGGCCTGGCCGGAGCAGGCTCATTTACGTAGACCTTGGGAAGGGTAGGTACAGGCTCGGCGGCTCTTCCCTCGCCCACGTATACGGACAGCTCGGAGATGAGCCGCCGGATATCGACGATAGCGCGTCGTTGAAGAGCGCCTTCATCGCAACACAGGAACTCATCGAGAAGGGCCTTGTCCTCTCCGGTCATGACAGAAGCGACGGAGGCCTCATCGTCACCCTTCTTGAGATGGCCTTTTCAGGCAACTGCGGTTTAGATATAGACTTAAGTCGGAAGTCGGAAGTCGGGAGTCGGAAGTTACAGGACGAAGCAGTAGCAATGCTCTTTTCCGAAGAGGCCGGGCTCGTCATGGAGTACGCCCCCGAGGACGAGGCTGGGGTCTTCGGGATTCTTGTGGAAAAGAATGTCGATTTCCAGGTCATCGGAGGAACGACCCCTGAGAAGACAGTTAGGGTGAAGGTCGGCGGCAAAACCTTCCTTGAGGAAAGTATGGAGCAACTCAGGGCGGATTGGGAGGAGACGAGTTATCGGCTCGACAGGCTTCAGGCCGCGCACGAGTGCGTGGATGAGGAGAGAAAGAACATCTTCCAGAGGACGGCTCCGCGGTTCACTCTCTCGTTCACCCCAGAAGATACTCCTTCCGGAATCCTCGTGAGAAAAGAGAAGCCGAAGGTCGCGATTATGCGGGAAGAGGGAAGCAACGGTGACAGGGAGATGACCTCTGCCTTCTACCATGCGGGGTTCGAGACATGGGATGTCTCAATGTCAGACCTCCTCAGAGGGGAGATCACCCTGGATCAATTCAGTGGAATCGCCTTTGTGGGAGGGTTCAGTTATGCGGACGTGCTCGGTTCCGCCAAGGGCTGGGCTGGAGTGATACGCTTCCATGAGGGCCTTTATGAGCAGTTTCGGAGGTTTCATCAAAGAGAGGATTCCTTCAGTCTCGGGGTCTGTAACGGCTGCCAGCTCATGGCACTCCTTGGCTGGGTCCCATGGAATGGTATAGAGGACAGGTTCCAGCCGAGATTCATCCGCAACAGGTCCGGACGTTTCGAGTCCCGTTTTGCAACGGTGAAGATCCTTCCGAGCCCGTCTGTCCTCCTCAGAAGGATGGAGGGATCAACGCTCGGGATATGGGTCGCGCACGGCGAAGGAATGGCCTATTTCCCCGACGAGGCGATAAAGAAAAAAGTCGTTGAAATGGGCATTGCACCGGTACGCTATGTGAACGACGAAGGAGAGATCACAGAATCCTATCCCTTCAATCCCAATGGCTCTCCCGAAGGCATTGCAGCCCTTTGCTCACCTGACGGAAGACATCTTGCGATCATGCCCCACCCGGAGAGGACGTTCCTGAAATGGCAGTGGCCGTGGATGCCGGAAGAGTGGAAGGGCCTCGCTGTTTCGCCATGGCTTAAGATGTTCCAGAATGCGAGGGAATGGTGCGAAGAGAACAGGTAGGCGAATCCTGCAAGTTCCTTACGGTCTGAAACACATCCTTAAAGGCAGGGTATTGGGAGGGAACATCGATCTGCCGAGGTAAACGTACCGGGGATCCGGGATGCCGTTTATCTGCGCATCTAAGTTAATGCAGTACTCACCACCGACCGGCTGCACCCTGAAGCGGAATCCCTTCAATTCCCTCTGAACCTCGAACCTGAAGAAAATGCTGCTGATATCCGCCCTCACGTCATCAGGAATCCTCGCATTCTCCTTTTCCACATTTACTGCAAAGCCGTGCTCCACCTGTATTGTTCCTGTGAAAGCATCCTTGAATGAGACAGTGGGCACGACGGTCTTTGCAACGCGCAGATTCCAGATGTTGCCTGTCTTCCAGAGGTAAAGCCCGCCTTTCAGAACCATTATGCCGTGATCGGGCTCTCCCTCGGCAAACATATCGTACGGAGGAGAGACCACCTGTGGAGGCGCGGGAAGCTGAGGCTCTGAACCAGGCGGCCCGAGTACGGTATCGCAGGCAGACGCACCAAAAAGGCAGAGAAGGCATATCCCTGCTATCACGGGATGTCTCATATCGGTCTCTCTTTAAATAACCGTAACATTTTAGTATCCTATAGTCAAGCTGATGAGTTATGGTATCCTGACTCTTTAGAAGTAATTCTTAAGACAAGGAGGGGACATGGAGAGGGATGTGAATGTTGTGGAGATGATACGTGAAAAAGGGACAAAAGGCCTGAAGGCCGTGAAATTCGGCTTTCTGCTCTTCATCGCCTTTGTGGTGGTTCTTGTGATGAACCCCTTTGTGGTCATCGGCGCAGGTGAAAGGGGGGTCGTCCTCAACTTCGGCGCGGTACAGCCCACAGTGCTCGGCGAGGGACTTCATTTCAGGATCCCGATTGTCCAGAGGGTCGTGAAAGTGGACGTGAAGGTGCACAAGGAGCAGGTCGATGCCGAAGCAGCCTCAAAGGATCTTCAGGACATCCGCTCAACTATTGCGGTGAACTATCACATCCTTCCGGACAAGGCGAACTGGGTTTATCAGAACATAGGCACGGCCTTCAAGGAGAGGATCATCGACCCCACTGTGCAGGAAGTGGTAAAAGCCATCACCGCCAAGTATACCGCAATCGAACTCATCACCCAGAGGGAAAAGGTCCGCTCCGAGGTAAGGGCCCTCTTAAAGGAAAGACTCGTCGCATACAATATCATCGTTGACGACTTCTCAATCGTGAATTTCAAGTTCTCGCAGCAGTTCACCCAGGCCATCGAGGCAAAGCAGACGGCGGAGCAGCTCGCTCTGAAGGCACAGAGGGACCTGGAGAGGATCAAGATAGAGGCCGAGCAGAAGGTGGCACAGGCGAGGGCCGAGGCAGAGGCGTTACGGCTCCAGAAGGAGAACGTCACGCCGCAGCTCATAAAACTGAGGCAGATCGAAGCATCAATAAAGGCCATCGACAAATGGGACGGGCATCTTCCAAAATTCAATTCCGGGGCGGTACCTTTTATCGACGTGAAGAGCTTCGAAAAGGATTAGACGTATTCACGAGATGGACAGAAAGAGCCCTTCTGGGTTATTATTAATGAAATCGAAAGGAAACCATGCGCCTCAAAATGCTTGCGAGGAACATAAACGTACTGAACCTGATACTTCTGGGGATTATTGTCTCCTTTGCCGCTTATATCCTGCCTCCGCTTCTGAACATAAAGGCTACCTATTCACCCCCTGTTCCGAAAAAGACCGTGGAGGAAAAGGCTGAAAAGCCACCCGAGGCCGCCCCCCCTCCATCTGCGATGGAATATACAATCATTGCCGAACAGAATCTCTTTAACCCCGAAAGAAAGATCCCGACTGAAAAAAAGGATGAAAAGCCCCTGCCGAAACCTGAATTCGTGCTTTACGGCACTCTTATAACCGGCGACGCCCAGATAGCCTTTCTCGAAGATTTGAAGGCACCCTACACAACGCCGGGCAGGGGGAAAAGACAGAGGACCCTGCGGCCGGGAAACACGCTGAGCGGATACACTTTGAGCGAGATACACTCTGACAGGGTTGTAATGACAAGGGGTGAGGACCGCATTGAACTGCTTGTCCTTGACTCGTCACGGGCAAAATCAAGGGAGTTTGCCGGCACGGTCGCGGCCGCACCCGGAGCTCAAGCGAATGGCGGTGCGCCTGCGGTACAGCAGCCTTCCGGGACATTTCCACAGGTACAGAGGACGGGGAGAGACCTCCGGGGACAGAGGGTTTTCAGACCCCAGGCGCCCCAGCAGTCTCAGACACAGCAGCAGCCACAGCAGATACAGCAGCAGGCCCGGTAACCGTTTATTCATAAAGCCACGGTTTGTTGTCCGGCCCGAACCGGGTGCAGTCGAAAACGGCTATTGTCTTGCCAGGAGACGGATGCCCAACCGATATAAGGAAACTCACGAATAGATTGGGTTAACTGGCGTCATAATCTCCCATCCTGTAGAGATAATTCTGAAATAGAAAAGAAGGCTCAAGCGACTTATTTATTATCCTGAAGATGTAGGGTACTCCCTTTTCTTGCTCAAAGCCGTCACGCATGAAATTCCCGAAGAAGGCTTCATCCGGATGGAACCACGCCGTCATTTTCTCAAGGCCGTGTTCAGCTCCAAACTTCTCGATTATCCCGAACAGTGTCCTTCTGTTTTGGTGCTTGTCGAAAAAAACGTCCTGGACGCATAGTTCGCCTTCCCGCAAGGAAAAGACAGCAAAGGCATTGAGGCTCCTGCCGAAACGATTCCGCACCAGAAGAGGAACGTACTTCCTTGAAGGATGATCCCTGTACCTCCAGAAGATGTAACGGCTCTTCTTCTCAATAGAAAGCCCGGATTCGTCCCTCGCCTCCTCCCACAGGGTGTCGATCTCCTTCCCATCCACGGAATCCCATCCTGTCTCGACTTTTATGAACGGATAGAATACACGTAATGAAGATGATATTTTCCTGGTCATGACCGTTACGTATCCGTGCTCCGTATACCCGAGCTGTCTTGTCCCGAGCACGGCATGCCTTTCCGAGGGAAACCCGAATGCGAAATCCATGGGGTTCGTACTGTAGAAATGCTCCCCGGCCCTCACCATTGCCCCTCTTTTCGAGAATATCCTTGCCCGATATTTGGGATGGGTCATTACATCGCAGGGCTGAAAGGCCTCAAATGTCTTTCCTCTGAAAAGGAATCTCATCTTCAGCCCCCCGTAATGTGCAATGATTTCCCCGCCGTCCACGGCAACGGACGCTGTGCCGCCCCACGGAGAGCCCCCGTACTTCCAGGCCCACTCCTCATGGGATAGTTCCTTTCCGAAGCAGAGGGAAAAGAGGGAGCGTATGGCTTCCTCGTCTTTTTCTCTAAAACCTCTTATCTCCACCATCTACTCCTTATTTTAGTGAAAAGCAACCGTTATGTGCAAAAATCTCAACTCCCCTGTGTTAGTATAACAAACAGCCGTCCGCCCCTCTGGAATATGGAAAAATAAGAAGAGAGTGGAGGAATGGACAGCAAAGAGTCCGCCGCGCAAAGAAGGTGAAACCGGTAATTGGCAAACAATTCATCATCTACCTTGTTCTGCTTATCATCGCTGTCGCCAATGTCCTTTTTTTTGCTTGCCTCGACACGTACCATTACAGTCCATTATCTCGTACCGATCAGGGGCTCTTTCAAAGAATCGCTCTGAATATCCTTAACCATGGAAAGTTTTCAGGGAGCATGGATGGCGAACTATTCTTTTGCCCAACAAGGCCACCACTCTATCCACTCATCCTGGCAGGCACATGGAAGATTACTGGAACAGAATCTCTCCTTCCGATAAGACTCATTCAGGGCGCCGCTTATCTTATAAGCATCTTCCTTATCTTCAGAATAGCGACAATGCTCACGTCCGGGAACAAGGCCTATGCCTATTTAAGCGCTCTATCCGCAGCTCTGATCCCCGATCTCGCCGCAACAGTGCATCTAATCCTTACAGAGGTTCTAACGCTCTTTTTACTATCCCTTTCGGTTTTTCTCGCTGTTTCCTTAAGAACGAGAATGAGAGCTTCCTCTCTAATTTCTTTCGGCCTTACCCTCGGCTTTCTGATCCTTCAGAGACCGAGCTTCATGCTCATAATATTCCTATTCATCGTGTATGTTCTTTACTACGCCGGGAAAACAGCAAGACAGATCCTCTACGTTATAATTCTGGTGACTCTTCCACTCATAAGCGTGATTACGCCATGGATGATGGTAAACAAGCATGAAAAGGGCTCTTTTTCTCCAACCTATACCGCATTGGGACATGGCATTATGCAAGGGATCATAGAGAAGTCACCCGCGGCTTTACAATTCTTTATCGATAACTACCTTAAGACAGGGGCCAGAGATCTCGACAAGGCACCCTACTATGGCAAGATGAAGCAATTCATAGTTTCCGATCGTGCAAAAGCGTTGAGTCATAAGGCTTTCACGCCTGAAGTGAATGATCTCATGTACCTCGCCACGTTGACTTACGTAGAGTCGTGGTCGTTAAATCCGCCTCCGCCGGATAAGATAATCCTTTCGGACGCGTTCTTGAAGAAGGCGTCGCTCGATTGGATAAGAAATAATCCCGCCGAGTTTAGCAAAATGGCGACGCAGAACATAGCCACTTTGGTCTGGGCAGAACAGCCGCTAATTTACAAGAAAGTTGAGAAGCCAATCTACTACGTAACTTCTATCATAAAACTCCTCCTCTATATCCTCTTTTTAATAGGAATGATTCGACTCGTTCGTGCTCGCAGGTTTGCACTGCTATTCTTCCCCTTAATGCTTATTTCATACTTGCTTATTCTCCATGCCCCGATGCACACAGAGCCGAGATATTTCATCTACGCCCATTTGGTGATGACTCTTGTGGTACCGGCAGGGTTAAGCCAGTCCCTCTTGAAATACGGCCAGAATAACAGCGCTTTGAGGAGGCGTGGGAGTTCTTTGGCGGCGCCACCAGGCGGCTGGTTATAGACAACATGAAAGCCGCTGTCGTAAAGTCCGACCGCTACGAACCCATATTCAAACGGACGTTTCTTGAGCACTCGCAGTACCAGGACTTCATCATCGACCCTGCCGTGGCGCACCATCCCCAGGGGAAGGCTACCGTGGAGATGCAGATACCCTATGTGCGGGAGAACTTCTTCAAAGGAGAGGAGTTCACCGGCGCTGATCATGTGCAGAGAGAGGCATTGAAATGGTGCACAGACATCGCAGGGATGAGGGTCCACGGTACGACGAGAAAGAGGCCGAGGATATTCTTTGAGGAGCAGGAGAAGGCGCACCTGCTTCCGTTGCGGGAAAAACGCTTCGATATCCCGAAATGGGACTCGGCCACTGTCCACCTGATCATCACATTCGTTTCGGCAATGCCCTTTATTCGCTGCCGACGGAATACATCGGCAAGAAGGTGGATATCCGCTCCGACAGCAGGCTCCTTCGCCTTTACCATCAAGGGGTCGTGATCAAGAGCAGCTCTTCTGCGTCCTTGTGAGAAGGCTTGGAGGCGGTCCCATCCGCCAAGTTTGCAAGCAACTACTCCTATTTCCAATTGGTAATGCTTGCATACAATATCTGGCGGTCATTCAAGATGATAGCCGAGCGCAGCCATATGGAATTTGCAGGCCAAGAGGAGCAGCCTGAGTGCTCGCTGAAGGGAATCATGGACAACACGATCCGGATAGCCCGGCTGAAGCTTCTCTTTCTGGCAGCAAAGATACGGTCACACTCAGGCATAAGCACGGTAAAATACTCGCAGCATGACGGAAGGGCTGAGAAATGTAATCAGTTCAGGCAGGGACAAGTGCGATTTCGCGCAAGATTCAGGTTATACATTTATTGGAAAACTTAGCGTTACCTCACTGCTTTGTCAGCTTGTTTGCCTTCTCCCAGCTCCAAGCCCCGCAACTTTCAAAACCGTGGAGTTTAAGCGCTTTCGCGAAATATCTTCCCTCACCCAAAAGTCCCCACAGGTCTTCCGGGATCGTAAATGAAGTCCCGACAAAGAAAGAGCCCGCGGAGGG
>CAYYWY010000024.1:11944-16226 GCA_964475485.1 uncultured Nitrospiraceae bacterium | reverse complement strand
CGCGGAGGGGATGAGCGAGTCCACAGGCGATAGCAGAAAGAGTTTATTTTGATCATCTCTGAAAGTGAAGTGGGGCGGGGCAGCGAGAGGTCCCATGTCTTCATATACTGAAGGGAACCTTCTTCTCTCCATTAATTTCCGTCCAGCGTGAAGCAGGGGGAGATATCGCCTGAAGTGCTTCTCCATGTATTTGTCCATCGATGCGCTGAACTTCTCCCGAGAAGCCTCTGTATCCTGTTTTGCGCTCTGATTATAATAGTGAACGATACTGGAACCGGGCACCATATAGAGACGGTAACCCGCCTTCCTGAGCCTGAGACACCAGTCGGTGTCTTCGAAATAGAGGGGGAAGGAATCGTCAAAAAAACCGCCAGCACTTTCGATGACCTTCCTCGTGGTCATTATGCACGCCCCCGGCAGCATCTCCTGCATAACCGGTTCTTCGGAAAGCCAGTATTCCGATGTCTTCTCAACCCAGCTCCTAAGTATCATATTGTTCAAGGTATGAGAGGTTTTCATGATCTCTGTCTTGAGGATCGAGCACGGCGTAATAAGCTCGCTCATAGGGAGGAGGAAGGTCATTCCCTTATTCCACCATGTCCTTGGTCCCACTGCGCCGCATCGCGGCAATGTCGAGAGCGCGGTGATCATACTCTTTATGCTTCCGGGCTTAAACACGACGTCGGGGTTGGTGATGAGGATGATATCCCCTCTTGCCTCTCTTATTCCTGCGTTTACACCCCGCGCGTATCCTATATTTTCCCTGCTCAGGATCAGTCTGACATTTCCCCCCTCGACACTGCGGAGGGCCTCAGCCTCTTCTTCCCTTGAGCCGCTGTCCACTGCAAGAAACTCAAAGGGTTTATCTTCGAGGATGGAGACTATGGAGGAAAGGCACTCCCTGAGAAGGGCAGTGCTGTTATGGTTGACCGCGATAACTGAGAGCATCACCGCTTCCACTCATAGTCCAGATGGCATACCCCCCACTCTTTTTCCCTTGTATCGACCTTGAAGACCGGCGATTCCCTCATGTCGAACACACATATACCTGTTTCATCGAGGAGGAAGACCACGACCTTGTATGCGCCGCCAAGGAGAGGAAGGTTCCTGAATTTCAGAGTGACGTTCTCCCTGCCCGGACCGTGAAAGGGCTTCAGACCCCGTTTCTGCATGCTGTCTGCAAAACAGCAGAGCCCGTCGTTCCTGTCCACGGCAAAGCCCACATGAACATCGGCATCTTCATATATCTCGAAATCGATAACCGCATCGAGGTCGGCGCCGTGCGGGACAGAAGACTCCACAGGCGTTTCCCCCGTTATAAGCCTCACACCTTTTACCTCCGCCACTTTCTTCTCCGCACTTGCAATGACCGGCTTCTCTTCCTTTTCCCTCAGTTCTTTTTCCCTCAGGTAGTCCTCGTATCTTGAGATCACCTCTTTTGTCTCGCCCAGGGCCTGCGCCCTGCCTTCCCTGAGCCAGACCACCCTGTCGCAGAAGTTTGCGACGGTGTAGAGGGAATGAGAACAGAAGAGTATGGTCGCTCCGCTCCTCCTCAGATCCCATATCTTGTCGATGCACTTCTTTTCATAGGCGCCGTCCCCGACTGCAAGGGCCTCGTCTATCACAACGATCTCGGCATCCACATGGACTGCCAAGGAAAAGGCGAGCCTCATATACATCCCTGACGAATATGTCTTCACAGGCATATCGAAGAACTCACCGATATCGGCAAACCTCTCTATCTTCTGCATCCTCCTGTTCACTTCGGATGGAGAAAACCCGTGGAGCGCTCCGTTGAGAATGACATTCTCCCTGCCGGTGAATTCGGGATTGAACCCTGTGCCGAGTTCCAAGATGGAGGAGACCCTTCCTTTCATGGAAATGGTCCCGGAAGAAGGCTCTATGACTCCCGCAACAAGCTTAAGGAACGTGCTCTTGCCTGCCCCGTTTTCCCCTACGATACCCAGGGCCTCGCCCCTGCGTATCTCGATGTCCACGGGTCCGAGGGCACGGAAGACCCTGTGCTTGGTCTTCTTGAGGAAGAGCTCCTTCAGCCTCTCCAGGGGCCGGTCATAGATATGATATTCCTTAAGAAGGCTTTCTGCCCTTACCGCAAGCTCTTTCATCAGAGAATGTCTTTAAACGCCTCTTTCGTTTTTCTGAAGACGTAATATCCGGCAAGGAATATTACCACAGAGATAATTGCGGGATATAGTATCAAGACCGGATCAGGGATCTTCCCTCTCAAAAGCACACTCCGGTAAAAATCGACTATGAAGTAGAAAGGATTGATATCGAACACCCAGCGGACGTTTTCAGGGACAGCGGAATGAGGATAGACAATGGGAGTAAGGAAGAAGACGAGGTTCAGGACCATGCCTGTAATCTGGGTGATGTCCCTGAAAAAAACGGCAATACTTCCAAGGCCGAAGGAGAGCCCTGATATGAGGAGGATCTGAATGACGAAAGGGACGAGGAAGAAAGCGGCGGTACGGGCCTGCAGAAGTCCCATCATAAGGAGCATCGACAGGTAAAAGGCTGTGTAGACAAAGAAGGTGATGGCGGATGATACGATCACCGAGGCGACACAGACCTCCATCGGAAACCTCACTTTCCTGATGATATGGGCATTCTCGATGAAGGAAGATGTCCCCCTAAGCGTTGCCTCCGAGAAGAAGAGCCAGGGGATCAGCCCTGCAAGGAGGTAGACCACAAAGGACGATGTGCCCGCCCCTTCCTCGAAGCGCACCTTCATAATGGTCGAGAAGAGGAACGTGTAGAGGAATATCTGATAAAGGGGGGTGGCTATCACCCAGAGGGGGCCGAAGACAGAGCCTGCATACCTTGCCTTTATGTCCTTGATGACCATGGTCTTGAGGACATATCTGCCGTGAAATACGTTTGCGAGCAGAGTTATCATCTAATAACCATCACCTCAGAGAGCCGAGAAGGGACAACATTGAACACTTTGAATTTATAGGAGAAGGCCCCTGACCGTCAAGGGGAGATAAGGAATTTCCATTATCAGTCCGGTGGAGCATAGAAATCCCCCTCCTTTCAAAGGAGGGGTCGATCTACAACCCGCAGGGCAGCGGTTATTTCTCCATTACCCCACCAACCTCCTCTTGAAAAAGGGGAGGACATTACGACCATTATCCTTGCTTCGCCTACCGCGCCCTTGCAGCGGTGAAGTTCTGGCCTGCCACACTCGCTCCGTTAATGGAGACCTCCCTGTTCATTGGGGTGAAGGTATATCCGGACTTGCCCGGGGTGATCGTATAGGAGCCATTCCCCAGGGCCGTAAATGTGTAATTGCCGTTGGCGTCTGTGAGCGTTGTCTTGCTTGCCGCTCCGCTCAGAACCATCGTAACGCCGGAAAGCCCGATAGTCCCGGCGGTAACCCTGCCCGAGATCGAGAACGTGCCGCCAGCGGGTGTGCCGGTAAAGTTTACTCCGCTCACGCTTGCCCCGACAATCGAAACAGGCTGGCTTGCGGGGCTGAAGGCGTATCCCGTCATCGTCGGAACCACCGTGTAGTTGCCGTTACCGAGCCCTGAGAATGTATAGTTGCCGTTGGCGTCAGTGCTCGTCACTGCCCCGGCATCTCCGCTCAGGGTCATAGTCACTCCCGAAAGCCCATTGCCTCCGGAAGTCACTGTGCCGGAGATCGAGAATGTTCCGCCCGTGGGTGTGGCGGTGAAATTCTGGCCCGTAACGTTTGCATTATTTATGGAAACGTTTCTATTGACCGGACTAAAGGTATACCCGGCCATAGCCGGTGTTACTGTGTAACTGCCGTTGCTTAAGCCGGCGAAGGTATAAACGCCGCTTGCATTGGTCGTTGTCGAACCGCCCGCTGCTCCCGACAGGCTCATAGTCACGCCTGCGAGAGCGCCGCCTCCGCTTATGGTCACTGTCCCTGAGATGGAGAACGTGCCGCCTCCGCCGCCAAGGGTGGCCGCGAAGTTTTGGCCTGTGGCGCTCGCACCGTTTAGGGTAACTGTCCTGTTTGCGGGAGTGAATGAATATCCTGTCTTACCCGGGGTGACGGTATATGTTCCATTGCCCAAAGAGCCGAAGCTGTAGTTGCCCTGAGAGTCCGTAACCGCTGTCTTGCTTGCAGCTCCGGAGAGGGTCACCGTCACACCCGCGAGGTAACTGCGCCCGTATGTCACTATTCCCGAGATGGACAGGTTGCCCGTGCCTGACTGACCAACCGTGAATGTCTGTCCTGCAATCGTCATCGTCCCTGTCCTTGCCGCACCAGCGTTTGCAGCTACGG
>CAYYWY010000024.1:11649-11922 GCA_964475485.1 uncultured Nitrospiraceae bacterium | reverse complement strand
CCGCTTGCCCCGCCGGTAATGGTGATCCACGCTGCGTTGCTCACCGCTGTCCAGTTACATCCCGCAGATGTCGTCACATTCACATTGCCTGCACCGCCTGCCGCTGCGAAGGACTGGCTTGTGGGAGAGATAGAGTATGTGCACCCACCTCCGCCTCCTGTGGCGGCAAGAAGGTCTATACGGGGCTTGGTAATGCCGTTTCTTGTATCAGTCACAGCAACACTCTTGGCCGGGTCTGTCATCCGAGCCACTGTCTGGTCAGGCGAATCCGAC
>CAYYWY010000024.1:0-11636 GCA_964475485.1 uncultured Nitrospiraceae bacterium | reverse complement strand
GCCTTTCAGAACTGCGATAGAGCCGGCGATATGAGGCGCTGCCTGGGAGGTGCCAGCCATAGTTATATTCGCCGCGGTAATCAGAGCACCCGGAGCGAGGAGAGTGAGAAAAGAGGCACTGTTGGAGAAACAAGTAACTTGGTCTGCGGCAGTCGCAGGGTCTGAGCACGCCGACCAGTTTCTCGGTCCCACATTCGAATCATACACAGCACCTACGGAGACTGCTGCGGGGACACACGCGGGCGATGAGATTCCATCTTTGTATGCCTCGTTTCCGGAAGCGATGGATGAGAGTATTCCTGCGCTCTTCGCGTTGCTGACGGGATTTGCAAAGGGATCGCCTCCGCACTGGGAAGTGTACCTCAGCCCGTCGCCAAGGCTCATGTTTATGGCAACGATGTTATAGGTAGTCTTATTTGCAATGCACCAGTTGATTGCTGCGATAATGTCCGAATCCCACGCGCTCCCTCCCGTAAAGACATCCAATCCTATGGCCTTTGTGTCGGGTGCGACTCCGACAACGATTCCGGATACATTCGTGCCGTGTCCGTTGTCGTCCAGGGATCCGTCACTAGGCGCGAAATCATGGACGCATGCAACCTTGCAGCCAGCGGGAGCAGCCGGAAGGCTCAGGCAGTCCCCCGGTGCAGGGGTTGTGCAGGTCCCAAAGGCGCTCCTTGTATAGTCCAGACCTGTGTCGAGAACAGCCACCGCCGTTCCTGCGCCCTTCTTGTTCTGAGCAGCAGCCTCGGGCTGCTTGATTAGAGGAAGACTCTGCGTCAAGACAGGATACTTTACGCCGTTTTCGTACACCTTCACCACCTCGGGGCGTTCAAGTAACTGTGCAAGACCGCTCTGGGTCTTCACCCTCATGAAAACCATCGGGAGATGGCTGTAGTCCCTCAGCATCTCGTGCTCTCCGTAAAAGAATTTGCTGATTACCTTCTGCTTCACCTCGTCGTATCTTGCCTTCTTTACCGCAAGGACCTCTGGAGTATCGAATTCGGCGCCTATGCTCTTCCTGAGAGCCGCTGCTTCTTCCTGAATCAAAGAGGACTATGATATCCTGGGGCTGACCCGAGGCAACATTGTTGATAACCGATGGCGGGGCCTTTTCTTCCCCCGGCATCCGGGCGGATGCCCCTGCCGCAAAGAAGAGCAAAACCGCCATAAACAGCACAAGGCATGGAAAAAGCCTCGCTCCTGAACTTTTTAAGACTACGTCTCTATTCATAGATAAACCTCCTTAATGCACGCATTAAGAATACTGTTCTTCAGGGATCCTGTGGTGAATATAACCACAGAGGCACTGAGTCACAGAGTTACAAAACAAGTCTCTTGATGCCATGCTTCAAAACGCCTGTATAAAAATTTATGATCAAACCGGTTCTTATGTTTGAGAGTCTGAGATAAGTCAACAATTGCGCCTCATGAACAGGTGTTAGTTTTTCAACGCACTTAAGCTCTATCACCACTCTGTTGTTCACCACTATGTCCATCCGATAACCACAATCAAGCTTTATGCCTTTATATTCCAGTGGTAATGGCCTCTGCCTCTCAAACCTCATTCCTTGCAAGTTAAGTTCGTGACAGAGACATTCTTCATATGCAGATTCCAGCAATCCAGGCCCAAGTTGACGATGCACTTCTATAGCGCATGCTATAATCTTCTCGGTCACCTCCTTATCAAGAAAACCGGGCCCTCTGCTGAATGCCTCTGCCTGAGCTTTCTCTGTGTCTCCGCGTCTCTGTGGTTCGTCTTGCATTATCTATATTGTCTACACTAAAGATATAGCAAGTTCAGTGCCATAAGACAAAACTCCTTCCCTGAAAAAATTATGATTTTTTAGCGGGTTAATCCAGATAATATGCCGTTAAAAGACTCAAAAGCCATTCCTGCCAATTATTGTCAGAGTCATATGCCCCAAATGGCACAAACACCCTGAATATTCCATGTGTTATGATACCACATTATGGATGAAAAAATGGGAGTATCCGAAGAACTTCCTTACAGAATTTCAGCAAGATTGACTTTTGACCTTTTCTTCTTTTCAGTGTTATGACTAAGCTCTTAAAAATAACATACCTCTTTGAGAGCACAACGTTATGGGGCGGGAACAAGGTAGCCCTTGAACAGGCAGAGGCTCTTCTTGACACCGGCTGCGATATAACTATCGTCTCTAAGGATTCCGGACCGACATGGTATCCTCTCAGGCTTCCTGTCGTGCAGGTTCCGGCCTTTGATGCCGGAGCAATCCCCGAGTCGGACATAATCGTCGGGACATTCTGGCCGACTGTCAAGGCCGCCTATGAATTTGGCAAAGGTATACCGGTGCATCTCTGCCAGGGGTATGAGGGAGGAAACGAGGAGTTGCTTTCGCAGAGAGCCGCTATAGATGAAGTCTACTCATACAAGATCCCGAAACTAATTGTTTCTCCGCACATGGAGAAGTTCCTTAGAGAGCGATTCGGCTCGGAAACCTATTACGTTGGCCAGATGCTGAACCATAACCTTTTCTATCCTTCAAGAGAACCTCAGGATAAGAAGAACTGCCCCTTCAATATACTCGTTGTCGGCCCATTTGAAGCGGACGTGAAGAACATACCCGTGGCACTGAAAGGAATCAGGACAGCGAGGGAGAAGCTTCGTATCCCTTTGAGGCTTATCCGTGTCTCGCAACTGCCCCTTTCAAAAGAGGAGGAAGAGATAACAAAGCCCGATGTCTATCACTTCCACGTTCCTTATACTTCCATGGGTAAGATTTACCGGAATGCCGACCTTCTTGTTTCGACTTCAAAGGAGGCCGAAGGGTTCGGGCTTCCGGCGCTGGAGGCCATGGCCTGCGGGGTCCCTGTCATCCTGAGCAGGATATCCTCCTTCACAAGCTTCGGCGAAAAGCAGGACTATGCGTTGTTTGTGGAACCTATGGACGTTGAATCTGTGGCAAAGGCTATCGCAGAAATAGTCAATAGCAGGACTTTGAGGGAAAAGCTCATCCGGAGGGGATTGGAGATTGCCGGCAAATTCACAAAAGAGAAGGTGGTTGAGAGGCTTCAGTCCGCCTTTAAAGAGATTATCCGTAGAGATAAGCTCTCAAGGGCAAAAGCCGCATGGAACGACTACCACATCAACCTCAAACCGGGCCGGAAAATGCACTGGTGGGATTCTCCGGTCATCCTTGAACATTGCCAGAGGCTTGTGACAGGGGACCCGAAGACCGACATCTACCGGTTCCTCGCGAAAGAGTTCGTAAAGAGCCCTCTTGAAAGAGGCCTGAGCATCTGCAGCGGCTCAGGGGAATTCGAGCGGGGTTTGCTCGACAACAATATATGCACGGCGATTGACGCATATGAGATCGCAGAGGAAAGAGTAAAAGAAGGCATAAAAGCAGCGCAGGAAAGAAACTATGCCATAGAGTTTTACGTAGAAGACGTGAACGAGGCTCGGTTTAAGAAAAACCACTATGATGTATTTTTTTCGTGGTCGGCGCTGCACCATATAGAAAACCTTGAAGGCGTTTGTGAAAATGTAAATAATGCCCTGAAAGAAAAGGGGCTTGTAGTAGCGCAGGAATACATAGGCCCGAACCAATTCCAGTGGTCGGACAGGCAACTGGAGGTTATAAACGCTGTGCTGTCCGCCCTGCCTGAGGGGCTCAGGACAGACCCTTCCACAGGAGAAGTGATAACGCGCGTAGAAAGACCTGCCATTGAACAGATGAACCGCACAGACCCCTCAGAGGCCATTCGCTCAAAGGAAATCATCCCTGTCCTTGAACGGTTCTTCAAAATTAAGATGATAAAATACTTCGGAGGGCCGATCTTTAATCCCTTATTCAACAGGATAGTCGGGAACTTCGACCATGAAGACGAAAGGGACGTTTCGTTGATAA
The DNA here is from genome assembly GCA_964475485.1 of uncultured Nitrospiraceae bacterium. Taxonomy (GTDB): domain Bacteria; phylum Nitrospirota; class Thermodesulfovibrionia; order Thermodesulfovibrionales; family UBA9159; genus CAYYWY01. The sequence continues at coordinate 7,743 of CAYYWY010000024.1, read as the reverse complement.
GGATGATCCTCCTTCTTGAGGAGATCCTCATCCGGGAGAAGGTACTCGAAAGCGATTATGCGGTCATTATCGCAGAAAAGAGGCAATAGTTCAAAACCTCCCATATCCCCTCTTTTCCCCTCTTGACAGCTTCCACCTTCTATGATACTTTCTTATCAGAGAAGATGGTGTGAAACATTCGTTTTTATAGGTTCTTCTCTATTTATGACTTTCTCTTTCAGTAAATCATCTCACTGAAGGGGGGTGAGAAACCCATTTCACCACGGGGGAAAATCCTCAGGGCAGGCGATATTCCCGGCTGTTTCTCCTCTTCCCGCGCCTGCCATAAACCATTCTCAAAGGAGGGTATCATGAAGATCAGAATTTCCTTTGCCTTTCTCCTCTGCTCTGTCCTGCTCTTTTCTCAAGGAAAGGCCGAAGCGGTGTACGGCATTCCGGATCAGACCCGTGCAGCCACTTTGGTAGTACCACTGATGGAGAAGGGTATCTCCAGTGTCCATAATACTCTGACAGTTGCCCAGAACGTATGCGGATTCCCCGACGTAACGGTCCATTGGGAAGTATGGGACATCAACGGCAACCTTACAGGTCTTTTTGGAAATGTCTTCATACCTGGGGACTCTGCCTGGATTTCCGACTTCGGCACAATTCTGGCCGGCGCAACACCTGCCCAGCTTGCCCAGCTCACGGACGGGTCTTTCTACAGAGGGTTTATGACGATCGATGTCGTAGCTGCATCGACCAGCCTATGGCCTACCAATGCAGCCTATCCCTTCTCATCCACCAACTGCCTCACGGGCTTCACCTATTATGTGAGACTCCTTGAAGGTGCTGCGAACGGAATCCCGATGATCCATGTGGAGGGGGGCGTGAGCCCCTTAATCGACGGTTTTGCTCGAGGATTCTACCAGGGCAGCGACGATCGCGAGGAGTTCGACAACAATGCACGGTATTACGCAAGGCAAAGGTCGAGGGACCTTGCTTTTAGCGGTGATCCCGATGGTCTCCTCGACCTTATCGGCAGCAGGGTCTTCCTCAGCGGTAACGGCGTGAGCAGGATTGTCATATGGGCATGGGGCCCGGCTGACAGGGGTGCAACGACCGCACCGAGCGACGTCGCAGGGCCGTTTTCGTATCTCCACCTGGACGAATCAGGCGGTGTCGTCCTGAATACAACGGTCTCTCTTCCAAATATCGTCAATGTCATCGATGTCCCGACAGACATAAACGGCACAGTGTGGATCATGAACCTCCCGGCAAACTTCAATGTCTTTGCCTTTTCTTTCAATGCGGCGAATTTTACCGGGAATCCCGCACTCACCTGGGAGGCGATGTTCGAATCCACCATCCTTGAAGAGTTTTAAGAGACGAGGAAGGCCGGGGCATCGCCCCGGCCTCGCCCACTTCCGGCTGAGTATATCTTCCCCGAAGTTATCCTTCTGCAACCGCCACGATCTCGGAAGCCGTCAATTCTTCTTCGTCTATCTCATTCATGGCCTTTTTGAGATGCGCTATGAGTTCAGCTCCCCGAGGAGGTATCCCGAAGTTCTGGAGATGGACTCCCTTTACCGTATATCCAGCATCTTCAAAAAGTTCGATTAGCGTTTCCTTCGTAAAGAAGCGTATATGTGTTCCTGACAGGATAGTAAAGGGAATGTAGTCCCACCTTCCCTTAAGCTGTTCATAGAGAACTGCCCAGTTCATTATGTTCGGCGTGCTTGCGATGAAGATCCCTCCATCTTTCAGACGGCCCCTCAACGCCCTGACAACCTTCCACGGGTCATACAGGTGCTCAAGCACATCCCCGCAAACAATGCAGTCATAACTCTCCAATACTCCTTGCTCCACTATCTTTTCAATATTTCCATGTATGACGCTATCAAGCCTTCCGCGCGACACTCCAACGGACTCTTTATCCATATCGATTCCGGTGACGGAGCACAGCTGCCTCTTCTTCAGCATTTCGCCGAAGAGACCCCTTGCAGAGCCGATGTCAAGGACCTTCCTTGCGCTGATAGGGACGTATTCAAGGAGGTCCTCCCTCGCGCTTTCGTAACAGTTTCCGTAACGGTGGGCATAGACCCCCCCGGCAACACCGCATCTCACCTTCCTTTCTTTCAAAAGCACGGGGAGATCGCCCACACTGCGCTCGCCGGGAAGTCCTTCGAGTATCTCTTTTCCGAAGGCAAAACAGAAGTCATCAATCTCTTCAACCTCCGTTAACGTGTCCCCGAACTCCCCGTAGACATCTTCCGTTGCCCACTTGAAAACGCTCAGCGTCTGATAAAAGAAGGGAGGAGTGCGTCTCTGGCTCGCCATCCTGCTTTCATTGCTCACAGGCCCGATAACCGAATCCCTGTTTCTCCCTGCCATGTCCGAGAGGACGTCAATGCCTTTATGAGTAATGAAGAGAATGCCGGAGATGAATACAAAAACGTCATAGCCCTTCCTCCAAATGTCTCCTACGGTCAATGGGTTGTTCCTGTCTGTTTCGAAGATGTCAGCCGCCTCGACGCTTCTCCCCCTCAACAGTCGCCTCATCACCCTCAGAGCGGTCTCTCCTTCCATGCCTGTAAAACGGTCCTCTTTGACAATAATTATGGCTGTCTTATCCATCAGTCCTTCATGCCCGCAGGCTGAAGCCCGCACCTACAGATTACGCCTGCCGCCTTTCCTGCGTCTTTCATAATAGAGATACAGCATCCACATAATAAAGGTCATCGCTGAGACGGCAATACCTGCATACAGGCTCATGGGTCTATAGGAGAATACCACCTCGCTCCTTCCGCTTTCAACAGCAACACCCCTGAAAACGCCGAAAGCCCTTACCGGTTTCTCCTCCCTACCGTCCACTCTCACCTTCCATCCCGGATAATAGAGGTCGCTCAGGACAAGTAGCCCGCCTTCTGATTCCACTTTTAGGATGACTTCATTGGAGGCGTATTTCTCAATTACAACCTTATCACCGTTACCCTTACCCCCAACCTCACGATGAGAGGGATTGTTTGTAGAAGACTCTTCCACAGGAGGAAATAACACCCCCCATCCCCATCTTAGATTGTAACCTTCTGTCACAAGCCCGACCTTCCTGAAGTCCATCCCCTCCTGTAATCGTCTTATTACATCACCAAGGTCCTTTGATGCTTCAGCTCTATGCAATACAAAGGCCCTGTCCATCACATTCTTATTTTCATAGACATGGAGGCCCCCAAACGCGCCTCTGTATTCCAGGAAATCCAGTTCTCTTTTGTGGTCTGCCAGCAGCTTTCCATAGAGGCTGTTCTCCTTTTCATGGCCGGGTGAAGGGCCGAAACTCCCCAGCACTATCTTTCCTCTGCCCTCCCCTTGCCCTTCTATAGCAAGGGTGATGATCTTCCCCATATAGGCGGAAGTGTTCAGCCACAGGTCTTTCCATTCGCCGGCTTCGATCTCCAGTTCCGTCACGCTGTCTTCGATCGCTATTGTCACCCTCGCGGTCCCGCCTTCGGAGACGTCCTTCATGGTAAGCCCCGAAAAGATGGAGGGCTCCGTTATCCTGAGTCTTGCTTCGAACCTGAACTTCATCGGGAAGATGAATGAGAACCGTTCTTCCCCTCCGGTGTGAACAAATCCGTAAGTGGCCCCTCCCTTAACCGTATGGCTGATCATCCCCTCAAGAAGCCGTATCCACCTCATTGAGATAACATGCCTCCTTGTCTCATCCTCCAGCCTCCAGTACTCCAGGGGCTCATGACTCAGTATATACTTGACGCCTGCGAGGTCGATGAACGGGGAAGTCGCGGTAAAGAGGGGATTTGGGTTGTTGGTGGAAGGCACACTGAATCCAAGAAGGTTTTCCGAAAAGAGATAGTACTCCCCCGGGAGCAGGACACTTATGCCCCTTAGGTCATACAGGCCAACGGCATTGCTCACAAGCGGGGGGACGGAGATGCCGCTTCCCGTCACCCTGTGGGGAATTTCCCCCTTTATGACGTCGAGATAAGGCGGACTGGTGTATGGATCAAACCTGTCCGGATGGTCTCCGGGCATATAAAGAAAAAGTTCGAGGATTAGAAACAGGAAGACAAGCATGCCGAAGATATGCCTTCTTTTCGAGAAATGAAATACGAGGGTGAGGACGACCATCCCGGAAAGGGACAGGATAAAGACGGTCCTGATGTATTCCTTCATCTGGATAGGGCTCCTGCTCTGAAGAGCAAGGAAATATGCGAGAATTATGAAAGAGGCAACGGCTATGGAAAGGAAAAGACTCCTCCTGTTTCCCTCACTTGACCGGAGGTCATTAAAGGCGGTGGCGGACATTACCGAAAGGGAGAAGTAGAGCATTGAGTTGTACTTTAAGAACTCTATACTCCCGAAAACAGGCAGTCTCGAAATGAGATGGTTCGGAAGAAGGCCATATACCATCGAAAAAATGAAAACGGAAAAGAGCAGGTAAGGAATGGTTTCAAGCAGTGTCCTGCGGGTAAGAACGCAATAAAGGCAAAGTACAATAATCATCATTGAGGCATGCGGCAGAATCACATCGGGCGACCACTTCAGCCATGATCCATGGAAGTAGTTCGGCCATCCGAGGAAAAGCGGCTGGAAAAGGGAGACAGAGCTGATGAGCGGGATGGAGTGGCTCGCTGCTCCGGTCCTTATCGCCTTTGCAAGGGGGGAGGCGCGGGTATAAAGCTCGATAAAGGGAAGGAGCGCCGCGGATGCCATGAGTATGCCGGAGAGCGTCACAATAATCACCCTTGCCCCTTCACTGAGCATTGACCCGAAAATACTGCCCTTTCCCTCGCCCCCTCCCGCCGGGGGGGAGGGGACTTTATTGGTTCCCTCCGCCACTTCAGCCTTTTCCCCTCCCTCCTTTGATGGGGGGGAATGAAAGGGAGGGTGGTTGCGATTTTTTCTAATTCCCTTCCACAAGGCGCAAATAAAGAGAAGGCATAATCCCATTATCACGTCGGGCATCTTTCCGGCAAGAAAAGCAAAGGAAAGTAACAAAGACACGAAAAACGGGCTTTTCGTATCCCTCCTTTCGCTCCATCTTTCATAGAAATAAAAGACCGCCGGCATGTACATGACCGTGCTTAACGGGTGCAGATTGACCCACCATACCGAGTATCCGGAAAGCATGAAAGAAGAAGCTCCGAGAAAGGATGAGGCGCAAGAAAGCCCTTTCTCATTAAGGAAAAGAAAGGTGAAGACGCCCATCACCAGGAGTCTCAGAAGGAAGAAGAGGTCGTGGAGAAAGGGACCGGGAAAGAGGTTCAGGAAGAGTTTAAGTGGATTGAAGACCTCGGAATTGAGGTTTCCGATTAGAGGTACCCCGAAGCCTTCAGACGGGTTCCACGCAGGCAATGCACCTTCCTCAATCGTCCTCCTTATGATGTAAGGGTTCGGCTCATTTACCCATGCGTTTCCCCCTGTGTCAAAGGAAAAAGGCATCTCCGGCTTGTGCCCTGAAAACCCATAGGGGCCTTCGGGTGTTGTGCCGGGAAGCAATGAAGATGTGGAAAGGGTCTTGCCTGCGAAAATCACATCGTAAAAGAAGACGAGAAGGAGGAGGAATAGCACTGAGATATACGCTGCTTTCTTAGAATGCACCGCCCTGCATTCCCTCACATATTCTTAATCCGGATTCCTCCACGGATGATTATACAAAAACCCCTATGAAAAAAGAAGGTAAAGAAAGTTATTTAGTAGTATCTTAGGAAAAGAGAAATGATGTTGCTGAAAAAGAAAGGGGATGGGCAGATGCCCATCCCCTTTCTTTTCGAAAAGCTTACCGTGAGACATAGAATGGTATAGTATATCGGATATTGTTCGCCTCATTGCTCTCTGCAATGGCATTATCCGCGTCAGCCTTTGCAAAGATATTGTAGGAGTAATGCAAAGGCCAGCCATTGAACTTGACATTAAACGTCTGGGTTGCCGAAGAACCGGCGCCCAGAGACGGCACAGTCCACGTGAGCAAGAGATCATCATTGGGATGGACCTGCGGATTATTCGGGTCATGTATCCATGCCTTAACAGCAAAGAAACCGGCCGCCGCGGAGCCGCTGTTCTGCACTGTTATAGTGATGTTGAAGTTCACGCCGTTGTCAAGGGACTTGGGTATCACTATACTGGATATCACGAGGTCAGCGCTGCCTCCGCCGCCGTTCACTCCTGTGCCGGTGAGGTTTACAGAGGCGTTGCCCCCGTCGGATTGGAAAGAGAGATTCCCCGAATAACCGGCAGCAGCGGTGGGCGAAAACCTTACGGTGATATTGCAGCTCGCGTTCGGCGCCAATGTCTGAGTATCAGTGCATCCGCCTGCAAGCCTGCTGAAGCCTGTGCCTGTGACCGCAGGAGGATTTGTGAAGGTAAGGTTTGCCGTACCGGTGTTGGTCACAGTAACATTCCTGTCCTGTGAAGTGTTGACTGTCACATTCCCGAAGGCAAGGGGATTGGGGCTTACCGAGAGGACTGGGCCGGCGGCTGTAAGGGTATAAGTTGCGACCTGAACACCCACCGCATCCGTGTAAAAGACATATGTCTTATTGCTAACATCATTAAACGCGATGCTCACATTCGGGCTTGAAGCACCCGTTGCAACCGTGGCGGGGTTAGCCGGAGGGTTTCCCGGCAACCCGTTTACATTTGCCACATCAACGGCAATCCCGCTCGTATCCCTTACCTCCAGCATTACTGTCTCACTTCCCCCTGCGTTCACTGTATATGCCCTGAGTACCCAGTTTTGTAAAGGATCAAAGACACTTGCTTCCCCGGCAAAACCTGTAGCGGCAAAACCGAAGAGGGCCACGACTATCACGCATGCTATGATTTGCAGCTTTTTCATGCTTTTACCTCCAATTACATTTGACTTTTTGCTATGCGACATATTCTTCCATGCCGCATGACACCTCTGCTCAGAAAAACCTTAGCATATTCTATGCCATATCAAAACATTTTGCAAGCCAAGCCTTAGCAGAAAAACTTAAACCAAAACTGTCAATTCTTGTCATAATGCCTCGCAAATTATGTCAGTTCGGGGAAAACCTATGCCGCCATTCCCCTCCCCTGTAGATCCAGAGATCGGTAACAATTTGATGGAAAGGCTTCGTGGTCTGGGCCAGAAGGAAGCTGAACTCGACTTCAACAGTGCCTCCGGAACCCTCGGTCTTCACATCCTTTATCCTGTGAGAAACGATATATATCCTCTTCATCGCCATGACCCTGTTTCTGTACTCCTCAAAGGGAGGCAGCCCTTCCCTGTCTTCCATGGCATAGGTCTTTTCGTACTTGTCCTCCATCCTCATCTTCCAATACTCGGCGGCAATGGTACTAAGGGACCCGGCCGGATCGCTTTCCTTCCCGACCGTTGCACAGGCCGGGAGCAAGACAAGTGCGCATAGGAGTGATACGAGAATTAATCTCCGGGATTCGCTCTTCATTTCAGAAGAAAAGCCTTTATGCCGTGACCGCCCGCAGGGTTTTCGCTACCCAGATTATATGCGATTACCCAAGAGCCGTCTCTGTTCTTTCCCATCCTGAGGTCATGGGCGCTGTCCGCCTCCGCCGGAGAAAGCGAATGATGCTTAAGTTCGGCCCAACCCCTATCCCCGTATCTGTAAATGTACATTCCGTTGATGCCGAGCACAGCGAGTTCAGTCCTTCCGTCTCCGTCGATGTCCGCAAGATCAAAGGCCACAGGCCTGTCCTTCACCGGGACCGGCGGGAGGTCTTTAAATCCCTCTGCCGACCATT
>CAYYWY010000023.1:27966-46722 GCA_964475485.1 uncultured Nitrospiraceae bacterium | reverse complement strand
TATCCTCGGCATCCTTATCTGAAGACGACCATCTTAAGGGTAATCCACCTTTCCCTTATATTTTTTGCTTCAAGATTTTACACAGAAGATTTTACGCTACCTTCAAAGAGTGGCAGGTGCGGGTGTGTATCGAGAAAATCCCTAATGGCTGAGCAAATCCGCTGAAAGCCTTATGGATGTCCTGACCTTCATAAACCAAAGATACATGCAGAAAATGCGCAAGTCAACCCTTCCACACGTTTCAGTGCTATAATTCTTGAACAGAGAAGCATGTATGCCCGTTAGAAACAGGAAACAGATTATAAGCTGGTGTTTGTTCGATTTCGCGAATTCAAGTTATTCCGCGGTCATAAGCGCGGTGATATTTCCAGTCTATTATGCGACGCAGATCGTCGGGAACGAGGCCGGTCTTGGAGACCTCTGGTGGGGAAGGGCGGTGTCCCTGAGCATGGTTGTAATCGCGTTCACCTCGCCCTTCATGGGAGGGATAGCAGATTACGGAGGAATACGTAAGAGGCTTCTCTTCGCCTATACGGTCCTTTGCGTATCCATGGTAGCGAGCTTTTCCTTTCTGCAAGAGGGGATGGTTATCGAGGGTTTCCTGCTCATAGTTCTGGCGAACATGGGGATGGAGGGGGGCCTCGTGTTCTATAACTCATTCCTTCCTGAGATAGCTGAAAAGGAGTACCAGGGGAGGGTTTCAGGCTGGGGATATGCGGTCGGTTATGCTGGCTCCATTCTCTCCCTTGTTTTGGCGATTCCACTTGTAAGAGCAGGACACTTCGGGGAAACGTGGCTTATGGTCGCGTCACTGTTTGGCCTTTTCTCCCTGCCCGCCTTTCTCTTTCTTCCAGGCGACAGAAGAAGAGGATTGAAAATTACCGATGCGGCCGTGGAGGGCTTCGGCCATGCATGGAATACGTTTAAGGAGATATGGTCGAAGAGGGAATCAAGGAAATTCCTCATCTCTTACCTGATCTACGAAGACGGCGTAATTACGGTTATTGTCTTTTCAGGCATTTTTGCAGCAACAACTCTCGGATTCACGCCCGAGGAGCTTATCGGCCTCTACCTTCTTGTACAGGTAACTGCCCTAATAGGCGCCTTTGTCACGGCAAGGCCGATAGATTCCCTCGGGCCGAAGAGGGTGGTTACGTTGTCACTAATCATGTGGAGCGCTGTTTCCTTTACCTCATTCTTCATATCGACAAAGGGACATTTCTGGATTCTTGCCTGTATCGCAGGTCTCGGCCTTGGAACAATCCAAGCTGCGACACGCGCCTTTTACACCCAATTCGTCCCTCCCGACAAAGAATCAGAGTATTTCGGCGTTTATGCCATGGTGGGTAAGACCTCGGCGGTTGTCGGCCCACTTGTCTTTGGGTACGTATCCGCAACATTTGGAAGCCAGAGGCCTGCCATTCTTTCCGTTGCCTTTTTTTTCATCATCGGACTCATCATCATCCGTTTCGTTAAGGCAGGAGGGCCGAACATCAGAGCCTCCGCCTGAAAAGTGCGAAGAACCTTTCCTTAACCTTTTCCCATAACGGCCTCTTGAGCCATTCTTCTTCCTTTATTTCCACAGAACGGGCGAGGTCGTCATTAAAGACAGAGGTCATCTTCCGGCCGAAGCCTTCATTGAGAATGCCGACGTTGCCTTCGTCATTCCACCTGAGTGACTGAAAATCAAGGTTTGCAGAGCCCACAACGCTCCAGCATCCGTCAAAGATATAGCTCTTTGCGTGGAGGACCTCTCCCTGATATTCGAATACTCTGACCCCAGCCTTCAGGAGTCTTGCGAAAAATGCCCTTGCCGTATAGTATGCGGCCGGCACGTCGCTCAGTCCGGGCAGCAGCAGTTTCACCTCGACGCCCCTTCTTACCGCTTCCTCAAGACAGTCGAGCATCCTCCTGCTCGGCGTAAAATACGCGGTTGTAAGGAAGATGCTCTCTTTCGCATTGGCGATGCTGTAATAAAGAAGCTTACGCATTCTCCTTCTGCCTTTGGCTGAAGAGGCGAATATGGGGATGACCGGGAGCCCTTCCCCGTCCATTGAAGAAGGGCCTCCGGGGATTTCGGCTTCAGGGAGTGGAATAGGGTCTCCTCCCCATGTCTGCCATGCCTTCTGGAATGTACGGAACAGTTGTGATACGACCGGACCCTCAAGCAGTATTCCCGTGTCCCTCCAGCCGCCTTTCCATCTGAGATGAAACCCCCTGTACTCATTGGCGATGTTCAATCCGCCCGTAAATGCCCTGACGCCGTCTATTATAAGCAGCTTTCTGTGATCCCTGTGGGCATAATGAAAAGGCGATGACCACTTAAACGGCCTTGATGCGCGTACGGCGATTCCGCAGTCTTTAAGATCATTCCAGAACCGTCTCGGAGTGCCGAAGGAACCGAAGTGGTCATAAAGGATATGGACCCTTACTCCTTGGCTTGCCTTCCTCTTGAGGATCTCCGCCAGTTCGGTCCCCGTCTCGTCATTGCGGAATATGTAGAATTGCAGGCAGATAAGTTCCAGCGCTTCTTCAACGCTGCCGAACAGGGCGGCGAAGGACTCTTTCCCCTTTGGGAGGAGTGTGACAATATTGTTTACTGAAAAAGCGGTCCCGGCTATATTTTCTATGGAATGCATCTCATAGGTAAAGGCCATACTACATGATTGCCCAAATGGGATGTTCTGTCAACGCCTCATTACCTATCATCCCCCTTGCCGCCGAGCACCTCTTTTAAAACCGCTGCGTTATTGTGTTTGGTATCCTTCGCCCCGAAAAGAAGGGTAAGAGTTCCTTTTCCAGCTTCGTTGCGGAGCCTATTCAGAAGTTCCTGTTTTGCCTTCAACTCATCATTGTATCTTTTGCGGAAATCGGCCCACCTCGAAGGGTCATGTGAAAACCACCTTCGGAGTTCGTCACTGTGAGCGATATCTTTTGCCCATTCATCTATCTTAGCATCTTCTTTTCGGAGCCCCCTTGGCCACAGGCGGTCCACGAAAACCCTCTTGCCGTCGTCTTTTGACGGAGGATCATAGACTCGTTTGATCTTTATCATCAAAATTCAGGGTTCAGGTTGCTTTGCTCAGCTCGCAATGATGCAGAACAAGCCCCTGTGTTATTTGAACGTCTTCAGAATATACTCAGCTATCTCATTGGCGTCCTTTCCTGGAATCATCTTCTCATCGAACTTCGTCATGCCCGGACCCGGGTTTCTCATCTTGTTGATGATATCCTTTGCACTCTTGACGTTATTGGCTTCCAGGCTCTTCCTGTGAAGGGTTTTCTGCGGATTGATGATATTGCCCCCATCGGGATGGCAGGCGGCGCAGTGCTGTTTAAAAAGTGCCTCTCCCTTTTTTGAAGATTCCTTTGCCGTCCCCGCACCTCCCAGCGCAAGGAACGCGATTACGAAAACGGACAATGCAGGAAGTATTTTCATCATCTTCTCTCCTTTCTCTTAATTCCCTATCCCATAATGTTCGGCAAGGTAACTGATGATCTTTTTTTCGTCCTCCTCATTAATCGGTGCCCCGTAGACCTTGATCATCTTATTCACAATGCCGGCCCACTGTGCCCTGGAAAACCTCGGCTGCATGGTTATGTAATCAAGGCTGTGGCAGATGTTGCAGAAGGCCTGCACCTTGTCCAAACCATCTCCTGCGCTCAGTTCTATCCTTGTTTCAGGGAAACTGAGAGAGCGCGCATCAGATTGAGATGCGGCGTATGCAATCCCTTCGAGCGCCAGAATGAGCGCAAACAGGATAACCCTTCTCATATTCCCTCCTATGTGATAAAGACTTCGACTTTCTCGATTTTGTTCCAGAGATACCCAGCAGGGTTCCAGAGGCTGTCGAAGGGCTGGGATTCCCCGATACTGTTTGTTGCCCTTGCCATCAGAGTATGTCGCCCAGCCTTGGAAGGTCTCCACGGATAGAACCACTGAATCCAGGAGAATCTTCCCTTGTCCTGGCCGAGCCTCGCCTGCCTCCACGTCTTGCCTCCGTCCACGGAGACGATCACATCCCTGATACTATATCCGCCTGAAAAAGCGATGCCCATGACCTCAACCGGTCTTTTTCTCTCTATCTGCGCCCCATCCGGCGGGTTGATGATTAGGGAGCGGGTCGTCATTCTGCTTATTGGAACCGTCTTCTTTGGAGCGGTGCCGGGAGGGATACACCCGCACGGGGTGTCAGGAAGGCGGTAGGCACTATTCATCCAGAAACCCTCATACTGTTTAGGCAGTACCGTAATATCCGTCAGACCCTTCACCCAGTAGGTTGCATACCAACCGGGGACAACGAGGCGTGCGGGGAATCCGTTAAGCACAGGCATGTACTCGCCGTTCATTTCGTAGGCCACAATGATGTCCTCCTCAAGTGCCTTGTCAAGCGGAAGACTCTTCACGAAATCCGGAACGGTGGGAAGGGGTCCGCTGTCGAATCCATTGAAGGACACTTCGACAGAGCCAGCCTTGACCCCCGCCTTGTTGAGTATATCCTTGAGGCGTGCACCGGTAAAGGTCACGTTTCCCATTGCGCCGTTTCTCCACTGGCCGCCTGCAACCCTTGGTTCAAAGAAGCTCCTGCCGTTTCCAGAGCACTGTATCACGGCGGTGTACGTCACCTTCTCGAACTTTTTCAGATCGTCCATGGAGAGCTGAAGTGCCCGTTCCGTATTCCCTCCGACCTTCAGTCTCCACTCGCTAAGGTCTATGCGTTCCGGAAAACGGGAGATGTGCCACCGCACAAAAAGGGCCTCCGCGGGAGTGATCAGCTCTTTGAAATAATGAATAGGTGTTTCGAGCTGAGGCGGTCTCCGGGTGAGGAGTATGAGGTCAGTCTTTTCAGGAAATCTCGGTAGCTTCCGTTCATCCGCAAAGACCTGTGAGGGAAACTCACCCAAGGCAGCCATGGCGGTGAAGGCACCGGCGGTCTTCAGGAAATCCCTTCGAGTATAAGTGCAGTCCCCGTGGGCCATATACGCCTCCTTTTTCAACGATTATATTTTACGTATACCATAGAAAGATCGAGTGTGCAACCGTCTATTAATTGATTTTCTCACATGGTTTGTTCTACATTTGTGAAATGATAAGAATCATTACGCAGGTACTGATCGGCATTATGCTTATCTTCGGGACATTCACCCTTGCACCACGGGCGGTGTTCCATCTGAGAGCGAAGGCCTTTGCACGCGGGTTTTACTTATCGGTGGTGATTCTTATCATGCTCTTCTTCTCGGTCATGGCGTTTTACTTCGCTTACTCCGGGATAATGGAATTATGGAGGTAGAGGGAGGGCAGTACGGGGCTTTTCCCTTGACAGGAACGGAATGAGATGATAATATTTTTTTAATATGATGAGCATGGCAGGCAGTATCTTTTTGTTCATTCTCCTTGTCGTGAATGTCTCGTGGGCCGATATTTTCAGGTACGTGGATGAAAACGGCACCATCTGCTATACAGATGCCCCTCTTAACAGAAAAGCCGAGAGGATAATAAGGACCGAATCGGTTTCATTTGGGCAGGAGACATACAGCGTACCGCTGTACAGGGACTATCACAGCATTGTTCTGGACAAGGCGAACAAGTACGACCTGGACCCTTCCCTTGTGCATGCGGTTATCAAGACGGAGTCCAACGGCAATCCTCGCGCGGTCTCGCCTAAAGGCGCCATGGGCCTCATGCAGTTGATGCCGGCTACCGCAAGCGACCTGGAAGTGAGAAACCCTTTCGATCCCGAGGAGAATATAGATGGAGGAACAAGGTACCTGAAACATCTTCTTGAGAGGTTCAGGGGCGACCTTACCCTTGCCCTTGCTGCGTATAATGCCGGGCCTAAAGCAGTGGAGAAGAAAGGCACGGTCCCGCAGATCCCTGAGACGAAGCAGTACGTGAAAAGAGTCCTCTCCCTTTATAACGGGAGGACTGCCCTGCCTGTTCCGCCGTTGCCTCATGCATCGACCGTTCCCTCAGGCGGCCCGAAATCCGAGCCGATTTATAAAGTTTTGAGCGAGGACGGCACAATACTCTTCACCAATTCCCCCTTTTACAATTACAAGAAGAATCCAAGGTTTTAGATGTCCCGTCCGGAAGTCCTTTGGGAAGAGATTCTGAGGCTCAAGAAAGAGAGGAACGCCATAATCCTGTCCCACAACTACCAGAGGGAAGAGGTTCAGGACATGGCCGACTTTGTGGGAGACTCCCTTGAGCTGTCGAGAATTGCCGCGACAATCGAGTGCGATGTGATCGTCTTCTGCGGGGTCAACTTCATGGCGGAGAGCGCATCGATCCTTTCCCCGCAGAAGACCGTGCTCCTGCCCGAGCCGGATGCCAACTGTCCCATGGCGGATATGATTCAGGTGAGTTCTGAGCGGAAGGTCTGGAAGACTTTTCCGGGATATGAAGTGCAGCCCTCGTTCATTTTCCCCCATGAGTTCACCCTCAGAGATATCAAGAAGAGTTATCCCGGTGTGCCTGTTGTGGCGTATGTGAATACGACTGCCGGGGTGAAGGCAGAGAGCGATATCTGTTGCACATCTGCTAACGTGGTGAGGGTGATAGAATCCCTTCCAGACGAGAGGATCATCTGCATTCCAGACAGAAACCTTTCTATGTGGGCCCAGAAGAACACGAGGAAGCAGGTTATCGCGTGGGATGGTTTTTGTCATGTCCATGACAGGGTCACAAGGGAGGATGTCTTCAGGGCAAGAAAGGAGCATCCCAATGCCCTTCTTATGGCGCATCCCGAATGCAGGCCGGAAGTCCTTGAGCTTGCGGACCATGTTACAAGCACATCGGGAATGCTCAGGTTCGCAAGGTCTTCTGAGGCAAAGGAGTTCATCGTCGGAACCGAAACCGGGCTGATGCACAGGCTGAAAAAGGAAAACCCTGGCAAGGCATTCTATCCTCTTAGAAAGGACATGGTATGTCCCAACATGAAAAAGACCACGCTGAACAGTGTCCTGAAGGCCTTGAAGGAGATGAAGCACGTCATAAAGGTTCCGGAGGAGATAAGGATTCCCGCCAAAAGGGCGCTTGACCGAATGCTTGCGATATCATAATGCCGCGTCGAAATCGTTACGGAAAGATCTATGAAGCCATTCAAGTCGGCCCTGCTTATTGGTGTCATAAAACCTGTATGATAAGGAATTTGATTTGGTCATGTCCTCCATCAAACAGAAGATCGTCGAGAGGATAATCAGGGAAGGTCCCATTAGCTTTGAGGCTTTTATGGAGATGGCCCTCTATTTTCCGGAACTTGGATACTATGCAAAGGAGTCGACGGTGATAGGCAGGGAAGGGGACTTCTATACCAGCTCCCATCTACACCCGATATTTGGTGCGATGATAGCGAAACAGATGGAGGAAATGTGGCTTTTGATGGGAAAACCGGAGAGATTCGATGTAGTTGAGATGGGCGCCGGGATGGGTTATCTCGCAAAGGACATGCTGGATTATTTGGGACGGGCGGATGCCGGAAACCGGAAGTCGGGGGGCATGGAGAGTTGCTTCCCGCATCTTCAATACACGATTATTGAGTCGAACCCGGCCACAAGAATGAGACAGCAGCAACTGCTTGTCGAATTTGCCGATAAGGTTAAGTGGGTTGCGGACTTGCGGGATCTCGGTTCGATCTCAGGATGCTTTCTGTCAAATGAGCTTGTCGACGCCTTTCCGGTGAGGCTTGTTGAGATGGACGATGAATTGAATGAGATCTACGTCTCACTTTCTCCGGTCCTTTCGCCGGAAAAGGAAGGGGCATGGGGATTTCCTGATGATGCAGAATTCATTGAAGTCAGGAAACCATGCAGCAATGAGGTTGAAGGCTATCTGAAGCAATATGTTTCTGGATTATCAAGGGGTTATAGGACAGAAGTTAATCTGAAGCTTAAGGACTGGTTGGCGGAGCTTAACGGCAGGCTTGCCGGAGGTTTTGTCCTAACGATAGACTATGGTTATGCAGGGCGGGATTACTATAGTGAAGAAAGATCAAGGGGGACTCTCCTTTGTTACCACCAGCACAGGACAAGCGAAAATCCATATCAGCATGTGGGAGAGCAGGATATGACCGCGCATGTCAACTTCTCCTCCATGAAGAAGTGGGGAGAGGAACTGGGGCTAAAGACTATCGGCTTCTGTCCCCAGGGGATGTATCTCATCTCCCTCGGGATAGACGAGGCGATTACGGAGCTCTACGGCTGTGCACCGGACCCCTTTGAGATTGCAAGGATCAAGGGACTCATCCTGCCACAGGGCATGGGCGAGTCTCATAAAGTTATGATCCAATATAAAGGGGAAGGCGAGCCGAAGCTGAGGGGGTTCGGTATCAGGAATCATAAAGGGAAGCTTTAGCATATTCTCTCAGCCTTTCGATGCTTTTCAAGACCCTCTCGGGTGTATGATTCTCTATGGTGCAAATACAGTCTATGCCCCTGAGGCTGCGGAAGAGTCCATTGAAATCGAATGTGCCGTCGCTCATTGGAAGGTGCTGGTCAAGGCTCCTGTCGTTGTCATGCAGATGGAGTTCGAAAATGTACGCTTTGAGGCTTCCAAGCCATTCCTCCAAAGGTGCCTTGCTGAACAGATTGCAATGGCCGGTGTCAAAGCATATACCTAAGCTTCCCGAGTGGAGTTCTTTCATCAGCATAAGGAGGGTCGATGGCTCGTCCTCAAAAATATTCTCGATGGCGATCCTGACTCCGATGCGCATTGCCTTCTCAATAAGAGGTTTCCATGTAAGGATGCTCCCTTCGAGCCAGACATCAGGCCTGTGGGCGTACTTCCACTTCTCGTACCCTGAGTGAAAGACAACAACCTTCGGCAAAAGGATTCCGGCGATCTCCAAAATATGGGAAAACCGCTCAAGGGTGACTGCCCTCACCCTCGAATCCACGGCGCCAGGGGACATATCCATGAAGGGGGCATGGATCGACAATGACGGATGGTGATCAAGACTCCTTTTCAACGCCTGGATATCACCGGGCTTGAGGTTGTCAAGTGAAGAAGATGGAAAGTATATCTCGAGGTTCAGGGTGTTCTGTTTTATGAAAGAAAGGTAATCCCCTACCCTTGGGTAGGGGACATGGACATGTATGCTGTTCACTCGGTTTTCGGGGAGGTGTCCGGCGTTGTCTTTGTTTCGGGCTTCTTCCCCTGCCCTGAGCCGTTTCCTTTTTCACCTCCGGATGCCTGTTTAGTTGAAGCATAGTCCGTCCTGTACCAGCCTGTGCCCTTCAGGACAAAGGATGTGTTTGAAATAAGTTTCTTCATGTTTCCGCCGCACGCGGGACAGATGGTGAGAGGCAGATCGGTGTATTTCTGCATAATCTCGTGACGCCTGCCGCAAGAACGGCACTCGTACTCGTATATGGGCATTACAAACACCTCCTTCGGAAAATTCTTATTGATTTAATATAAATGATCCTTTGTATCCCAGTCAAACAAGTCTGAAAAATCAAAGTAAATTCGCAATGACAAGCCGACTAGGGCAAGATTTAATTTGCCGGATGCTCATGAGGTATAATACCGGGTGATGATTGCCGGACTGACGGGAAACTACGGGATGGGAAAAAGCACTGTCTTGAGGATCTTCAGAGATCTCGGTGCGGTCACAATCGGAGCTGATGAGATAGTGGATAAGCTTCTAATGCAAGCGCCTGTTCTGGAGCAGATTAGAAAGCTCCTTGGGTGCGGGGTATTCTCACCGGATGGAACTCTCGACAGGACAAGAGTTGCCGATGAGATCTTCGGCGACAGGGATAAGAGAGCCGCGTTGGAAGGACTTCTGCATCCCCTCGTCCTTGAAGAGATGCAGAAATTGTTTGACGAACTTGCCGGGCAGGATGCGGAAAAAATCGTTGTAATCGAAATCCCGCTTCTATTCGAAAAGGCATACAGCGGCAGATTCCATAGGACGGTAACGGTATATACGGACGAAGCGACTGCTCTGAAGCGGCTTGAGGCCAAAGGCATCGGCAAGGAAAGCGCCAGAATGCGTCTTGGTGTGCAGATGCCGATTGAGGAGAAGATGAGGAAGTCGGACTTTATCATAAATAACAACGGCACCCTTGAAGAGACGGAAAGACAGGTGAGGGCGGTTTTTGATCAGCTCGTTAGAGAGGGGAAACGGTGGTAATCATTAAGGGGCTTGAGAACCTGAGGAAGAGATACAGGAACGTCGTCCTCACAATCGGAAATTTTGACGGCGTGCATATAGGACATCAAAAGATATTCAGAAGCGTCGTTGAACGGGCAAAGGCCATTGAGGGGACTGCAATGGCTATGACCTTTGATCCACATCCCTCGAAAATCATAGAGCCCGAAAGGGGCGTGAGGATAATGACGACTTTCGACGAGAAGGCGAGGCTCATGGAATTATTTGGTCTCGACGTAGTCCTCTGCGTCAGGTTCGACAGGGAATTCTCTAACACAAGACCTGATGATTTCATACGTGAGGTTGTTGTTGACAGAATCGGCGCACGTGAGGTTATCGTCGGCCATAATTACTCTTTCGGCAAAGGTAAGAAGGGGAGCACGCTGCTTTTAAGGAGGAGATCCCGGAAATATGCGTTCGCCTTCAGGGTGGTCAGGAATGCAAGACTCTACGGCGAAGTGGTGAGCAGCAGCAGGATAAGGAGGCTTATCAGCAGAGGGAGGGTCTGCGAAGCATCATGGCTTCTTGGAAGACCTTACATGATAGAGGGAAAAGTGGTGAGAGGGGCGGGAAGGGGAGGGAGGCTGCTTAACATACCCACCGCAAATATAGAGATTCCGAACGAGCTTGTGCCGAAAGAGGGAGTCTATGCTGTGAAGGCGGGGCTCGGCAGGAGAATCCTTGACGGAGCGGCGAACATAGGAAGGAACCCGACCTTTGGAGAGAAAAGGATGAGTTACGAAGTACATATCATCGATTTCTCCGAGAACATCCTCGGCAGAGAGCTGAGGGTGTATTTCATAGACCGCATAAGGGATGAGAAAACCTTTCCTGATATCCTGTCGCTCCGAGAAAGCATGCTCAGGGATATAGAGAGGGCGAAAGAGATACTTAAAACGAAGAGGTTCCCTAAACCGATATAGGGTCTACGTCCACCGCTATTCTTAATCCCTTCTCAGTCCTCAGGATTCTAAGCGCCTCTCTTACATAGAGAGTCAGTCTTTCCTTGGCAGTGGACCTGAGTACCACCTTCCATAGGTGATACCCCTTTCTGAAGGTTTGTATCGGACCGATGAGGTCGATCTTCTCTTCAGGCGAACCGAATGCGCTTTTGAAAACCCCGCTCATATCGAGCCTGGATGATGCGGTGATCGATATCATCCGCGAAACCGGCGGGTAGGAAAGGGAAGTCCTTGCAGAGAGCTCCTTGGCGAAGAAATCACGGAAACTGAAGCTCCTGATGAATTTGAAAAGACCGTTTTCCGGCATAGCCGTCTGGACAATGATGAGGCCGTCCTTTCTCACGTACTCGGAAATGAAGCACAATTCCTGAAAAAGGATCTCTGGCGACCTGAAGTCGGGACGGTGAAGTTTCGCGTCTGCATTCACGAAAACGCAGAGGCCGTAACACTCCATCGATCTCCCTGCGAACGCTCTTGTTCCGACTACGACTTCCTCCTCACGCATGATCTCATGGGCGGCCTTCAGGGCCGGATCGTCCCGTATAGTATCCCTGTCAAGTCTGAATGGTTCTGTGCCGAGGAGCTTCTTTAGATCGTCGGCAATGCGCTCTGTACCGGCCCCTCTGGTTTCGAGTTTCATGCTTCCGCATCTTGCGCAGACAGCAGGGACTTTCGTTGAGTAACCGCAGTAGTGGCATCTGAGGAGAGTCGTCTTTTTATGAAAGACGAGCGGAATTCCGCACTCCGGGCAGGACGGAAGGGTGTCGCACTCAGCGCACTGTATAAGAGAGTAACCCTTCCTGTTGATGACGAAGAGAACGCCCTGCTTTTTCCTAAGGGAAGACAGGGCAGCCTGGACGGACCTCCGGGAAAGATAGGGGGTTATCTTCTTTGCTGTCTTCATGTTTATGATTTCGACTCTGGGGCGCCCGACTTGCTCATGGGGAGTCAGCAAAGTGTATTTCCCCTTAACTGTATTGTGGAAGGATTCCAGTGAAGGAATAGTGGAAGAAAGAAAGGCGGTGGCATTTTCGAGGTACGCCCGCATCACGGCAACATCGCGCGCATGGTACCGTACTCCTTCAAGATTCTTATATGACCTGTTTTGTTCCTGGAACACCGCGATGAGCGAGACCGAGCGCAGGGGGGTGAATACGGCTATCCTGGTCCCAAGCACTACATCTGATTCCCCGGAGATTATGCGTTGCAGGGTGTCTCTCCTCTGACCCTTTGAGAGATTTCCGTGCAGGACAGCAAGCCTTTCGCCCAGGCGTTCCTTAAGAAAGGGGAAAAGCAGCCGGATATGTGCGATTTCAGGAACGAGAATTATGACGTTGTTCAGCCCTTCTGAGATTTCCATGAGGTACGATATTTCATGATTCGTCGAGGGCGAGTGGAGAAGATAGGTCCCATATGTTCTTTCCAGGAGTGATCTTTTCACTGCAGAAACGATGTCGGGAGAAGCAACTGGAAGTTCAGGAATCGCGGTGAGCGGTTTATGTGTTCTCTGTTTCGTTCCAAGGGTTTTTTTGAGGTCTGCGAGATATTTGATGAGGCCCATACTCTTAAGGACGATTCCCTCGCTGGATAGGTAGTATTCAGCCATCCACTTCAGGAGACTCACAAGTGGAGCGCTCAGAACCGGCCTATCGAGCACAACGTCAATGATTTCCTTTGAGGGACCGGCAGGTTCGCTCGTTGTCCTCTCGATTACCACGCCGTGGCGGATGGTTTTTCCCACCTGGGCTCGTATGAGCATTCCGGGATGGAGACTGGCATGGCCTTCGGGCAGGCGGTAGGTGAGAGGGCCGATGTTCAAGGGAAAGACCACATCGAGAAAAGCCATGTAGGATTTTACCATGAAAAGCTGCAGGAGTTGTGAGGTATGATTAATGATGAGGTATTATCTTTCTTCCAAGTGCGTGCTGAAACTGCTCGAAAGGCCCTCAATCTATAACATGTCCTCCGACGAACTCTACGAGCTTGACGAACCAGCCTTTGAGCTTCTCAAGAGATGCGCCGACCAGGATGGGTGGGAAGACGACGGGTGCAGCCGGGAATTCATTCGATACGCCGTGGAGGAGGGCATTCTCAGTGACAGGAAGGCCGTAGGGAGAAGACCGCACGTGAGGCAGTCCTATGCTCCATCGCTCAGATATCTCGAACTCCAGGTCACGACAAGGTGTAATCTCAGATGCAGGCATTGTTATATTGAAGAAGGGAGAAGCGAGGAGCTCTCGTTCAAGGATGTCGCCGGCATCCTGAAGGAGTTCGAGGAAATGCAGGGGTTGAGGCTTCTAATCACCGGAGGAGAACCCCTTCTTTACAGTCAATTCGATTCCCTCAACGACTTCCTCCCCGGCATTTCAGTAAGGAAGGTACTCTTTACCAACGGAATACTTCTTACGAGGGAAAGGGTAGAGTCCCTCAGGGTGGATGAGGTTCAGATAAGCATAGACGGACTTGAATCAGGGCATGATGCCCTGAGAGGGAATGGGACATTCGCAAAGACCGTATCTGCCGTGGAAGCGGTGCGGAGCGCTGGGATGGACGTTTCGGTATCAACGATGGTCCATTCAGGGAATCTCGGGGAGTTTGACGGTATGGAGGCTCTGTTCAGATCACTGGGGGTGAAGGACTGGACAGTTGACGTCCCGTGCGTTACGGGCAGACTGAAGGACAACCTGCTCTTTTCTGTGGAGCCGGAAGTCGCTGGAAAATACCTGAATTATGGTTTTGGCGGGGGCCTTCATGAAGGAGAAAGAGGTTTTGGGTGCGGTCTGCATCTTGCGTCGGTGCTTGCCGGTGGACAGGTCACAAAATGCGCCTTTTATGAGACTGCTTCAGTCGGCGATATCGAAGAAGGACTTGACGCCTGCTGGAAACGCATAATGCCGGTGCAGCTCGAGGCCCTTGAATGCGATTGCGATGTCAAGGAAATTTGCCGGGGAGGCTGCAGGTACCGTGCAGAGCTTTTGGGAAATCCCCTAGGCAGGGACCTTTATCGATGTGCTGCCTATGAGCAAGAGTCAGACCGCGGATTTTGATGGCGGTTTGACAGAGCAAAAAGTTCTTATATACTTAGGGAAGGGAGGAGATCGTGGCAAGGAACCTCACGCAGAAGATACTCGAAGCCCATCTTGTGGAGGGGGAACTGGTCCCGGGCAGTGAAATAGCCATACGCGTAGACCACACGCTCCTTCAGGATGCTACAGGGACCATGGCAATGCTCGAATTCGAAGCTCTCGGCTTAGATAGAGTCAGGGTGGAGCTTGCAGCCCTATACGTGGACCATAATATCCTCCAGACAGACAACAAGAACGCCGATGATCACAGGTTCCTGCAGACGGCGGCTGCAAGATACGGGGTCCATTTCAGCATGCCCGGCAACGGTGTCTCCCATCAGGTGCACATGGAGCGTTTCGGCACTCCGGGGAAGATCATTCTCGGGGCGGACAGCCATACCCCCGGCGCTGCCGGCGTATCTATGCTTGGCATAGGAGCGGGGGGGCTTGATGTGGCCCTCGCCATGGCCGGTTATCCCTATTATCTCAGCTGCCCCGAGGTATTGGGTGTAAGGCTAAAGGGCAAACTTCCTGACTGGGTGAGTGCGAAGGACGTTATCCTTGAGATGCTGCGTCGTTACGGTGTAAAGGGCTGCGTTGGCAAAGTGGTCGAATACTACGGCCCGGGACTTAAGAATCTTTCCGCCACGGACCGCGAGACCATCGGGAACATGGGAACAGAGCTTGGAGCAACGAGCTCCATCTTTCCTTCCGACAAAAACACAAAGGCTTATCTTGAGGCTCAGGGGAGGGGTGCTTCCTGGGTTGAACTTTCGGCGGATAGAGGTGCAAAATATGATGAGGATGACGAGATCGACCTTTCGGCCCTTGAGCCTCTTATTGCCTGTCCTTCTTCCCCGGACAACGTGGTGAAAGTGAAAGACGTGGCAGGAACCGGGGTCGATCAGGTGATTGTCGGCAGTAGCGTGAATTCATCTTTCAGGGACCTGATGGTCGTGGCAAGGATTTTCGAGGGACGTCATAGCCATCCGCGGACTGAATTCAACATAAATCCGGGGAGCCGCCAGGTGATCGAAAATGTGGCATTGAGAAACGGGATGATCTCCCTTCTGATGGCAGGCGCCAGAATCCACGAACCCGGATGCCTTGGCTGCATAGGAATGGGCCAGGCCCCCGGCACAGGACAAGTGAGTCTCAGAACATTTCCCCGCAATTTCCCCGGCCGCTCAGGAACCGAAGACGACAAGGTCTATCTCTGCTCCCCTGAGACGGCTGCTGCGGCAGCACTTAAGGGCGTTATAACCGACCCTCGTTACCTTGCAAGAGAGATGAAGTATCCGCGTATAAAAGATCCGAAGAAATACATGATCGACGAGGCTTCTATCATCTTCCCCTCGGATGAGCTGAGCAAGACAGAGGTGATACGGGGCCCGAACATAAAACCAATACCGGAACTGGCCCCCCTTCCTGAAAGACTTGAGGCGGAGGTGGTTCTCAAGGTCGGAGACAATATCTCGACGGACACGATTATGCCTGCTGGCAATAAGGTCCTTCCCCTCCGTTCGAATATCGAGGCGATAAGCGAGTTCATCTATTCTCAGATAGACCCCGATTTCCCAAAGGAATGCAGAGATAAAGGGACGGTCGTTGTGGTCGGCGGAGAGAATTATGGCCAGGGATCAAGTCGGGAGCATGCAGCGCTCGCCCCCCGTTATCTGGGGGTTTGTGCAAAGATAGTAAAGAGTTTCGCCCGGATCCACAAGGCCAATCTCTGCAACTGGGGGATCCTTCCCCTCATATTCAAGGATCCGTCGGATTACGAGCGCTTCAGCAAAGGATCGAGAGTTGTATTCCCCGAGGTGAGAATGCGCATTGAAGAAGGCGAGAGGGAGATTCCTGCCGTGGTTGACGGACATCCTGTTATGACTGTTCTGGATGTCTCTGAGCGTCAGAGGAAACATCTTTTGGCAGGGGGAACCCTGAACTTCGTGAGAGAAGAACTCCTGAGATGAATGACTTTGTTCGCATAAAGAACACGGGGCTGAGGGGCGTGGTCGTTGCCGACACCAAGATCAGTTTCATTGACGGAGAACAGGGGATTCTTATTTACCGGGGGTACCGCATAGAGGAGCTGGCGGAAAAATCATCGTTCCTGGAGACCGCATATCTTCTGCTCAACGGGGACCTGCCGGATGAAAAGGAGCTGAAGGAATTCACGAGACGGATTGGTATTGAAAGACAAATGCCGGATTTTATCCACGACTGTTTTGCAAGATTTCCAGTGCAAGCTTCCCCCATGGATGTGCTCCAGTCGGCTGTTGCGCTCCTGGCGATGTCTGACCCGGAGCTGTTCGATGAGTCCAGGGATGCAAACGTGCGGAAGGCGATCAGGCTTATCGCCAGGATGCCGACACTAGTGGCTGCCTGGCACAGGATCAGGCAAGGTCTGGAGCCGATCCCTCCTGACGACACACTGTCTCATGCAGCCAACTTCCTATGGCAGCTGCACGGAAAAAGGCCTGACCCTGATATTGCACGCGACCTTGATGTCTGTCTTATCCTCCATGCGGATCACACATTCAATGCCTCGACATTTGCCTGCCGGGAGGTGGTCTCGACTAGGGCACATATGTATGCCGGAGTGGCAGCTGGTCTTGGAGCTCTCTCGGGAGCGCTGCACGGGGGTGCCAATGCCGAGGTGATGAAGATGCTTCTGGAGCTGGAGTCGGCAAAAGACGTAAAGGGATGGATACTGAAGCAGCTTGATGAGGGAAAGAAGATAATGGGCATGGGCCATGCGGTGTATAAGACGAACGACCCGAGAGCGATAATCCTTAGGGACATGTCCCGCAGGCTCGGTCAAAGACTGGATCAGACGAAGTGGTATGAGTTGTCCGTCCAGGTCGAAGAGGCAGCCCTTCCGGAATTCGAACGCAGGGGTAAAATGACCATCAAACCGAATTGTGATTTCTACAGCGCCTCGGTCTATCATATGATGGGCGTACCCACAGACCTCATGACCCCTCTCTTTGCCGTATCAAGGATAGCGGGATGGACAGCCCATATCATAGAGGAGAAGTTCGCCGAGGCCCAGGAAAAACCGGCCCTCTACAGACCCGACTCGGAATACGTCGGACACTACTGCGGACGAATGGGCTGCACCTATACGCCGGTAGGGGAAAGGCCGGCCGGCCCCTCAAAGTAGAAAGCATCTTCAACTATTCTTCGTATTGCCGTAAGTCTTCCTCGGACAAGCCGAAGTAATGGCCGACTTCGTGGATGAGCGTCGTCCGGATTTCTTCGATCAGCTCTTCTTCGGATGAGCAGACATTCTCGATATTTTTTTGAAAGAGGACAATCTTGTCCGGAATGGGATAGGGGATCTCGAAGAAGCCTCCTTTGGCAGGGTAGGGCACCCCCCTGAAGATGCCGAGAAGAAGGTCTTTCCCTGTAGCGGAACGCCCGATGTCCTCTCTTGAGGGGTAATCTTCGACCATAATTGCGATATTGTCGAAGTATTCCTTGTATTCATCTGGCAGTGCCCGGAGCGCCTGTTCGGCAAGTCCTTCAAAACGCTCTCTGCTTACCCTGAAAGGCATGAGTTATTCTACAAGATTCCGTTGTCCCTATCCCTCGTTGCTGCGGAACTGAGGAAAAGGCGCCGCAGGCTTAGAGCATATACTCGGCGAGATTGATCCTGTACTTGTTCGGGTCCATGGTCTTCACGATAGTCCTCAGATATCTGCCCCCGGGTCCTTTTTCAGTGAGGTCAACCACGGGGCCCTTTGTCCTGTTGCCGCTGTTGTCGATGATGATGAGCACCCTCGGCCTGTCCCGAAACATGGTGTTGCCGCCGTAGACCAGGCCGAGCTCCCTGGAGTCAAGAAGCACGAGGGTTCCTATGGGGAATACACCGATCATGTTTATGAAGAATTTGAACAGCAGGGGGTCGAGCTGGGTTCCGGCCCTTTCCATCATGATGCTCAGGGCCTTATCGGGAGCCATTGGGACTCTGGAATAGACCCTCGAGGAGGTCATCGCGTCGTACTGGTCTGCGAGGCTCACAATTCTTGAATAGAAATCCAGATCGAGGGGCCGAGAGACCTTCGGGTATCCCGACATATCATAGTTTAAATGGTGTTCAAAGGCTACAATAGCGGTCCTAACGGACGTGACATCCAGGCCCCTGAGTCTCAGTATCGCTCTTACCCCCCAGAAAGGATGCTTTCTGATGATGCGCCACTCGTTCTCATCGAAATTCGTCGGTTTATTGAGTATTTCCGGCGGGACTTCCATTTTCCCGATATCATGGAAGAGGGCGACAAGGCCGAGCTCCGTAAGGGCCTTCCTGCTCATTCCTATCCTCTGTCCGAGGGCAACGGAAAGGATGCTCACATTTACGGAATGGTGGTAGGTGTATTCATCATAATCCTTTATTGCGGTCATTCCCACGAGGAGTTCCTCTTCCTGGAGGATCAAATCCACCATCGATTCCACGACCCTCTTTGCCTTCTTGATGTTCACCCGCTCACCAGACTTGATCTTGTTGATCACGCCTTTGGTAAACGAGACAGCATTGAAGTATGTCTTCTTGACCAGCTTCCTGACATCGTA
>CAYYWY010000023.1:15279-27862 GCA_964475485.1 uncultured Nitrospiraceae bacterium | reverse complement strand
GAGTTCAGAAATGCCTTAACAAACGCCTGGATCTCCTCCGAAGTTATCAGGGCGTGGATTACGATGCTGCCAAGCCCTCGCCTCTTGAACTCACGAATTAGGAAGTCGAAGTTGAGCAGATACTCCATGGAATATCTCACCCTCGATTCGTTGAGATAGAAAAACTCGCCTACAACCTCGAGGACGAGTTTTTTATTCCCGTCCAACAGCGGAGTTATTGTAGCAAGGAGTCG
Organism: uncultured Nitrospiraceae bacterium; assembly: GCA_964475485.1. Classification (GTDB taxonomy): domain Bacteria; phylum Nitrospirota; class Thermodesulfovibrionia; order Thermodesulfovibrionales; family UBA9159; genus CAYYWY01. The sequence continues at coordinate 27,629 of CAYYWY010000023.1, read as the reverse complement.
GTCGATGGCGGTCGTGACGGCGACGTTGCTGGGATCGTGGATGTGCGCCGTCCTTATCACTACGGCAATCTGGTTGATGATGTCCTTTGAATACTTCGCTATCTCTGCGTCTTCCCTATCTGCCATATTCAATCTTCTTTATCGCCGCTCCCACATGCTCCTTCAAAAGCCTGCTGCCGGTATTCCTGAGCTTTTCAAGGGCTGGAAGGCAATCCCTGCTTCCTATCAGGCCGAGACAATAGGCGGCACAGGCCCTGTTTTCATCATTCTTAGCCCTCCTGAAGAGGGTCTTCCTCCTGAGGGTTCTTATCATGAAATCGGTCACCTCGGCATCGCCCCACCGGGAAAGGACCTCGAAAAAGTCCTTTTTTTCATCAAAGCCCCTGTCGCTGAAATCCTTCCCTGAAACCTTATCGAGGACGACGTGCTTGGCCGTCTCAGAGCCTATGGCCCCCAGCGCCTTCACCGCAGATTTGCGTATTGAGGGGTCGGCGTCGTCAAGGCAGTCTCGCAACGTCTGAAGAGCGAGAGGGCTCTTGAGTTCGCCGAGAGCCTTTATCGCCTCCTTTCTCACCCTTTCATCGGTGTGCTTAGCTGTGCTCAGAAGATATTCCACAGCCTTCTTGTCCCCGATGTGACGCAGTATATAGATGATGTTCCGCACCACATACCAGCGGCTGTCCTGGAGCCCTTTCGCAACGGCCTGGATGTCTTTGCTCCCCAGGCGGACGAGGATGCTGATGACTATCTTCCTTGCGTGTATGCTCTCGAGCTCGCCGAGGAGCGATATACAGGGGGCTATCGCGCTCCGATCGAGGAATTCCATGTACTCGTTTAAGAGAGTCTCGTCCGGAGGGGCATCGGAATCGAAGATCTTACCTACGCCTCTTATGGAGTCAGGGGTGTTGATGGAAGACAGGAGAAGGCCGACTTGGCGCCTGACGTTTGCGGGAGTCGAGGGATCGTCCACGATTTCCTTGGTTCTCTTCAGGACGCTCACGACAATGCCGAGGTCTCTTCGTTTGAGGCAATACAGGAAGACTTCTTTGAGGAGGCGCTGAACATCTTCATATTCGGCGAGGCTTTCGGCTTGAAAGAGCATCTCGAAGAGAATATCGTAGATCTTTTCGGTCTTGTCAAGGAGGTCTTTTTCCATCTCCTTGACAAGCAGCTGGAGGTCCCTGTCGGTGAGATTCACAATCGAAATGTCTTTCACGTCCTCCGCTTCAAAGGCGGATGCGTAGGCCTTCAATATTTCGTCTGTTTCAGGAGCTTTCTGTCTTATCTCTTTTACGGCCTGTGTTTCGTAGTCCTCGTCTTCCATCAGAAATGCCTCGTCGGCGACATACTTGATATTCTGAAAATCCTTTTCCCACAAGAGGGTAACGATGTCGTCGTCCACTGCTTCCCTGTCGAAATCCAGTGCCATAATCTTCAGGAATTCTTCCAGTTCCTGGGGCGAAAGACCCTTCTTGAACGTCAGTTCTCTCAGGCCGTCCTTAAAGAAGAAGAGGGCGAGATTGTCGTCTTTTTCGGGATTATGATAGACCTGCTCGCCGTCAAAGAGGATCTCATTCTGCCTTATCTTAAGATCGAGGTCCTCCCTGTAGGCGAAGAAGTCCGCAAACCTCGCAAAGGTATCCTCAATCGTCTTCCTGTAAACGGGATTGTTTTCGGGATACATCCTGATGGCCTTTTTCGCCTTCAGCAGCGTCTGTACAACGTCCTTAGCGGTCTTCAGGTCCTCGAAAGTTTCCATGAAAAAAGATAACACATCTTGCCGACGTCAAACAAGCGGAACACGCTTGTCTCTCGCAAATGTCCTGATGATCATCGCCGCTGTGTGGAGCCTCTGAAGGCGCATGTTTCGCCACCGGATGAGCTGAACGTCGTTATAGGGAAACTTCTCTCCCCGTATCTCTGCCTGTGCCTTCATTACCTCATGATAAAGTCCCTTGAGGGTTTCGGCCTCAAACGGCTTCAGGAAAAGAGGATTCACTACCGTGTATCCCTCGGATATGTCCTGGGCTATGGCCTTGAGGCTCTTGCCCCTGATGTTAGGCACCTGCGGTCCTTTTCCGTGCGAAGAATCTCGATACCAAAATCCCGGCCTCGTAAAGGACAATGATGGGAACGGCCATGAGCACCTGGTTGAAGGCGTCGGGAGTAGGGGTAAGGAGTGCTGCTACAACGAACGCGAGAAGCACCGCATATTTCCTGTTCTTTGCAAGGGTCTTTGGCGTAACAAGCCCCAGGCGCGTGAGGAGAACGATGATTATGGGAAGCTCGAAGACAGCCCCGAAGGCAAGTATGAATTTCAGGCAGAAGTCAACGTAGTTTCCGACCGAGAGCATAGGCGTCATCGCGCCTGTTTTGTACGTCAGAAGGAATCCCATGGCAAAGGGGAGGACGAAGAGAAAACAGAAGGCTGCCCCTGCAAGGAAGAGCAAAGTGGCGGTGACCACAAAGGGGCCGATATACCTCTTTTCCCTGTCGAGAAGTCCCGGCGATATGAACTTCCAGAACTGGTGCAGTATGACGGGGAGGGAGAGTAGGAGGCCTGCAACGAGAGATACCTTCATGTGCATCCAGAAGGCCTCCGCAGGTGCAAGGAACACAAGAGTAGGGTTCTTTATTTTTGCGGGGACGAACGAGATGAACGGGGAATGGGCGCTGAATGTTATCTCAGCCCTGAGCGGAAGCGTGATGACGTCGAATATCTGCTCCGAATAGCTGAAGGAAAGAACGAAGCCGAGGAGGAGAGCGACAAGGGACAGGACTATCCTCTTCCTGAGTTCAGAAAGGTGCTCGGTAAAGGGCATTTTTTCATCTGCCATCTACCGTATCTTCCTTCCCCTCACGCCCTCCGGTGTCCTCCGGTGTCTGAGGGCGCGTCACTGCCCCGGAAGGCTCGACATGCGACTCCGGCGGTTCCTTTTCAGATGAGACGCCGTGGGTGCTGCCCGTGGCTATGTCGACGTCCCTTGGTTCAGCGCTCGCTCCGGATTCGAAATTCTTCTCCTCAGGTACGGATAAGCCTTCCACGGCCTTTTGCACCGTCTCGGATTCAGCGTGTATCTGTTCTCTTATCCCCTCCAGGGCCTTTCTGAGTTCCCCCATGCCCTTTCCGAGGGTCCTGCCCAGTTCCGGCAATCTCTTGGGGCCGAACACAAGGAGGGCAACAATAAAAATGACGATGAGCTCCTGAATGCCCAGGTCGAACATTCATTCCTCCTGCTCAAATATCTTTTTTATCTTCTTTTCCTGGGCGGGGAAGAGATATGTCAAGGAAAGGAGTATCCTGTACTCGGGGCTCCTGTTCTTAAGGTCGAAGCCCGCCCCGATCGTGGTGAGCAGGTTTTCGGAAGTGAGGATTCTGTAGCCGAAGCGAACCTCAAGGCGGTCCAGTTTGCCGGAATAGCTCTTCTTGCCGTAGAGTTCGCTCAGGATCTTAAAGCTGTGAGCTGCAGAGAAATCGAGACCTGCGGCAAAGGTGATATCGTCATCGAACCTGTCGGTGCCAGGCCTGAAATAGAAGAGATTGAGATGCCCCTTTACAGGTCCCACCCTCTTGCTCACGATAAGCCCTCCGCCGATGCTCCCTTCGGTGCTGAACTCAGCCCTTCCCGAATGCAGGGACGCGCTCAGGAGAAAGGCTATTGAGGGTCCGTATTTACCTTCTTCAAAGAACCTGTGTTTAAGGCCGAAGGCAAAGTCTTCGAAGCCGTCGGTCGAACCCTGCCATTTTGTGACATAAGGCAGAGTGATATCGAGTTCTATCGTATCGGTTATACCGTAGGCGAACTGATTAATGATCCTATAGAAATCGGGCTCCCTGGAGTATTCGAATCCTAAGGCGATGGCCCCTTGTCCCTTTCTTAGGCTGTCGGCGCTGAACGTCGAGAATACTCCAAAGGGCTGGATCGGCTGGAGTCCCTTGAGGTCGAAGCCATACGCATGATCGACAAGGAGGAAAAAGGCCAGGAAGAAGAAACAGAGATAGTTTTTCATCAGGCTAAAGATACCAGAAAGAATTGTTAACTGTCAATAAGTGATTGATTTCTCTTGACAATCGTCCATCCCCCTAATATAATTTTAAGCAGGCAGCTGGACAGGCGGCTGCGAAGATCCTGAAGATTTCGCTAAGAGGTGCATATGACAAAGGCTGATCTGGTTGACATCATATTCGGGAAGGTGGGTCTGTCGAAGATAGAATCGCAGAACATCGTTGAGATGATCTTTGATACCATTAGCCAGACTCTGGTAGAAGGTGAATCGGTGAAGATCTCAGGGTTTGGGACTTTCAACGTGAAGAAGAAAAACGCGAGGCGCGGACGAAACCCCAAGACGGGCGACGAACTTCAGATAACCCCGAGAAGAGTTATCACCTTCAGGGCGAGCAATCATTTTAAGGACATGGTAGAAAAGACAGATGCATAGGTCTTCCGCAGAAAACATCGTTTCAGCGAAGAAGGCATTTCCCGACAAGCTCTTTTATAAGATCGGGGAGGTGAGTAAGATTGCTGCCGTGGAACCGTATGTCCTGAGATATTGGGAAACGGAGTTCCCTTTCCTGAAGCCGAGGAAAAATAAGTCAGGACAAAGGGTATACGTGAAGAAGGACCTGGAATTGGTCCTCCAGATAAGACGGTTGCTATACGAAGAACGGTACACCATTGAGGGTGTAAGGAAGAAATTCGGGGCTCCTGAAGAACCCGCGCAACCACAAACCCCTGTGGTTCAATCCCCTGCTCAGGAAGTAGTCGAAAGGGTCAAGAAGAGGCTCAGGGAGATACTGAGTCAACTCCGGTAACCGGTAATCGGGGCGTGGCGCAGCCTGGTAGCGCACTCGCTTGGGGTGCGAGTGGTCGGCCGTTCAAATCGGCTCGCCCCGACCAATTTCATTTGCGGGTGGAACAAAAGGAGGTTATCATGTCTTTCAAGGGCGTGGCGGCAGTGGCTGTGATTTATTTGCTCTTGGGCTCGGGGGTCGCATCCGGAGAGCCTGATATGCAGGAGGGCATGTGGGAGATGACTATAAAAACGGAGATGCCCGGTATGCCGATGGAGATGCAGCCCATGAAATTCAACCAGTGTCTGACGAGGAAGAACCTTGTCCCCCAGAATAGGGAAAAGAGCGAGGACTGCAGGATTATTAGCACAAAGGTGGATGGCAATACAGTCACGTGGGCGGCGCAGTGCCGGATGAAGGATGGCATTGCGGACAGCACGGGAAAGATCACCTATTTGGGGAAAAGCTTCAGCGGGGTCGTAAAGGTAGTGATGAACATGAAGGATACGGGCAAGATGGAAGTTACCCAGCATATGAGCGGAAGGCGCATCGGGGACTGCAAGTAGCTGTTGCCCCGATGAGCCGGACAACAACGAGGACTTCATGTACTGGTGTTATCCATGGTTTTGGACTGCTTCGCTTCTTCCTTAACACGAATGATCTGCTCTTCATCCTTATTGCATGGGGCAGGAGTTTTTGTTCCTGATAATTCCCTTTTTAGATACTCTAAGAAGAGTACTAGTATCCGCAGTCCTGCTTGCTCTCCCCGGATCCAAGTGGAATCTCGGGGATGTCTTACTCATTACGTCATGTCTCCTTGCATCAGCGGCGAAAAGACCTTTCCTGCTATCGTGCCTACGGTGAGTTCGACCAGGAGCAGTCCGGTAAGAACGGCATGAAAAGAATAATGATCATCTTCGCATCTGCCGTTATCGTGGTTTCCTTTGGTGCGTTGGTGCGATATGCTTATTTACACAAGAGAGGCGCGCCAGTAGAAAAGTCTGACGAGCCGAAGAGAAAGCAATTGCAGATTCCGTATCTGGAAAAGGAAATCAATCTAAAAGAGACCGTTCTGAATCCCCGACCGTGGAATGAAATTGAAGGTGTGGACCTGAACCTCGTTTATCAGGTAACAGTGACTCCCTGGGGGATGAACCTCATACCTTGTCTCAATGTGAAAGCGTTTCATAACGGTGAGATGATTTATTTTAAGCTCAGCTATATCGATAAGACCAAGAACGATGCGATTGCAATTGCAAAATTCTCCGACGGAGCATCGATTATGTTTCCGGTAGGCGAAAGTCACGAGGTCAAACCGGAGAGCATTATGATGGGCTTCCGGGGCAAGGTTAATATCTGGCACTGGAGGGCCCTGGAGGATAAGGACTATTGGACGGACAACAAGGATAAGGAGGCCGGCGTTGCGATCAGGTCTCCTGTGGCAGACCTGATCGCAACGGGTATAACTACGTTAAGCCCAAAGAAAGAGCAGAAGGTTTTGGGAAGAGGATATAAAACCCCGGAAGGATGGGATGTCATATTTGCACGCAGGATGTCGGTTGAGAGTCCCGGTGAGGACGCAGAGTTCCGGGCAGGAAGGAAATATCTTTGTGCGTTTGCCGTATGGGACGGGGAGCGGCAAGACAGAGGTCCGAGAAAGAGTATATCGGATTACATCGAATTCATGCTGGGTGAGAAGAGGTGAATAGGGCAATCAATTCGTTGCTCCTCATTGTCACAGCGGCCATGCTTGCAAGCCTTGGTCTTTTTATGAAGCAGGGCATGGCCAAACCGCGGGAGAGGCACATCGAGGTGATCGCGAAGAAATTCTCGTATGCGCCAAACATTATCACCCTCAATCGTGGAGATAAAGTGACCATACGGCTGCTAAGCGACGATGTGCACCACGGCTTATATATAGATGGATATGACCTGAATACAACAGCTTATCCCGGGAGCGACGGAAACATCACATTCAGGGCGGATAGAACCGGAACATTTGTGTTTCGCTGCTCCGTCACCTGTGGAGAACATCATCCTTACATGGTGGGCACTTTGAAGGTGCTGCCGGATACGAAATTCTTTCTTTTCTTGTGGATTGTCCTTGCCGCAGGGGCAATATCACTCTGGAAACTCAGAAAGTGAACTTTAAGGAGAGGTTGTTCGGGGTTATACCGCTGGACTGGAGATATGATCTCGCGGATCTTCGCGTTATCCGGATGTTGCTCAAATCACGATGGATCCCCTTTCTTCTCGTTGTTCTCTCTTTATTCCTTGCCACTGCCGCCCTTATGTCTGGATTCCTCGGCGGATTTTCAGCAGGGAATTGCAACTTCGGCGTTACAGCGGTCTGGATACTCTGGTGGGTTGCATTGATGGTCCTTATGGTACCCCTTTTCTCAAGGATATGGTGTGCTGTTTGCCCGTTCCCCTTTTTTGGTGAATGGGCACAAAGAGGGAGACTACTGGATGTCAGGACAAACCTCTCAGGATTACAGAAACGCTGGCCGAAGTCTTTAAGGAATATGTGGTTGATGAACGTTCTTTTTCTGCTTACGAGCTTTGGAGGCGGGTTTTTCACGGTCAATCCTTTCTGGACATTTGTACTGTTAGGAAGCATGTTCGTTCTTGCAACGATCTCCATGCTCGTTTGGCAGAGGAGGACATTCTGCCTTTATATCTGTCCGGTATCAGGCTTTCAGGGTTTGTATTCAAACCTTTCGGTGCTCGAAGTGAGGAGGAAGAACCCGGAGATATGCAGGAAACATAAACGAAAGACATGCGTTGTGGGAGATGAAAGCGGGTACGGGTGCCCATGGGGCCTCCTGCCGTATGGGTTTGAAAAGAATACCTATTGTGGAATCTGCCTCGAATGCTTCAAGACATGTCCCTATGACAATATGGCACTGAACCTGAGACCGCCGGGAGTCGATTTGCTCATAGGCAAACAGAGAGGGCTTGACGAAGCATGGAAGGCATTCTTAATGCTGGGGATCGCTGTATCGTTTTTTCTTGTTTTCCAGGGTCCCTACGGCTTTCTGAGGGACTGGGCCAGGGCAAGTACGCCCTCAGGCTATTTTTCTTTTCTTGCCCTCCATACGTTCACTGCAACAATCCTCATACCGTCCATCCATCTTGTCTTTGCTTCCTTCTCCAAGATAAGCTCTGGGAATTCCGAGGTATCCCTGAGGAAGGTCTTCGTGGATTTCTCATATGTGCTCGTACCCTTGGGCATTGCGGTGTGGATCGCTTTTTCCCTTGGTATTGCCTTGCCCAATGGCTCGTATATCCTCCATACTGTTTCCGATCCGTTCGGACTTGGCTGGAATATCTTCGGGACGGCAAATTTCCCTTGGACGCCGGTTTTTACTCTCCACCTGCAGCTCTTGAAGGGAATCATAATAATTGTCGGTCTTTTATTTTCGATGGATATTGGCTACAAAATAGCTTTCCGAACGTTTAGCGCTGAGGAAGAGGCTAGGAAGGCGGTGATCCCCATCCTCATCTATCTACTGTTTCTAACAGTATCTCTTCTCCGGTTGTTTATCGGATAAAAAATGAGAAAGGAGATTATTGCTGTAGCATTGGTCTTGCTCTCAACGGTGGGGGCGGCGATCTCAGTCCTTCTGATCGAGAGGTACCAGAGGGAAAACGTATTTACTGTAGATCTACTTGCACGGGCCCCGGAGAACGGGAACTGGCACCCGAGGGAGATCAAGATCCCGAAAGGGAAGAAGGTGAAGATAAGAATTCGGAATATTGAGACTGTGACACACGGTTTTGCAATTCCGGTCCTCGGTATTGCCGTTGGAGAAATAAGGGCGGGAGAGGTCAAGGTCGCAGAGTTCACACCATCGAAAGAAGGCAGATATGACTTCTTGTGCACTGTCTGGTGCAGCAAACAGCACCTCAGCATGACCGGCAGGATTACAGTTGAGTGATGACGCAGCGGGAAAGGCCTCTTCATCAGTCAACGTCGGTAAACTTCACGAGGGTGCCTCGCTTAGCAGTGCCGTACCTGAAGATAGTAATACCCTTCAAGCCTTTTTTATAGGCAAGGAGATATGTTTCTGCCACATCCTCCTTTGTGGCACGCTTGGGCATATTGATGGTCTTTGAGACGGCGTTGTCCGTATACTCCTGGAACGCGGCCTGCATCTCCAGGTGGTCCTCAGGAGGTATTTCATGCGCTGTCCTGAAGAGGCGTCTCACATCCGCAGGGACTTCCTTTATCCCCTTCAGATTGCCCTGACTGATGACCTTCTCTTCAAGCTCCTTCGAATAGAAACCACGTTCCCTCGCGACCCTGAAGAAAAACCTGTTCACCTCATAGAGTTCGGTGTCGAGGATGAGCCGCTTGAACGCCAGGGCAAAGAGCGGTTCAATACCGCTTGAACAGTCGGCGATAAGGGAAAGCGTTCCTGTAGGCGCAATGGTCGTGGTCGTTGCATTCCTCACACGCGGCATTCCCGGTGCATCGTAAATGGAACCCTTGAAGTTCGGGAAGACACCCCTTTCATTGGCAAGTTCAACGGACGCTTCCCGCGCCTTTTCCCTTATGAATTTCATGAGCTCCCTGGCAAAGACAAAGGCCTTCCTGCTGTTATAAGTAATGCCGAGGAGAATCAGCAGGTCAGCCCAGCCCATAATCCCAAGCCCTATCTTGCGGTTGCCTTTGTGCATGGCTTCTATGGAGGGGAGGGGATACTTGTTTACATCAATAGCATTGTCCAGAAACCTGACGGCTGTCCTGATATCCTGCGAGAGGGAATCGTAATCAACAGATCGTGACGCTTGACTCCCGACGAGTGGCAAATTCTTATCCTCTTCAGTTATCTCTTTTCTTGTCCCATGCAAGTCGCTGCTGCATTTCACGTACTTTGAGAGGTTGATAGAGCCCAGGACGCAGGCTTCGTAGGGCAGGAGGGGCTGCTCCCCGCAAGGGTTCGTACTCTCCATCTCGCCGATATGGGGTGTGGGGTTGTATGCGTTTATCCTGTCTATAAAGATGAGTCCGGGGTCCCCCGTTTCCCATGCGCTTGCAACGATTTCATCGAACACCACCTTCGCCCTGAGCCTTCCAACCGGCTCCTTGCTCCGTGGGTTTATCAGGTCGTATTCGCTGTCCTTCTTCAATGCCTCCATGAACGAGTCAGTAACGGAGACGGAGATGTTGAAGTTCGTCAGTTCTTTTTCGTTCCGCTTTATCCTGATAAATTCGAGGATGTCCGGGTGGTCTATCCGGAGGATACCCATGTTTGCGCCCCGGCGTGCGCCGCCCTGCTTGATGACCTCGGTGGCTGTGTTGTAGATCTTCATGAAAGAGACCGGTCCGCTGGCTATACCGCCGGTGGAACGCACGACGTCCGTCCTCGGGCGCAACCTCGAAAAGGAAAAACCGGTGCCCCCTCCGCTCTGGAGAATGAGTGCCGCGTTCTTTAGGGTATCGAAGATGCTCTGCATGGAGTCATCGACGGGAAGAACAAAACATGCGGCCAACTGGCCGATGCTTTTACCAGCGTTCATGAGAGTGGGGGAATTGGGAAGGAACCTCAAGCCTGACATAAGGTCATAGAATTTTGTTTCCCAAAAGAGGGGATCGCCGCCGTAAAGCTTTTCGGCAGAGGCAATGGTAGATGCGACCCTTCTGAACATCCCTTCAGGGGACTCGACGACCTTTCCATACTCATCCTTAAGGAGATAGCGTGCGCGAAGTACCGAGATGGCATTTTCCGTTAGTTGCATGCTTCCATTATATTACGAAAAACATAAAAGCGACAGCGGTAAATCGGAGGTATTTGAAAACTCTCCGCCTTTCATGTCTGCAATCCATTGATTCCTCCCTTGACAATGATATAGAAACTTGCTGTAAATGCTGCTAAACTTAATCTGTGGATTGCATTTTCTCCGGTTAAATGCGGTATTTTTCGGCGGCCGGTATAAGCAAGGGCATCCGATGGCGGTAATATAAAATAAGAAATATGAATATGGAGGTGGATATCAGGTGAATCATTGTCCGAGAATTATGCACGACCTTCTCGTACTGCCGTGCCTTTCGGGACTAAAGGAAGGAGAACTTGCGTTCATGGAGCAGATGGCCAGATTGAAGAGAATCACCAAAAACAACATCCTCTTTGAGGAGACCGAGCCCGTCAAGTTCTTTTTTGTTGTAAAGCAGGGGATGGTCAAGCTCTATAAGACCTCGAAAGAGGGGAGGGAACTCATTGTGAAGGTAATGGGTCCCAGGGAGTACTTCTGCTGTGCACCCCTTTATACCGGCAGCAGCTATTTTGTGGGGGCTGTTGCGCTTGAGGATACCCTGCTGATTACCATACCTGCCGAGGAATTCAAAAAAGCCCTTAAGAACGAAGTCACCGCGACTGGTTGGAAGATCATATCGGGTCTTTGCAGTAAGATCCGTCACCTTTCGAGTCTCGTGGAGGATCTTACTTTTAAGGATGTTGAAGAGCGCGTCATTAATACTCTGGTGCGGCTTGCGGACGAGAGGGCTCCGGGGAGCAAGACCGCGTCCCTGCAGTTGACCCATCAGGACATCGCGTCCATGACCGGTACGGTGAGGGAAGTCGTCTCCAGAACCATGTCAAGGCTGAAAAAGGAGGGTATAATAATCGACAGCAGCGTCAAGGGGTTCACCATAAACAAGGAGGGGCTCGTAAGGCTCCTTCAAAGGAGGGTTTCGGTTATGTGACCCCTCAACTACAACTCGTGATAAGTCGCTGAATGTGCCTCTCTTATCTGACTATTGTATGGAATTTGCAAGATAACAGGAGGAAAGATGCTGGGCTTGCATTCATTGTTCCCTGTTGCCGTTGTTCTATCCGGACTATGAAAGAAGGGACTGGACAGGAATACAGGGGTTTCACTTTGGGCCTGATGGCTGTTCTGTTCAGGGGGGGAAGTCTTTTCTATGTGTGGATGTCCTTTCTGACCGTTGCTATCCTCATAGGTCTCGGAGCTTATGTTCAGCAGGTGAACAGTGGCCTGACGTTGACGAACATGTCCAACCAGGTCTCATGGGGTTTTTATATCTCAAATTTCACATTCTTTGTGGGAGTCGCTGCTGCTGCGGTACTCCTTATAATCCCTGCATACCTGTATAGCTTTAAGCCTATAAAGAAGATAGTCATCCTGGGTGAATTACTGGCCGTAGCTTCAATTGTGACCGCCCTTATGTTCATATTCGCAGACCTAGGGGCGCCTGCACGCTTTTGGCACATGATTCCCTGGGTTGGATCCCCTAATTTCCCAACTTCCATCCTCGCATGGGACATGATGGTCTTGAGCGGATACCTGGCGCTTAATATCTTCATCATATTGTACATCGCCTATCATTCCTATTTTGGGAAGAAGCCTGACAGGCGGATCGTCATCCCTCTGATCCTGATTTCCATACCCTGGGCTGTTGGGGTCCATACTGTCACAGCCTTTGTGTATAATGGTCTCGCCGCCCGGCCGTTCTGGAACGCGTCGATTCTAGCGCCAAGGTTTCTTGCATCCGCCTTCTGCTCAGGGCCGGCGCTAATGATCATCATCTTTC
>CAYYWY010000023.1:0-15261 GCA_964475485.1 uncultured Nitrospiraceae bacterium | reverse complement strand
CGAAAGACGATGGATTTCAAGATAGAAGACAAGGCCATTTTCAAGATTGCCGAGATGATCGCTTTTGCTATGGCGATAAACCTTTTTTTCATGGTTGCCGAGGTGTATAAAGAGTACTATTCAGACACCGTACACCTCTCGCAGATGAAATACCTATACCAGGGACTGCACGGCTACGAAGGTCTTGTCTCGTGGATATGGACGGCTATGGTTTTCAATGTTATAGGTTTTCTTTTATTACTAATGCCAGCTACAAGGAGGAATCCATTGACCCTTACTTTTGCATGTGTGCTCGTCTTTGCAGGGATTTGGATCGAAAAGGGTTTGGGTCTGGTCATCCCCGGGTTTATTCCGGATACCCTTGGCGAGATAGTTGAGTATAACCCTTCCCTGCATGAACTTATGGTGGGGACAGGGATATTAGCAACGGGTTCTATGGTATACACTCTGTTCGTGCGGGCCGCTGTAGCCGTGGATACTGGCATATTGAGACATCCGTCAGCGCCTCCACTGGTGTATGAAGAAACCGAAGGTCCCTTTGCCAGGGATGTCATGTCAAGAAACGTACTCTCGGTTTCTCCTGAAACCGCTGTCGAGGAAGTGGGAAGGTTACTTGTCACGCATCGCATAAGCGGCGTTCCGGTCGTTGACAGGGAAGACAGGGTCATAGGTGTTGTCTCGGAATCGGATATCATTTTCAGAGAGATACGGCATGAACCCCGTCTTCTGGAGAAGCTCGGTGATATTATCCTGCCCGAACCGGGTAGGAAGGCTGAAAGGGCAGGCGGCACCGCTGCCGAGATAATGACTTCTCCGGCAATCACCGCATCGGAGGCCGCGCCGTTGAAGGAACTGACGGGGATACTCACCGAGAAGAAGATTAAGAGGATAATCGTTGTTGATGCGGAAGGGCGTCCCAGTGGGATCGTATCGAGGATAGACATTGTTAAGGCGCTGGAGAAGATAGAGTGATTACGCTCCGCGAAAACGGTCTGAGGGCGCCGAAGCTTCCCTGTTTGGTCCGCTTGGAGGAGGAAGGGCTTTCGATGCTGGATCAAACAATGCTGTTAAGGAGGATCGACAGGGACCATGTCATGTTCGAAGAATCGGATACGACCGAATTCTTCTATATCGTATCGACCGGCGCCATAAAGCTTTACAGAGCATCCCGGGAGGGACGGGAAGTTTTGATAAGGATTATCGGGCCCGGTGAATGTACTTGCTGTGCTCCCCTCTTCGGAGACAGGAGATACTTTGTGAATGCCAAGGCCCTCGAGGAATCCACGCTCGTCACCATTCCTGCCGAGAAGTTTGCCATGCTTCTCCGCAGCAGGTTAAACGAGACCGGTTTGTCGATCATATCATGTCTTTCCGGCAGGCTGGCACACCTGTTAAAACTTATCAGCGATCTCACGTTTAAGGACGTGGAAGAAAGGGTGTTGATTTCCCTCCTCAGGATCTCCCGGGAAAAAGCTGCGGAGGATGACCGGGCCTTCTTGCCCTTCACCCACAGCGACATTGCGTCCATGACTGGAACCGTAAGGGAGGTTGTTTCGAGGACCATGTCGAAGCTGAAAAAGGAAGGCATCATTACCAGCAGTACGGTGAGAGGCTTCGCAGTTGATACCGAGAAGCTGTCAAAGCTGCTGAACGATAGATAATTTCCCTTTTATTTTCCCACCCGCTGCTGCCTGTGACTTTAGTTACTGAAACACTTTCCTATGTCCTTTAGAATTTGGTTTAGATAGGGATGGAATCAATAAGAAAAATAATCGTTTGCTTTGACAACAGCGACCAGTCATTTTCCGCGTCTCGGGCTGCCCTTGACATTGCCAGGACCTTCGCCTCGGAAGTTGTGGGCGTTCACGGATATAATGCCTTCATGCACGAAGGGGCCTTCAAGATCATGGAGCCGACGCTTCCGCAGCAGTATCAGCATGAGGAGATCCTGCAGAAACAGAGGGAGGTGCATAAAAGGCTCATCAACGTGGGGATGGAGAAAATATCCCTCTCCTATCTAAAGCCGATTGAAGACTTGTTTCGTGACGCTGGCATTCCATTTCGGGCGAGAGTGAAGGAAGGCAAGAATTTCAGAACCGTAAGCGGTCTCATCGCCGAGGAGGAGGGCGATCTAGTGGTGATGGGGGCGTCCGGTTTTAACGCCAACGGCAACGGATTCGTCGGAAGCGTGTGTCTGAGAGTACTCAGGATGAACGACAGGCATTTCCTCATAATGAAGAAGCCGCTCAACCTGAGCAAGCCGACATTTGTGGTGGGCCTCGACGGCAGCCTGTCAGCCATTCGGGCATTGAAAGCGGCAAGGGTCTTCGCTGAGAAATTCGGCGCGCAGCTCCATCTCGCTTACGTTTTCGATTCAAGCCTGCACAAAGACATTTTCGGGCGGCTTAAAGAATCGGTAATAAACAAGGAAGGTTTTTACTTTAGCGCAAAGGAGCAGGAAAAAATACACGACGAATTCATCGACAAGGGTCTTGCGAGGGTGGGCGCCATGATACTCGAGAGGGCTGAGAGGGAGGTTTTCGGGGGACCTTCCGGTGACCCCCTGACTATGGGAGGGTGGGGCCTGGTAGGGGAGTCAGGTTCGTTGCCTCGCATCAAACGGGTATTGGAAGGCCATATTTACCTGAGGCTTTGCACTTATGCCGCCGATGTCGATGCCGACCTTATGTTCATCGGCCGGACAGGGAGGCACTTTGCCGAAGGCATGGATATTGGGTCGGTTGCCGAGAATGTGGTCAGATTCTCGCCATGCAGCGTCTTTGTGGCGCAACAGGAGGAGTACAAGGGATGGGAGCTTTAGAGGATAAGCCGTATATAGTCTCGTGGAATCTCACAAGACGGTGCAATCTTCTTTGTCCCCATTGCTATCTCGATGCGGCTGCCGCTCCAAGCAATGAGCTTACAGAGAGCGAGGCCAAGTTCGTCGTAGACGAACTCTCCTATCTCAATAACAAACTTATGCTTGTACTGAGCGGTGGCGAATCCATGCTAAGAAAAGATATTTTCGAAATAGTGGAATATGCCTCTCAGGCCGGTTTCATAGTCGTCCTTGGGTCCAACGGCACGCTTCTGACGGATGAAAGCCTGAAACTGCTGAAAGAGGCAGGGCTGAGGGGCATGGGGATAAGCATTGATTCATCCGTGCCGGAATACCATGATTCCTTCCGGGGAATGCGTGGAGCATGGGAGCTGTCCGTAAGTGCCCTGAGGTCAGCCCGAGGAATGGGCTTTGAAACGCAACTGGACGTTACGCTTACCGATCAGAACTGGAGCCAGATAGATGACTTCATCGAATTGGGGGTCGATCTCGGCGCCCGGGCGGTCAATTTTTTCTTCCTTGTCTGCGTCGGCAGGGCCATGAGGACGAACATCTCTACAGAGAACTATGATTCGGCGCTCACGCGTATCGCGGGACTCTTTTCCAAGGAAAGGAGGTTGATGGTCAGGGCACGCTGTGCACCGCACATATACAGGATACTCTACCAGCAGGGCTTTGCCGTCTCGGAAGGAACCAGGGGATGTCTTGCAGGGAGGTCATACATGAGAATTGATCCTGAAGGCAATGTGACTCCATGTCCGTACATGCCGCTCATCGTTGGAAACATAAAAGAACGGTCCCTGGCCTCTATATGGGATGGCTCTCCGATTTTGAATCGGTTACGGAACGGAAACTACAAAGGGAGGTGCGGGGAGTGCGAATTCGGAGAAATATGCGGCGGCTGCAGGGCTCGGGCGCTGGCGCATTGCGATGATCTCATGGAGGAGGATCTCCTGTGCGGCTATAAACCTTCAGGTAAGGGTTCGGTCGTCCTCGACGATACCTTGAAAACTGACCTCGCCTGGGAAGAGAAGGCCAAGGAAAGGATAAAGAAGATACCAATATTTATGAGGGGCATGATCATGAAGGTGATAGAGACGAAGGCGAGGGAAAAGGGGGTCGGCATCATAACCTCCGAGTTCATAGACGAGATAAAGACGAAGGGTTATCCTGGCATGCATAGAAATCATAGGGCTTAGAAGGAGGGATCACTCATGGGAGGCTGGATAAAGAAACAGAGCATTCTCTTGGGCGGAATCGCGATAGCGATCATAGGAATATATATCGGTGCCAAGACTGGTGTTGACTATAGGGACTTTCAGGTCATCGGTTCTCGGAATGTAGTCTGGATATTGGCCCAGACCATGCTCCTTTTTGCCGCATTTATCCTTGCCGTACCGGTATTTGTCATGATCATAGAGATAGCTGGGTACGTGAAGAAGGATGAGCGGCTCGACAGGCTCGCAAAGGATTTTGCCCGCCTGCTTCCCGTGTCCTATTCCATAACCGCGATACTCGGCGGACTCTTTACGCTTGCTAGTTATGCATTATTCCCCAGGTTCATGAATTACATGACCGGGGCCTTCAAATCTACCTATATCGCCTTTATAGTGCTCATCTTTCTTGAGTCTACCTTGGTCTATATCTACTGGACTACATGGGACAAGCTCAAAGGTGAAAAGAAGATGCAACATATCATCCTAGGACTGGTCCTGAACGTAATCGGAACACTCGTCATGATGACCGCCAATATTTGGGGCTCTTTCCACCTAAGCCCGGCGGGCACCGACGCAGCCGGCAATGTTATAAACTTAAGGGAGGCCGTTTTTAATCTTACCTTCTGGCCGATAAACATCCACCGCTTCATCGCAAATGTCTCCTTCGGCGGCTTTATCTGTGCGGCATACGCTGCATACAAGTACCTGTCTGCAACGACAGCCGAAGATAAGGCACACTATGACTGGATGGGATATACCGGGACGTTTATCGGCGTTGCAACGATGATCTTTCTTCCCTTTGCCGGCTATTACTTCGGGATGGAGATATACAGATTTAACGCGCAAATGGGCATCACCTTCATGGGAGGCGCCCTGTCGAAGATATGGCTTCTACAGGCCCTCGTCATAGCGGTTATTTACCTCAGCACATGCTATTACCTGTGGCTTGGTCTCGACAGGATTCCGGGATCCGAGAAATACAAGAAATACGTTCCCTATCTGAGCTGGGGGCTTATCATTGCATTTGCCGTATGGGCAACTCCCCGCGCATGGGTTGCATCACTTGAGGACATGGCAGGCGGCACCCACCCGATCTACGGCACGGTGGGCATCATGGCCCCGAAGATAGCGGCAGTGAATATTGCAATCCTCGGCGTCATACTCACCTTCCTGATTAACCGTCGCGCCGGAAGGATCATACCCGAAGGGAGGAAGGGGTATATTTACATACAGTGGGCCCTCATCCTCCTCATTGTTATCGTGAACATTGTTGTCCTGTACTACAGTTACATCGTCTCCTCAGCTCTGAGGATCAAGCTCTCTATATACACGTTCCTCTTCATGGTGCCTGCGATCGGGGGCATTTATTTCCTCGACGGTCTGCTCCTTAAGAACGCCAAGAGGGTCGGTGAGATCAGGTGGGGGAACATGGCGCCACGTTCTCAATACGCGCTCATCGCTGTGGCAGTTTCCAATGTCTGGGCAATGGCGCTGCTGGGCTATGGAAGGGCCGCGGCGAGATTGAACTGGCACATCTACGGAACGCTTGAGGACACGTCGAAGCACGCGGGACTGCCGTCTATGGGCAATGCAACGCTGGTCATATCCGGCATTACCCTGCTGTTCCTTGTTCTCATCGGTTTCGTCTTCAAGATTGCCGGAGAAGGTGCAAGAGGAGGTGCAGAGTGAAGGGAGGGACAAGACTCATCATCGTCGCCGTAGTCGTCACAGGTCTTTATGCATGGTTCGGTAATTCTATCCCCCAGTCTGCTTGGGACGCCCCGAAGAAGAAGGTGCTGACCGCTGACATGACACCGAAGCAACTCGCTGAGGAGGGGAGAGAGATATACAGAAAGGCGGGATGCGGTGTCTGCCACAGCGTTACCGGCGAGAAGCTTAGAGGGCCGGACCTCTCGAGGATCGGCGCCGAGAGGGACGCAGAGATGATGGCGGCAATCCTGTACAGCGGCACAGATGTTATGCCTCCTGCAAACAAGCCACCCGCAAATCTCAACGATGCTGAGATCACCGCACTGGTCGCTTATATGCAGAGTCTCGGCGGAAGACCAAAGGTAAAGATCGGCGATATAAAACCACCGAAATGATATGCGGCTTCTTCGTGCAATAAGAGAGGAGGTTTGTTGATGAGTGAAGGGAGAAAACACATACCTTCAGGGGTTATAGCCCTGATAACCATTATAGGATCATATGTCCTTATGCGCTATATCGTGCAACCGCCGTTGCCATCCAACCTGACGAACTTCTTCATGATGTTCGTGTTCGCCGGTGTGGTAATCTATATCACACTCACCGACGAGAGGATCGAAGAGTTCCTTGACTTCATCTCCGTCAGGTCGAAGCTCCCGCTTGTCTGGGATGTCTTTAGGAAGGCGGTGCTCGTAATCATCCCTCTGTCCGTTGCGTACAACGTCTATTCGAAGGAAAAAGTAACCTATGCGCCGCCCGGCGAGCTCTTCCAGCCTCACGTGACACCGCCCCAATGGGTTGTCGACCTCAAGGTCCCTGATTATGCAGCGGATCCTTCAAGGTGGGATCAGAGACATATCGAAGAAGGGAAAAAGATCTATGAGGACAACTGCCTGCCATGCCACGGAAAGGACGCTGACGGGAAAGGTCCTCTGGCAAGTTCCATACGGTACCCGGCGGCACCCACGAACTTCAAGGAACCCGGAACAATCGCACAACTTCCCCTCTCTTATGTCTACTGGAGGGTCAGGGACGGCGGCATCTTCGACAAGCAATTCAACAGTGCCATGCCGGGCTGGGGAGATGAGCTCGATGAAGAAGAGATGTGGAAGGTCATCATGTATATATACCATAAGGCCGGTGTAAAACCGAGGACATGGGATTAACGGGCAAAATGGGTTCTTCCCCTTGCACGACTGAATTATGAAGATGAGAGGAGACGACGACGGAATGAAAGACAGGAAAGACTTAAGTGCCGATGTGCCGTTCCAGAGGTCGAAGGTGTACAGGCTACTTAGCTTCAGCTTCTTCTATCCCAATGAAGAACTGGCAGGTTTTTTCGGGAGCGGCGAGTTCGGCAGAGAAATGGAAAAGGCCCTCTCGGAAGTTAGCCTCGGACATTTGTTGAAGGATGATCCCACACCGTTTTCGGACCTGTACAGGAAATTGGCAGCTACAGGCCTTGAAGAGATGATTGAAGAACACGTGAGATTTCTGACCTTCAAGAGCGGGAGCCCTCCCTATGAAAATGAATACCACCGTTCCAAAGGAACGGTCTATTCGACGGAAGAGATGGCCGATATAGCAGGCTTTTACCGGGCAATTGGGATGGATTTTGCAAAGCAGCGGCCTGACCATATCGCAGTGGAGCTCGAATTCATGCATGTGGTTGCGCTAAAAGAGGCGAAGGCGATTTCAAGCGGCGAGCCAGACAAGGCGGACGCATGCGTATCCCTGGAAAAGAAATTCCTCACCGATCACCTCGGCAGATGGGTCGGTGCCTTCTCAGATGCACTGATATCTTGCGGGAGTTCATTCTACGGGGGGTTAGGCCTATTACTCAAACAATGGGTGAACATGGACTGTGCATATCTCCAGGTGTCGCCCGGGAAGGTTTCTGATTTCAAGGTTGAACAGAGCGAAGATGACGAACAAATATGCTTAGGGAGGGTTGTATGAACGGTTTCAGCAGAAGGGATTTTATGAAGTGGTCTCTTGCAGGTGTGGCAGGACTGGCTGCCAGTTCTCCGAAGCTTGCGTTCCTGCAGCCGGTAAGCATCGATAACCCCTTGGGTGAATATCCTAACAGAGACTGGGAAAAACTTTACAGGGACAAGTTCAAGTATGACGACACCTTTGTCTTTACCTGTGCTCCAAATGACACCCATAACTGCCATTTGAGGGCATACGTGAGAAACGGGGTAGTCGTGAGGATTATGCCGACATATGGCTATGGAAAGGCAGTGGATCCATACGGTAACAGGCCTTCCCACCGATGGGAGCCGCGCTGTTGCCAGAAAGGGCTGGCCCTTGTAAGGAAGTTCTATGGTGACAGAAGGGTCAAGGGTGCAATGGTCCGTAAAGGTTACTATGACTGGGTCAAGGCCGGGTATCCGAGGGACCCTAATACCGGCAAGCCGCCGGCAAAATACTTTCAGAGGGGGAAAGACAAATGGCTCAAGCTTCCGCACGATGAAGTCCAGGAGCTGGTGGCAAAGACCTATCTCAACATTGCTCAGACTTATTCCGGAGAAAAAGGCGCCCAGTATCTGAAGGCGCAGGATTATGACCCTTCGATGATCGAGGCAATGAAAGGTGCAGGCACCCTCACCCTGAAGCACAGGGGAGGTATGCATTTCCTCGGTATAACGAGGGTTGGGGGGCTCGGCAGATTTTCAAATATGCTTGCACTCCTCGATGACCATGTGAGGGGTGTAGGTCCTGAGAAGGCTGTAGGCGGCCGTTACTGGGACAACTACAGCTGGCACACAGACCTGCCGCCGGGACACCCGATGGTCACCGGGCAGCAGACCATTGACTTCGAGCTCCATTCAACAGAGGGCGCCAAGCTCATAACCCTTTGGGGCGTAAACTGGATATCCACGAAGATGCCTGACGGCCACTGGCTGACCGAGGCACGACAGAAAGGCTCAAAGATTATTAATATAACGATTGAGTATCAGTCGACGGCTAACAAGTCAGACGAGGTCATCATCATCAGGCCGGGTACCGACCAGGCATTGGCACTCGGCGTTGCTCACATACTCATCAAGGAAAACCTCTACGATGGTGAGTATCTCAAGGCCTTTACGGACCTTCCTGTCCTCGTGAGGAGTGATAACCTGCAGTACCTCAAGGCATCCGAGGTGATGTCTAATTACAAGGCAGCTGAGCTCCAGAATTATACGAAGGTCCTGAAACAGGGTGAGGCGCCGCCTCCGATGAACGTCCATAAGGAGCAATATATCCCGGAGTCCCTGCGGAACGAATGGAACGACTACATGGTCTGGGACAGTAAGGCGGCAGCACCCTTTGTCATCAGCCGCGATCTGGTCGGGAAGCACTTCATAAACCTGAAGAAAGATGTCGCCCTCGAGGGAACATTCAAGGTCAAGACCGTTGGTGGCAAGGAGGTCGAGGTGAGGACGGTTTTCGACGTCATCAAGGAGTATCTTGAGGAGTTCACCCCGGAGAATACCTCAGAGATGACCGGTGCGCCGAAGGAGGCGATCTTCAGTCTCGCACGCCAGATAGCGAGAAACAAAGACAGGACACTATTTGCGGTCGGCATGGGACCTAACCAGTTCTTCAACGCAGGACTCAAAGACAGGGGGATATTCCTCGTCTGCGCCTTATCAAGAAACTTCGGGCACCTGAGCGGCAGTCCTGGAAGCTATGCGGGCAATTACCGTATCGCCATAATCAACGGTTCACCACAGTACATGATGGAAGACCCCTTCAATCCCGAGATGGATCCGGCAAAGCCGATTAAGCCCAGATACCTTTTCAAGTTTGAGTCCGCCCATTACTGGAATTACGGTGACCGCCCTTTGCGCTTAGGCAACAAGCTCTTCACCGGCAAGACCCATACACCGACACCGACGAAGTCCCTCTGGTTTGCCAACAGCAATTCCCTCCTCGGAAATGCGAAGTGGTTCTACGATGTCATGCACAATACGCTGCCGAAGATGGAACAGATAGTTGTTAATGAATGGTGGTGGACGCTCTCCTGCGAATATGCGGATGTCGTGTTCGCCGTCGACTCATGGGCCGAATTCAAGTACCCGGATATAACCGCATCGGTGACAAACCCCTTTACACTCATATACCCGAGAAGCCCGCTCAAGCGGATACACGATACGATCGCTGACATAGAGGCTCTGGCAGGTGTCGCCAAGAAGCTCGCCAAGATCACCGGAAACAAGAAATTCGAGGACTACTGGAAGTTCATCTACGAAAAGAAGGCCGAGGTCTATCTGCAGCGCATTATCAATGCGAGCACAACACTCAGGGGCTACAAGATCGAAGAGATGGAAAAGAAGGCAATGGAGGGGATACCGACGCTGACGCTGTTCAGGACATATCCGAAGGTGCCGGGCTGGGAGCAGCACCAGGAGAGCAAGCCCTGGTATACAAAGACGGGAAGGCTCGAGTTTTACCGTGAAGAGCCTGAGTTCATAGAGTACGGAGAGAACCTCCCTGTCTATCGGGAGCCGATTGACGCTACGTTCTATGAGCCGAACATTATCATAAGCAAACCCATGAACTTTCTCAAGCCAGCGCCTCCCGAGACATACGGCCTGAAGCGGGATGACCTGTCTGTGGAGGTAAGACAGGTGAGAAATATCGCCAAGTCATGGAACGAGTTGAAGAAGACGAAGCATCCGAGGGTAAAGGACGGACTCCGCTTCCAGTTCATCACGCCGAAATACCGGCACGGCGCACACACGACCCCTATAGATATCGATGTCATCTCGGTATATTTCGGGCCCTTTGGAGACATCAAGAGGAGCGACAAGCGTATGCCCTGGGTCGGTGAGTCGTATGTCAATATAAACCCGAAGGACGCAAGGGAACTTGGCATCAACGACGGAGATTATGTATGGATAGATGCAGACCCGGAGGACAGGCCGTACCGGGGCTGGAAGAAGACCGACGAGGACTACAAGGTGAGCCGCATGATGTGTCGTGCGAGGTACTATGCCGGCATCCCGCGGGGGATTCTCCTCATGTGGTTCAACATGTATCAGGCAAGCCATGGGACGGTGACGGCCCATGAAACAAACCCGGACGGTCTTGCAAGGAACGCCGAGACTAACTATCAGGCCATGTTCCGCTATGGTGGACACCAGAGCTGCACACGGGCATGGCTCGGCCCTACGCTTATGACAGACACCATGATACGGAAGGAGACCTTCGGACAGCTCATGGGGAAGGGCTTTGCTCCCGACATACACTGCCCTGTCGGAGCGCCGAGGGAGGCATTTGTCAAGGTTACAAAAGCGGAGCCTGGAGGAATTGGCGGCAAGGGGTTATGGAGGCCTGCATCCTTGGGCTACAGACCGACGTACGAAAACGAGGCCATGAAGAAATACCTTTTGGGAGGATATATAATTTGAAAAAGCCTGAATTCGAAACTCTAAATTCTAAACAATATCTAAATTCAAGTTTTCCAATGTCACAAACAGCTTTTGTCTTTGGTTTAGGTCATTTAAATTTGTTTAGGATTTTGTGCTTAGAGCTTAGAATTTGTTCCTATTAAGAGGGAGGATATAAATGGCAAAGAACAAGGTCAAGAACTGGCAGATTCAGCGGGAGATGTCTTATCCCTACGAAGAGATAAGGCCGTCTAAACAGTTTGCTGCGATCTTCGACATCAACAAGTGCATAGCCTGCCAGACCTGTACCATGGCCTGCAAACACACATGGACGACCGGCAAGGGACAGGAATACATGCTCTGGAACAACGTCGAGTCGAAACCCTATGGATTCTACCCTCTCGCCTGGGACGTAAAGATCCTCGAACTGCTCGGCCCCCAGAAGTGGGAGGGCAGGGTATATAAAGGCAAGACCGTTTTTGAGGCGGCGCCGAAAGGCCAGGTTACAGAGGGCTATATCCCTGAAGAGAGAGACTGGGCGCATCCTAATATCGGGGAGGATGAACCATATGGAAATATAGACAGGGGCGACTACATAACCATGCCTCACAAAGTGTGGCACTTCTATCTTGCCCGCATTTGCAACCACTGTACATATCCAGCCTGCGTCGGTGCATGTCCGAGAAGGGCCATTTATAAGAGGGAGGAGGATGGAATCGTCCTCGTTGACCAGAAAAGATGCCGCGGTTACCGGGAGTGCGTGCGTGCATGCCCGTACAAGAAGGTTCTCTTCAACAATACAACGAGGATCGCAGAGAAGTGCATTGGCTGTTACCCTCTTGTGGAGAAGGGAACCCAGACCCAGTGCGTTACGACCTGCATAGGCAGAATACGGCTCAACGGCTGGCTCCACACACCCGACAAGGTCGACCCTTCAAATCCGCTTGACTACCTCGTTCACATAAAGAAGGTTGCACTCCCCCTTTATCCGCAATTAGGACTCGAGCCGAATATCTACTATATCCCGCCGATCCACGTTGCAACACCCTATATGAAGCAGATGTTTGGCCCAGGCGTCGAACAGGCGGTCAGCACGTATAGAAGTGCACATAGTGACGAGACCATGATGGGTGTCTTCTCACTCTTCGGCTCAACGGAGTTCTGGGTTTCTAAGTTCAAGGTGTCGAGGGGAGTTGCTACGGGTTATGATGACAAGGGGAAGGAACTCGTTAGGGTTCCTGTAAAAGAGCCTGAATTCATCAGGCCCTTCTATGACGAGAAGCTTCAGGTATACCGCCATAACATTACATAGGAGGGGATATGAAGAAAGTTCACAATTCAAAGTTTAAAGTTCAAAGTCTCTTCTTCCCCGCTTTTCTCCTCTCTTTCTTGTTGATTGGAAGCGCATTCTCCCAGGGTCTCGTCGTGATGGCAAAGAAGGTTTCCGGCGACCTTCCTCTTGACCCCTCAAACAGCCTCTGGAATGCTCCTTCACCGCTTGAAATACCTCTGGCGCCTCAGGTTATGGCTAAGCCGAGGACATATGAGTCGCCGATCAAGAGCCTGAAGGTGAAGGCGCTCCATAACACCAAGGAAATAGCCTTCCTTGTCGAATGGAGCGACCAGTCTCAAGACAGCTCGCTCGACCTCGATAAATTCCAGGATGCCGTGGCCCTCGAATTCCCTTCTGCGTCGGCAGCTGCAAAACCGCATTTCGCAATGGGCGACAAGGAAAACACGGTGAATATCTGGGTATGGAAGGCGAACTGGCAGAAGGCTTCCGATTCGGAAAGACTCTACGCAACGGTCGATGACTTTGTTGGAGGCGTGCTGGCAGACAACCCGGTATCAAGACCGAAGAGGTCCCCTGTCGAGAACATTGTGGCACAGGGTTTCGGGAGTGCCACTGATATGGGGAAGTCGGAGAACCAGAATATCGCTGGAAATGGCAGGTGGGAGTCGAATAAATGGTCGGTGGTCTTCAAGAGGGCGCTCGCGACCACGGATAAGTTCGACGTGGCCTTCAAGGAAGGCGGCGTAACACCGCTTGCTTTCGCCGTATGGAACGGGTCCGACGGCGACAGGGGTGGGAGAAAGGTTGTCTCAACGTGGTATTATGTTGGCCTCGAGACTGAGGAGAGGAAAACGACCTATATCTATCCGATCATCGCCTTTGTGGTCTCTGCAGGTATTATGGTAGGAATAGTTCTCGCGATCAGAAAGAGGAGGAGGGCATAATGAAATCCCCACGACAAGAAGAGGGTACCACCCTGGGTGCAGGGGTACATGACTCAACCGTAAGGCTAACACTCGATGCAATCCCAGAATATTTTCTTGAGTGGCTTGTATCTTCGAGGGTGAAATTCCTGAACGAGATGATTGAGGGTAAGCCGATGCGGTATTTCTCCGCACATCTGCCGGTCATGTCCACATGGAACCATGAGAGTCCCTTTCCTGTCAACATGACGGTTAAGGGGATCGGACTTATCCCGAGAGCCGATCTCCTTCAGGACTACATAGACATCTTTGAGAGTGTGGTTGCGGAGTCGAGGACGACGCCCTGGGGCGAAAGCCTCGGCAAGAGGGCCGAGGCTATGAGGAGGCTTTACAGTACCGTGGGGAACTTCGATCCCGCTATGCTTGGAGGCCTTGAGATATTCGAGGGCAGCGCTTTTAAGAATCTGAGGGAAAATCCTTACGCGAGCTTTCTGTATGTAGGTATGTCGGCAAACCCCGCCGGCCAGAACTGCGTCAGCCCGCAAAACCCCGTGGCAATACAATATGTGAGTTTTCAGGTGAACGGGAAGGTCGATATCCTTGGGAAGGACAACCCGCATTATCGGTTTCTCCTGGCATCGAGAAAGCTTTTTGAGTTTGACAGATTTCATCTCTACCAGCCCGACTATCCTTTCGGCTATCTTATTAGAGTGATGGAAGTGAGGGACAAGTCTCCATGGCCAAGAGGCCGCAAGGCTTGAATTTATCAGGAGACGGGTTGCCATATCCTCATTTTTGAAAGGCAACCTATATCTCCTTGCTTTTGATGCCCTGATAGAAAGCGCATTTCTTACAATCTTCATATTTCTGTGCAAAAGTTCCCTGAACCTTTCCCTCGCAGAAAGTGCCTGCTACGACCCAACAGATTCTCCCGAAATCGGGATATGCAGGACATTTAATTGTTGCGTCTTTATCCCTGCCGCATTTCATATACTCCCAACATTTTATCCTTGGCGATTCTTCTTCCCCCTGGTATGGAAAATAAAGGCTGAATGCAGAGCCCTTTCCCAGAATACTCTCGGCTCTTATATATCCGCCATGCTCCTCCATGATCTTCCTTGCTATTGAAAGTCCAAGGCCGGTACCGCGGCCAATCTCCTTTGTGGTGAAAAAAGGTTCAAAAATGAGAGGCAGCTTTTCTTCCGGTATTCCCTGCCCCGTGTCGGAAATTCTCAGAAATACAAATACTACGCCATGTATCTCCTCCGCACCTGCCGTCAATGTCAAAGTGCCGCCGCCGGGCATCGCGTCTATCGCATTGATTATAAGGTTACTGAATGCCTGGCTGGCCTGGTCTCTGTCTATCAAAACGGAAGGAAGGTCCTTCTCTATGTTCATCTCTATACTTATGGACTGCTCATCGCACATATCTGCGTACATTCTCAAGGTGTCATAAAGGATTTCTTCTATTCGATGTCTTTCCATGTGGTATCTCGCATCCCTTGAAAATGTGAGGACGTTCCTCAATCGGTCTCAAGTATGCCGAGAACCTTTTGATTCTGATGATGAGCATGGCAGGCCGCCGTAAAGCATGAAGGTTCATTGTAGATTGGGTCGATAAATGTCAGAACTCTATGTCCCTCTTTATCTTTGTATATTGTCCATTGATTCTTACTCATCACAATTGACGATGGTTTCTCAGGGTCGGCATGACAGCCGATACAGGCAGTTGAACTTCTGTCAACCAGATTACCGATTTCTTCCCTTCTGGATGAATAGAAAACCTTCCCTTTGCTATCAAATCACTGCTGTCCAAAATAATTTAATTTCATACTGACCACCCGCATAAAATGTACTTGTCAAGACTTGATCTGACAACTCCCGTATCCCTATGCTGCCGGCT
>CAYYWY010000022.1:46372-46990 GCA_964475485.1 uncultured Nitrospiraceae bacterium | reverse complement strand
TGTATTAATGGATAATGTTTCATCATTTTTTATGAATTTTTCAGCAGCCTGCTAGGAGTTTCCTGATTGCCGCAGAACTCCTTTTTTTGATTATCTCCTCCATATACTTACCGAGAAGGACAAAGGCTATAATAATGGCGGATACCTCGAAATAGACATTTTTCTCCTCCACCGGCAGAACTCCGGGAAAAAACACTACAAAGGCACTGTAGATATATGCTGTTGACGTTCCGAGAGCTATCAGGAGATCCATGTTTGCAACCCTTTTTTTGATGGCATGCCAGGCGCCGACAAAAAAACCTTTGCCGCCGAAGATCATGATCGGCGTTGTAATAATAAATAACCATACACCCCATGTGAACCATGGAAGAAAAGGTATCGGTACCCAAGTTAGAACTGTCGCGCCTGCTGCAAGACCGAGAAAGACTGCTGCCCTGAAAATTGCGAGGGCAAGAACACCTGTGAGGGCAATAGTCACCCTCCTGCGCATTGACTTCAGCTCCGCCTCGGGAGCCTCGAATGTCCTAACGCAGTTCTCACTGCAAAAATAATAAGCCCTGCTGCCAACCTCCCTTTTTATCGACCGCTCTTTTGGAATAACCATTCCGCATATTGGAT
>CAYYWY010000022.1:3117-46362 GCA_964475485.1 uncultured Nitrospiraceae bacterium | reverse complement strand
CTTTTGCCATCTCGCCAATTGCCTTTGCCGTAAGAGAAGCAAGTTCTTCCATCTTCGGCATGGGTGCCGCTTTGCCAGCATACGCTTCGGGGTTTTTGTCAAAATCCTCTTTGCAGGGTTTCGAGCAGAAGTGATATGTGGTGCCTTTATATAAAAATGTAGCAGCTGCCTCTTTGTCCTCTATTGTCATCTTGCATACAGGGTCTGTAACTTTCACTGTTTCATCCCCCGCAAAATATTGCAATATCTTTGGTGCGTTTCAAGTGAACCATATCTATATTATTACTTTTCATCAATTCGCTCTCATACTCTTTCAATGCATTATGTGCTAATGTCCATGAGCGTCTTTTTTCTTCTCCCCTCCTGCGGGTTCTTTTGCCGGTGCAATTTTTACTTCAGGACCTGCCCCTGTAATACACTCATATGCATTCTTCATTTGGTCCATCATTTCATGTTGAGAAACCTCGGTTGCAGTTTTGGGGTCCTTTATATGTACTTCATGAAGGTCTATCGCTTTTTTTAGCCACTGCTCGGCGCATTTAAGTTTTTCCTCAGAAGCATCCGTGCCCGTCATCATACTCATGCGCATTGACATCATCCTCTGCATCTTTTCTCTCATGCGGGCCATATCCTTCATCATCTGTTTCTTCTCCGCGGGGTTAACACCCATCATCATCTTCTCCTGCGTATTCATCATATCCATCATCATTTGCATCATTTCCTGCATCATCATCCCATGTCCCATCATCTGCTTCATCATGGGCATGCACATCTGCATCATCGGCATCTGCTCTTTCATCATCCCTTCACCCATCATCATGCCCTGAGATTTCATCTCCCCTTTCTGCTCCTCCGTCATACCCATTTGGGCATAAGCAGGGATGTTAAAGGCAAACAAAATAAATGTTGCAATCACTAACCTTTTCATTTTTCCTCCTTTTATTTTAGAAACATTAACATGAACTATGACATTTGCATGTCAATCTGTTTGCTTTTGATTTTCTTAATACTCATACTGCCACCTCATTTTCTTTTCCAAGGTTTAACAGATACTGCCTTGCTGACAGCGCAGCCTTTGCCCCTTCTCCGGAGGCTATAATTATCCTTTTGCCAAAGGCATTTGTAACATCGCCGGCAGCAAATATGCCGGGATAACTCGTAGAGCAGTCCGGGTTGATAATAATTTCCCCGCGCTCATTAAGCTTAACGAGATGCGAGACAAGGGAAGAGTTCGGCTGCAGGCCTATTGCAATAAAAACGCCTTTAACAGGCAGCTTCTCTGTTTTTTCTTCGGCTTTTTTTCTGACGGCAATACCCGACAGAGTGCTCCCGCCGTAAAATTCTACTATCTTAAATCCTTCATATTTAGTGAGGTTCTCAAATCGGCTGACCCTGTCAATAATTATCTGGTCCGCCGTAAGTTTAAAATCAGAGATGAGATAAATTTTCTTTGCAGTTGAACGCAGGTTTTCAACAACCTGCAGCGCCGAGTTTCCGCCTCCAACAACAGCCACGTCCTCTTCCTGAGCAAAAGAGATATCCTGGATATTCCCATAAAATATTCCTCTCCTCTGGAATTCCTCCTCACCCGGCACATTCAGTTTTCTTCTCGTCATCCCGGTTGCAACAAGCAATGCCTTTGAAAAATATTTACTGAGTTCAGATGTCGTAACGTTAAATCCTCCACTAACAGGCTCTATCCTTTCAACGTCGCTCATGAGGTGGTCAATATAATGTGAGCGAACAAGTTGTCTCTGGAATTTCTCTACGAGTTCAGGGCCTGTGATGAAATCAAATCCCATATAGTTTTCTATCTTTGTGCTGTCCACGGCCTGACCGCCAAGGTCTTTTGTAATAAGCAATGCATCCATTTTCAGAGTCGAAGCATACACAGCCGCTGTCAGCCCTGCCGGGCCGCCGCCGATGATGATAAGATCATAGGTTGTCCGCGGAGTCTTGCAAGTTCTTTCTTTCAGGAATTTTTCTTTACACCCTTCAGAGCAGAAATAATAGAGAAGGCCGTCACATTCCGCAGTAACTGCATTCTCTTCCCTGACATCCATGTTACATACAGGGTCTTTTTTCATAATTCCTTGTTTTTGCAAAGGCCTCACATGCCTGCCTTTGCTTTATTTAATGCGGCTTGTATGGCAATGAATTCTCCAAGGTTGTCCATAGTCATGATTCCTTTTAATTTGCCCTGTTACAAGACTATCAATATGCGGTTCCCAGAGGCCTGAAGCCTTGCCAGAGCGTTTTCCAGCATCTCGGAGGCTTCCACTACTTGAAAATCGCGGCTCATCACCTCACCTACGTGCAACTCCTGCCCGCCCTTTGCCAACAAGACAAGCAGATCGCTCTTTGTCAAGACTCCTATCACCTGATCATTCCTTGTGACGGGAAAGTCCTGCTGGCTGCCTCTCAGGACATATTCAATCGCCACGGATAATGGGTCAGTGGAGGTAAGGGAGTGAAATTCCGTTATCGTGGCCCGGCTGACCGGTATCCCACTTAATGCAGACTTCATCTCTACCATACCCGTTTCCTGCGCCGCGCCTATCCATATAAAGAAGGCTATAAAGAGCAGGAAGGGATTTGTGAAGAAACCGATGAAGCCGAAAATGAATGCCATGCCTTGACCTATGGTGGCAGCAACCTGCGTTGCCCTTGCATAGTTCATCCTCAAGGCAAGGAACGATCTCAAAACACGACCGCCATCCATCGGAAAAGCGGGCAGGACATTGAATATCGCAAGAATGATGTTTACCATCATAAGTCGTTGAATAAAGGGACCTCCTGCAACGCTTAACCTGCTGAGCGGTTCCCATCTTCACGTTATCTGAATCCAAGAATACAGAGCCGCGGCGATAGCCATGCTCACAACAGGACCTGCAAGCGCTACACGCAATTCCTGCCTTGGATCTTCAGGCATCCGTTCAAGCCTTGCCATGCCGCCGATCGGAAGGAGGACTATGTCTTGCGTCCTGATGCCGTACCTCCTTGCCATAAGCGCATGACCCAATTCATGTAAAACTACACAACCAAACAGGGCTAAGATGAACAGAACACCTGTCATGGCATAGCCCAGGCTGTGCCTTGCCATCCAGTGGCTCAACACCACCCATCCGATAAGGATAAAGAAAGGTCGCATGCATATAAATGTCTATGCCCGCGATCTTTCCCACTTTCCATGACCATTTCATATCATCTCTCCCTTAACCCGTATCTTCATGCCAGCTAACTCACTGCATGACGAACTTCGCCTCTTTGAACGGTTCCCTATCTGAAAACCGGAAAGAGACGTTGAAAACATAGGGTCCACTGGATCGAAGCACGACGAATTCGCCAAAGCCCGAGAAGTCATTCACTGTCATGGGCCGGAGCTTAACTGTTTCCGGGCCTCGCCTGCCGACAAACGTAACCCGAACATCCGCCTTATCGATTCTTTTCCCAGTCTTCTTATCATCGATAACGACAAGAACATGAGAGGCTCCCTTCTTGGAGCCTCCATGCATCGTCGCCATTTCCCTCGCCATCCTGTAGTGGTATTCCTCTGCATGGCTGGCAGGTTTTTCGGTCAGTCCCCGCTGAATCTGCTCCCAGGACATTATGCCGAAATTAACGGAGAAGCCGTCGATAAGCTGCTCTTGTGCATAAACAGGCGCTGTCGACAGGAAGATATAGATTATTAAAACACCAATGCTTCGGGCCTTATTCATCGGCAATATATCCATTACTCTCCTGCTTCAGCCAGACAATCCGTGCGCCACAAGCAGTTCATCTGGCCACACTCTTTAGAGTTTGCGGTTCCGAAACAATCAAGATTGCCCTCAGCCTTCTAAATCGCCCGGATCAGAGTAGTTTTTTTTATATTAACCGCCCCAATACCTTTTGCCTTTGCAATTGCCTTAATATCTTTGAGTTTCACGCCATCCTCCTCATATTAATGCTGCGCTGCCGGCCTATAGGAGCTTTACTCCTCTGACAAGCATCCTTTATCTCACCCGGCAACCTGTCCCCCATTCCCTTGTCTCATGCCAGGAACAAACATAGGCGTCTTCTCCATATACCGCCTATATTCATCCCCGAATAATACAATCATCTCACCTTCTTCCCTCTTTGACAAGCGGTAATACACAAAAATCAACACTGGAAACATAAGGGCGGTTATAAGTGTAGGCCATTGGATAAGCATACCTATCATGATAAGAAAGAGTCCTGAATACTGAGGGTGTCTGACATAGGCATATGTCCCCTCGGTAACCAGGCCGCCTTTTGCACCATGAATCAACTTCCAGCCTTTCCACATTATTAAAAATCCAATAAAAACCAATCCATTACTGATGAGGTGTATAACCGTCATCATTGCTGCCCCGCCACCAAGGAATGTAAGCCATAGATGACCAGCTGCATGGGAGAATGGATTGAGCGCAGGATATCTGCTGCCGAGAATTCCTGTAAGAATATAGATTGTAAGCGGGAAACCATACATCTCGGTAAAGAGGGCGACAAAAAAGGCAATCGTTGCTCCCATTGAACGCCATTCTCGTTTTTTAAGCGGAGCCATAAAGCTTAGAAGGAAAAATACGAAAAGCCCGATATTTACTACAACGAGACTCCAGAAGCCGTAAGCATATGAAATATTTTCGCCGTGCATATTTATTTCCCTTCCATTGCTCCAAACTTCTTGCTAAAAAAGTTATATACGGGCACAAAGACAATGCCGATATAAGCGCCATAGAGGAAGCTTTCAATGAGGCCCAGAATGAATCCGCCGAAGGTCAGCCACCTGAAAGCAGGGAGAACAGATTCAAGAAAATCCTTCATTCCATGCAGCCTTTCTGGAACGATCAGGCCGTAGAGAACGCAGAGGACATACGATATTGAAAGGAAAATTCCCAATGACCAGCTCACAACCTTTATATTCAGCAGCACCCCCGACCTCCTTTCTCCTCACGCTTCTCAGTGCCTTCGTGACCTCTATGTCCCCCTTCTTTTTCATCTCCATGTCCGTGACCTCCGCCGCATCCTCCTCCGTGCATACCATGCCCAAAAAAATGCATGGCTACAAAGAGGATGAAAAACAGGAGGAATACCCAGTTTTCCCTGAGCCATTCCATACAATCCCCCTTATTTCTTTTCCTTCTGAAATGAATTGTAAATTGAAGGGAACAAAACACCAGCAATAAGTCCGTAGATAAACATCCAGAAGGCACTTATGAAAACGCCTGAAATTGTATGGGAGTAACCGGGATGAAAGGGCGCGATAAGCTCAAAAAACTCCTTTGCGAATCCTGTTAATACGGAAAGAAGCGTTAATGCAAAGCTCCCTGCCCCCGACAGTATCGCTGTTGTCAGAGCAAATGCCTTTACATTAAGTTTCATAATTGCCTCCTGTTCTCCGCAGGAAGGATCCTATGCCGCGCCCATTCGTACTTACTTCTTATAATTCAATTCTCTCACCTTTTTAGTCCTTTGAGCCGGGGTATAAACCGGGTGACCTGTTTCATATAATCCTTATAATCCAGGGGGCTGACACCCAAGATTCCTTCCCTTTTGCCCGGGGTTGCCTATTCGTTCCACTTCTTGCAATGACGCTTTACTTAATGTGATTGTATGTTAATGCTTGTGCAGCTCGCCTTTGGGGGCCTCCTCCTTCTTTTGCTCCTCTTTCTTTGGCTCGGCAGGCATCATCCCCTGCATCATCATACCCCTCGTCTCTGACATCATCTTTTCCATTCTGTCCATCATCTTATCCATATCCATCATCATCTCTTTCTTCTCTTCAGGGCTGACACCCTTCATTATCTTCTTCTGCATCTTCATCATATCCATCATTATATGCATCATGTCACGCATCATCATCGAATTCCCCATCATCATTCTCTGGCAATTCTGCATCATCGGCATCATCTGCATCATAGGCATCTGTTGTCCTTCACTCATTATCATGCCGTGCTGCATCTGTCCTCCCATCATGCCTCCACCCATCTGGGCAGAGCTGTGCGATGCAACCGATACAAAAAGCAATGCGCAACCAACTAGAACTATTTTCTTCATCTCAGACCTCCTTGCGTTCCAACGCGTTTATGTGACGAAACCCGCCTTACCGCTCAAAGCTATGCGGCACCTTCTCTTCATCCTCCTTCATAACGGGCAAGTTATGAACAATCGCATTCTTAAATACAATTTTATCATGCCAAGGCGCTCCGTCAAGTACCTCCGTCTTGTCAATCTCCTTTTGAACTCATTTTTGAACACGACTTTTCCGCAACTCCGGCCTGTTTGAAGGTGACCTCTCGAACTCACCGGCACCTGAAATACATTCCCCGCTGATATAACAGCCGCCTCGTCAGCCAGAACGCCAGCAAGCCTGTAACGCTCAACTGCACTAAAGGTGATATTCCGATTCCAAAGACGGTAGGCATGAGCGGGCCGTAACCCCATGTTTTTGAGACATAAACTCTCTGGTATTCTATCGCGGCAGCCACTATCATCCCGCATATAAACAGTGCGTATGCCTGCCTCCTGTTCATGGACCGAAGCCAGCGCAGATCTCTCCATAGGGCTCCGGTGAAAAGATAAAGTCCAGTAACGAGAGCGCCATCCACCGCAGAAACATAGCTGACCATCCGAACGTACTTTCTTGCAGGGAAATCATGAGCTTCATAGAGGAATACCGCATGTAATGATTCCCAGACATAATTTAAGACGTATGAGAGAAGAAAGACGGAGGCGAGAACAAGACCGGTTTCTCCGATGTTTCTCCTCATATCAAATCACTGGCTTCCTTCATAGGATACTTCAATCATCCCATCTTGTCTCCTTCTTGACAAGTTCGGCCAGCAATTATTTTTCCTGAAAGATGAGGGCAAGATGATCCGGGCCGGTCCTTCTAATACATCGACCTTATCCTTCCGGTCTTGAGATCGAGAAGAACCCTGTCGACCCTAGTCCCCTCGTTGTAGATCTCGGCTTCGAGAAACCTCTCTTTCTGTCTCAGTATGAGCACCCGCAACCCCCTTTTACTGTAATGTGCCCTTAGAGCATGAACCGCCTCTTCAAATGTAACCCTCCTGTTACAGTACCCATAATCGCCGCACAGGTCACAGTGTTCGCCGTAAAACGTTGTTCCCTTCACTGAGTCACCGTCAGCATAGGCATCAGGAGCGAGAAAAGCGAGCAGAATGAAGGCAAATACCGGGATATTCATGCAAATAAAATAGCAGCTATTTTTGAAGAAATTATGAAATCTTGGCTGAAAAGAGCGGGAATGAGGATTTCTGAAGATGTGGCGCTGGTCACGTTGTCCCATCACCTTCTCAATTCGAATATGGTAATAGGCGGCATGGTCGGGGGGCAGGCGATTAAAGCCTTAAAAGAACTCACCGGGATCAAGACCCGATTACAGCGCGGGCGGCAAAGCGCTGATTATAGACATCAGCGAGGAACTGGATCGCTGTTAAACGCTTCCCGACAAAGCGATACGGAATCTTTTCCCAAGACTCCCGATAAGAGGTTTCCTTTAATGGCTGTGGCCTTTATGGCCCTCGTGCCCTTTGTCGGCTGACTGTTCCCGGCTGCCCTCTGTCTCTTCTTTTCCCATCTTCTCGATATATTTCTCAGGATTCTTCTTGAACTCTTCAAGGCACACCTGACAACAGAGGGCATAGACTTTTCCCTTATATTCGTACATAAGCTTCGCCGTTACATCGATCTTCTCACCGCTTACCGGGCATATTGTGTTCACGGCATCCTCTGTCTTCTTACCTTCCGCAGAGGACTTAGCCTTCTCTCCTGCAGCCTCTTTCTTATGCTCCGCGTGGGCCACCACCTGATGAGCGCAATTATCCTTGCTAAGCTCAACGCATATCCCTGCATAGGACCGTCCCGTCATTCCAACAACCATAGTCGCTGTAATAAGGACAACTACCATGTTCCCGACCATAACTTCCTCCTCATCTTTGCTTCAGGCATGTTGTGTA
This sequence comes from uncultured Nitrospiraceae bacterium, assembly GCA_964475485.1. Lineage (GTDB taxonomy): Bacteria > Nitrospirota > Thermodesulfovibrionia > Thermodesulfovibrionales > UBA9159 > CAYYWY01. The sequence continues at coordinate 38,377 of CAYYWY010000022.1, read as the reverse complement.
CATCCCTCTCAGTATGCACATCCTCGAAACACAACTCTGTTGTCCTTCATTATCCAGAAATATGTGAAGAAATTATGAAGAGGGTATGGTTTGCAGAATTTCCCTTTGTGGGGAATTGCGTAGGAAGGATGTCGAATTAACTCCTGAGTAATCGATCAGTCCCTGGCAGTACTTGTGATAAGAACCAAACCAGAGCGGCTACCACCGCACACATCTCTTTCATTTGCACCAGGTTCTTGAAGGGAAAGCGGGGGATCTTTCTCTCATAGTTATCCCCCGTTTTCTCACAGCAGACGATTCTTAGCCGCCCTTTCCGAGCTCGAAGAACTCTCTCCATTTTTCTTCGTCTGTCTTCTTCTCTTCATATACGCCCTTTGAAAGCTGTGCGCCACAGCAGTTGGTATTTGCACAGATCTTCACATCATCGTGTTTCATAGGGAGCGCAGCCTTGTCCGCCGAAAAACCGGCCCCTGCAATTCCGAGGGCAAATGCTAGAGTCATGCCGATCATGAATACTCGCTTCATTTTCCCGTCACCTCCTCTCATTAATGGGAAATCAAATCCCACTTTATTTCGGATTCCGGCCGTGTCATACAGCCGTTCCCGCTCCCCGGCCGCGTCTTTCAGGGCCGGCGTACGTGCCTCCGTTTCCACGCACCTTGTCCCTCCCTATAAAGACCCAGCCGGTTGAGCGGTAGAACTTTACGATCTTGCCGGAGGCCACAAGTTTATCAAGAAAGGCATCCTTGATCATGTCATATCTACCTGTATTGTATTGAACCCTTAGAAGCATCCTGCACCTCTTTTCCAGGATAATCCTGTTCTTTTGTTCAAATAATAGCAGGCTTATTTGAAGGAATTATGAAAGAAAGATGAATATTTTGTGAACCTCAGTACGGTGACGTTACTGATCGACGATGATTCCAACCGTGACGTTTCGAGAGACAGCGTGCCAAGACAATCCATTCAAGGGGGTTTTCATGCTTGCACAAGATGGCGATAGAAACAATTCCCTACAAGGCAGTGCCTCAAAGGCCGTAGGATACGCCGACTGAAAAGATGTTGTTCGCGCGGCCCTTCTCGGATGCGCTCGAGTTGATAAACTGCCGGTAGTAATTTCCATATAGATGCACCTTTTTCAAGATTTCCCTCGAAATGCCTATGGAGACCGTATGGAACTCATCCCTGAAGTTCGAGGGTTCATCGTATTTCAGCGAAAGGTAGCTGTAACCTCCGGTCAGGCTCGTCTTAGGGAAGACCGTATATCCGGCCCAGGCTCCCAGGAAATGTCCCCGATAGGTGAAAAGTGCGTTATCAGCATCATTCTTCTCGAACTCGTAACCCTGCTTCAGCCAGAACCTCGGCGAAATCTGCTCCTTCACCTCGATACTGCCCCCAAAAGAGAGACTGCTCCGCCGCGAATCTTTGAACTCCTTCTTCTTCCCCTTCAGAGTAAGCTGGACAGCCAACCGGTCCGTAAGATCCTTATAGACACCTCCATTGATGCCCACTACAACAGCGTTCAGATCGGTATATTTGCTGTAGAGATAACCGCCTGCCTCGCCTTTGAGCAGCAAATAGGTGTCGGAGCCAATGCCGTAATATCCGCCTACGGCAGCGTTGAGCAACGAATAGAAGTCGCCTCCTTTGACGACATCCGCAGCTGAACCGGTAATGTTGTCTTCATACACTCCTTTCAGATCGATCGCGGCATTCACTTCAGCCGAGGCGCTGGAAACATCAACAAACCGGGTGAATACCATAAAAGAAAAAAAGATACAAATAAGAGACCAGTCCTTGATGACTCGTTTTTTTCTTTTCATAATCCTGCCAACCTCCCTTTGTTCAGTGGCGGCCCATTCCCGGCCCTCCGTGGTGCATTCCCCCGCCCGGGGCAGGAGACATAGAGGGGCCTCCGCCAATTCCGGTGCCCGGTCCCATGCCCGGACCCGTTCCCATGCCTTTGTGCATATCTCCCGAGAAACCTTTGTCCATCATTGTCTCCATCGACTTCATTGCGTCGTTCATCATCCATCCTTCTCTCATCATGAACGACATATTCCGCTCCATCCCGATCATTTCCTTTTCGGAATATCCCTTGTCAATGGCCTTGATTATCAGTTTCGATGCCTGTTCCGGAGATATTCCCATCTCGACAAAGGTGGTTACGGTATTGATCGACGCGTTAAAGGTAGTAAAAGACGACTTCTTCTGAATTGCCCTGTTTCCTATCCTGCTTATCGTATCGCCGGGTATCGCTTTTTCGAGCGCTCTGGCAACAGCTTGGGTACCCTTCTCCATGTCCGCTGCGCTCCCGGCCTTGAGGCCATTTCGGGAAAAGGAGCCCACTATCCTGTCTGCGATAGCAAGGTCTTCGACCAGGTGTTTCGCTGAACTGCTTATCCTTTCAGGAGGCACACCCTTCGAAAGACCTTGCTGCACCCTGTCGAGGACGGGCCTCACGGGTAGATTCTGCTCCTTTGCCCTGACAGCGCTCTGAATGAAATCCCCTATTATCCCGGCCTCAATACCTCTCGCAAGCCCTCTTTTCACGATCACAGCTACATCCGCAGTCGGTACCCCAGCACTTATCGCATCAGACGATACCTTAAGAAGGCTCGCCTTCTTCTCCTGCGACAGCGACGACTGCTCGACGGAAACCCGTATCTCGTCAAACTCCTTTCCACCGGTCTCTGCCGTGGATATCCGGCTGATCATGAGGAGGCAGAGAGTGAACAGAATTGAAAAGCATATCCTCAGAGCATTCAATCTCATAGGCTGACTCTCAACACGGAATTCTTGTTTCCGAAGCCGTCATCCCGATATAACTCGGCATTCGGGTCCGGAACCCAGAGTTCTCCATCCACGACAAACATATAGTGATACGTCCCCGGTTCAAGTGGAACCTCCAAAGTCCAGACGCCGCCGCTCTCTTTCTTCATCAAGCCCTTTTCGATACTCCATTGATTGAAATCTCCCGCGACAGCCACGGCCTTTGCCTGGGGCGCCTGAAAGCTCATTACAACTGTTCTTAAAGATCTCTCAACAGAAGGCTGATACGAAACAAGATTACTCTTTTTCTGCAGTTGTAGAATAGCGCCCACGGCAATCACCACTAGACAGAGCGCCGCAAGGGCGGTTGCCATGTTCCACCTCATCATTCTCTGACCGAAGAAGAAATCCGAAACCCTCTTTGCGAGTGAGACCCTGGGAACAGGGAGCCTCTTCATCACCTCCGAGGTAAAGGACGGAGGAACAGATAGCCTCTTTCCTGACTCGACCATATTGACAACACTTCGCAGCTCATCAAACTCCCTTTTCAGGAGAGGGTCGGAATTCACCCGGTCAAGAAGGTCCCTCCTCTCCTCAGGTGTCAATTCCCCATCCAGGAGTTCGTGAACAAGCTGTCTCTCTTTATCAGCTTTATCCATGCGAGACTCCCGCCTCGATCAAGAATTTCCTCAGCATTTCACGTGCCCTGTACGTCCGGACCTTCAGGGCATTTACCTTCACTCTTAGTATCGACTCCATCTCCTTATAATCCAGCCCCTCGATATGCTTCAGCACTATAACCTCCCGGTAGTCCTCGGGCAAGGCATTGAGGGCCTTCTGCAACATCACACCCAGCTGTTTCCGGGAGACTGCCTCCTCGGGGTTGGATGTCCCGGAAGGCAGAAGATCAGCCATTTCATCGAGAGGGACATGAGGTCTCCGGTATCTCAGATGGTCCCTGCACTTGTTCATTGTGATACTGTAAAGCCATGTCGAGAACTTCGCATCGTTTCTGAACGTCTTCAGGGAGTCATAGGCCGAAATAAAGCTCTCCTGGGAAATATCATAAGCCGCCTCACTGTCTCCCAGCATCCTGTACGCTGCATTGTAAACCATTTCCTGATACCTTTCAACAAGAATGGCGTATGCCTCGGAATTGCCGTTCTTGCACTCCTCAATAATCGAATATTCGTCTTGCTGCATTGCCCATTCTTCTTTTATGACGCGGCCTTCCGCAAAAAGTTACATTCTCTTAATAAAGGCTATCTCTTAACCGAAATAACCGAGTTTCTCCCGCCCATCCCGTCATCGACAAAGGGAACATCCGGGTCAGTAGCCCACTTTTCCCCATCTATCAGGAAAAGATATTCATAACGGCCATCCAAAAGAGGGAGAGTGATCTCCCAGGCGCCCTTGCTGTCTGGGCCGGAAAGAACGTTCTTTTCGGTATCCCATTGATTGAAACTGCCTGCAATGACAACCTTCTTTGCATCACGTGCGATGAGGGAAAACCTTACGCCTCCCTGCACAAGCTCAGGGCCGGCATGCTTTAGGCTGCATCCGTTGACAAATGCACTGCAGAGCAGCAGTGTGAAAAGCAGCCACAAAGACTTTTCGGGTAAAAAGCGAGGAAAGCCATTTATCTTCTCCATCAATCTCATCTATATCATATTCCACAAAATGTGTGAAGAGAATGTGAAGAGGGCTGGCAGCGGTCTATTTGTATGGTATGCCCCGCAAAAGCGGGGCATACCAAAGCAGAGGCGTCTTCTTTAGATGACAAGATCTTTCTTCACGACCTGACCTTGTCCCTTTGATCGGTTAATTACCACCCATGCCCACGCCGGGTCCCATGTGCTGACCGGGTGTCGGGTTCATGCCTACCCCGGGCGTTGGGTTCATCCCCACGCCGGGTCCCATGTGCTGACCGGGTGTCGGGTTCATGCCTACCCCGGGCGTTGGGTTCATCCCCACGCCGGGTCCCATGCCTTGGCCGCCGCCCATACGTGCAAATGCTGTTGTGCCGGCAACAAGGATGATTACAAGGATTAGTATCAATCCAGTTGACATTTTCCTCATTCTTTCACCTCCTTTCCTGATAGTTAATAAGTTTCGCTAATTAAGACGTGTGAAACCCGAAAAGGTTACAACTTCCTTGTCTGGTTAAGAAACCTCCAGAAACTTCACACATCTTCATTCTTCTCACTCGATGGCCCGCTCCGGTGCCATTCCGCCTACAATAAACTGGGCCATGTTTTGAGCCATTGAAGTGAGAGGGGTCAAAATAAGAGAAAAAGAATAAACCGCCGAAATCAGCATCCATAAGCGCTTCAGACCCATATCAACTCAACCTCCTTGCAATCGAATTCCCTTTTAGTAAGACGCGAGAAGACAAGAGAGGTTACATGCCCTCCTTTACCCTTTCCAAAAATCTATTAATATTACCGAAGGCTTGCAAGGAATTCCCGCGGAGGGAGAGACTAAAGATGATTGCAATAGCTGTTTTACTTGTTATCCTCCTCACCCTTCTCCTAATTGTATTAATCGCAGGGATTATCATCTACAACAAGTTCATCAGGCTCAGGAACGCCGTAAAATCCTCGTCTTCAGCTCTCGGAGCCGCAGTCTTTTCCGCTCCAAGAAGGAACGGTGGCAGTTCGGGTGGAGGTGGTTTTTTCCGGCGGGGGAGGAAGCTGGTGAAGAGCTATTTAGCTTTTAGCTCTTCCAACGTTTTTTCCAGGCTCTTCAAATCCTCTACATTAAAGACCTTTGCTTCAGGCTCTATCCTTCCTATCAGCCCCGAGAGAACTCTTCCCGGGCCGACCTCAACAAAACTCTTTATCCCTGAGTCTGCGATGGTCTTTATCGAATCTTCCCATAAAAGGGGACTGCTGAGCTGACGAACGAGGGATGTCTTGATGCTCACCACGTTATTGAGAAACATCGCGTCTGCATTATTCACAATGGGAACCTCCGGGCTCCTTAACTCGAGCCGGTCAAGAAGTTCCCCGAGCCTTCTCGAAGCATCAGCCATGAGTGTGCAATGGGAGGGAACACTGACCGCAAGGGGCAAAGCCCTCTTAGCTCCCGCCTCTTTCGCCAGTCTGACGGCCTCTTCGACTGCTTCCTTCTCACCAGCAATCACGATCTGGCCGGGGCAGTTATAATTGGCAGGAGCCGCGTAACCAGACTTGAGCGTAAGGCATATCTCATCGACCTTTTCCCTCTCCAGACCCAGAACGGCGGCCATCAGTCCTCTACCTGGCGGAACAGCCTCCTGCATGAACTGCCCCCTCTTCTCCGTCAGTATCACCGCATCCCTGAAGGATATTACCCCTGCCGCCACAAGTGCTGAGTATTCACCGAGGCTATGCCCCGCTACAATCGCGGGCGCAATCCCCTCGCCTGACAACACCCTGAGGAGAGCCACGCTCACCGTCACTATGCAGGGTTGAGTCCTGAAGGTCTTGTTAAGTTCTTCTTCAGGGCCTTCGAAACAGAGCCGCGCAACGTCGTATCCAAGTGCGTCGGATGCCTCCTGAAAGATCTCCTTTGCCTCGGGAAAAGTTTCGTGTATCTCTTTTCCCATTCCGACATATTGAGAACCTTGGCCCGGAAAGACGAAACAATGTCTCATCCCGCGTCCCTTCCCATCCCCTAACTCTTTGCTTCTTTAATCTTCTTTATCAGTAGGGGCACAATCTCATACAGGTCGCCCACTATCCCGTACGTGGCGAGATTGAATATGGGTGCTTCGGGGTTCTTATTTATGGCTATGATTATGTCGGATGACTGCATGCCGACAAGGTGCTGAACGGCCCCTGAAATACCGCAGGCAAAGTATATCTTCGGGCACACGGTTTTTCCGGTCTGACCAACCTGATGACTGTAAGGTATCCACCCCTCATCAACCGCGGCCCTTGAAGCGCCTATGGCGCCTCCAAGAACCTCTGCCAGCTCTCCCAGCAGCTTGAAGCCTTTTGCGTCACCGAGACCCCTTCCGCCAGACACAATGATATCCGCCTCGTGAAGATTCACTGTTATCTCGGACACTTCCTTGACGGTATCCAGAACCTTTGTGCGGGAAGTAATGCCTTCCGCCTCCACATGGATTATTTCTCCGGCATGATCTTCGCTGAACGATCCCCTCTTCATCACACGCGGTCTCACCGTGGCCATCTGAGGCCTGTTGCGGGGACAAAGGATCGTCGCCATAATATTTCCTCCAAAGGCCGGCCTTATCTGGAGAAGATTTCCGCTCTCCTTATCGATTTCGAGAGATGTGCAGTCGGCGGTCAACCCTGTCCTTAACCTTGCTGCGACCCGTGGGAAAAAAGAGCGTCCTATCGGCGTGGCGCCTGCCAGCACGATCTCGGGGCGATGCTCCATAACAAGCAATGAGAGAAGCTGTGCATAGGGTTCGTCATTGAACTTCTCATAGGCCGGGTTGCTCGACAGAAACACCCTGTCGGCGCCCCATTTGATAAGTTCCAAGGCCTCGGCTTCCGGCGCCCCAAAAAGGACTGCGGAAAGCTGCGTTCGCCGTTCCTTGGCAAGACGCCTGCCTACCCCCAGAAGCTCGTATGCAACGGACGCCACCTTGCCGTCTCTTTGCTCTGCAAAAACCCACACTCCTGAATAAGCATCCAGATCCCGCGCCTCCCGCACCGCTTCTCCAGCCTCCAGTATTTCCCTGATAGCGCCCTCCGGGCAGACGTTAAGACATGCCCGGCAGAGCTGACAGTATTCTGTGATGGATGCCTTGCCTTCTTTCATGACGATAGCGCTAAAAGGGCAGGAATCGACACATGCTCCGCAGCCGGAGCACTGGCCGGCTGTAATCACTATACGCATTTCAGACCCCTCAACTCTCGGATCAATGCTTCCACCTGTTGCTCTGCACCGCCTCTTAGAATCTTCCTGTCCCTCTTTGCTTCAGGAGCGAAGATGTTCCTCACCTGAGTGGGTGAGCCTTTCAGACCGATTTTGTCCTCATCAGCTCCGATATCCGCGGCCGTCCACTTTCTTATCTCAGCCTTCTTCGCAGCCATCTTCCCCTTCAAGGAAGGGAGTCGCGGCTGATTGATCTCTTTTACCACCGTGAGAAGCACTGGAAGCGACGACTCCACAATATCGTAGCCCTCATCCATCAATCTCTGAACCCTTATGGTTCCAGGTTGTACATCCTCTATCTTTCTTATATATGAGACGTGAGGGATATTCAGAAGTTCGGCCATCTCGGGACCGACCTGAGCCGTGTCTCCGTCGATGGCCTGCTTGCCGCAGATGATGATATCGACGCCCAGTTTTTCCACAGCCTTCGAAAGGGTGTAGGAGGTCGCCCAGGTATCAGCGCCAGCAAATGACCTGTCAGTGAGAAGCACCGCGTCGTCAGCACCCATGGATATAGCCTCTTTCAACGCAGATTCAGCCTGGGGAGGTCCCATCGTAATGACGGTGACTTTGCCCCCAGCCCTCTCTCTAATTTGTAGCGCTGCCTCGATGGCATGAAGGTCATAGGGATTTATGATGCTCGCAACGCCGTCCCTTATCAGGGTATTGGTCTCCGGATTGATCCTCACCTCGGCAGTATCAGGCACCTGCTTGATACAGGCGATTATGTTCACTTCTCTTTACCTCCGCAAATGCCGGGCTACTGGGCCCCGTTTTTCTCATTATTACAACTGAATATTATACGATTTCCAGTTTTGCGAAGTAAAGGCGGAACCTTAGCATCTCTTTTTCCGTGATGGGGTTATGCAGCGAAGCGAGCGAGCTCCTTTCTGCGTTCCTGCCAGTAGGCATCCCACCGCCCGTTGAGTCTTAAGAGCCTCAGCTCCATATTGCCTCTTACGTAATCCATAACCTTTACTATCTTCATGTTCCTTTCAGGGTCCCCGGTGCGTGAGCATTCCTTCATGAGCCCCTTCAGACTCCTCTCCCTTTCCCCAAGGGTTGCGCGTTGGACAGGGCAATAGGCATATGCGGCAGAGACAGCGGATCTGGAGATGCTTCCAGGAACGCCTCGGTGTCAGGTGGTTTTCCTCTTAGACGGTCCAACTCATCGCAAGCAAAGAATTATTTATAATGCTTATCAATTCGATAAGAAAATCTCAATGGATGCTGCCATTTGCAATGTGATATTATAATTTTAAGAGGTCCCGACAAAGCCTAATCCCGAGTAATCGGGAGACGGAAAGCGGCGGGCCCCGATACATTCGGGACGGCCGAGCTGCCGAAGGAAACGGTGCTCGGCCTTTGTTTTGGGGATTGATCCTTGGAAAGGAGGTAACAATGACCGGTAGGGCGATGGTTCTCGAACTGGATGAAAAGGAGAAGGACATATTGAGACGCGCGCTTGAAACCTTTGAAGGCGAGATCAGGGATGAAATAGTAAGAACCGACAATCGCGACTGGAAGGCAGCCCTTCACGACGAAGAGGCTATGATAAAACGGATTCTTGAAAAGGTGTCCATGCAATAGATGCGAAATCATTAGAGTGGGCGAAAGGAGACGAAGATGAAAGCGTTGGCATGCAGAGACGTTGGTGTAAATTGTGACTATGAGGCTCGCGGAAAGACCATTGATGAGGTTCTTAAGAAGGCGGCTGAACATGCCAGGAAAGACCATAGTATAAAAAGGGTCACAAGAGATTATCTCGACTCATGGCGAAAGAAGATCCACAACGTATAGAGGGAACCCGAAACAAAAACAGCGGGAATGAGCCGGAAGGTCCATTCCCGCTTCTTTGTGCGGTTGACTCTAAAACCTCATACCCGGCCAGGTTTCGATGGGGTCTGTTGAACGGACGACATGCATCCCTGCATCGGCAAACCTCTTGAACGCAGCGTCTGCCTGATCCGTGTAATCCAAGACGCCAGGCACAACAACGGCTGATGTACAGTCTTCAAGGAGATAAACCTTTTCGGCAAGCCTTCTGTCCCTTGTGAGAATGTTCCGCAAGAGGTCATCAATAGTCCAGGCGACACAGTGGCTCTTGGCCTGTCCTGCAATGACGACAGCATCAAACTGAAGCAGTTTGTTAAGAAACTTCTCGCTCTTCTGACCAATAGGTTCCCCCGAGGGACCTTCCAGTACCTCGGGCCCGAGAACGGAATAATGTTCTGTGAAGGGTCTGTCTCCCTTCACATGGAAGTCGGTCTGGCTATACCTAGCCACACAATGAAAGAAGGCGGCTTCCTCAACAGAAGCAACGAGAGCGTGTCCGATCCCGCCAAGCATGCCATGATAGGGCCATATGGTGAGGTCGTATTTGCCCCCCTCCTTTAGCATCCTTGTGTAGTAGAGGAGATGTCTTTGACCGAATTCAGCCTCTATCCCGAAGCTGAAGGCAAGGGCAGGATTGAATCTCCATATGCCCTTTTCCACGTCTTCTGCGGAAACAAGCGTGAAGGGAGGGGGATGTTCGCCATTTTCGCTTACAAGATAGAGGGAATGAAAAATCTGCATGGCCTGGTGTGTGTCCATGGTAGGACATATTTGAGTAATCACGTCAAGGTTCCGGTAAATAAACTCGCACAACCTCCGGCTATCATCAACGGCGCCTGTGCCCGACCGTCCTCCCACATAGAGCTCAAAACCAGGGATACAGAAAGTATTTTGAACATCGACCGCCACCAGGCACATCTTAAACTGGTCATCAGCAGCATGGCAAATCTTATGCTCTCTCGCCCACTCCCTCGCTTCTACCGCCCGCTCCTGATAGGAAACCTTCCAGACCTCGCCCGTCTTTCCGGGATCGAAGTGAGGCGGCAAGGGCAATCTTCCAGCCATCTCAGTCTCTCCTCAGCGGTGGGTTGCTCTCCCTGAACTTCCTTTTCAGAGCCTTCTCTACCGCAACAGGGACGAGACCCCTTACAGAGCCTCCGAATGATGCGGCTTCCTTCACAATCGTGGAGGTCAGGAATGAGTATTCCTCCGAGGGCATCATAAACACCGTTTCGACACTCATGTCGAGCCTTCTGTTCATAAGGGCCATCTGGAGTTCGTATTCAAAGTCAGACACTGCCCTCAGGCCCCTTATGATCGCCACGCCCCCCTTCGACTTTGCATACTCCACAAGGAGTCCGTCGAATGCCTCGACCCTTACATTCTCAAGCCCCTTCACGGATTTCTCTATCAGTCTCAGCCTCTCCTCCAAGGTGAAGAGCGGCTGTTTCCTCTGGCTGGGGGCAACCGCTATGATAATCTCCTCGAATATCCTCAATCCCCTCTGGACAATATCCAGATGGCCGTTGGTAAACGGATCGAAGGTACCGGGATATATCGCTGTCTTCATCTTCCCTCAGGGGATCATAAAGCGACCGCCTTGTACACGGTCAGCATTGTATCACCGTACTTATAACTCTTCAAGAGCCTCAGCCTCCCCTCTGACACAGGGAGTCTTGTTTTATGGAAATGCTCTGCGATGACTGTCGCCCCTTCTTTAAGGACTTTTCCCTCTCCGATCACGGGCAGGATCTTGGGCAGCTCCTCCGAACCATATGGAGGGTCAAGAAAGATGATATCATACCGGCAGCGCTTCCTGGCTTCCCGCGCCAGAAAGCCGAATGCCTGTGCGTTCACCACCCGGGACCTGTCAAGAAGATTGAATTCTGATAAGAGATGACGTATCATCCTCACCCTCAAGGCATTCGACTCCACCATGACAGCCTTTGACGCTCCCCTGCTTAGCGCCTCAATCCCTACGCCGCCGGTCCCTGCATACAGATCAAGAAACAGGGCACCGGGAATCTCCTTCTTTATGATGTTGAACAGAGCCTCCCTCACCTTTGAGGCGGTCGGTCTCAGTTCGTCCTCCTCCTCTTTCCAGGAAAAGGCCTTCCGGAACCCTATCCTCCTGCCCTTTTCACTACCCCCGGTTATCCTCACCGCTGTCACCTCATGGGAGGATTCACAATGCAGTCGCTAACGTCATCCATCTCATAACCTGAAATCTTCACTACTCTTCCTTCCACCTTCAGCCTGCCCTCGCCGAAGAGTCTTATAGCCTCGGGGAATATCTTGTGCTCCAGTCTCAGAATCCTTTCGGAAAGGCTCTCCTCAGTGTCGTCAGGCGATACGGGCACCGCTGCCTGGATTATCACAGGCCCCGTGTCCATGCCCTCGTCGACGAAATGCACGGTGCAACCGCTGATCCTTACTCCATACTCCACTGCCTGCCTCTGGCCGTGCAGGCCGGGGAAGGAAGGCAGCAGCGCGGGATGTATATTGAGAATGCGTTGAGGAAAGGCGTCGATTAGGGGCTTCCTGACGATCCTCATAAATCCGGCAAGAATGACCAGTTCTATGTCCCTCGCCCTAAGTTCATCAGCAATCTTCTTGAAAAAATCATCCTTCGAAGAGAAAACTTCTGGATCGACATGAAGATACTCAATATTGTGTTTTCTCGCCCTTTCCAAAGCGTAGGCGCCAGGGCTATCGACGATCAGAAGCCTTACGGACGCATTGAGCCTTCCCGCCTCTATCTCATCGATAATCGCCTGGAAGTTGGATCCTCTGCCGGATGCCAGCACTCCGAGTGCCAACGGTTTCTTCACTATAGCCTCACTTCCACGAAGGCCTTCTCCCTCAGGCTTCTTACCCAGTTCCGGTATTCCTCGTCAAAGCGTTTTTCGAAAAGCTTCCTCTTCACGCTCGCCCGGAATTCCTCCTTGTTTCCTGAGTCCAGCTTCTCTTCGAGCTTTATGATATGAAGCCCTCTGTCGGTCCAGAATGGCCTGCTCACATCACCTGCCGTCATTGGGGATATCACCTCGATAAAGTCCTTGCTGAGATACTCCTGCTTTATGAAACCGAGGTCCCCTCCAGTTCTTCCGGTGGGGTCTTCGGAATACCTCCTTGCCAGGGAAGAGAACTCCTCTCCGTTCTTCAGTTTCTGCAGCACATCCTCCGCCCTTTCCTCGATCTTTTTCGTGTCCTGCCCCTTTTCCGGTTTCCTGAAGAATATCTGACTAACCCTGTACTCGCTGCTGCTGTTCTTAGCAATGTAATCATTCACTTCGTCATCGCTCACCACGATCTTGTTTCTCACCTGCTGCCCCACGACCTTCGTCAGGACAATATGCTCGGCAAGACGCTTCCTGTATTCATCGAAGGAGAACCCTTCCTTCCCTAGGGATTCCTGGAATTCCTTCTCACCCATAGAGTATTTCTTCTTTATCCCCTCAATCGCCTCGGTAATCTCTTCCTTGCTCGCCTCTATATCGAGCTTTCTTGCGGCCTGGAGCTGGAGTTTCCTGTCGATGAGGTTTTCAAGAAAAAATGCCTCGCTTTCCTTGAATATCCGCTTTCTCTCGGCATCGCTAATTGCCCTCGCCCCGGTGCTTATCTCGAATTCCATGGCCCTATAAAGTTCACTCCATGTAATCACCTCCTTGTTCACTACCGCCACAACCCTGTCAAGGAGAGAAGAAGCATAGGAAACGCAGCAGAGCATAAAGAAAAAAACAAGACTCGCGAGCAGGGACACGAATCCCCCTGGGGCTCGCCCGTGCTTCATCCTGATAATCATATTGTTACCTCCTAAATATCTCACACTCTCATACTGCTTAATTTAAGAATACCATAACTCACCTCGTATCAGCCCGATGATAAACCCTAAATTGACGGTATGAATTGACCCCTCTGAAATCCAGGGGATTGCTAAAATAAATTCAATAAGACAGTAACTGACAATGCCTAATAACTGTTATTCCGAACATCTTTCAGAGGCTCCATACAATTTCTGTCTCACTCACAAAGCTTGCCATTTTGGGGATGTGCTGTTTAAACTATCGGGGTGAAACTCCTTCCCGCAATGTTTCTTATCATACTCATGTTCCTTTCAGGGGCATTATTCCTTGCGCTGAGAGTGGTATCCCGGAAACCGCGCTCAACCTCTGGACAGTTCAAAAGGCCCGCGACCTTCGTGGCAGCGATAATGCTTTTCTCGCTATTCGGCCTCCTTTTCACGTTCCTCGGCAAAATCGCGCTCCTCATCGTTCTTGTTACCCTTGCCCTCTTTTTCCTCTCCCCCAAAAACCGTTGACTCCGGCTGTATCAGCATATCCTCGGCAGCTGTTCACCTTGGAGCATCTCTATTATACGGGTACCGCCGATAGAAGTCTCCATCAGAACCATTCCGCCGGGAGTTTGCTGAACATCCCCTATGATCGAGGCCTTCTCACCGAGAGGATGCTGCCTCATGACGGTTATCAATGCGTCCGCAACATCGGTATCCACAATGGCTATGAGCACTCCTTCGTTCGCGACATAAAGCGGATCGAGGCCCAGAAGTTCGCACGCACCCCTCACCTGGGCCGCAACAGGAATGGAGCGCTCACTGATCCTTATGCACATCCCGGATTCAAGCGCTGCTTCCTTAAGGGTAGTCGCAATGCCCCCCCTTGTGGGATCCCTCATGAAATGGATATTCTTTGTCACATCAAGCATAGACATTACAAGGCTGTTCAGGGGTGCGGCATCGCTGACGATGGCCGGATCAAAGGTTATCCCGTTTCTCTCGGACATCACTGCCACGCCATGGTTGCCCGCTTCTCCGCTTATTAAAACCCTGTCACCGCTCCTTATCTGTGAAGGGGATATCTGAACGCCGTCACAGATAATCCCAATACCCGACGTATTGATGAAAATACCGTCTCCCTTCCCCCTGTTCACTACCTTTGTGTCTCCGGCGACGATCCTCACTCCCGCCCTCTCCGCAGCCACGGACATTGAGGAGACAATGGTCTTCAGATTCTCTACTGAAAAACCCTCCTCAATAATAAACCCTGCGCTCAGAAAGAGGGGAGAAGCGCCCGAGACGGCAAGGTCATTCACTGTTCCGTATACCGCGAGCTCTCCAATATTCCCCCCCGGGAAAAAAAGCGGTGACACCACGTATGAGTCAGTGGTAAAGGCCAGTCTTTTCTGACTCATATCCAGTATCGCAGAATCGCCGAAGCCATCAAGACCGAAGGCTGGACCGAAATGCTCCCTTATCAGTTCATGCATGAGCCTGCCGCCGCTTCCATGTCCGAGGAGGATCCTATCCATGATGCGCCCCGTACCTGTAATATGCAGCACAGCTTCCCTCCGTACTCACCATGCATGCCCCGACAGGATTCTCAGGGGTGCATCCAGTCCCGAACATAGGGCATTCTGGAGGCGCCTTCACCCCCTTCAGCACATCGCCGCACGAACACTCCCCGGGCTCAGGGCATGCAGGGACCTCCGGACGGAACTTCTTCAGGGCATCGAACATCGAGAATTCTTCCCTCAGCGCGAGCCCGCTCCCCGGGATCATCCCGATCCCCCTCCAGTAGGCGTCGCATGGCTCAAAACACCTCTCCATCAACGAAACAGCCCTTGGATTGCCTTCTTCTCTTACTACCCTTCCGTACTGTATCCCAACGTCCGCCTTACCTTCCGACATCCTATAGAGAAGCATGAGAATTCCTTCTATGATATCCCCTGCTTCGAATCCGGTAATCACGCCGGGCCTTCCGTATTCCTCGGCAATAAACTCATAAGGCTTTCTGCCGATAATGGTGCTCACATGCCCGGGGAGGATGAAGCCGTCCACATGAACATCTCCCGAATCAAGCAATGCCCTCAACGCAGGAGGGACAAGTTTGTGCACTGCATAGATCGAGAAGTTCTCAATTTTCATCCTTTTCGCCTCGAGCAGCGTCGCAGCAATGAGGGGCGACGTTGTCTCAAATCCCGTTGCGAAAAATACGACTTCCCTGCGGCGTTCCTCGACGGCGAGCTTCAGGGCATCCATGGGAGAATAGAAGACTCTGATATCCGAGCCTTCCGACCGCGCGTCGTTGAGAGATCCCTTCCCGCCTGGTACCCTCATCATGTCCCCGAAGGTCGCCAGGGTCACACCAGGCATCTTCGAGACGGCAATAGCGGAATCGACGTCCCGGATTGAGGTGACGCAAACTGGACATCCTGGGCCGCTTATCAGGGTTATGCTCTTAGGAATCACATCCCTTATGCCGTGCCTGAAGATGGCAACTGTGTGGGTACCGCAGACCTCCATGACCTTCACGGGCCTCCCGGCGCTACCAGCGAGCCTCCTGATCTCCTCAAGCGTCTCTTTCATTTCTTCCCCTCAACTGGCCTCCCCTCCCGGTCTCTAAGCTTGAGTCTCTCCCTGCAGATGTATGCCTGTCCGAGGGAAATGCCGGCGTCATTGCATGGAACTTTTTCGTTTATGAACACAGCGAGGTCTTCCCGAGTCAACTTCTCACAAGCCCTCTGGAGGAGATAGAGGTTCTGGAAAGTCCCTCCACTCAGAACCACGTCTCTCAGCCCGTAAGTTTGCGATATCTCCTTTGCGACCTGAACGACCGCTCCGCACACGGCGTTATGGAACTTGGTGGATATTATACTTATATCCACACCGCGAAGGAAATCTTCCATGATCCCGAGAACGGCAAGAGAAAAATCCACCTCCAAACCATCCTTCTTCACAGACTCGCTTCTCACATCAAAGGGATATTCCTCATCGATTCCCTGCCTAACCAGATATTCCAGGGCAATGGCGGCCTCTCCTTCAAAGGTATTTCTATCGCATATGCCGAGTATTGCAGAAACCGCATCGAAGAGCCTTCCAGCACCCGACGAGGGTGGTGAGAAATCCTTCAGAGGAATAAGCTTCATGATCTTTTCTATGGTATCTCGCCCGTACCTTTCGGTGAACCCCACGGCACTCAGATACCTCGGTGCCTCGTTGCCCGCGACATCGGCGATATAGCTTACGGCGGTCCTCCACGGCTCCCTTATTGCAGTCTCCCCTCCGGGAAGCGGAACATATCTGAAACGCCCAGCCCTCTTAAAACCGTGGATGTCAGCCACAAGGAATTCCCCACCCCACAGATTTCCGTCCGTACCGTACCCCGTCCCGTCAAAGGCCACTCCGATAACCTCTCCGGAAAGATTCTGTTCGGCCATTACGGAACCGATATGGGCATAATGATGTTGTATGCCGAATATCCCGGCCCCTTTCTCACAGCCCTTTGCCCCCTCATTTACGGCCCACCGGGTAGAAAGGTAGCCCGGATGAAGGTCGTGGGCAATCGCCACAGGCTCAACCCTGTAAACACTCCTGATATTTTCCAGGCTCTCCTGAAAGAACCTCAGTGTCTCATAATTCTCCAGGTCGCCGATATGTTGACTCTGGATCGCAAAACTTCCCTTAGTCAGCGTAAATGTATTCTTCAGGTCTGCGCCGCAGCCCATCACGTCCGGACCATCCTCGTGTAACGGGATCGGCTCAGGCACGTACCCCCTGGAGCGGCGGATGAAAGACAGTGAGGAGCGGCGAGTGATTAGTGACGAGCTACTACCTCCCACTTCATCGAACTGAAACATGGGGGAATTTGACTCACAACTCCTAACACGTCCGGCCTCGCGCCGGTCCGCCGGGACGGATAACTTCTTACTCATTACCCGCACTACGGAATCGTCCACCCTCATAAAGATATCCCTGTTATGAAAGAGGATGGCGTCCGCGAGGTCGGAGAGTCTTTCTTCGGCCACCTCGTTGTCCTTCACGATGGGTTCCTCTGAAAGATTTCCACTCGTCATAACAAGGGCCGAAAAATGACTTTCGGCAGGGAATGACTTGTCACTCGTTACCGATTCAGTTAGGGGATGATAAAAGAGCAGATAATGTAAGGGCGTATACGGAAGCATAAACCCCAGGTACCGATTCCGGGGGGATACCGCCTCAGAAAGAAACTCCTTGGTAGTGTTCCTCTTTCGCAAAAGAACGATGGGGCGCCTTTTTGACAAAAGAATGTTTCTTTCTTCTTCCGAAACTTCACAGAATGTTTCTACGGTGTCGGTATCTGGCGCCATGAGGGCAAATGGCTTATTGCTCTTTCTCTTCCGATTCCTCAGCCTCTTCACCGCCTCATCGTTCGCCGCATTACATGCGATATGAAATCCCCCAATCCCCTTTATCGCAACAATGGCCCCCTCTCTCAGAAGTGTGATTGCTGCCTTCAGGGCATTTTCATTAACAGGGACTTTGAACTCTGAGCTCTTAACTCTCAAATGCATTTGGGGACCGCACTCAGGACATGCGTTGGGCTGGGCATGGAACCTCCTGTTAGCAGGGTCCTCGTATTCTGCGCGGCATGCCGGACACATGGTAAAACCAGACATGGTCGTGTTGGGCCTGTCATAGGGCACGGACTTCGTGATGGAGAACCTCGGCCCGCAGTTCGTACAGTTTATGAAAGGATAGAGATATCTCCTGTCGGCGGGATCTAACAGCTCTCTCAGACAGTCGTCGCAGACAGAGACGTCATGGGAGATCAGGGTGAACCTGCCCTCATCACTGCTTTCCAGTATCCTGAAGTCCGCATATCCGTACGCCGGCAACGGGACAGCGGTTACTTCAAAGATATTCGAAAGCTGCGGGGCCTCCCGAGGCAGCCTTGCGATAAAAACATCGAGGTTTTCACCCTCAACATCGATGCTCACCCCTTCGGATGTATTGGTTACATAACCCCGCATCTTAAGGGAACCTGCAAGGGCATATACATACGGCCTGAATCCGACACCCTGAACAATCCCCTTTACTGTGATCTTTGCCCTTTCAACCATTCAATCCAGCTGTCGACTCCTTCCCCCGTTTTGCCCGATACCTCAAATACCTTCAACGACGGATTGAGGGAAAGAGCGTCATTTCTTATCTTTTCGACATCGACGTCAAGGTGTTTGAGGAGGTCTACCTTGTTGAGTATCAGCACCGATGACTCCCGAAACATAAGAGGGTATTTCAGGGGCTTGTCATGCCCGTCCGTAACACTCAGGAGCATCACCTTCATGTCCTCACCCACTCTGAACTCAGCAGGACATACGAGGTTTCCCACGTTCTCGATTATCAGGAAATCCAGCTCGCCCAGTGGAATATCCGGCAATACCTCGCTTATCATGTTGGCGTCGAGATGGCAGGCGCCACCGGTATTTATCTGCACAACGGGCACCCCTGTTCTGTTTATACGCTCGGCATCGTCAGTCCCCGCTATGTCACCTTCAATCACTCCTATTCTTGCCGTACCCTTCACTCCCTGAATCGTCCTTTCAAGAAGCGTAGTCTTCCCCGCTCCGGGCGCACCCATCAGGTTTATCACAAAAACGCCAGCTTCGCTGAATCTCCTCCGGTTCTCGCCGGCGATCCTGTCGTTCGCCTCCAGTATCCTTGTTACAACCTTCACCTTCATCAATGACCTCCACTTAGAGAGGATTCCCTTCCATGCGATCTCCCCTATTTCACGTCCATTTCAACAACGTCCAGCTCGTATCCTTTGCTTATCCTGAACGAAGGGGAACCGCATATGGGGCAGCTGAGCACATATGCCTCAGTCACCTCGAAGTCCTTCCTGCACTCGTTACAGGTACCGCCCAGCGGCACGAGATCGATAATGAGTTCCGCATTCCGCGCAATAGTATCGGTTTTTGCCGCCTCGAATGCGAAAACAATGGCCTCCGGCAGGATACCCGAGGCCATTCCTATCTTCAGCCTTACAGACTCGATAGAACCGTACCCTTCCTCCATGCATCGTGCGGTCAGGGTATCAATGAGGCTGAGCACAATGGAAGCCTCATGCATTAATGCTCTTTTGCCAGCCTTTCCTTCTCCTTCTCGTACGCTTCCTTACCCGCCTCCACTGCAGTCGTGATAATCGACTTCTGGTCTTGTACAAACCCCTTTCCCTTTTCTATGGCGGAAGTGACCTTCGCCTTCGTCTGCTCCACATACTCCTCGGCCTTTTCCCTTACGTCGTCCGCCAATTCGCGCATCTTCACCCTCGTTTCCCTTCCCGATTTGGGGGCCAGCAAGAGCGCTATTCCAGCTCCCATCAATCCTCCCAAAAGAAAAGAGAGAAAAAGTGAACTTGCTCCATAGCCTTCTTCGTCGTGTCTCATTTCCAGCCTCCTTTTTCATTGCCCGCCGGCAAGAAGTGCTTATTGAAACTCACCAGAAACCGATTTCCCGTTCTCATACTCTAACCCGTCCTGCCCCTTCTGAAAAGACTCTTGAGTAGAACTTCGATAGCCGCGTTTATCCCGGCCCTTAAGCCCGAAGCCCTGATCACCGCTGATGAGGTCACATCTTCGATGAGTTCGCTCACATGCTTTACGCTTTCGCCCACATCCCTCACAGACCTTGAAAATGTCTTCACGTCCTCTGTCACTGCCGTGACATCGTCTGTCACATTCCTCAGGCTTTTTAGCGTCATCTGCAACTCCTCGAGTGTCGGCTTGATCGAGGTCGCGTCCGTCCTCAAAAAGTCCTTCAGCGCCCTTATTGCAGCACTAAGCTCGATCATAACATAGACAAATACAGCCACCGCCGCGACAACGGCGAAGGTTATAATTCCCCAGAATACGTTACCCATCTTTCCTCCTCAGTAAAGATTATACCACAGGCTTCAAGGCGTGATTTGTTTGCATATAACGTATTCTATTAGGATTCTTTTGTTATGTAAAGGATTTTTGTGGTATTGTAGTTTACTATGGAGCACGAATCATTCATCAAAAGAACCCTTGCCCTCGCCTCTAAGGCAAAGGGCATGACCAGTCCAAATCCAGTGGTCGGCGCCCTCCTGGTTAAGAAGGGAAGGGTGATCGCAGAGGACTATCACCGGAAAGCCGGATCTCCTCATGCAGAGGCCCTTGTAATACAGGGGGCAGGCGATGAGGCCCGTTCCTCGACTCTTTACGTGAGCCTTGAACCCTGCTGCCACACGGACAAGAGAACCCCCCCCTGCACACAGGCCATTATCAGGGCCGGGATAAGGAAGGTCGTTGTTGCAATGAAGGATCCCAATCCCAGGGTCTCTGGAAAGGGAATCAAAGAACTGGAAGATGCAGGGATAGAGGTCATATCAGGTATTCTGGAGGATAAGGCACGCAGACTGAACGAATTCTACGTAAAGTACATAACCACGAAGAGACCGTTTGTGATCCTGAAGACCGCCATGACACTTGACGGTAAGATCGCAACTTCCGGGGGGAAGTCAAAATGGATAACTGGCGAAAAGGCGAGACGCATGGTCCATAGACTGAGGAGCAGCGTGGACGCGGTCTTGACGGCCATCGGAACAGTAAAGGCAGATGACCCTGAGCTGACTGCGAGGGTAAAGGGAAGCCGGAACCCAAAGAAGATCGTCATCGACCCAAATCTCGAGATTCCCCTGAGAGCAAGGATCCTCTCATCTCCACCGGAGACAATCGTGGTGACCAGAGACCCCGGTGTAACACCAACTCCCTCCGTAGCAGATAAAATAAAAAATATAGAATCAACAGGCAATAGGGTTTTCTACTTTAAACAAAAGCTGGAGCTTAATTGGCTTATGGAAGAGCTGGGAGGGATGGGGCTGACTTCTGTTCTCATAGAAGGCGGCTCCTCGTTAAATGCCCATGCCCTTGAGGACGGGATCGTTGACAAGGTAATGTTCTTTGTTGCTCCGAAAATCCTGGGGGGGAAGGACTCCTATCCGTCAGTGGGCGGCAAGATTTCACGAAGACTCGAACACGCCTTTCAGCTAAAGGATATCTCTATCAGGAGAATTGGCGAGGATATGCTCATAGAGGGATACCTGTAGCGCACCTCATGTTCTTACTGAAAAGAAAAACCCCGCCATAAAGACGGGGCTTTTCTCTTTACAGCGGCCGGACTCCTTACTTGTCGAGACTCACCCTCTTCGTTACGGAATGAATCGGATACTTGTTGTCAGGGTTTACGTTCTCATAGACAAGGTCTACCGTAACGTCGGCAGCCCTCACCCCTGCGGGAAGATCAAACTCTATCGTCTCTGCCTTTGTCTTAAAGGGCTGCAGGCTCGTGTCACGTACGTTTTGGATTTTCCACTGTGCTCCGTACTTCATCTTTGTGTCGCGGCAGTTAGTTGCCTGCGGGTGATAGTGCTTTTCCACCTTGCCGATCTCTTTACCGTCCAATGACTTTGCGGTCACTACCATGACCACTCTGTTGTGGGACGGTCAGCCATCCGGGATTCTGTGACCTGCCGTCGTGGTTATCTTCGTCTCAACCACGATCTTCGGGACGTATGTGGCAGCCTTTCTGAGCCACTCATACCCGATTGTCTGGACGTCAAGATTAATTGCCTTTGCCAGAAGCTCGGAAGTTGCCTTATCATCGTTGAAGTTGGGTGCGATAAGATGATCTCCCTTCTGCATGTGGCAATCCTGGCAGGTCTTCGTGCCGCCCGCTGGTATGTAAGCATGTATATAGCTTCCATAGAGATTTGCACACTGGAATGCCTGATCGAACTCAAGGTTCGGACCCAGTCCATGGCATTGGCCGCAGAAGACAGACTCGCTCATGATGGCGCTCTTTTTCACTTTCGTAAAGGTCTTGTCGCCATGCGCATCCACGTTCTTTTTTCCGTAAAGAACTCCCTTTTCCGGCTCGCCTAATTCTCTCTTGTGAATAATCGACTTGGTATTGTGACAAACAATACAGGTAATCTGTAGCTTTGCAACTTTTGCCGAATCCTTTGCGAGAAGGGCCTCTGCTAATTCAACTGCAACTGAATCTTCTGCAGAGGTAAGAGCCTGTGGGAGATGGCACTTAAAACACGGGAAATTCTTTAATGTTGCTTTTTTGGGATCATCGGGTGAAAAAGCTGTTGCTCCCTTTGTCGCAAGAGGGGTCAACATCAAGCCCCCTTTTACTCCCATCAGAGGCCTTGCATGATGCGATTTTTCCCATGCTGCATAGATCTCTGCGTGGCAGGCCTTGCAGCTCGATGAGTCGAACATCTTTGCAAGCTCATCGATGGTCTTCGCCTTCTGCGCAGAAGCCACTAAGGGAAGTGCTACGAAAAATAAGACGAGTATTGCCCTAAACAACTTCATAAACCCTCCTCCTTACTTAAGTTTTCAAGAATCATTTCCGTCGCCCTCTCTCCTCTCCTCGATAGACATCACCTCCCTCATGGGTGAGAAGCTCTGACTCCTGAAATTACCAAGCTTCAGAAGATTCTTCTCCTGTTCTGATATTCTGCTTATGAATAAGAGAATCGGCCTTTAATCTGACAAATAGAATCCCCGCACAGTAGTAAAAAATTAACAGAAATCCTCGATGGTGTCAACTTGAATTTTCAATTATTAAGTGATTTTGCTCGGTGTGGGCAGGCTGCCCTGAACATCCGAAACAGCATTGTGAGCGCGCGTCCCGCGTATCTCCCCCCGCGAATCCGAAAAAGGAACGAGTCAAAAGCTTCGCCTCTCCCGCAGTCCTCTCTGAATACTAATGACAGCGTGAAAACGACTAATAAGGTATGATAACGTCGTATCCCACGAGAGCCCGGGCAATCTCCTCAGTGGTCATTTGCTCGAAGCTGTTCTCAGGGTTGTTGGAGAATATCTTGGCGTCCATATCACCAAGGGTCTCCACATTGAGATCGATACTTTCATCAGATGGCAGCTTCCCGTCCATCACAAACACATTAACCTCGTCATCAGCAAGGGTGAGCCCCACCGCCATCCTCAGTGCCTCGGACTGCCTTTCCCTTACGAGCACTGCGATCTTCTTTGCCATTTCTCCCTCCACAGGATTTTACTTGGGTCTATTTTTATCACAAGGTAAGGACGTTAGTCAAGGGGCATGCTATTAATATGGAATATAAATCTATTTTGTTTCATAATAGAACGATGGATAGAATGATTTCCGTTGTCGTCCCCTGCCACAACGCAGGCGCCACTGTAGGGAAATGCCTTGAGGCCCTTTTCTCGTCCGATTACGGGAACTTTGAGGTCATTGTGGTGGATGACTGCTCAACTGATAACTCAGTCGAACTGATCGGGCGTTTCCCCTGCAGGCTCATCAGGCTGGAAAAACACTCAGGAGCTTCCCGCGCAAGGAACGTTGGAGCGTCGGAGAGCAGAGGCGACCTCCTTTTTTTTACGGATGCGGACTGTGTTGTGGAGAAGGACACTCTCCTGTCAGTAGCTGAATCCGCAGACAGATGCGATAACACAGTCATCGGCGGCACTTATACGAGGATACCCTATGATACCGGCTTTTTCAGCACTTTTCAGTCCGTGTTCGTAAATCATTCGGAGACAAAGAGAGAAGAACCCGATTACATCGCGACCCATGCCATGGCAATTCATCCCGCGCTCTTCAAAAAGATAGGCGGCTTTTCAGAGGACTTTCTTCCTCTTCTTGAGGACGTGGAATTCAGTCACAGGGCCCGGAAGTCAGGCTACAGGCTCGTCATGTATCCCGGCATCCGTGTCCGCCACATATTCAATTTTACACTGAGGAAATCCCTCAGGAACGCTTACCGCAAGTCCCTTTTTTGGACCATGTATTCCTTGAGAAACAAGGACCTGTTGACCGACTCTGGAACAGCGTCGCTCGAACTCAAGGCAGATGTTGTCTCCTTCTCTGCCGTCATCTTCTCGACCTTCTTCTTTCTTTTTTCCAGCGAGGGCTTCTTTCTCCTTCCCATCCCTCTCATCTTATTCTCAAACTTGTTCTTGAGCAGGGGGTTGATCAGGGCCTTTTATGAGACCAAAGGATTCCTCTTTTCCCTTGTGGCGACACTATATTATGCAATGCTCTATCCCATCCCCGTAGCTATGGGCGCGATTGCGGGGTTATCGAGGCATCTGTTCTTTGATAAAAAGGTATAGTATGTATTCCATTTTTCGTCATGCAAGTTCAATCCTCGTTAAGAAGAGGATAATCCACCTGACGTTCTTCTTGACCAGGAGATGCAACCTCCGATGTCCGTTCTGTTTCTACCTTAACGGAGAAGAAAGACCTCCTGAAGGGGCCGAACTCTCGATCGCAGAGATCCGGAAGATCTCCCGTTCCATCGGTTCCCTGCTGTGGCTCGCCTTTTCCGGCGGAGAGATATTCCTCAGGGATGACCTGGCCGAAATCAGCAGCGTTTTCTACGACAACAACAAACCGGCTATAATGCTTTATCCTACAAACGGAATGCTGCCGGGACTTATCCGGAAGCGGATGGAAGAGATACTCGCACGCTGCCGAAAGAGCGTTGTTGTGGTGAAACTTTCCCTTGACGGACCGGAGGAGACACACGACGCTCTCCGGGGACGAAAAGGCAGCTTCAAGAAGACCCTGGAGACTTACCGCCTGCTAGAAGGACTCGCCGATGCATACCCGAATTTCGAGCTAGGTGTTAACACCGTTTTCTGTTCGGGGAACCAGGAAAAGATGAATGAGATCATTGATTTTGTGGTAACGCTGAAAAACATAAAGACACATACCATCTCCCTTGTGAGAGGCAATGTCCCCGATAGCTACAGGAGTGTCGATTACGGGAAGTATAAGGCGGCGATAGAACACCTTGAGAGGAATCTGAAGGACAGGGTATCGGGCACTTACAGCTTCAGGGGTGCGCGTATCAAGGCTGCACAGGATATCCTTCAGCGCCGCATCATCCACCGGACAACCCTTGAACAGAAGAGACTCATCCCCTGCTATGCGGGGAGGCTCAACCTCGTCCTTACGGAAACCGGCGATGTATATCCGTGCGAGATCCTCACCGAGACATTCGGGAACATAAGAGAGGCCGGATATGACATAGGGAAACTCATGCGTTCAAAAAGGGCCATCGAAGTCATCCGTTCCATAACGAACAACAAATGCTACTGCACACATGAGTGCTATTTCATGACGAATATCCTCTTTAATCCAAGGCTCTATCCGGCTCTTGCAAGGGAGTATTTGCAACTTACCTGAAGGCATGGTTTTTTCCAGGTTAATCAGAACCCCGGGTCTTGCCTTTCGAGCCTGCCTGTCGCAGGCTGGACACCCAACTCAATTTATGGGTAAACTGGGTTAAAATAGAAAATCATGCCTTTCAGGATCGATCTACACATTCATTCGAAATTCAGCGGGGACAACTCCTCGGAACCCGAAGAAGCAGTTCTTAAGGCCATCGAAATGAACCTGGACGGGATCGCCTTCACGGAACATTACTCATACGGCGCCTCCGAGCCTGTTGAAAGGCTGAGGGAAAAGTACCCGGGGATTCTGATATTCAGGGGCGTCGAGATATCGTCAGCCGACGGTCACTGCCTCGTCTTCGGAGTTGATACAGACGGACTATCCCTCGGTCACTCACCGGTTCAGGACGTGATACGGCTCGTTAACGCGTCCGGCGGCGTCGTTATCCCTTCCCACCCCTACAGGTTAGGGAACAGCCTTGGTGACACCGTACTCATTGCCAGGGGAATATGTGCAGTGGAAGGGTATAACGGCTGCAACATGCGTTCGTATAATGCCAGGGCCGTAGAGGCCGCAATAGCGCTGAACCTTCCCTATACCGGAGGTTCTGACGCGCATGCCCCCGAAGAAGTAGGGATGTGTCATACCGAGTTCCCAGATGTGGTTACCTATGACAATTTCATTGACCTGCTGAAAGCGGGAGACTATCGCGGAGTTGATAACCGTTAGAAAAAATGAAAACTTTTCATTACGGAGCAGCGGCCTTGTCTTTCCTGAAGAGGTCTTTCTTTGTCCAGAGCCAGAAAAGGCTTCTTACGCTCATCGCCGCGACCTTCAGGTCATTGAAGTTCCTTAGGTCGAGGAGCCTCCTGAGGATGAATGAAGGCCTTGAATAGAACCTCCTGAAAGCCATCTGGCGCAGTCTAAGAATCTCTTCCTTGGTCATGCTATGAGGGATAAACGCAGCACCCTGATAGGTGAAGTCCGTGAGTTCCTCCGACATCGTACCATATTCTTCGAGATGGTCATAGAGATAGGTACCCGGAAAGGGAGTTAAGGCATGGAAGTTCGCGATATCAGGGTCAAGGTCGAGGGCGAACTGAATTGTCTGGAGGCCTTCTTCGAAGGTCTCACCCGGTATGCCGAACATGAAGGGCGTGCTCACCCTTAGCCCGCTCTCTTTTGCAGCCTTGACCGCCCACCGTATCTGCTCAAGCGTCGTCCCCTTCCGTATGGCATTGAGGTTTTTCTGCACACCGCTCTCAGCACCGAAGAGTATTGCCCAGCATCCCGCTTCCCTAAACGCCCTGAGGAGGGGCTTGTCCACCTGGTTTACGCACGCGGATGCGAACCATGTGAAGTCGAGTCGCCGTGCCTTAATCTCCCGGGCGATCTGCATGGCCCTGTCGTAGTCCGCAGCGAAAGTGTCGTCAATGAATTTTATCTCCCTGTAACCCTGCCGGATACAGTGCTCAATCTCCTTCATCACGTTCTCGACGCTGCGATAACGGATCCCCAGTTTTCGGTCCTTATCCACCTGAAAGCAATAGATGCACCTGCGATTGCAACCCCTTGAGGTGAGAAGGACTGCAACGGGTTTTCTTCGGTAGGTTGCCGGCGGAGGAATGTAGAGGTCCTTATCCCCCAACAGCTCCCTGGCAGGGAAGGGAAGAGCATCGAGGTCGGTAATAAGGGGCCTGGGAGGGTTCTTCTTTACCGTCTTTCCTTCCCGGTATACGACACCATTCACACCTTCAAGACTCTTCCCCTGCGCAATTTTTTCCAGCATCTCCAGAACGGTAAACTCTCCCTCTCCCGTGACAACGGCATCCAGGGATTCTCCTGCGTCCTCGAGGCAGCGCTCCTGCAGGGCGATGGGATACGGACCCCCTGCACAGACAAACACCTTCCCCTTGAATGCCTCCTTGAATTCACCGGCAGCCTTCTTTGCCTTTTTCCATCCGAAAGTCGTGGAATATATCCCAATGAATCCCGGGTCGAACTGTCTTACGGAATCGAGTATCGCACTGTTGGACATGAACGCCCCGTTAAAGAATCGCACTTCGTGTCCTGCCTGCCGGAGAACAGCAGCAACATAGAGGGTACCAAGCGGCTGCCAGTAGTTGATCTGAGATCCCGCGGTCTTCGAGGAGAATATCTCCTCGGGTACCCATGAAGGAATGACAAGAGCGCACTTCATGATCTCTGATGCACCTCATCGCTCGAAATAGTCTCTGAATGGAAGGTCTGTGGCGCCTTTTCCGTTCTCCAGCCGTTTTCCCTGAGTATCTTTTCGGCTGAGGAGATCCCTGATTCAATGGCGTGATCCATGTTGTAATACCGGAACATCCCGCCCCTGCCGGTTATATGAAGGTTCTCGAACCTGCCCAAGTAATCGTACAGTTTGCCACACAACTCCCTGTATCCCACTTCAAAGAGGGGGTAAGCCTCAGGCACCCTCAACACAATACTATCAATCACTTCGTGCCTTCTGAGAAATCCGAGGCCCTCAAGGTGAGAGACCGTGATATCGACAAGCCTTTCGTCACTCTCACCCCAGATGTTGTCGCCTCTGAAGCTGAAGTACTCAGCCACAAGGAGTGTCTTTCCCGGAGGAGCCATCTCTTCGCTCCAGTTCGTGGGCTCATGGATCCTTCCAAAGGGGACCCTTCGCTCTGGAATATATATCCAGGTCTGATCGGTTACCCTCCGGCGACCCACCATAACAGTCACTATGACCAGATCTCTGAAGAAAAGCCTTGAAGCAGCATCCACAATCTCAGCAGGTGCGGGAGGGCTGAACATGTGCACCAGCGTGGTAATCGGTATACTTGACACGAATTCATCGCCGCGCAAAGTCATCGGCCCCTCACGGCCCTTTACCACGACGCTCTCTATCCTGCCGCCCGAATGAACGATACGTTCCACACCCTGTCCTGTTAGGACTTCGCCCCCCCTCGCTATCTCCTCCGCAAGCCTTTCAGCAATGCGCCCGATACCCAGTCGAGGATACAGGAATTCATCAACAAGGGTCGGGAGGTCCTTTCCGTTCAACCTGAAGAAAGCGTTCTTGACTGCCTTTGCAAGGGATAACCCGCTGATCCTCTGGGAAACCCACTCGGCGCTGACCCTCTTGCATCCGATACCCCAGACCTTCTCGCTGTACTCCCTGAAATAGATATCGAACATCTTCCGCCCGAAGTTGCTTACAACCCAGTCTTCAAGGGAAAGGATCTCCGCCCTCGCCGACATTCTCTTCAGCCGCTCGGCACCGTAGTCGCAGAGGATCCTCATCGTCATAGGAATGCCGAGGCCGAAGAGTGCGTTAAACGGTCTCAGGGGATAATCGAAATACCGGCCCCTCATGTATATCTTGCTTCTCCTGGGGACCGATATCAGTTCGTCCTTCATAAGCTCCCTGACGAAGTCCCCGATCCTCTTTATCCTTGTGAAAAAGCGATGACCGCCAATATCAAACCTGAACCCGTTATGAAGAACGGTCTTTGAAAGACCTCCTACCACTGCATCCCTTTCGAAGACCCTGACCCTCCGGCCGGCCTTCGAAAGAACGTATCCCGCCGAAAGACCGGTAAGGCCGCCGCCAAGGATAAGAATATCTTTATCCCTATCAGTCAACCGCTGCTCCTCTTAAAAGCCCCATAAAATATTATAAGCCATACGCTTGGGAAATCTGTGTCATTTGAAAATAAGAGAAGGAATTCCGGCAATAAAAAAATGCCCTGCGTCAAAACGCAGGGCATACGCTTGCGTCGATCTCTTTCTTCTTAAGGACGTTTCACGAGCAAAACAGGCACATCTGCGCCGTTGGCCACTTCTCTGCTAACGCTTCCCATAAAGAGACGGGTCGTTCTCTTGCCCCTTGCGCCGATGACTATCATGTCGGCGCCTTCTTCCTTGCAGGTAGCGAGTATTTCCTCAGCGGGATGGCCCTTCCTCACTATGGTTTTTACCCCTGTGATGCCTTTGTCTTCCAACGCCTTCCTGTAGTAATCAAGGATGCTCCGGGCCTTCCTGTCCAATGCCTCCTGATACTCCGTTCCCTCCAGCACCTCTTTAAGGGTTTTCATTTCGGAGACGCTGAGCAAAACCTCATCCATCAATGACCTTCCCTCAAGTTTTTCAACATACACAAGCAGAACGGCCTCGGGACGCAGGCAGGAACAAAAATACGTGCATGTCGAAAAGGCCTCCTTGCTGCCCTTTGTATCATCCACTGCAATGAGTATTTTCTTCATGTGTTGTCACCCTTTTGATCTTTCGGCCCTATTTCCCGTAACCACCCGCCGGAGGTGCGCCATATCCGCCCGCCTTGGGTGCCCCATAACCCCCTGCCGCGGGAGCGCCGTAACCGCCTGCCGCGGGTGCGCCGTAACCGCCTGCCGCGGGTGCGGCACCATATCCTCCTGCCGCAGGGGCCGCTCCATAGCCTCCTGCTGCAGGAGCAGCTCCGTACCCTCCACCCGGCGCCTGTCCCTGCACCTGAGCGGACATCTCATGCTGCTGGCTGTAAATTGTCAAAAAGCCAAGAATTCCAACTACAATGACAATTAAAACCGCCAGTGGTGTCTTCATATCTCCTCCCTTCGACGAAACTGAGAATATTAAGTTAACCCTTCTTGATCTTCATATATATCTTGCCGCCTTCCGTTTTCTTCTCCAATATCTCATGACCTACCTGATCGCACATCTGAGCTATTGTCTCAACGGATGAGGGATTGTCGAGGATCACTTCAACAACATCACCTTCCGACATTTTCTCGAGGGATTTCTTGCAGTAGATCTGAGGATGCGGACATACATATCCGCAGACGTCGAGCATGTAACTTCCCTCACCAGTCTTTTCGAATTTCATAGCCATAACCAACTTCCTCCTTTTTATTTTCTCGCTACACTTGACCTGCCAGCCGGCAGGCAGGCGCGTCACGGATTAGAACGCTTCCATCTCCTTGGCCATCTTTCTCTCCGACCACCAGTTGAAGAATTTCACTCCGGCAAATGCGCCGAGCACCATTCCCCCGCCGTACAGCCATCCACTCGGATCGCCTCCGGCAACCCTTATGAAGAAGGCGCCGATATTGCATCCCAGTGCAGGCCGCGAACCCACCCCCATCAGTATCCCGCCGATAAGTCCCCACGCGATAAGTTCGCCCTTGGGCATCTTGAACTTGAACTCATTGTTCAGACGCGCCATAACCATAGCGCCGAAGATTATACCGAAGGACATCCAGAGCGCCGGGTTATGCCAGGGCTCCGGAAGACCATTATTCACACCGAAGAAAATGTTATCTCGCATGTTCCAGCCGAATTTCTCGAGAATCCACGCCCCTAACTGTCCCTCCTGGCTCGTAATATACCAGTAACCGGGGTCAAAGATCGTTCCCCGTATCGAGACCTCGTTGGTATACCCCATCTTCGTCAGGAGCTGCCCGAAATTCGAGACCCCGAACTTGATCTGCATTCCCTTCATCACGAAGATGTGGAGTCCGGCAACAATGCCGATTAAAACGCCCATGAGAGTGGTCCTCTTAGATGCGGTAATCATATTCCATGCGCCAGCAAGTTCATCGCCGAACCCGGTTGCTCCGCCTTTCACCTTCGCCCTTTTCTTGATGAAGCCCTTTCTTATCCAGACGATATAAATAACGCTGAGAAGCACCAGTGCGGGCACGAGGGCATTCAGCAGCGAATCGCCGATGAAGTATTTCAATGCTCCCGGAAAGGCATCGGAGATTGCCTTTGTATGCGACACTTGAAGGGTCGGCTGATTCCAGACATACCCCGCCAGATAGGTGTCGAACGACGAAGTCATCTTGTCTGCCGGAAGGCCCTTGGCGATTGCCGAATCTATCCATTTCTGAGGGATCAGGAAATTGAACCACTTGACATCGACAAATACTGCCTGCCCTATGCAAAGTCCGAAGAACGCAGCGATAAAGGATG
The DNA here is from genome assembly GCA_964475485.1 of uncultured Nitrospiraceae bacterium. GTDB lineage: Bacteria > Nitrospirota > Thermodesulfovibrionia > Thermodesulfovibrionales > UBA9159 > CAYYWY01. The sequence goes on along the minus strand of CAYYWY010000022.1, from coordinate 6,882 downwards.
TCCCGTTTCCCTCGCCTATCTTATAAAGGGAACCCGACGCGCAGCCACCCGCCAGAACCATCCCCACTCCGAAGATCATTCCCGAAATAAGTGTATGTATCCCGAAAGGCGCAGGATGGAAGGTGCTCATGTTGGTTGAGGCAAGCGTCGCCTGAATCAGGCTGAAGAATATGAGTGCTACCAGAATGCCTACCGCCATCCTCGGAACGCCTGCAGCGAAAAGATCTCTCGAAGCAGATGCAAAACAGAACCTTCCGTACTGGAGCATCATCCCGTAGGCAAACCCGAACCAGATGTACGCTACAAGGTACATGTAATAAGCATTGGCCTTATAGTACATCGCGCTGATAAGTATAAGGATACCCGTGATCGCGAAAGCCCAGATTTGACCCTTCTTGTTATTTTCCTGATCTGCCACCTTTTAACCCTCCTCTTAGGTATTGGATACGGAAAGAAGCCGCTTCGATACAATACTTCTTGTTATACCCCGTTACTTCTTGTTATACCCCGTTCCCGCACGCCCTTCTTTTTTTCTGGCTATTGTCATTTAAGGGTCTTTCAAAAGTCAATATATAGACCCATAAAAAACCAAAATATATTAAGTTTCGAACACCTGTAACTCTTCTTATCGCTCCGGAGTATTTGCATCAGAAACGTGCCCATATACACTTACAGCTGTCCGGAACTGAAAAACGTTTTCATAGATATTGAATTCGCGCAGAAGACGGTACCCCTCTAGTTTTCTCCGAACGCTCTCCGAGGGCGGCTCATGCTTCCCTGTGGAAATCACAACTACGGGAACCTTTCTATCTCCGAAGCCGCTGTTGCCATAGTAATCCGGGTTTTCATACTCCCAGGTAAATCTCAAAGGCGATTTCCCGACATCTTCCTCGTGAGGCAGAAAGTCTGAAGGATCATACCGGTAGACGATACGCTTGCGTGTGAACAGATCTAGTAACGGCACTGTGACCGCCGGATTCAGCACGGCCTCTCTCTGCGGGAGTACCACGACCTCGATCAGTTGCCCCTTAACACCATCCACGAACTCCCCTGCCTTCTTCAGGTTCACGGCGCTGATATTCTGCAAAAAGGGAAGGTAGCCTGAAAGGCCGACAGTGAGAGAGGAAAGCACCGCACATAACACAACAATTCTTCTCGTTTCAGCGTTCCTGATGTATTGTAAGCCATAGGAAGCCATTAAAGCAACCATAGGGAAAATCGGGACCGTATAACGTATCCTCTTCACCTGGAAAAGAAACAGAAGGATAAAGAGCCAGCTCACTACGGCATACCTAGGGTCCCTTCTTCTGAAAGCCACATAGAAGGAGAAGAGCGCCGAGAGGCTGATAAAAGGATGGATCTGGAAACAAAACGTCGACACAAGGCTCTCCCCCCATTTCTTCAGGCCCGGCGCCTGGAAAGTCATGAGCAGACCGAACTGTTCACGAAATGCGTCGTACTTGGATAAAACAACCATTCCTGCCGCGAGTAGCGCCGTCCCGAATATCCATGCACATCTCCAAAGAACTTCTTTTCCGCGCACAACCTGCGGCTCCCTATTCCCGCCGGCAGGTGCTTTTTCCGAAGGCGAGGCGCGCTCGCGAACATTCCAATATACCAAGCATATGACGACCATCACCGAAAGCATAGGCCATGCCGAATATTTGGAAAAGATTAAGAGAAACAGGGAAAAAGAGGCAAATGCCATCATCACCCCCCCGTACGACAAACCCCTGAGAAACGCAAAGACCGCAAGCGTGAGAAAGAACATTGTAGGGACATCTGCAAGCATGAGGGGTACCTGGGTGAGAAGGTAGGGCATGCCCAGAAGGAGCATCCCCCCTGTAATGCCGGTATCTTCGTCCCAGAGTTCCTTGCCTATTAGATAAGTGAGTACAACGGTCATTGAAAAGAGCAAAGTTGTAAGAATCTGGACATACAATTGATTCCCCAAAAAGCCTGAAGACGACTCCGTAGAGGAACGGGACCAGGGGCAGGTCTGTCCACGATTGAACTGACTTGCCCCATTCCCTGAGGAATGAGCCGATTCCATATAGTTCAAGATGCTTGGCCTGCGTAAAATATCGCGAAGCATCCACAATAGGCTCCGGCACCCCCCATAAAAAGGCTGTACACAAAAAGGAAAAAGTGAAGAGGAAAGGCGCAGGCTTGGCCCGGAAGGAGACCTTTGAAAGAAGGAGGGCAACTACAACAGCCAAGGTAAGGATGAGAAAACTCAAAGACGCGCTTCTTCCGTCAAAGACCCACTGCCAGCTCACGAGCCTGTTGTCGTCTGTTGAGCGGAAGGTAAATAGGACAAAAAAGCTGAGAAGTGTCAGCAGTGGAACGAGGATACGGAAATCGATTTTCCTTGTCACCTATGGCGATAGATGGAAAGAGGGGGCATCCCGTGATGCCCCCGGATAAGGGAGTTATTTTTCCACTGGGTAGTTCTTTGTTGCTGCTCCCTGTATGGCCTGCTGCATCAGGTTGGCGCCGAGATAGTCCTTTATCCAGGCGGCATGACCAAAGGACATCGTACGTGCGTCATAACCAAGAGCTCTCAGCGCAACGATTGGGAGATTCTGCGTCTGTCCGGTAACGCACACAAGGATCAGCTTCTTGTCCTTGGGAAGCTTCTTGAGGTTCTCAGCCTTCAGTATCTCATTGTAAGGGATATAGACGGCGCCGGGCATCTTCCCTCCCTGCTGTCCGGGCGGGGTCGGCCTCACGTCCACGATCATGAAATCCTTCTTCTTTTCCTTTATCCAGGTCGCAACATCATCGGCCTTGACCTGCCAGTGACCCTCGGAGGGGCCCTTCATGAGGATATCGTTGAACTTCTTTACCCAGTCCTCCGATCCATAGGCAGGGACTACCAGAGCAACAGCCAGAACCAGACCTACTAAAACCATGTAACCCTTTTTCATTTCCTCGACCTCCTTTTGAATTCGATCCGAGACGGCACGCCGTCTTCTTTACCAGGAAATAACCCTGTCGCTTGAAAAAATCTCATCAACGATGGCGTCATAGGACATCTCTTTCTTCGAAAGGTCAACCACCTTCACCTCGTTGCCCTCGGCTTGAGCCGAAATGATTCTGCCGGACAATCCCGTCGGTCCGTCGTTCAGTATATGAAGAATCTTCATTTCATTCCCCCTTAATTCTTGAGTATCAAGGTTAAGGCTGAGGCCTGGAAGAGATCTAAACCTCAACCTGGTTTCTTCTTTAAAGAACTATAACCCTGTCCGCGTCATGCATCATTACCGCGTTGTTGTACTGGCTGCCGCAGACGATCTCCTGAGGAATCCCATCTGTGGCTACACTCAGATGTTTTGCACTGTGGTCACAGAAGCTCATAGATACCCCTTTTGTCGCGCACAATTCCCTGAATTCCGGGGTTCCCAGCAGCTTTGTCCCGTCGTCCATATTGAAGAGGATCACCTCATGACCCTTCGCTATGGCTGCCTTTGTTATGCCGACCACATCAGCGAGATGCCTGTCGGTGTTGACGAGAATACCGAGCTTCATTGGTCCCTCCTTCTTATGTTTTCCCGGCTAACAGATACCGCCAAGGCTGATTTTTGTTTTTTACCATAATGCGTTTCCTAAAGTAAAGCAAAACGAAGGGAAGAAAGATAAAAAAAACTTATAGGTACTTAAGCCCTCTTCAACAGTCAGCCGGGCAAGCGAAAAGGTCACCGCAAATGACCGCTATTGTTTTTTGAACATTTCAAGGTATTTTACAAACCACTCCGGCTCAAT
>CAYYWY010000022.1:0-3107 GCA_964475485.1 uncultured Nitrospiraceae bacterium | reverse complement strand
AGTCGGCAAAGCAGAACTTCTTTCCGGATGGGTCCTTGATGACAACGCCGTTATAATCCAGGAAGAGGAGAAGACAGTCGTTCTTGTAATCATGCTGGTTGCCCAATCTCTCCTCCTCGGCAGTGAGCTTCCTTGTGAGATCGATCCTTATGGGGATGAAATCGTCCATGATCTTCTTGGCAATTGCGGGATTGTCATACACTTCCTTTTGAAGGACCTCGCATCTCGGACAACCTTTTCCGAAGAAGAAATCGACTATCATCGGCTTTTTCTCCTCCTTTGCCTTCGCCATCCCTTTCTCAAGGGAAAGCCATTGTACCGTCAAGTCCCCCGCAGCCAAGGAAGGCGTAACAAGGAAACACGCGATGACCAGAAAAGCTATTCCTTTCATTTTCGTCACCTCCTGAGAAAATCGCCGATGATTTCGGCAACCTCGCTCGTTTTTATCATATCCATACAGGCCGGAGATTTGCAAGTTCTCCTGTAGCAGGGAGAACAGGGGATGTCCTTCCGGATTACCGTATGACCTTTCCCGTATGGTCCTGTCCTCAAAGGGTTGGCAGGCCCGAAGAGGGCAAAGACCGGGACACCCAGGGCAGCAGCGATATGCATAGGACCCGTGTCGTTACTCACCATGAATCTGGCTCTCCTTATCACCCGTACAAGCGCCTTTATATCAGTTCTTCCGGCGACCGAAACAGCATTCCCTTTTGAAGTCTTTACCACCTCGTCTGCTATCTCCCTGTCCCCTTTGTTGCCTACCACAATCGTTCTCAGGGGAAGAAGGGACGCCAGTACTCCGAACCTCCGGGCGGGCCATCTGTTTACCGGCTTTCTTGCACCAGGAGCCATAACCGCATAATCCCCTTTCAGCGGCAGCCCATGGCCTGTCTTTTCGTCGAAAGGAGGAAAGGGAAACCGCACCTCATTCACATCACACCCAAGAAAGGCGGCAGTCTTCAGATACCTGTCAACCGCATGGATATCCTTTCCCCCCGCGATCTTGTCGGTATAGAACAGCCTGCTTCCCTCCCTTGCCTCTTTAAAACCCAGGCGCAAAGGGGCTCCCGTCGCCTTCGTGATCAGCCCGCTTCTGAGCAAGCCCTGAAGGTCGATGACACAATCGAACTTCTCCGCCCTGAGATCACGGAAGAGCAGCCGCAATTCCTCAAGGGTGCTCCGGATCCTTCCGATCCTTTTCCATTCGTCCTTGTTGACGACCCACAATCCCGCAAGCATAGGATGATTCTCCAGTATGCCTTCAAGTCCCCTGGCAACTATCCAGTGTATCTCTGCGTTCGGATAGCATCTGCGGAGGACATCAAGGACCGGAAGGCTATGGACAATATCTCCAAGTGAACTCGGCTTCACGATCAGTATCTTTCTGAACGGACGTCCCTTCAGCATTTCACTCTACCCCAATCCTCAAAATAAGATCCACCGCCTCTCTTAGCCCCCCTACAATGAAATCCGCGTGAAACGATTCCTTCTGCCTGCCCGTCCTGACAAGTATCCCTTTAGCCCCCACAGACCTTGCGAGTACCATATCGTCGTCCTTGTCCCCCACCACAAAGGACCTTCTTAGGTTGGTCTTATAGACGGAGCGCGCATTCACAAGCATTCCCGGTTCAGGCTTTCTGCAGCTACAGTGCTCGTCCGGATGATGGGGACAATAGAGGAAATCATCAAAACCAAACCGCTTAATGAAAAACTGATTCACTTCCCTTACGAAACCCTCATCCACAAATCCTCTGGCTATCCCCGATTGGTTTGTCACGCCAAAGAGCTTGAAGCCTCTTGCCTTGAGTCTCACCAAACTCTCATTTCCCGGCAAAAGCCTAAAATCACTCCATTTGCTGAGATAATTCACGTCCTCGCAGAGGGTCCCGTCCCTGTCGAAAAAGGCCGCCGGACTGTCAGGCAATATCCTCTTTACCTCAAGATAAACATTATCCGATGTCAACTCATACATGCACCGCATATCATTATTCCTGCATGTGCGGCCAAAGCAGGGGCTGCAAGATACCTCAGGCTTTATCACGGCGCTCCCTTTCCCGGCCGGGCCTGTGAGTTCAGGGGAAGTCGAACCGAATATCGCAACAAGCGGAGTACCTACCGCATATGCGATATGCATTGGGCCAGAATCGTTCCCGACAAAGACGTCGCACTCCGAGATTAAAGCGATGAGATTCCTGAGAGAGGTCTTCCCCGCCAAATTCAGAACTGAAAGGCAACCCTCAGCCTGCCCACCTCTGCCGGTCGAGGCATGGGAAGGTAATGCTCCGCCTTCCCTCGTCGCGAAAAACTCAATCTCCTGCGATATAACCTTCTCGTCCTCTCCGCCGAAAATCACCACGCTTCCGCCGATATCTCTTATGAACCACCTCGCCACCTCTGCAAAGCGGTCGGGAGGCCACCTCTTTGCAGGGCCGTAAGCAGCCCCGGGATTAATGCCGAGCAGCGGACGCCTCAGCAGCGACAGCGCATCCCGCGCTTCCAGGCGCTCTTCCAGCGAAAGATAAATCCAGGGGTCCGGCCTGTAACAGTCCACCGATATTCCTGCTGATGCGAGGAGATTCAAATAATAATCGATATGGTGCAGTCTTCTATCATCGTTATCGTAAGCGATGCGTTTCGTAAGGAGAAATCCCCTCGCGTCCCTGTCATACCCTATCCTTTCAGGGATTCCGGCAAGAAAGGATATAAGAGCCGCGTCAAGGGCATTCTGAAGAAGGATCGCCTTAGAGAAAGCGGCCTTCCTTAACTTCCTTGCGAGCCTGAGCTTACCGAGAACCCCCTTTTCCTCATACCGGATTACTTCATCGACATTGGGATTTCTTTCGAAGACCTGCGCAACAGAAGGCCTCACGAGCAGGGAGATTCTCGATCCCGGAAAGGCTTTTCTCAGGGCCTCCAGGGCTGGAAGAGTCATGACTGCGTCACCGATCCAATTGACGCCCCTCACGAGGATCTTTTCGTTCATCATTTAATTTAACACAAAGAACAGACCTATCCAGAATAAGAGATTGCTTCGCTTTGCTCGCAATGACATATTGAGCATTGATGCCGTTTTGCCGTCATTGCGAGGAGCTTTAGCCCTGAAGCAA
>CAYYWY010000021.1:0-48648 GCA_964475485.1 uncultured Nitrospiraceae bacterium | reverse complement strand
TGTGGCTGAACTCCGCCTCGGTATGCTTGCCAATGAAGGCCTCGATCTGCTGCCGGTACCCCTTGTCGTCGCGCACCTTCTTGCAGGAAGCGCAGATGGGGAGCAACCCCGACAATGTCTTTATCTTTGAAAGGGCATTCCGGAGCTCAACAATTAGCTTCTCCCTTTCCTCTGCGACCTGTCTCCGCTCTGTGATATCCCTGATTGTCCCCACCATCGCAATAGGCTCTCCTTTCGCATCCCTGACAAGAGAAGTCGAAAGCCAGATGGGGAATCGCCTGCCGTCCTTGTGGATTACTATGAGTTCGCCGTTCCAGCGCCCGGTACTTCTTATACTGGGAAGTATAAACCTTTCCGCGAATTCCTTGTCTTCGTTTATCTCATTTACATGCTTCCCTGCCAGATCATCAGAGGAAAAACCGTATATCTCCTCCACGGCCCTGTTCGAATACAATATATGTCCGTTCAAATCAACGATCTGAATGCCGTCCATCGCTTCTTCGAACGCCCGAGAAAAGAGCTCCAATTTCGCTTCAGCCCGCTTCAGTTCCGTTATGTCCCTTGCGATCCCCTGAGTGCCGGCGAATTCCCCTTTTTCATTCCTTAAGACCCTCACGTTATGAAGCACATTGATCGTCTTTCCGCTTTTCGTCAAATACCTGTTTTCGAAGCTAAAGACGTCTACTCCCCTTTCCGACATTTCCCTGCGCTTTCTGAGGGTCTCCTCCCTGTCAGCGGGATGAATTAGGTTAATAAACGGCCGGTTGATCACCTCCTCGGGCGAGTACTCCAGTATCTTGAAAGCCGCACCGTTCATAAACACCTGGTTCCCGTTCCTGTCCGTAATATAGATGATATCCGTTGCCAATTCAACAAGGTTCTTGTATCTCTCCTCTGATTCCCTGATCAGATTCTCAACCCGTTTTCGTTCGGCAACCTCCTGAAGGAGTCTCTCAGCGGTCTCAGCGGTCTCCCGGGTGCGCTCCTCCACAAGTCTCTTGAGGTCCTCGCGGTACCTCCTCAGTTCCTCTTCTTCCTTCTTGCGCAGCGTAGTGTCTTCGCAAGTTGTAACAATGCCGACAGGGGCACCATCACAGTCGATAACGACATCGGACATCAGTTGCACAGGGAAAATGCTTCTATCCTTCCTGATGTTGAGGCCTTCCCGCGTCCAGCTTTTGATCTTCTTCATTTCTTCCAGCGTCATTGGCCTGCCTGCACCTTCAGGAGCAAGGACTCTCACATCCTTTCCGATGAGCTCTTCCGCGGAATACCCATGCATGCGCGCCTCGGCGGGGTTCGTATAGATGATCTTTCCCTCGGTATCGGTGATGGTAACCCCCAGCTGCATGCCCTCCACAGCCCTCTTCAGGGCACGAAGCTGCTCTTCCAGATGCTTTCGCTCATGCCTCGCGGCTTCCAGCTCCTTTATAAGTCGCTCCTTAGTTTTTCCTTCGTCCTTCATTGGTGAATCCCGAAAAGGTGCTCTACATCCCCCGCGGCTGGATATTCATGTCTGAGTAGTATAAACAATTTACATAGCAAATTCTATCAATAGAGCCGAGCGGAAGTAGGATCAAGATTTCGGCCCGAAGATCAAGGATAGGCGTTTTCCATTTCAGGACTTCTTCTGTTATACTTTATATTCGTAAGTTCGTAAATTAAGCCAGGGGCGAGAACATTACCTGGATAGCGGAGCTGCAGAGAGTGGTTGAAAAGCAAATACTGGAGGGGTGGCCGAGCGGTTTAAGGCGACGGTCTTGAAAATCGTTGTAGGGGCAACCCTACCGTGAGTTCGAATCTCACCCCCTCCGCCACACACCAAGGGCATCTTCAGATGAATACCCTCAATCTTCGTGACGACGTTAAAACCGCATCCCCTCTTTCAGCTTGACCATTACTATGAGACAGGAAAAACAGTTGCTGACCTCGCGGGCCGGGTTTCAGGCTGGGGGCTGGTGTAAGCGCAAGCCTCTTCTATGAAGTCTTTACAGCGCTGTATAGGGTAGCGATTCCAAGGGACAGGGACAGGGCCTTCACATCCGTGAAACCGCACTCACCCATAAGGGACTTGAATTCCTTCGGAGGGTAAAAGGCCTCTATCGATACCGGCAGATAAGTGTAAGGTAGGGAATTTTTCGTAATGACCTTTGCTATGAAGGGCATTATCCTGAAGGTGTAGAACTTGTATAAGGGCAGGATATAGGGTTTTTCCGGCCTTGTGAGCTCAAGGCAGTAGAATCTCCCTCCTGGTTTCAGCACACGCATGATTTCTTTCAGGGCGACGGCTGTATCAGGGACGTTCCTCATACCGAAAGAAACGGTTACTGAGTCGAATGTGCTGTCCGGGAATGTGAGATCCCTTGCATCAGCCAGCATGAAGTTGAGATTTTCAGGCAAAGGGCTCATCTTCTTCTTTGCGATATCCAGCATGTCCTGGCAGAAATCAACGCCGGTGAGAGAGCCCTGGGGTCCAACCTTTCCAAGAATCAGCTTCGCAAGTTCCCCCGTCCCGGTACAGACATCGAGAACCTTCTCTCCTTTCAGGATCTGCGCGCTCACCTTTCTCCTCCAGAGATGGCATAGACCGAAGCTGAAAGCGGTGTCAAGGGGATCGATATAGGGAGCGACAGCGGAGAAGATATCTCTCACAAGGCTTGCCCTCTTTGCCTCAGGCATGTCAAGGATCGGGGGTAACGGCCGATGGTCGTTCATGAGTTCCTCTCGATCATGGTTCGAACCTACGATAATATCATCAGATTTTCGAAAGGTTTTGTCAAGGATTTAACCGATCCAGACTGTCTTTACAAAGTCATTCATCCCTTCGATGATGAGATTTGTCGTTCCCCTATGGCCGACTTTCAAGTCATTCTCAAACCCGTAATGTTTAAGGCAGGTCCCGCATGAATAAATCTCTACTCCAAGGGCCTCGATCTCTTTCAGGACTGCAGCGATTTCTGCGTTCGTTGTGGTGAGCTTCACGCCTGCGTTCAGGAAGAATATCGTATGAGGAACTTCCTTGTAGGTCTTCATTGTCTCGAAAAATGCCTTCATAAGTATTCTGCCAAGGTCTTCTTCCTTTCCCATGACATCCGTGGCCACGATGAGAAGCATGCTCTTATCCTGCTTCGCTGCTTCGGCAGCAGGGACACACATGTATCCTTTGACTATCTTCACCCTCCAGTCAGAGCCCTCTTTAGTCTTCTCGTTATAGAACCCGCTTTTCCTTGCAAACCACACAACATTGTCAGCCGAGGCCTCATTATCAACAAGGACCTCAACAATTCCTTCCTCGATCTTGCCGAGGGCCTCTTCAGCCATCATCACAGGTTTCGGACAGCCTTGTCCCCGCGCATCAACAAGCATGAACACCTCTCCAGTATGTTAACTACTCTTCACTTTCCCTACTCCAGCCGGAGAATACTCTCAAAAGCATATTCTCGTCAACCCGCGACATGAATTCCTCTTCATACCGCTTCACAAATTCGCGCTCTTCAAGGACGCCCTCCGGCAGGGAATCACCCTGCTTTGTTGATCCGCCTGATGTCCTGACGGCATTTGACGGGTGATCAACCTCGCAAGTAAGCCCCTTGTTTCTTTCAATCCATCTGAAACAGTCGTCATGAGATCCTGCATACAGTAAGACATAACCGCCGTCCTTTTCTATAAACACGAGGCGATACGCTCCGACCAAATTGATTTTCTTGCAATGCTTTATGCGATATTCACCGTTCCATGTATAGCTGAACTTTTTTCTGCCATGACTGGCGCCGCCGCTCATAATGCTGCTTATGAATTCCTCGGCCTTCTTTGCGGCCTCAGTCGCTGTGCCCCCTCTTTTTGACAATTTTGCAAGACAGCGTTCGAAAAGGGCTGTGCGGTATATGTAGGCAACAGCCCTATGCCATTTACAAGGGTCCTGCATCGTTCGACTCTTCAGCCGGGGGCAGCAGCCCCCGCCCTAAAATCCCTACCTTACCGTAGATGGTAATGTTTTTCGGGTGACATTCATTGTAGTTATGCTGCGCAGTGATGCCGTAGATAGCAGCAGGGAACTTCAGCCCTGTCAAGCATGTTATATCCGTTTCCCCATCCAATTCAGGCGGTTATTGTTCTTTAAATGTTATCTTGTATCCAATATTGAAGCCGTAGAGGTCTTCATTAAGCGGTTTGCCGTCAGCCTCAACATATGGGTACATGAAATAGAGAAGCGGCCCGCCGCTTTGCTGCGGATTAAGCATAATGCGTTCGCCTTTGTTCTCCTGGCTCCTGTCAGACACGGGATACGGTATCCAGAGTCTTATATTATTGGCATCAGCAGGTGCATCGAGATTCACCTGAAAGGTGACCGACCCTTGTCTTTCTTTTGCGTCAGCCCGATGGACGGGCCCGAATACAACGACTGACATCGAGAGGATTAAGAACGCTATTCTTTTGATCATTGAATCCTCCTATAAATTGTAGGTGATTTCTCAATATAAAATGTCTTGTTCTATATTTCAAATAGATAATGTCTATTTAAAATCGCTTGGATATAGACACAATAAAGGAGATGCCTACACGCCTCTGTCTCTGCAAGGGATTGGCAAAAAGAGCGGTTGATTATCTCTTAAGCAAATATTCAACAAACGTTTTATACAAGTGCGGAAGAGTCCGCTTCCTGTGGGTGATGATATAAAACTGCCGCTTCATGCACGCATCTTTGATCTTGATTTCCCTGAGCATCCCGTATTTCAGTTCATCCTTCACGGACCTCCTTGACATTATCGAGATGCCCAGACCTTCCTTGACAGCCTGCTTGACGGCATCAGTCGAGCCGAATATGCCGACAATGTTGAGATGCTGAAAATCAATTCCCTCTTTTTCGAGAATCCTCTCGAACTCCCTTCTTGTGCCTGAGCCCTGTTCCCTCATGACAACGGGCAGACCGGAAAGATCCCTGACGCTGATGTTCTTTCTTGCGTCATAAGAACCTGATGCAACAACAATCAGCTCGTCATCAAGAAAAGGTTTATAATCCACTTGCCTGGATTCGAGCTTGGCGCCGACAATGCCGATCAGAAGGTCATCCCCTGCCACCTTGTCAATGATCGCCTTGGAATCGGAAACAACTACCTCAAAGAGAACAGAAGTATTCTTCTCTCTGAACGCCGCCGAAAGGCCGGGAAGGATATAGGTTCCGGGAATAGTGCTTGCGCCGATAACCAGGTTTCCGGTCAATTCTTTCCTTGATTCTCCAAGAACATCCTTCAAGCCGTCGAGTTTATCAATAATCTCCTGCGTCCTGCCGATAAGGAGCCCCGCTTCATCGGTTGGGAGAATCCTTCTGGCAAGTCTATCAAAGAGCCTGCAGTTCAGTTCCTCTTCAAGGGCCTTGATATGGTCACTGACCGTTGGCTGCGTGAGGTGCAATTCTTCAGCAGCCTTAGAAAAGCTCCTCTGTTTAAAAACCGATGCAAATACCCTGAGATGGTGGATATCCATCATTAGGCTGATACCTTGTCCTTTAGAATGCGTCCTTTGACGTCAGCACCAGTTTCACACATTACCTTTATCCTCTCCAGCACGGCAGTTGTCTCCATGATATTCAGTGATTTCCTGACAAGGTTGAATAGGTAACTCATGACCTTTCCCGGCGCTTTGTAGCCGACCTCGACATACAGGCGTGTTCCCCCGCACTCTTCTTCGAACCGAATATTCTTCCTGAGGGGCATCATGCTGTGCATCTGGAGAGTAAGCCCTCTGTTCTTCTCGTGGTATGCGACCTTCCCCTCCCCGCGCAGGGTGAATCCCTTGATACGGTAAGTCCACTGAAACGCACTTCCCTCAGCAATGTCTTCGGCAGAGATGCCTTTCACTTCCTTAAGGCCTGGAATGTATTTCGGCCAGTTCGAGGGGTCCGCAACGAATGCAAAGACCTTCTCCACCCGCTCATTGATCGCAACCGACTTTGAGACGAGCGGTACAAAGTCATCCTGACGCGTATCAGCAGATCCGGTTGCCTTACTGATATTCTCTATCAATGCCTCAACTTGGGGCGGGATTGCGCTGATGGAGCCAAGCTTATTAACGATAAAGGAGCTGCCCATCATGAGTTTCATGGAGCGGAGAAGATAGTCCTTCTTGAAGGCGTCCTTCATGCCCATCACTTCCTTAAGTTTCCATAAATAAAAGCTCTGGTAACAGTGAATTATGGCCTTGTCAACTTCTTGAAGGCTCATTTTCTCAGGTTTGATGACTGGATCGATTAGGTTGTACTTACGATAGTCCCGCTCGACTATAAAAGGCTCAATCTCCCGGTACATGTCTGCATATGGCCAGGGAGCAAGCGCGAGGAAATGGGCAAAGTCCGGATTATGGACCCTCGCCAGCTCAAGTGTCCGCCTCACCGTCTCAGGAGTTTCGTGGAGAAATCCGAGTATGAAACTCGTCTCTGTTATCATGCCGTGCTCATGTATGAGTCTTATCGCCTCAATGCCCGTTTCCACTCTGATATCCTTCTTGATCAGGTCGAGTGTTGTCTGGTCCGTTGCCTCAACACCGATATAGATATGAACGATCCCGGCCCTCCGGTATTTCCAGAGGATATCCCTATCGCGGAGGATATCTTCCGCCCGGGTCTCCATGAGCAGGTGCACACCCATGTCGCTTTCTATGAGAAGGTCAAGAAACCTCTCCCAGCGCTGCCGGTCCTTTGTGGGGTATTCGTCAGGCAGGAGAAAAACATTCACACCATAGGTCTTGAGCAGATGCCCTATTTCGCCGACAACGCTTTCAGGTTTTCTTGCCCGCCAGGTCTGGTGCCAGAATTTCTGCTGCGAGCAGAAGGTGCAGTTATGGCTGCATCCCCTTGACGTGCTTACAGCCCCCAGCCTGCTCTTGGGGATGACGAAGTAATGGTAATCCTGCCAATCGAGAAGATCCCACGCGGGGGAAAGGGCATCGATGTCATGCACAAACGCTCTTGTCCGAGTCGCTACGACCCTGTGGCCCTCTTTGAATGCGATTCCACTGACGGTCCGAACGTCTCCCTCATTATTAAGTGCAACAAGAAGTTCTTTCAGCGTTTCTTCACCCTCGCCTCTCACTACGTAATCGACAAAGCCGCACCTGAGAATTTCCTTATACAGAAACGTCGGGTGCACACCACCGATGACAGTGATGGTCTCTTCGTTGATGTCTTTTGCGATTCTTAAAATCTCAAGGGCATCAGGAGCGGTGGAAGTGATGGCGGTCGTAGCGACATAATCCGGCTGCACATCTCTGATCTTTTGTCCGATCTCCTTAAGGCCAACCCACTTAGTCATGGCATCGTAGATTATTGGCTCGAATCCGGCTTCTCTCACAGCGCCCGCAAGGTAGGCGAATGTCAGGGGTATCCAGCGGCCGGCAACCTCAACAACGCCACAATGATACGGAGGGGTAATGAATAATATCTTCTTTTTCATGAACGGCTTCCTATACCACCTGCATCAATATTTGCGAAATGTGTTGATCCTATCAGCCTTTTCCTTTCAATAGCCTTCAAATGTCCCCTCGCGGCAGACCAGAGGAATCCGAAATACTCCCCGATCTCCCTCACGGTGGGAGGATACCCATGCCTCTCAATGAATCCGGTTAGGAACTCATATATCTTTTTCGGTCAAGTTCCCCTTTATATAGACATTTGTATACTATCAAGCTTTATCATTATATACTAGGATGAATTTGTTAAGTCAAGGAACCTCTCCTTAGAGGGGGAATGTGGTTGTAAGTTGACCAGTCCGGCCTAACCACTATAATTTAATATAATGGAAGGAGGCGCCTTATGAAGAGGGTTTCTCTAAACGTTCAGAAAGAATTCTGCGACGAATGTTCGCTTGCATTGAGGAGGTTTATCGGAAAGATGGAAGGGGTGGATTCAATCGATGTCGAAAACGGCAAGATCGTCATAACCTTCGATGGATCAAAAATCATGGAAGAAGATATACTGAAGATTTCCAAGGAAAGCATAGAAAAGCTCGGCTATAAGGTCACCGATTAGATAACTTAATCAGCCGGCCTTGCGGATAAACCATTCCTTTTTCATCTCATCGTAATAAAGCGTGTGGAGGTAACCGTCATCTCCCTTAATCCTGAAAAATCTCTTCCTTGCCCTATTTTTGAATTCCTCTTCGACCCACCTTTTAGTAACTTCGAGTACCTCGACCTTTTCACCATAGAGAATGAATGATCGGGGAGTCTCTTCTTCGCAGGACCCGGAATAGGCATCTACTTCAATCCTTTTATCGGGCATGGCACAATAAGAAAACCTGAGGAGGAGATCAATGCCTATGACAGAGGCACTTGGATCCCTGTTGGGCCTCTCTCCGGATAAACATCTCTTTGATGTCCCGCAGGATCTCCTGTCTTGTCTTCCCCCACCTAGGAGCGATAAGGATTTTATCGGGTGAGAGGGCAAAGAGCCTCTGAAGAACGATTTCAGGGGAGAGCCGCTCTATGAAGTTCACAAGAAAATTCAGGTAATCATCATATTCGAATGTGGGGAAAGGCTTTTCAAGGTACTGCCCGGCAAGGAGGGTATCCTTTACAACCTGCAGCTGATGAACCTTCAAAAAACCTAACGGGAGGGTGGAGAGCTCATCAGCCATGGCGAGCATCTCATCCCTCGTCTCTGTGGGAAGACCCACAATAACATGGGCGCCGATATGAATACCCTTTCCCCTAGTCAGGTTTATGGCATCAAGGAAGGCCTTGTAGTCATGTCCCCTCAGGATGAACCGAAGGGACTTATCATAGATGGACTGCAGCCCGTATTCCAAAAGGACAAAATGCTCCTTTGCGAGCTCCCTGAGCAGCTCTATCTTTTCTTCGTCCACGCAATCAGGCCTTGTCCCTATGGCCAGGCCGATAACCGAAGGGACTGAGAGCGCTTCCCTGTATATTCTTTCCAGCTCTGCCGCAGGCGCATATGTATTGGTAAAGGGCTGAAAATAGACGAGGAACTTATTCGCCCCGTACCGCCTTGAAAGGTAATTTATCCCTTTCCGTATCTGTTCTATGATAGGCACCTCGGTCCTGCATTCGGAAGGCCTGAAGCTGTCGTTATTACAATAGATGCAGCCCGTCGCGCCAAGGGTACCGTCCCTGTTGGGGCAGGTGAATCCTGCATCCACATTCACCTTGTACACGACGGTGCCGAATTTCCTCTTGAGATACGGTCCGAATGCGTTATATCGCGGGCTCATGTTTAATTATTCCCCTTTGCCGATCGCTGTGTCAACGTGAGACAAGAAGAGCGGGGGCGGCTGGAGCGGATTGAGGGCAAGATTCACGGAAGATGCCACGCAATGAATCTTTGATAAATTAGAAAAAAATGGTATAATTATTCAAATCCCTGGGGGAGGCCGGAAGGCCTGAGAATTCCCTTTTTTAGGAAGACCCCTTGAACCTGATCCGGGTAATTCCGGCGTAGGGAACGGGAATGCAGGTTATATAATCCTCTATTCCCTCCGTCAAGGGATAGAGGTTTTTTTTTGAGAGGATGAGATGAGACTTACAGTGAACGGAAAGGAATATACGACAGAAAGGGATACGGTAATACAACTCCTAAAAGAGATGGAAATAACCCCTGAAAGAGTCGCTGTAGAGGTAAACCTGAAGGTTATCAGGAGGGTGGATTTTGAGAGTTGCATCCTTAAAGAGGGAGACAGTGTGGAGATAGTTTATTTTGTCGGTGGAGGACAATTTAGTGTCAGTGGCAGTGAATAGCGTCGGCAAGAAATGATGTGGTTCTGAAACTCAACTGACACTGACACCGGTAACTGACACTGAAATACAGGAGGAAAGACATGGGAGATAGATTAATCATCAGAGACATCGAATTCACCTCCAGGCTCTGGATAGGAACAGGGAAGTACAAGGATTTCGAAGAGACCGCACGCGTGGTCGAGGCATCTGGTGCGGATGTGGTGACCGTGGCAGTAAGAAGGGTAAACATCACCGACAGGAAATCAGAAAACCTCCTTGATTACCTTGACCCGAAGAAGTACAAGATACTTCCAAACACCGCGGGCTGCTATACGGTTGAAGATGCCCTGAGATATTCGCGTCTGGCGAGGGAGGCAGGGGTTTCTGATATGGTGAAACTCGAAGTGATAGGAGACGAAAAGACCCTTTTCCCCGACACCTTGGGACTTCTGAAGGCAACGGAGGTCCTGTCAAAGGAAGGCTTTATCGTCTTTCCCTATACAAACGATGACCCCATCATGGCGAAGAGGCTTGAGGACGCCGGGGCTGCTGCGGTAATGCCGCTTGGTGCACCAATAGGGTCGGGACTTGGGATAAGGAACCCATACAACATAAGGATAATCCTGGAGGCCGCAAGGGTTCCGGTGATCGTGGATGCAGGGGTTGGAACCGCCTCGGATTCTACTATTGCCATGGAGCTCGGTTGCGACGCGGTCCTGATAAATACCGCCATTGCTGGGGCCAGGGACCCTATCGCGATGGCAGAGGCGATGAAACATGCTGTCATTGCCGGAAGGTTGGCATATAAGGCAGGAAGGATACCGAAAAAGCTCTATGCAACCGCCAGTAGCCCCATAGAGGGGATGCTATAAGGACAGTGATTAGCAACAAGTGACAAGCTGCGAGTATGGACAGCCGGAAAATGGATTTCAGGTTATACCTTATCACGGACAGAAGGCTTTTCGATAACGCTCGTGACTCTTCACTTGTCACTCGCAAGTTATTGGATGCGGTTAAGGACGCACTGGAGGCAGGCATAAGGGCAGTTCAGTTAAGGGAAAAGGATATGCCGGTACGGGACTTGCTGGTTCTGGCATACAGGATGAGAGAACTGACTTCAAGATACGATGCAAAACTCTTTATCAATGACAGGGTTGATGTGGCTATGTGCGCCGGCGCAGACGGAGTGCATCTCGGCCAGTCCGGTATCCCCGTGCATGCGGTGAGGAAGATCGTCGGTAAGGGACTGCTTATCGGAGCTTCCACTCATAGTATTGGGGAGGCTGTAACCGCAGAAAGGGAAGGAGCGGATTTCGTCACCTTTGGTCCCGTTTATGCGACACCTTCGAAGCTCAAGTATGGCGAGCCTGTCGGAATTAACGCGTTAAGAGACGTGAGCAAGACGCTTTCCCTGCCGGTTTTTGGAATCGGGGGCATAAGACAGGACAGCGTGAAGGAGGTGTTGGACGCGGGGGCTTATGGCATATCGGTCATAAGCGGAATCTTCGGTGAGGCTGATGTTGGAGGCGCGGCATCGGGATTCCTGGCGTCAATAAGAAAAGGAGAAGAACCATGACGAGGATAGAACTGGCAAAAAAAGGCATTATCACCGAGGAGATGGAGGCTGTAGCCCGGTCTGAAAACATCTCCCCAAAGAAGCTTGCGTCCGACATAGCCGAAGGGGTAACTGTCATCGCGAGGAACATACTTCACGACATCGCCCCGCTCGGGATCGGCAGGGGCCTGAGGACAAAGATCAATGCCAACATAGGAACGTCCAGGGACAGGATATCGTATGAAGAGGAGATAACGAAACTTGAAGTGCTTGTGAAGTACGGCGCCGATGCAGTGATGGATCTCTCCACAGGCGGCGCTATCAGAGATTTCAGAAATACCCTCCTCAGGAAGTCCCCTGTTGCGGTGGGCACTGTACCTGTTTATGAGGCTGCGGTAAGGACAACTGAACGTCACGGACACATCGCAAAGATGACCCACGACGGGCTCTTTGAGGTTATCGAGGAGCATGCAAGGGATGGAGTGGATTTTGTTACGGTTCATTGCGGAGTCACAAGGAAAGCGATAGAACGATTGAGAGACGACAGAAGGATCCTTGACGTCGTAAGCAGGGGGGGAGCGTTGCTTCTTGAGTGGATGATATACAACGACAGGGAAAATCCCCTCTACGAGCAATATGAGAGACTTATTGAAATCGCAAAGAGATATGACCTCACGCTGAGCCTTGGAGACGGTTTCAGGCCCGGCTGCCTTGCCGATGCCACGGACAGAAGCCAGATTGAAGAACTCGTAACCCTCGGTGAACTGAGGGACAGAGCCCTTTCAGAAGGGGTCCAGGCGATCATAGAAGGGCCGGGGCATGTTCCCCTGAACCAGGTCGAGCTGAACATAAAGATGCAGAAGGAGATCTGCAAGGGAGCGCCGTTCTATGTGCTCGGTCCTCTGGTGACAGATATCGGGATGGGGTATGATCATATCTCTGCTGCCATCGGAGGTGCCATTGCAGGTGCTGCAGGAGCAGATTTCCTCTGCTACGTCACCCCCTCCGAGCATATCCGGCTTCCGGGCATCGATGATGTCAAGGAGGGAGTTATCGCTTCGAGGATTGCGGCCCATGCTGCTGATGTTGCCAAAGGGATACCAGGCGCTATGGAAAAAGACAGAAAGATGGCTCAGTGCAGGAAAAACCTCGACTGGGAAGGACAGATCTCCCTGAGCCTTGATCCTGACAGGGTAAGGGAATGGAGGGGCCAGGTACCGCCTGCGGTCACCAACGTCTGCAGCATGTGCGGGGAATTCTGCGCTATTAAGACAGTGGAAAGGGCACTGGGTAAGAAGTAAGGCATTCGAGGTTTCTCTGCCTTCGCCGGTGTGCACTATTTTATCGTTTCCTGTAATATATAAAGCTCGAATGTCAGTAAGAGGAGGACGGGATGCCAAAAACATACAAGATAGCGGTCATCGGCGGAGACGGCACAGGACCTGAAGTAGTTGCGGAGGGGATAAAGGTGCTGAATGCATCATCGCAGAAGTACGGGTTCAAACTCGACTTCACCCACTTGGATTTCGGAGGGGAGCGGTATCTCAGGACAGGCGAGGTGCTTCCCGATAGCGCCCTGAATGACCTGAGGAAATTCGACGCTATCTATCTCGGGGCAATCGGTCATCCTGACGTAAAACCCGGGATATTGGAGAAAGGCATTCTCCTCAGGATCAGGTTCGAACTCGACCAGTATATCAATCTCCGGCCGGTGAAACTCTACCCCGGAGTTGATTGTCCCTTGAAGGACAAGGGTCCGGAACATGTCGACTTCGTGGTGGTCAGGGAGAACACTGAGGGGCTTTATACCGGGACAGGAGGCTTTCTAAAGAAAGGCACCCCTGATGAGGTCGCCACGCAGGTTTCGATAAACACAAGGAAGGGCGTTGAACGCTGCATACGCTATGCCTTCGAATATACGAAAAAGAGGAACAAGGAAAACAAACTCACCCTCTGCGGCAAGACAAATGTCCTCACCTTTGCTTTCGACCTATGGGAAAGGACATTCTATGAAGTGGCAAAGGAATACCCTATGGTGAAGCCGGATTACGCCCATGTCGATGCCATCACCATGTGGTTCGTGAAGAACCCTGAATGGTTCGACGTGATCGTAACTGACAACATGTTCGGAGATATCATCACCGACCTGGGAGCGATGATCCAGGGAGGTCTTGGCATAGCGGCGGGCGGAAATATCAATCCACTGGGGGTCTCGATGTTCGAGCCCATGGGCGGCTCGGCTCCGAAATACAAGGGGCAGAACATCATTAATCCCCTTGCAGCCATCTGCGCCGCTGGAATGATGCTCGATTACCTCGGTGAAAAGAGCGCTGCCGAGGCTGTAGAGAGGTCCGTGATGGAGCTCACCGCAACAAAGATCAGGAGCCTTGCCGCAGGCAAGATGGGTTACTCCACCACAGAGATCGGGGACATGGTGGCAGACCTGGTGGGAAGATGACTTCTTGCCATACTTTGGCGAATCGAGTAATATCAACTTGGGAGCGCATAGGGTTCTGGTGTCCCTCCTGGACTTCAAATCCAGTGTTGCCTGCCAAAAGCGGGCAGGGTGGGTTCGATTCCCACACGCTCCCGCCAGTAAAGCCATCCAGCTTGTCAGTTTGCAAGCTTGAGAGCTCGACAGCTCGAATATCGGGGCGTAGCGCAGTCTGGTAGCGCACACGGTTCGGGACCGTGGAGTCGGAGGTTCAAATCCTCTCGCCCCGACCATCTTTAAGAGATCCTTTTCCCGCGGTGGGGAGCGTTGAGGTCGTCGAGATAAAGAAGAAGGCTTCTTGGCTCAAGAGACTTCTCCGCACCCGGGATTCGCCAAGGCGAAAGGGTTTCTGAAGACCTTAGGTCGTGAGTAATTATGAAGGTGAAAGGTATTTCGGTCCCATCAATTCCCTGAGTGCTCTGTAAGATTCGCGTAAGAAAGGGATTTGAGTTGAGAGAAATTATTGCCGTCATCGGGGGACGGAGGGTCGAGAAGGCTCTCCTTGAGGAAGCTGAGAAGGTCGGGAGGCTTATAGCAAAGAGGGGCTCTGTCCTTGTCTGCGGAGGCCTTACAGGTGTTATGGAGGCTGTCTCCAGAGGAGCAAAGGCCGAGGGCGGACTCACCGTAGGCATCCTGCCTCAGGACCACAAAAGAGAGGCCAATGAATACGTAGATATCCCGATAGCAACTGGACTGGGAATTGGGAGAAATGTTATTATAGCTCGCACAGCTGATGCCCTTATCGCCATCGGCGGTGAGTACGGGACGCTCTCTGAAATCGCATTTGCACTCCAGATGGGAAAGCCTGTTGTAGGAATAAAGACCTGGGATATAAAAGGTATCGTCCCCGTCCGGGACGCGGAAGAGGCAGTTAACAGGGCTTTTGAGATGCTGGCATTGTAGATTCAGGGTTCTTAAGCCTTTGACTTTTGACTTTCAACTTTTGAACTTTAAACTCTCTCTGAGCCCCCTTAGCTCAGTAGGATAGAGCACAGGTTTCCTAAACCTGGTGCCGCAGGTTCGACTCCTGCAGGGGGCACCATTTTTTATATAGAAAAAATCACCTTTGGGTTTGACAATTCTCAAAATCCCAAGCACCCTGACGTAGAGCTTAAAGATGGGACTAAATACAGAGTTGTCAGGAAAGTGGTAATCCTAAACTATACCTTGATGTTATCATACTATCTTGTATGATACGAAAAGGTATGATGATATAACGCCATGAAGTTTTATAACAGAGGGACCGAGCTTTCAAGGCTTTCTGAGATTGCAACCCTTTCCAAGAAGACCGCTCACGTGGTCGTAATCACAGGCAGAAGGCGTGTTGGCAAGACCGAATTGATACGGCAGTTTTCTAAGGGAAGAAAGGATGTCCTCTATCTCTTTGTCTCCAAAAAGAAGCCTCATATATTGCTTGAGGAATTCAGGGACATCCTTGCAGAGAGGATACCCCTCATAAAAACTGCTGCATTCAAGAGCTTTGAAGACCTGTTTTCCTTCATCTTCAGCTACATGAAGGAGCATCCTGTTATCATGGTCTTTGATGAATTCCAGAACTTCGAGTCTGTTGACCCATCGGTATTTTCAATATTGCAGAACCACTGGGACAGGGAGAAGAACAAAATTAAGGGCGCATTTATTTTTATAGGCTCTGTTTTCACGCTTATGCAAAAGATATTCGAAGGTAAAAAAGAACCTCTCTTTGGAAGGGCAACATCAAAGCTCTATATAGAGCCACTAACACCTGTCGCTGTAGCTGAGATCCTGAACGATTATCATCTTGACTCTGCCGCTCATCTGCCATTTTATTACACACTCTTTGGAGGGATACCGAAATATTACTTCCTTCTGGACAGATACAGGTTATTCGGAAAACCCCACGCAGAGGTCATTAAAAAACTCTATTGTGAAGCCGATGCTGTACTTCAGAACAAAGGCAGGGAACTCCTTATAGAAGAATTCGGAAGGAATTATCATCTCTATTTCTCGATCCTTCAAGTCATTGCCGGCGGAGAAACACAGATGGCACGTATCGCTGACGGCGCAGGAATAAACGTCAACAGCATAAGCAAATACCTCGATGAACTCACATCTTATTACCAGGTTCTCGAAAGAAGGATACCGGTAACCGAACACAGATATGAGAAGAAGATAGGGAGATATTATATCAAAGACCCGGCCCTCAGGTTCTGGTTCAGATATATATTCCGGAATCAAAGCCTCATAGAGATCGGAGATGAAAAGAGCCTTACTGCAAAAATACTGAATGACCTTTCTACCTTTATGGGGAGGTCTTTTGAAGAACTGGTCAGGGCATTGCTTATTCAAAAAAATACCGGCGATATCATCCCGTTTAAATTCACAAAGATAGGCGATTTCTGGACAAGGAGGGGTGATGTCGAAATAGACATAGTTGCTCTTAACGAGGAAAAGGAAACTATCCTTTTCGCTGAATGCAAGCTCAAAGGCAATAAATTTACACAGGAAGATACAAAGAGACTTAAAGAAAAGTCAAAATCCGTTAAATGGAAAGCTAACAGAAGGGAGGAATATTTTGCATTGTTCTCTGCGGAAGACATCTCAGCAACGCACAAGAGAACTTTAGAACGGGAAGGTTTTGTAGTCTTTGATATTAAAAGACTATTGTCTGATTAAATAACGTGTCAGAATCTATCCGCCTATGGAGGATTTTGAGGTTTTTTGGACATGTTCTGATTACGTGGGCATGATGGGGACATGAGAAAATAGGCAATATAAAGAAAAAGAAGGCAGATAAGACAAAGTCCGATGGCAGAAATCTTGAGTTTGAGGAAAAGCTCTGGCAGGCTGCTGACAAGATGCGTGGGCATATGGACCCCGCAGAGTATAAACATGTTGTCTTAGGGTTAATCCTTTGACTTCTTTAAACCCGCCTGCTTGGATTCCGCCTTCGCCGGGATAACAAAACTAGACCCAGCATCCCTGATGAGAGTCTATCAATTTGCGTCTACCCAAAACTGGGGATGGCTTACGGCTGGTGTTTATTGATTATGTGAAGGCAGAGATAGTAAAATATGAATCATTTCTTGTGCAGGAGAGGAATACGGTGAAAGCATTATCCTTTTTTGTGCTCGCAGTTGCAGTGGCGGCTGTCTTTGCCGGCACTTCCTTTGCAGCTGAAAAGAAGGCAATCTTCAAGGTTCAGGGCGTTACATGAATATCCATGGAGGCGGAGGCGGGTGCCATTCCGAGGAGACTCCAAGGCGTAATACAATCGGAAGCGAGCATAGCTGACGGCGCTGTTACCGTGATTTTCGATGACGAGAAGATAAGCGCCAGCTCGATCAAAGATGCCCTTGCCAGGGAAGGGTTCCCCGTTTTGGAAGAGCCCAGGGTCTTTAATTAAACGCTCCGGTCTTCGCGTCTCATTCCCTATTGACTTAGGACAGGAAGCCATTCCCGTGCCGTTCCGGCGCAATCCTCGAAGCAAGATTTTCCTTGACATTACTCAGCACAGGTGCAAAAACTCCATATCCCGCCTTTGGAGGGGGAAATGGAAAAGAAGATTATTGTTGTTGATGACAGTCTCACCTGTCTAATGTATGTCGGACTTCTTCTGAAAAGACCGAATTACAAGGTTATCCCTGCCGGAAGCGGGATGGAACTCCTGAAACTGGATGAGTTGATCATGGGGAAGATATCCGGCCTTTCCGGAGAGGGGAAATAGATGACTTGAAAGTGCCTTTCCTTTTTTGGTATTGTTTGGATATACAGTGCCGTAGGGTGAACTTCCTCACTTCTCTTAACAGGCGCAGGTGAGGTCCTGACACAAAAGGAGAGATGGAAATGTTTGAAAACGTCCGCAGGTACCGCAGGTATTCGGTCTCGGCAAAGGCCGTAATCAGGAGGCTGGATGCCGCATCCCCCGATGGACTTCTAACGCAGGTAACAACTATCTCGCAGGGAGGCCTGGGGTTTTATACAGATGCTATTATGGAAAAAGCGACTCCGGTCTCTATTGAGTTTCTTTTCCCCGGCGCTAAGGAATCCCAAGAGGACGCCCTCAAGGGAAGGATTGCTTCGGTCTGCCCGCAGGGCAAAGATTATTTCGTGGGCGTCGCCTTTGACAAGGAGATATCTTACGACCGCTTTGTCGAGATAATCGGCTAAACCCCTTCCTCACTATTGGCCAGCGCAAATGCCCTCAAGGGCCTCTTGCCTGCTCTATCCTATCTTTTCAGGGAATGGAGCATTTTGCCGATGTACTTGTTGATCGGGTTGGACCTCTGGAGAAAAGGCAGCAGGGGCTTTCTCCTTATGCCAAGCTTTCTCACCTCCCAGAGGAGGTCCTTGTTCTCTCTTTCAATCTCCAGTCCCCTATAAAAGGAATCCAAGGCTTCCTTCCTTTTCCCTGCTGCAAGATAGGCCCTGCCGAGGTTGAGATAAAAGACTGGGAAGAAGAAGTCTTCGCCGAAGGGCACCTTCCTCTTCAATACCTCAATGGCGAGATGGCAGGTATCGATGCCTTCCGTGTAATTCTTGTTAGCGACAGCCTCCAGGCACCCGTAATAAGAAAGAAGAAATGGGTCATCGGGGTATTGTTCCAGAGCCTCGGAGAGGAGCCGCAGGGCGCTTCTCTTGCTTCTGTTCTTCAAGAGACCCTTCACCTCGTCGAGATACTCCGAAGTGGACTTAGTCTTTTTCAGCGTTCCAGCCCTGGCCATATGTATTGTCATACGGTGCTGCCTCTGCATGAGCGCCATCACCCGCTCTTCCATGTCAGGGAAGTCCACCTCGTCGGAGTAATCGGTCTTTCTCGTGAGGAGTATCTGGCCGTTCAGGTATATCCTGGTGATCACAACAGGTTTCTTCTTGCCGCCGTCCTCTGTCTGGACAAGGTATTTCTCTTTCCCCACAACGACCTCTGTATCGAACTCGGTGCCGAGCTTGGAGGTCATCCTTACGGCCTTCTTCTCCATAGTTTTTTATTATACTATTATTCGCTTTCCCAGCATAAAGCCATCATATGCGGAACTTGTCCCAGATGCTGAGGGCTGCCCTCTTTGCTTGCCGGAACCCCCTGCCTCTCAGTATCCCAAGCAATCTTTCGGATGAAAGGTCTTTCAACAACTCCTGTCTCGCTGCACTATCCCGGACCTTGGCCATCGCCCGCTTGCGGACGCCTCTCAAAAATACGAGATATTTCGAGAATTCGGGGCCATAGAGCTTCCCCAGTTCTTTCCTTATCGTCCCTGCCATTGCAGGACTGACGCCTCCGGTAGAGACGGCTATTGTCAGAGCGCCGCGCTTCAGTACGGAGGGTGAGATGAAATTACAGAGGGAGGGGCTGTCCGCAACGTTCAGGAGGATATTCCTCCCTGCGGCGTCGGCAGCCACCTTTTTGTTCGTCTCCTCGGAGTCCGTGGCCGCTATCACCGCAAAAGCTGAAGCGATATCCCCTTTCCGGTAACCGCGCCCAATATGGCGGAGAAGGCCTTGCCGGTTGTATCTTTCGAGTCTGCGCGTGATCACTGGGCTTACGACTGTCACCCTTGCGCCAGCACCGATGAGGGCTGAACATTTCCTTTCTGCGACCTTCCCCCCTCCCACGACAACGCACCGCTTGCCTGAGAGGTCCAGAAAGGCAGGGTAGTATCTCTTACTTCCCGAGGGACGCCAGCTCTTTCTTTGCGTCTTTAATGATCTTGTCACCTGGGTATTTTTCGATGAGGCGGTTTAGATACCCGATGGCCTTCTCCCCTTTGCCGAGTTTCCGCGAACACACCGCCATATTATAAAGGACCAGAGGCTCCTTCTTGAATTCCGGGAACTGTGACAGGAGTTGCTGGTACCGGAGAAGCGCGGCATTGCACGAGCCTTTCTTGAAGTAGAACTCAGCCACAAGGAATTCATACTCAGCCATGGTGTTCCTGCATTTCTCGATCCTGAGCTCCACCATCTCCCGGTATGGATTCCTTGGGTACATCTTCTTGAGCTTCTCGAACTCCTCCAGTGCCCTGGCAGCAGCGCCATATCCCCTTTCAGGGCCCTCAATCTGCATGAAATAAATCATACCGATCTGGTACTGGGCATAGGACGCGTTCTTATGGTCAGGGTAAAGTTCGAGGAATCTCCTGTACTCTTCTACCGCGGCTTCATACTCCTCTTCCTTCGCGTAAGAGTCCGCCATCTTCAGCATGGCGAGAGGTGCGAACCTCCTTGTAAGGTCCCTGTTCTTCACCTCAAGGAGCACCTTTCTCGCCTCATCAAACTCCTTCTTTTCCGTTAGCTCATTCGCCCTAGCAAGGGATCTCTCGGCATCGAATTCCTCAGTCCTCACTTCCTTCTTTCCGGCACATCCGGCTGCAATGAGCGTAATCAAGAGCAGGATGCACTGCACCATAAAGGAAAGTAAACGGGATCTCTGACGGGATGTAGGATTCACTGTATATATTTAAGCCTTCTATGTAGTTCCCTGTCAAGAGGATTCAGAGCATCACGAGGACGCTCAGCATAGCGACGGTCCAAATGACATCGATCGGCAGCTGGATCTCGATTGAGGAATCAAGGAGCAAGTCGGCCCGGGGAGGGAACTCCTCATCGCCGACCCAGAGAATCGGCACCACTGGTATTTTTGGAAAGGCGAAGAGTCTCATTGAGGCATCGCCATACTCCAGCCTCACTCCGCCCAGTTCTTCACACTTCCTCAGGAACGCTTCCCTGTCCCCGCCATACTTTTCAGCCACTCTCTCAAGGGGCAGCACATGGGAGCCCCTGAAAAAGAGCTGACCGCTCTTCATATTCATTGGGTTCAGAAGGCGTCCTGTAGGTGACACATCCTTTGCCATGGCGAGATATCCGAGAACGGAGAGCCTGAAGAAATATCCGAGCCTCTGAAGAAAAATCTCCCCCTCGGGGGAGATGGCGGCTATTTCCTTCTCTTCTGGCGAGACCGAGAAGTCCCTTCCGAATGACTTTATAAGGTAGAGTCCCGATGAGGCATCAAAGGCGATATCCGTTCTCCTGCATACCTCCCAAGGGTCAAGTTCCGCAAGAGCTTTCCATACTTTTTCTTCTCCTGACGACATTATTTATTATAATCTCCTGTTGTGTGAAGGCAAAAGGCCCGCGATATGACCTAAGTCAGGGCGGTATCCTTCCCATTCCGTAAAACTATTCCTATGAAACTCGTGAAGATATTCAGCGTAGTCCTTGTCGTCGGAACTGTTCACCTTTCCAATTCCATCGCGCTGGGCTGCAATGTCTGCCACAGCAAAAACCCAAGGGTGGTAAATATGCACAGAAAGCTCGGATACAAGGACTGCTTCGTCTGCCATGGGTTTCAAAAACGCAGATCACCTGGGGAGCGAAAAGTGCAGATGACGACCGATGAGCGCAGCATACGTTGCCACAGAAGACAGAGCTAGAGCATTACAAGGCAGCTCATCATCGCCACCGACCATATTAAGTCCGAAAGAGATATCTGAAGGTCACAGGTGGAATCGAAAAGCAGGTCGACCCTGGCAGGGAATTCCTCATCCTCCACCCAGAGGATCAGTGTGACGGGGACCCTTGGAAGGGGAAAGAGCCTTATGGAGGCGTCCCCGTGACTAAGAACGCCGGCCCCGAACTCCCTGCCTCTTTTCAGAAAGCCTTCCCGGTCGCCGCCGTACTTGCCCGCCAGATCATTAAGGGGCAGCACGTGGGTCCCTGCAAAGAAGCGCTGCCCTCCCTTCACATCAAGGGGTCTTATGAGTCTGCCTGTAAAGGGAATGTCCTTTGCGCTCGTCATGTACCAAAGGACCGAGAGCCTGAAGAAATCCTTCAGGGTTTCCAAAAAGAGGCTGCTTTCGGGTGCGGAGCTGAAAATCCTTTTTTCAGAAGGAGAGACCTTGAAATCTATGCCGAAGGACTTAATCTCATAAAGACCAGAGACCCTATCGTAACTTGCAAGAGACCTTTTACAGACGTCTTCAGGGGACTGCAGGGAAAGGATTTCCCATGCCTTCCCTTCGCCGTGCACTGTCTTTAACGGAACTATCTGCATTGAACATTATACCTTATTTGTACAGGTCGCGTTGAGAGATTGACATCACCTGCATTGTGAAATATGATTGAATCAAAGGAGGCAGACATGTTATGCACTTTTGCAAATCTCGACGGGGCAAAACTTGAGGCTGTCCAGTCCCTGGAAGAGAAACTGGGCAAGACCATTCTCGCGTTTTCCTGCAAGGACATAAATATCGTCTCCTTACAGGAAGACGAGATCTCGCAGATCAAAGAGGCGGAAAAGAAGTTAGGCCTTGCGCTTGTCGCTGTGAAGTAGTTCTTGTTCTACGAGTATACCCGTTGGCTCTAAAAAGAAGCTGAACGACCAGACACTCTCAGGTCAGCTTGCTTTCCTTTACGAGTATATTTGCCTTCGTCCGCGAAAATTAACGTCGAGTGCGGCTTGAAGAGGTTGACAACCTGTCGGAAATTTATGCTATCTTACAGGGTAGCTTAGTTGGTCTGCGACTCGTAGAGGAGAGCGATCGCCGCGGCCGGTCGTCGTTCGATCCTTCTGCTTGGTTGGGCAGATGTTTTGGGGCCGTAGCTCAGTTGGGAGAGCGCTTGAATGGCATTCAAGAGGTCGAGGGTTCGATCCCCTTCGGCTCCACTTTCAAATTTCAATTTATTTTCAAGCCCTTTGTTCGCCATTGAAATTCTCTTCTATCACTTGCTAACACTCAAAATGTCTAGTTTCTGTATAGTTGACCTCTCATTCAAGGTGCTGTCCAATATATCTACTGCTTTAACCTTGTGAGATGGCGCTAAATTAGAGTATCTGAGGGTCGTTGTAAGGGTTTTATGTCCTAACAGCTCTTTGACTGTGGTTATGTCCACACCTGCCATTATTAAGATGACCTGCAAAGGCATGTCTTAGTTGAAATGTTGAAATAGGCAAGACTTAATCTGACACTCCTTGTAAAATAGAAACGATTTTTTGAAAGGAGGATGTCAGATGACAGCGGAGCAGAAGATCATCAAGAACAAGGTCGGGCTTTTGGAGTTGGCGAAACACTTGGGCAATGTCTCTCAGGCCTGCAAGGTGTTCGGGTATTCGAGGGACAGCTTTTACCGCTTCAAGGAGCTTTATGTGACCGGCGGGGAAATGGCCCTTCAGGAGATAAGCCGCGAGAAGCCCTGTCTCAAAAACCGCGTTGCCCCCGAGGTTGAGGAGGCCGTCCTCAGGAGAACTGGCGGCTTAATGGGCGGAGTGTCGGACCAAGTCGCGGCTATTAACATCTTATTCTTTTCCCTTGTCTCCTTCTATTTTCTTCTTAAGATAAACCCTTGCCTTATCCAATAGGCCCTTATATAAAGGTTCGGTTTCCAATATGAATTTTTTTATTGTTGCCCACCTGATGTCAAGATATTCATGAGATACGATATTCCTGAACTTTACCCAGCGGGAAAGGGGCTCTGCTGAATCTATTCCCAACTCTTTAACGGCTGAGATTGATAATACTATGTCTTTGTAATTGTCCGGAAGATTTCTTCCCTCAAGGGTTAGAATAACTTTAGATATATCTATGGAAGAATTTATTATATTTTCAACCCAGCGTTCCACATTTCTTCTCTTGTCGCTGTCATCACGATATTCAGCAGCAGAAAACTTTGCAAACTTTGGATATTCTTTGATCTCTGCTTCCAGAAAATCAAGATGCTTTAGCAATCTCTGCTTCAGTTCTTCCTTCAACCTTCATCCTTTCAAGAAAATTTTCAAAAACCATTTCTCTAAAATCCTCCGCCTCTCTTGTAACGACCTCCATAAAATCAAGATATAATCCCCAATCGTTTATTGCAAGGGGAATGCCCCTTATAGCGCTTGCGGCAACGCAGGATGAGACCCTATTCATGACAAGCATCTCAATCTCTTTTTTGAGTATCCGCTCCACGTCTGACCATATCTCATCCTCAGTTGGATAGAAGACCGCCTCTTCATACTCTATGGGATGCTTTTTTTCAGGATAAAAATAGACTGCTATGTCAACATCGGATAATTTTGTAGCAGTCCCATGCGCCTGTGAGCCGAAAAGAAAGGCAAAGGCAATGTCCTTGCGGGTTTCAAAGTAGTGTTTTAATGCCTCTATGTCTATGGTCAGTTGTCCCACCCCCTGCCCCTTATTTACAGAATTATAGAGGTTTTTACTGTAGTTGCGCAATGCAAAAATGAAAGGGTAACATTTCGGAAAATGAAGGTAAATTCTCTACCCGTCGAACATTTTTTGTATCTCTTTCCTATCCGGTCTTTAGGCATCAGAAGAAATTGAATGAGCACAGAACGATGAAGGAGTTGCAGCTCTGCTAATAGAACAGCTCGAACCTCCTCGTCCTTATGTTGATGAGGATCCCTGCCGCGACGAAGTTAGCTATGAGGGATGTCCCCCCGTAGCTCATGAAGGGAAGAGGTATACCCACTACAGGCATGATCCCCAGGGTCATTCCCACGTTCACGAAAAAGTATATCGCGAACATGAAGGAGATGCCCATGGCCAGAAGACTCCCGAATTCGTCCTTCGCCTTCCTTGCGGTGTCGAGTCCCCTGAGGATCAGGGCGAGATAAACGATGAGGAGAATAACGCTTCCCGCAAAGCCCCATTCCTCTGCAAATACAGAGAAGATGAAGTCCGTATGCTTTTCAGGAAGGAATCTGAATGGACCCTGTGTGCCCTGGAGATACCCCTTGCCAATGAACTGGCCCGACCCTATAGCAACCTTTGACTGGTTTATGTGATACCCTATGCCCGCGGGATCGATATCCGGCTCCAAAAAAGCAACAAGCCTGTTCTTCTGATAATCTTTGAGTCCCTCCCAGAGGACATTGCCGAGAAAGGGGACAGAAACCAGGCCGATAAGGATAATCAGCGCAATAACCTTCCTCTGAAGCCCCTTTGCGGCCATGATTGAGAGAAACACGAAAAGCAGTAACACCGCTGTGCCGAGGTCGGGCTGCTTTATTACCATGGCCACGGGAACAAAAGCGAGCAGAAGGAAGGTCTTTAGCAGGGAGATGAGCCCTGCCTTGCCATGGGTCTCGCTCAGATACCGGGAGATGGTGATTACGAAGCAGAGCTTGAACACCTCGGAGGGCTGGAAGGAGAATATGCCGAGATTTAGCCAGCGCTGTGCTCCCATACCCGTCTTCCCGAGGAACAGGACGAGGAGCAGAAGGAACATTCCGAGGCCGTAAAGGACGTAGGAGAATCTCTTCAGCCAGACATAATCGAAGCTCACCACCGCGACCATCGCTATCACGCTTACGGTCAGCCAGTAAATCTGCCTGATATAGAATGAAGCCATCTCGCCTCCCGGTATTGGAGGACGCGTCGCGCTGTAGATAGTCATTATTCCCGCCACCGACAGAAAGAGTATGAGAGAAAAAGTAACCCAGTCGAAATTCCTAATTAGACGCCTGTCGATCTTCATTCGTCAGTTCCTTAGATTCCCTGCTCCAGGATTTATTGTCGTGAGGCTGGCGCGCTTCCTGCTGCTTCAGGGACCTCATATACGCCTCGATAGCCCTCCTCGCTATAGGGGCGGCTGCCGAACCGCCGTGACCGCCGTGTTCTACCATAACGGAAAGGGCGATTTCAGGGGCCTCATGGGGTGCAAAGGCAACAAACCATGCGTGATCCCGGTGCATCTCGGAGAGATACTTCGAATCCCTTCTTATCCCAACCACCTGTGCAGTGCCTGTTTTCCCCGATATGCTCGCCATGGCCGATTTAGCCGCCCACCCCGTGCCTCCATTTTCATTTACAACCCCAAAAAGGGCCTTCTTCACGGTCTCAAAGGTCTCCTGCTTTATATTCGTCTTGCCGGCCGGCTCCGGATCGTTCCCGAGTCTGAGTATCGAGGGCCGATAGATGTTTCCGCCGTTGGCAACGATGCTCGTCAGCTGAGCCATCTGAAAAGGCGTCGCCGACACGTATCCCTGCCCTATCGAAGCATTAAATGTCTCGCCCAGATACCATGGCTGGTTCCTCTTCTCCTGCTTCCATCGGGTATCCGGTATAAGACCCTGCCGCTCCTTTACAACTTCGACTCCAGTCCCTCTGCCGAGTCCCAGTTCCCTCGCATAGGCAGCGAGCTTGTCGATGCCGAGTCTCTTTCCTGCCTCATAAAAATAGACATCGCACGACTCCACCAACGCCCTGTGCATGGAGACTGTACCGTGTCCTGTCTTCCTCCAGCATCCGAAATGCCATTTGCCGTAAGCTATGCCCCCGTTGCACGTGACCTTTGTACTGGTGTCAACGGCCCCTTCTTCCATTGCTGCGATTGCGGTGACGATCTTAAATGTCGAGCCTGGAGGATACTGGCTCTGGAGGGCCCTGTTCAGAAGTGGAAGTTTACCGTTCCGGTTCAGCTCTTCCCACTGAGTGTATTTTATCCCCCTCGCAAAGAGGTTCGGGTCAAAGGACGGCTTGCTTACAAAGGCGAGTATCTCCCCCGTGCCAGGCTTTAGCGCCACAAGCGCGCCTGTCTTTCCCCCGAAGGACTCCTCCGCCTCCATCTGTACTTTTATGTCCATGGCCAGAGACAAATCATCTCCCCTTACCGGCGATTTCTCCCGGAGGAGTCTCAGCTCCCTTCCCAGGGCATCCACCTCTATCACCTTCTCTCCCGGCGTTCCGCGCAGATGCCTGTCATAGAGCTTTTCGACACCCCACTGTCCGATGAATGCATCGGAGGGAACGTCCTGGAAATCAGGACTTCGGGCCTGGAATTCATTTGGTCTGCCGAGGTAACCGATGAGATGCGCGCCGACAGAACCGTAGAGATACCCTCTACTCACATCCACGTCGATGCTAAGGCCGGGGAAATCGGAACGTCTTGACTCAATGAGAGCAACCTCTTTTGCTGAAAGCCCTTCTTTCAGCCTTATTGGCTCAAAGAGGCTCCGCCTCCTTCGCTCCGTGATCTTTTCCTGAAGGGAATCGCCGTTTACCTTAAGGAGTTCTGCAAGAGCTGCCATGTTGATCTGCTCGCCGCCCTGAGGATTGAGGGAAACAGAATAATAAGGAGCGTTCTTTACAAGGGGGATGCCGTTCCTGTCGAAGATTATCCCCCTTGGTGCCGCGACCTTCACTACGCGAAGCCTGTTGCCCTCCGACAACTTCCTGTACTCGCTACCCTGAAGTATCTGGAGCTGCCATAGGCGGATAACAAGTATAAAGAAGAAAGCTATAATAATATAGCCTGCCGGCAAGACCCTTCTGTATGAATTCCCGTTAGTCGACATTCTTCGGCTTTATAAAGATGCCAATGGACATATTAAGGGTCCCCTGAAAAAAAAGCACGAAGACAGCCGTGGACAGCGAAGAGGGCATTGTGGCGAATATGGTTTTTGAAGAAAAGACGACCATCCCGTCGGTTACGGTGAGGAGAAAGAGGGATATCACCCCAAGCATCGGAGTCCATCTGAACACACTGCCCGAACTGAAGGACGACAGAAACCCCACCATCCCCTTTCCCAGGAGATTCGGCCCAAGGATGCCGCCGCCAACGCTGTCCTCCAGAGCCCCGATCAGGCAACCGAGGAGCATACCCCTTGTGGCGCCGCCCGTTATGCCGAGATAGTATGCCAGCAGGGCTGTAAGGTCCGGCGCAACCCCGAAAAGCGAGACCTTTGTCTGAAGCACAAATGCCGCGACAGCGCCCAATGCAATCCATGCCTGTCTCATCGCCTCACTATGATAACCTCATCCAGTTTTGTGAGGTCCTGAAAAGGCGCGACCTCTATTTCCTGGAAGATGCTGTCTCGTTTCTTGGATACACGGAAGATATACCCTACAGGAATTTCCGGGGGAAACAGATCGTCAAATCCAGAGGTGACGACGATTTCCCCTTCCCTGATCTCGTCTTCCTCAGGGACATACTTCAGGACACAGCGCCTCGCCCCTGTTCCGGAGAGGATCGCCTCCTTCCTGCTCTCCTGTATCCTTACCGCGGCAGAGAAGCTGATATCGCTTATGAGGAGCACATAGGAATAATGTTCGCCGACGGAGGATATTTTGCCCACAATACCTGCCGGGGTGATCACCGCCATGTCCTTTTCGATACCGTCGCGCCTGCCCTTTTCGATCACAAGGGTGTTGGACCACCGGTCGAGCCCGCGGGAGATTATCCTCGCTGCGGCGACATACCTTCTTTCCTGTTCGTTAAGGCCGAGGGCTTCCCTCAGTCTCCGGTTCTCGAAGAATATCTCCCTGTGTCTTTGCTGTTCCAGAGTAAGCCTCTGTATCTCTTCAATGAGTCTCCTGTTGTCCTCGTCCCTCAGGCTAATCTTCCTGAAGGGCTCTTTCGCGGAGACGTAAAGAGTATGAATTACGTCATTGATGCTGCTGAGGGCGCTACTCATAAACCTGAACGGTGAGATGATCCCTTTGTTGCTCTGGTACGTCATAAGGGCCATCGAAAAGACCAGGAGAAGAAAAAGGGGGGAAAGCCGCCTGAGAGACATCAGTTTATCGCTATTTTCTTCAGGAGCTCCAGTTCGTCGAGCATCTTGCCCACCCCACGGGCCACCGCGGTGAGAGGGTCGTCAGGGACTATGACGGGGAGTCCGGTTTCTTCCCTGATGAGGATATCGAGCCCTCGCAGCAAAGCCCCTCCTCCAGCAAGGACAATGCCCCGGTCAACAATGTCGGCTGCCAGTTCGGGGGGCGTATTTTCGAGGGTGACTTTTATTGTATCGAGGATTACGCTCACCGGCTCATGCAGTGCCTCCCTTATCTCAGTCTCTGTAATCACAATAGTTTTGGGAATACCCGAGATAAGGTCCCTTCCCTTTATCTCCATGGTCTTGGTATGCTCTGGATCCACCACGCATGCCGAACCAACCTCTATCTTTATCTGTTCGGAAGTTCTATCGCCTATCAGGAGATTGTATTTCCGCTTGATGTAGGCAATGATAGCCTCGTCCATCTTGTCGCCTCCCACCCTCACCGCCTTGCTGTAAACGATGCCGTCAAGGGAAATGACCGCGATGTCAGTGGTGCCGCCGCCGATGTCAACGATCATGTTGCCAGACGGCTCTCCTACAGGGAGGTTCACCCCGAGCGCGGCCGCCATGGGTTCTTCGATGAGATACACCTCCCTTGCGCCAGACGCCTGCGCGGCATCCTTCACCGCCCTCTGCTCCACCTGCGTGATGCCGGAAGGCACGCCGATGATCACCCTCGGAGAAAGGAAGCTCTTCCGGTTATGGACTTTCTTTATGAAGTATTTGAGCATCTCCCCTGTGGCATCGAAGTCAGCGATCACGCCGTCCTTCATGGGACGTATGGCGATGATATTCGACGGCGTCTTTCCCAGCATCCTCTTTGCATCAGCTCCCACGGCAATGGTCCTCTTGTCGTCCCGCGCTACTACCACAACAGAGGGCTCGTTGCAGACGATCCCCTTTCCCTTGACGAACACAAGGGTATTCGCAGTTCCCAGATCTACGGCAAGATCATTGGAAAACATACCGATCACTTTATCGAAAAGCATCATCCCTCCTGTTTCAAATTGCCTTTCACTGTCTCAATCACGGCGGTCCCTGCAAGTTCGTCCCCTAGCCTCCTGCCGTCCCTGCTCCCAAGGAGTATCAGGAACTCCGCTGCCAGGACGAGGACTATGAAGATCCAGCCGACCCAGGAGCCGATAAGAGGCAGTTTATAGGGCAAAAGCCCTGCCCCCAACGGGGCGTTCCTTATGATGGACTCCTTTACGGAACAGGGTGCATTGTCTGGCACCGAAACTGCCCTCAGTCCTGTGAGAAACTTTCCGATGCTCCTTCCTTCAAACAGGCTGTCGCTGATGAGGAGATATGCCAGCCCTGCATAGAAACCAGCCCTCGGCACCATTTCGGCCACAGCGGCAACAAGGATAAAGTCAAGAGCTTTTGCAGACATTCTGAGCAACAGGCCGGCCCTCTTGTACTCACCTGACATTTTGAAATACTAACAGATGCGGGCGTGATTTTTCAATGTTTTGCGAGACTTTCTACCACCAGAAGGGGCGGTACCGCCAGTAAGGGTAGTCCCACCAGTAGGGATAATCCCACCAGTAAGGATAATAGGGACGTGGATAATAGTACATTGCCTCTTCCCAGAGATATATCTCCCGTATAGTGAAGAAAGGGTAGAGATAATCGGACTCATCGAGCTTGCCTTCCCGGACCCCTACAAACTCCCCTGCAACCGTTATTCTCTTTCCTGGACGATAGATCACCGGGTCAAGCATCCCGCTTTCCTTTGGAAAGAGCGCAAGGTACCTTCCGTCGGCTCCGTTTCCCCTCAGGTAGCCGCGCGAATCAACAGGAACGTAAAGCGCCTCGATGAGAGATCCTTCCGGGGTAACCCTTATATTGGCAATGATACCGCCGAGGACAAAAAGCCTCCTTGCGTAGAGACCCGGACTTCTCTTCACTTCAGTAAGCGGCACATCCCTTATCCCTGCGTCCATCAACTCCTTCCTTATGACCGGAGCGCATGAGATAAGCAGAGCGGCCAGGATCAGCCCAATGCCGATGAAAAACCTTCTCATACTAAAAGTTTATCGAATTTCGGGGCGCTGTCAAGGGGAGACATATCCAGTGGAGAACTCTTATAACTTATATCCTATCTTCCTCAGAAATCCCTTTCTTTCAGCCTTGTCCTCGGTACTCTCCACCCCTTTTGGCGCAAAGCCATCCACCACCCCGACAATGCCCCCTCCCTGCTCCGTGGATGCCACCAGCACTTCCAGAGGATTTGCGGTGGCGCAGAATACCCTGCAGACCTCGGGACAGTTCTTTATCTGGCTCAACACATTTATGGGATAGGCGTCCCTCAGAAGAATACAGAAGACGTGACCAGCCCCTATGTCACGGAGGGTCTTTACGCATCCGTTGATAAGGTCGGCGTCATTGCCTTCCATCCGTATCAGGCACGGGCCAGACGCCTCACTGAAGGCGACGCCGAACCGCGCCTGGGGCACTGTAGTTGCGATGACTTCGTAAAGGTCCTCTGCGGTCTTGATAAAATGGGTCTGCCCGAGGATGATATTGCACCCCTCGGGTATCTCGACCCTCACGCTCCTGAATTCCATAAAGCCCTCCTTATAAATACGTTTTCACCACAGAGCGCACCGATAAAAGCGGCAAGATACTCTTTTTTAAGAACTCTTGATTTCTCTTTGTGACCACTGAGTTCTCTGTGCTTAAATTCCTTGTGCTAAATTCCTTTCCTGTGGTTACGCTTTTTCGTTATGTTATAATGAAAATAAATTTTTCCGGAGATGTCAAGCCTTCTTTATGAAAAGGAGTACTTTTTCTTTAACCCTTTTCTCCCTGCTCCTGGTCCCTTTCCTCACTTACGGTGCCGACCTCCTCAGCCCCAGCCTCCGGGTTGCAAACAGTGAGGTTCTGGTAGACACCGGTCTCGTGCTGGATGAAAAGAACCTGAGCGACCTGAGAAACGGCATATCAAAGGAGATCACCTTCTATATAGACCTCTTCCGTATCTGGAAGAACTGGCCGGACGAGTTCATCACAGGCAAAATACTGGTGAAGACACTATGGTCTGACCCCATAAAAAAGGAGCATATCGCCACATCCTTTGACGGCACCACACTCATCGAAAAGAGGTTCAAGACCTTCGAGTCGATGCTCCAGTGGGCCTTGAACGTCAGAGACCTCCGTCTCACCGGCACAAGGGATCTCCAGCCTTCTGATTACTATGTTAAGGTCACTGCGGTCTCACGGCTGAGGAAGCTCCCTCCCGTGATCGGATATCTGCTCTTCTTCGTCCCTGAAAAGGAATTCAAGGTGCTGAAGGATTCCGACGCCCTTGCCATAGGAAGCGATAAATGAAGAGACTGAGTCTTATAGCAGCCATGGGGCTTCTCCTCATCATGCTCGTGTCCGCGGTGGAACTCCATTTCATCCGGCTACAGACCCTTTCTATGACGACAAAGGCTATCCTTCTGATCCTTCTAAATGTCAATATCATCGCCCTCCTTACCTTAATGTTCTTTGTTGCGAAGGCCCTTGCAAAACTCTACCTCGAGAGGAAACAGAAGGTGCTTGGTTCGAAGTTCAAGACCAAAATCGTGGCGACATTCGTTATCCTCACGTCAATACCATCCGTACTGCTCTTCCTCGGAGCCAGCGGCCTTGTGACCAATTACATAGACCGCTGGTTCACTCCGCAGTTCAGACAGCCCATAGACAGTACGTTGAATATTGCAAAGGCCATTTACGATACCGAGCGTGAAAAGACACTGGAAGCGGCGCGCGCAATAGTTTCAAAGGGGTCACTGCCTCCCGAATACAGGGTGAGCCGTCTTTCCGGCGTTCCCGACAATCCCTCAGAAGTGATCAAGGAGGCATTTGACGGGGAAGAGGGGACCGAGGTTATCTCGGGGGAGAACGGCGATACGGTCAGGGCGGTTGTTCCGGACAAGTCCTCCGGAAGTATCTCTGGCGTCGTGATTGTGGAGTCGCGTATCCCACAGGAGATTACCGGTAACGTCGAGAGGATAAAGAACGCGTATGAGGATTATGTGAAGCTCGAGGCATGGAAACAACCCCTCAAACTGAACTACCTCCTTTTCCTCGGATTCTTCACCCTCATAGTGATCTTCTCAGCCCTCTGGGCTTCCCTCAGGATCGCGCGCGGCATCTCCGATCCGATCCAGAGGCTTGCCGAGGCGACCGGGGAAGTTGCATCGGGAAACCTCGCAGTCGACATAAACCTGAAGAGGGACGACGAGATAGGGCTCCTCATCTACTCTTTCAACCATATGGTAAGGGAACTCAGGGAAGGGAAGGAGTCCCTCCAGGCAGCCTACGCCGAATCCGACCGGAGGAGGCTCTGCATGGAGAATATCCTTGAAAATATCCAGAGCGGCGTCATATCCCTTGATGCCGAGGGCTCCATCATTACCATCAACAGCTCGGCGTGCTCTATTCTCAACGTCTCGCCCGCCGATGTGATGGGGAAAAACTACAGGGAGATTCTCTCCGCAATAAAATCCGACTCCCTTCAGGAGATGATCCGTGGCATACGGCTCAGGACACTGCGGACGGTCGAGAAGGAAGTCTGGGCTACCATCAATGGGAAACGCACGATGCTCCGAGTCTCTATCATGGGTCTCAGGGATAACGTTTCCCAGTACCTCGGTCTCCTGGTGGTATTTGATGATCTCACCGACGTGATTAAGGCCCAGAAGGCGCTGGCCTGGCAGGAGGTGGCAAGGAGGATCGCTCACGAGATAAAGAACCCCCTCACCCCGATCAAGCTCTCGACCGAGAGGATGCTGAAGAAGTGGGAATTCAAGGACGAAGATTTCCCACAGGTCTTCGAGAGGTCCACAAGGACCATCATCAGGGAAGTGGACAGTCTGAGGAGCCTTGTGGATGAATTTTCGAGGTTCGGCAAGATGCCGGAAATCAACAAATCACCGACCTCTCTTGCTGGTATAATAGACGAGGTCGTGAACCTCTACAGGGATTACAAAGGGTTTGCTATTACAGTGTCCCTCCCTGAGGCTCTGCCTTTGGTCGATATGGACGGTGAACAGTTCAAGAGGGTGTTGATAAACCTCTTCGAGAACGCCTTTCAGGCGATGAACAGCGGTGGAAAGATAGAGGTTGCAGTGGATCTCGATGCTTCGGCAAACAGGGTCTTCATAGATATTGCCGACAATGGCCCCGGTATAAGAGAGGAGGACAAGGAGAAGCTCTTCCTCCCTTACTTCTCCACAAAGAAGGGAGGGACCGGACTGGGGCTTGCCATTGCAAGCAGGATAATAAGGGAGCACATGGGATATCTCCGGGTCAGGGATAACGAGCCGAGCGGAACGATCTTCACCATCGAGATGCCTGTAAAGGAGGCTTAGCTTGGAGCCTTTAGTGCTTGTTGTTGACGACGAAGAAGGAATACGGGAAACCCTCTCGGGGATCCTGGAGGATGAAGGTTACGGCGTGACCGCTGCGGCATCGGGTGAGGACGCCCTCAAGATGCTGCAGGAGCAGACCCCTGACCTCGTCTTACTTGATGTCTGGCTTCCGGGCATTGACGGAATACAGACCCTCAAGGAGATGAAGGCTATGAGGAAAGAGATCCCGGTGATCATGATATCGGGACATGGGAGCATCGAGATGGCCGTAAAGGCAACTAAGATGGGCGCCTATGATTTCCTTGAGAAGCCCCTCTCTCTGGAGAGAGTTCTTCTGAGCTCAAAGAGGGCCCTTGAAAGGAGCGCCCTCGAGAGGGAAAACCGAGATCTGAGGGAAAACCTGACGAGCAAATGGAGGTTCGTGGGCGAATCATCTCCTGTAAAGGCCCTCAGAGCCCAGATCGAGATGGCGGCCCAAAGCAACAGCAGGGTACTTATCACGGGTGAGAGCGGCTCCGGCAAGGAGCTTGTCGCGCGTCTTCTTCACAGTATGGGGAGCCGTGCGGAAAAGCCCTTCGTAGAAGTGAACTGTGCCGCCATGCCCCACGAGCTTATCGAGAGTGAGCTCTTCGGCCACGAAAGGGGTTCTTTCACCGGCGCCCTCGAAAAGAAGAAGGGGAAATTCGAGCTGGCAGACAAGGGAACGCTGTTCCTTGACGAGATAGGTGATATGTCCCTCCAGACGCAGGCAAAGGTCCTGCGTGTGATCGAGACACAGGAGTTTCAGAGAGTCGGCGGCAATGCAAACATAAGGGTTGATGTGAGGATTATCGCTGCCACGAACAAGAATCTTGCCGAAGGGGTGAAAAAGGGCGCGTTCAGGGACGACCTCTTCTTCAGGTTGAATGTGATCCCCATAGCTGTTCCTCCCCTGAGGGAACGTAAGGAGGATATCCCCCTTCTTGTGGAGCATTTCATTCAGTCCCTGGCAGCGGAATATGGTCAGCCTCCGAAGAAGATGACCCCTGATGCTCTCAAGAGTCTTCAGGAATACAGTTGGCCCGGGAACATACGGGAACTCAAGAACCTTATCGAGAGGCTCGTGATCATGACCCCTTCGGCAGTGATCAGTGCAAGAGACTTCTTCCTCGCGGGCAGACACGAAGGCTCCGACTACTTCAGTTACAGGAACCTTAAGGAAGCTCGCGAGGCCTTCGAGAAAGACTTCATAGCGAGAAAGCTTGAGGAAAACGGCTGGAACATATCGAAGACTGCCGAGATCCTGGATATCGAAAGGAGCAACCTCCACAGAAAGATAAAGGCTTACAACATCCAACCGGAAGGCGATTCAAAACAATAAGCCGTAATGCGCACTTAACGCACCACGGCTTATTCGGACTCCGATGACTGCTATCGCTGCCTTCCCTGTTCGGTTTCCCTCTGCAGTTCCTGTTCCTTTTCCTTAACTGTCGTCTGTTTCTGCTGGATGCGTTCCTTTTGTTGAACACCCTGCCTTCCGGTTTCCTTGGGAGTCACTTCGCTGCCTTGCCTCTGCATTTCCCTCGGAGCCCTCTCGGCTCCTCTCGTCACTCCACGCTCGGTCTCCCTCGTGGCAGGCCTCTGGAGCTCCCTGCCCGTCTCCCTCGGAGCCCTCTCGGCTCCTCTCGTCACTCCACGCTCGGTCTCCCTCGTGGCAGGCCTCTGGAGCTCCCTGCCCGTCTCCCTCGGAGCCCTCTCGGCTCCTCTCGTCACTCCACGCTCGGTCTCCCTCGTGGCAGGCCTCTGGAGCTCCCTGCCCGTCTCCCTCGGAGCCCTCTCGGCTCCTCTCGTCACTCCACGCTCGGTCTCCCTCGTGGCAGGCCTCTGGAGCTCCCTGCCCGTCTCTCCGATACCGCTCTTAGGCTCTCTCAGGGTCTTCAAAGGCATCGCGGTTGCCCTGGACCCCGGATTCAGGACAGACTCGTTTCTGTTTCTGACTATCGGCCGCGCCTCCCTAATTGCATCCACCTGGACATTCCTTATCTGCTGTGGAGGTTGCTTTACCGCAGGCACCACCTTTTCGGTGAACCGGTAACCTGTCCTTTCCGGCGTTACGGGCGGTCTGCCAACGCTTATTTTATGTGCAAGAAATGGGTTTTCTTTAACCCTCACATCCACACACCTGCCCGTGCTGAAACAGTCAGGACGGGTTGCGACTACAGCATCAGTAAAATATGCGTTTTTATACACCTTTGTAATCTGGATGTTGGTAATGTTGATATTTGTTATGTTCACACTGTGAGGTCCGTAATACCCGTACCCGTAATAGATCTCTCCGGGAGCAAGCGGTACCCATGATACATAGGTCGGCGTGTGCACCCACCCGACAAACCCCGGACCCCAATAGACGGCGCCACGCACTGGCGGTACCCAGAACCATCCGATCGAGACGCTGAACGACCAGCGTCCATAATGATAAGGCACCCAGCCCCAGGGGTCATAAGAAACCCAGATGTAGTCATTGCCGAACCATGTCCACCTTCCGAGCCTGTACGGCGACCAGCCGGCAACCACCACAGTCGGCGTCCAGCAGTATCCGTAATCCCGAACATACACCCACTTGCCGTTTGTGTCGAAGTCGTATGCGTAAACATCCAGCTCATCGGGAAGATAGCGGGTGCTATACCTCTTCTCACTCAGCCTCCTGTCCCTCTCGACGTTCCACTCTTCCCATTCGTCGGCGGGTCCAAGCGGAGAAAGCTCAGCATACAGGTCCCTTCCAGCATAGAGCGTCTTGCCAGCGTTTACTGTCGTGCTACCGCCTCTGCTTTCGGCATAAACCGTTCCACTAAATACGGAAACTTCAGTGTAACCGTCACTAGCGACATCAGCCCTGAACCTCGCCTTGTCGTACACGCGGAAAGATGAGACCGCGGTTTCCATCTGCAGAAGGCCGCCTTTCATACCGCGGTAATTCACATATGCATGACCCACTTCAAGATACAGATGTGCCGCGTCCTTCTCAAGCCTCAGCACGTCGAGTGATGTCTTTTCATTAAGCCTAACGTATGTACCGTCTCTCAGCTGAAACTCCAGCCTGCCCCCTTCAGGAACCCATATCCTGTCCCCTTCCCTCAGCGGCATATTGATCGATCCGGCAAACCAGTCAGGGGAATCCTGGGCCCTCACCTGCACATCCCCGTCAAGAAGACTGATGCGCACGGAACCGAGATTGTAAGAAAAGGACTTCGCCGGCAGGAGAAAGAATATCGCCGCAAGAAATGCAGCTCCCCAGTGTTTCATAATTATACCTCCTTACTTTATCGCACCGGGCCGAAGGAGCTGGCCCAGCCGCGATACGCTAACAAAATTGTCATGGCAGATGTCTTTCTCAATTCTACCATGTATTCATTAAACCACAACTTTGTGAAGGAAGTATGAATTCTTATGAACATTTGTTCACTCTCTTGTGGTGGCCTCCCCGATAGTGTGGAGCTTAAGGAGATTTGTCTTTCCGAACCCGAGTACCGGACTGCTGGCGGTGATGACCACCCTGTCCCCCTTCCGGGCCAGCCCCCCGCTGAGGAGCGCCCGTTCAACCTCCCGTATCATCTCGTCGGTACTCTTAAGAGGGCGCACGAGCAAGGGATGCACGCCCCAGTAGATTGCCATCTTTCTGCGGATGTCTTCCCCTGGAGTCAGGGCAATGATGGGAGTTCCCGGCCTGAATTTCGAAACGAGCCTTGCCGTGAACCCCGAGTGGGTGAATGCGACGATAAACCT
Source organism: uncultured Nitrospiraceae bacterium (assembly GCA_964475485.1). Classification (GTDB taxonomy): domain Bacteria; phylum Nitrospirota; class Thermodesulfovibrionia; order Thermodesulfovibrionales; family UBA9159; genus CAYYWY01. Next base: position 11,212 of record CAYYWY010000021.1, on the reverse strand, counting down.
CGCCTTTATGTCCTCGGCTGCCCTGCATGCCGCATATGCCACCGCCTCGGAAAAGCCCGAGGTTCTCAAGCCACTGACCTTGAAAGGAGAAAGGACAGGGGGATACTCTTTCTCGGTATACTCGATAATCCTTCTCATCATATCGAGAGACGCGAGGGGATATTTCCCCGAGGCGGTCTCTCCCGACAGCATCAATGCGTCAGTGCCGTCCATGACCGCGTTGGCCACGTCCGTAGCCTCGGCCCTTGTGGGTCTTGCATGATACCTCATCGACTCCAGCATCTGGGTCGCTGTGATCACGATCTTCCCTTTTCTGTTGGAAAGTTCGATGAGCCTCTTCTGGATAACAGGCACTTCCTCGGGGTGTATCTCAACACCAAGATCGCCTCTCGCTATCATGATCCCCTCAACCTCATCCAGAACGCCGTCGATATTGGTCAGGGCCTCGGGTTTCTCTATCTTGGCGATGAGGGGAATTGCAGCGCTCTTCTTCTTCAGCCAGCGCTTCACTCTCCTGATGTCCTCCACGGTCCTCACAAATGAAAGTGCGACATAATCGACTCCCATCCTCAGCCCGAACTCCAGGTCGCGGGCATCCTTTTCAGTAAAGGCCGGCGTTGAAATCCTGAAAGGGAGATTCACCCCTTTTCTGTCTCCAAGAACGCCTCCTTCGATGACCCTTGTCCTCAGTCCGTCTTTCTCCTTCGCTACAACCTCAAGCTGGATCAGTCCGTCATCCAGAAGGATCCTGTCCCCCTTCTTCGAATCTCTGGCGAGGCCGCGGTAAGAGATGAATATCCCATTCTCATCTCCCAGGCCCTCGCCCGGATGAACAAAGACCTCGGCGCCTTTCTTTAGAAGAATGGAACCACCCTTTATAAGCCCCACACGTATTTTGATTCCCTGGAGGTCCTGGAGAATCGAGACGGCCCTGCCGTATTTCTCGGCTCCCTCCCGAATGAGTTCCGCCGCTTTACCGTGGCTTTCATAATCCCCATGCGAGAAATTGAGACGGGCCATGTCCATACCGTGTCTAATAAGAGAGAAAAGCACGGGCTTCGTACCCGATGCCGGTCCTATGGTGCAGACTATCTTCGCCCTTCTGCCTGTCACGGCCTATCTTCCGCTCCTCTTCTGCCAGGTTCTATGCCGCTGCCAGTCCTCTCCTCTTTCTGGGAAATCAGACCGGTAATGCGCGCCCACGCTCCCCTTCCTTTCGATAGCTGCTCCCGTAATCAGGAGCGAGACCGTCAGCATGTTCCTCAGCTCCTGCTCCTCCCTCGTGATTGTGCCACTGTCCGCTGACGCCAACCATTCCTGTATCCTTTCCCTTGCAGTGGTGAGTGACTCCTCGCACCGTATGATCCCGACCTTCTCCCACATGAGCCTTCGAAGAGACGGCCGTACCGATGCCGCAGCGGAAGGGCTGAACTGCTGAGGAGAAGAGGCAAGGACAGGAAAGTCTCCGTTTTCCGGGCTTATGCCCTCATTCGCCCATTTGCTGCGCTGCAAAGCGGCAATCCCCGCCCTTGCACCAAAAACGATGCCCTCAAGGAGGCTGTTGCTAGCGAGCCTGTTCGCCCCGTGTACGCCGGTGCACGCCACCTCGCCCGCAGCGTAAAGGCCACTGACATTTGTTGCTCCGTTGAGATCGGTCTTGACTCCTCCCATGATATAGTGTGCCGCTGGAGAGACAGGTATGAGGTCTTCCGTGACGTCGATATCGTACATGCTGCAAGTGAGGCTGATCCTCGGAAACCTTTTCCTCACAAATTCATGGTCAAGGTGGGTTAAATCGAGGTAGACGTGGTCGCTCTCCGTCTTCACCATCTCCGAAAAAATGGCCCGGGAAACTACATCCCTCGGTGCAAGCTCAGCCAGCGGATGATAGTTCTTCATGAACGGCTCTTTCTTTATGTTTCTGAGAACAGCCCCCTCACCCCGCATCGCCTCGCTCAGGAGAAAATGAGGCGCCCCAGGCTTATAGAGGCTCGTGGGATGGAACTGGACGAACTCCATGTCTTCAAGGATGGCCCCTGCGCGGAAGGCTATCGCCATCCCATCCCCCGTCGCGACCGTGGGGTTTGTTGTCCTTTCGTATATCTGGCCGGCGCCTCCCGTGGCGAGGATTGTAGCCTTTGAGAAGATGTAGGATGTCTCTCCGTCCCTGACCATGTATGCGCCAAGACACTCACCGTCTCTCACAATGAGATCGACAGTGAAGGTAAAGGAGTATTTCTTTACGGACGGATAGGTGCGGATCTTGTTGAGGAGTATCCTCATCAGTTCCTTCCCAGTGGAGTCGCCGTGGGCATGTAGAATGCGGCTTTTAGAGTGCGCCGCCTCTCTCGTAAAGGCGAGTTTCGTGCCTTCTCTGTCAAACTCCGCCCCCCACGAAATGAGCTCCTTTATCCTCCAAGGCCCTTCTTCCACAAGGGTCTTTACAGCCTCCTCCCTGCAGAGCCCGTCACCCGCCTTCAGGGTGTCTTCGAGATGGATTCCGACCTCATCCTCATCGCTCAAAGCAACAGCGATACCTCCCTGCGCGTACTCGGTACTGCTCTCCGTTGGAACATCCTTTGTAGCGACGAGGACACTGCCGTGCGGAGCCAGCTCTATGGCGGCCCTGAGGCCGGCAACGCCGCTGCCTATGATGAGAAAGTCGACGGATTCCTCTTTCATGCGATACTCCCGGAAAAGTCCCTGCCGCAGAGGACAGGGAGCGAAGAATGATGAGGCCGCAAAGAAGAATCCTTTCTTGAATAAATGAACTCCTCTGAGCGCTCTTTTTCAGAACCCTGAGTTCTCATACATGAAGAATATAGGATGCAATGGCATAAATCAAGCGCAGTGGAGGGGGGAATTCTTGCTTTGTGTTTGTGTAAGGGACTGTCCCAATTTGCGGACATAGCGAAGCGGAGCTGTCCAATCGAGCGCGCAGGTTGAGAATGGGTAAGTCTTTGTGCTATCTTTTTATCAGTGCGCCGGTGTGGTGGAACTGGCAGACGCGCCGGACTCAAAATCCGGTGAGGGCGACCTCGTGTGGGTTCGATTCCCACCACCGGCACCAGGAAATCACATTGGGAATGTAAAACACAAAATTGAACATTACTGCAAGCCATTTCCTGTTGCTCTTCGCCGTCCTCCTCCTCAATGCAGGTGCGCCCTCCCCGTGGGACATCGATGAACTCACTGGCAAGAAGGCCCCCGAGTTCTCGCTTAAAGATACGAATGACCGCACGGTCTCTCTTTCTTCCCTGAAAGGCAATGTCGTGCTCATAAACTTCTGGGCAACGTGGTGCCCGCCGTGCCGGGCCGAGATGCCTTCACTCAACAGACTCCACAAGGATTACATGAACAAGGGGCTTGTCGTCCTGGCGGTGTCAACGGACAGGAGCGTATCATCGGTAAAGGATTTTCTCGGCAGGAATCCTGTGGATTTCCCTGTTGTTATGGATTCTGGCAGCAGGGTCGCAAGACAGTTCAAGGTCTTTTCCCTCCCCACCTCATTCCTCGTCGACAGGAACGGCATAATCGTCAGGAAGTATCTCGGAGAAGAAGAGTGGGATTCGGAGGCTATCAGAAACCATATAAGGGCAGCCATTGGAATCCAGTAATCAAGAAAGAGAGTTCATACTCTTAGTCCATAGCTGATAGCCAGTGGCAAAGTATCCATGCCGTGAACCATGAGCTATGAACTATCAGTATTCTCAATAGGGATTCCAGAGATGGCACGAGACGAGCCTTCCCTTGAATCCGTGCTCCACCGGCGCCTCGAGTCTCGGCACAATGGAATCGCACGGTCCGAATCTCCTCGGGCATCTGGGATGGAAAGGGCATCCGGGGGGTATGCGTATGGGGCTCGGAACATCCCCCTTGAGCACAGTCCGTTTCTGCGCATCCGGCCTTATCTTCGGTGCGGAGGACAGGAGGACTTCGGTGTAAGGATGCAGGGGCTTACTGAACAGGTCCGCCGCCTCTGAATGCTCCACTATCTTGCCGAGGTACATCACTCCAACCAGATCGCTGAAATACTGCACGATCCTCAGGTCATGGCTTATGAAGAGGAAGGATATCCCCGAGTCCTTCTTGAGCCCCTGAAGGATATTGAGCACCTGAGCCTGTATCGATACGTCCAGAGCGGAGAGGGGCTCGTCAGCCACGATCACCTCCGGGGAGACCGCAAGCGCCCTCGCAATGCATATTCTCTGCCTCTGCCCTCCGCTGAATTCGTGGGGATATCGGTCAAGCACATCGGACTGAAGCCCAACGCTCTCAAGCAATCTGACGACTCTGTCTCTGAACCCTGCCCTTGGCACGATTCCGTGTATCTTAAGTGGCTCGGAGAGGGTGTCGAATACCGTCATCCGGGGGTTCATGGAAGCGAAGGGGTCCTGCAAGATGATCTGGACGGATTTCCTGAATGCCTTGAGGGAATCCCCCTTGAGTTCAAAGATGTTCCTGCCTTTGAACGATACCTTCCCGGCAGTGGGCTTCATAAGCCTGAGGACAAGCCTTGCCACAGTCGATTTACCGCAGCCGCTTTCTCCAACAAGGGAAAAGACAGTCCCCTGCTCTATGGTAAAGCTCACACCGTCAACAGCCTTGAGCCATTCGTGCCGTGCAAAGGAACCTGCCTTGACATGGAAATACTTCGCGAGGTCGACTACATCGATAATTTCCATTCAATGTCCTCCGACCTAATGCACCGCGCGAAATGTCCCGGGTTGACCTCTCTAAGCAGTGGCTCCTCCTTCCGGCACTCCGGGATCATATATCTGCACCTGTCCGAAAACTTGCATCCATGGGGAAGGTCTTCGGGCCTCGGCACTGACCCCGGGATTGGCTTAAGAGGGATGCCCTTTCGCCTGGGCAGGGACTCCAGAAGTCCGATGGTGTAAGGATGCTTCGGAGTCTCGAGAACGCGAGATACACGGGATACCTCCACAATCCTTCCGGCATACATGACCGCAGCCCTCTCGGCGTTTTCGGCTATCACACCTATATCATGGGTTATGAGGAGGACCGCCATCTTCATCCGCTCCCTGAGACCCCCTATGAGCTCAAGTATCTGGGCCTCGATAGTCACATCGAGCGCTGTGGTCGGCTCGTCGGCGATAAGAACAGATGGGTTGCATGCGATCGCCATCGCGATCATCACCCGCTGCCTCATCCCGCCCGACATCTGGTGCGGATATTCCTTGAGCCTTATTTCTGGAGAGGGGATCTTCACCGCCTTCAAGAGCTCCACGACCCTGTCTGTTGCATCTCTCCGTGAAATGCCGGTATGGGCGATAAGGACTTCCGCTATCTGGTACCCGATCGTGAGCACGGGATTAAGAGAGGTCATAGGCTCCTGGAATATCATCGATATCTCTTTGCCCCGGAGCCTGCGAAGGGATTCGCCGCCCATGGTCAGAAGGTTACGCCCCTTGAACTCTATTACACCTTCGGCAAAGGCGTTTTCGGGAAGAAGCCCCATTATGGCGAGGGCCGTAAGGCTCTTGCCGCAGCCGCTCTCCCCAACAAGTCCGAAGACCTCGGCCTCGTTGATGACAAAGCTCAGCTTATTGACAACGGTGAGGGGAGCTGAAGATGTCCTGAAGGAGATACTGAGATCCCTTACATCGAGGAGGGACACTGCTTCTATTTTTCCTCTTTCTTGAGGAGCCTGAGGTAGGTATTCGCCTCATTGAGTTTTGGGTTGTACTTCAGTGCGTTCTCCCATTCCTCAAGGGCGAGACCGAGCATCCCTTTCATATAATAGGTTAGGCCGAGTTGGACCCATGCCTGGCCGTAATCGGGATTGAATTCCTTTGCCCTGACGAAATGGACCACCGCCTCCTCGTATTTCCCCTTGCTCCTCAGGGCAATGCCGAGCTTCGTATGGACGTCGGCAGCCCTTGGATGAAGCCTTAGAGCTTTCTCATATTCTTCTATGGCGTTGTCGAACAGGCCGAAATCGAGATAGATGTTTCCTATCTTGTAATGCTCATTCGCAAGCTTCCTTGCGGCAAAGGGATCAAGGGAAGTGGGAGTGGGATGGGCTATCTGGGCCGCCAGAGAGATGACCTCCTGGGCCTTCTTGAATTCTCCCAACGCGTTGTAAGTGATCGAAAGGTTCAACGAGGCCTCGGTGTACATAGGGTTGATCTGCACGGCGCGCTCGAAATACTCAGCAGCCTCCTTGAACCTGCTTTTAAGATGGGCGATAATACCGAGCTTGTTCAGGACGTCTGCGTAATTTGGGTTGCGCTCTATTACATCGCGGAGAATCGGTTCTGCTTCGGAGTATTTCCCGGATTCGAACAGCTCGTTGCCGAGTTGATAGAGTTCGTAGAGCTCACTGCTCATATGTTTCAGAGTATAGGGGTTAGCCCGATTCTTTGTCAAGGGAACGAATTGCAGGGGAAGGATCAGTAAGTCGAGCGAATTCTGCCGGTCTTCCTGTCGAAGAGTATCTTGTCGAAGTGCGCACCGTCTCTGTATATGTCGGCTTCGATAAAACGGCCCTTATGCCGCATGTTCACGGCACGTAATCCTTTGCTCGCGAAGTACCTCTCGATCGCCGCTTCCGCCTCCTTCGGCTCAAGGTTCGCTTTGCTGATGCCGTACGCGCTGTGCACGCCGGAGTAGTCGCCGTAGGGAACATTATCTCCAGCATACATCACGGCTGCAGTGAAAAAGACCATCATCGCTGCCATCAGATATCTCATCATCGTCCTATATAATAGCAAACCAGAAAACCTTGAAGGAAATATGAAGGTCTCATATCCTTTCCACGCCAGCAATCTCCACCACCTTGTGGCGGGAGGAAATCCCCTTAATGATACGAATCACACTCTTCCTGATACCGAGACCTTCGGAGAGAACCTCTTTGAGCTGTTCATTTGCCGCCCCGCCCGAAGGGGGGGATGTAAGATACACCTCCACCTCGCCGTCGGAAATGCCTTCGATCCCTTTCTTCGAGGAACGGGGATGTACCTTCACACGGATCGTGACACCGTCCTTTGTCTTCTTAAAGGGTATCCGCATCCTCAGCTTTCAGCAGTCAGCCATCGGCTATGAGTCATGAGCTCTTATCGGCAGCCATACCCTGAGCACGGTCCCCTCATGAACCCTGCTCTCCACCTCAATCCTCCCTCCCATTATATCAACAAACTCCTTCACCAGCGCAAGTCCTATCCCCGCCCCCTTGTCCGAAGCGCCCCTGCCCCGGTAAAACCTTTTGAAAATCTTCGGTATCTCGTCCTCCGGGATGCCGATGCCGGTGTCCCTCACCTCGATGAAGAACTCCCCCTTGCCTCTTCCGTAGTCGATGCGGACCCCGCCCCTCTCCGTATACTTGAGGGAGTTGGAAACAATATTCTTCAGTATCCTCTCAAGCTTCTCTATATCGGCAACGACAGCCATTTCATCCCGTTGCGCCACCGCGAACTCAAGCCCTTTTTCCCTGAAAACCGGTTCCATGGAACTTGCTATCCCTCCGAGGAACTCCCTCAGGTTCACCCTGCTGTACTCGCCGGGCGAAAAGAAGCTTGCTTCCGCCTTTGTGAGGTCTTCAATACCCTCAATAAGCATCGTCAGTTTCTCTATCTCATTCCTGATGTTCTCGAGACCTTCCTGCCTGTTCTCGATTACCCCGTCTATCATCGCCTCCGCCTGGGCCCTCATGACCGCAAGCGGGGTCCTCAGTTCATGTGCTATATTGGAGGCAAGGCGTCTCCTGAGCAATTCCTCTTTCTGAAGGGCATCCGCCATGAAATTGAAACTTCTGGAGAGCCTCCCTATTTCATCCCCTGATGCCGGCTCCACCCTCACACTGAAATCTCCCCTCGCCACCCCTTCAGCCGCATCCTTCAGTCTCCTCAAAGGCCTCGACAGATAAAGGCTCAGAAATACCGCCATCCCCAGAGCGCTTGCTCCGGCGATAAGAAAAGATATCACCAGAAAGGTCTTGCCCCTTTCCTTGAAAATAGCCTCCTTCACCTTCACCGGGCCTTCCTTCTTAAGGGGTCTGATATGCAGCGTCCCGAACTCCCTGCCTTCCGTGTAAAGAGGATATTTGTCATAATCCCCTTCGGCCTTGTGGCCGTGGATAATCGCTTCCATCCTCCTTTTCATGGCCGGAGGGAGCGACTCCATAACCTTGTGGGAATTGGCGATCTCCGCGCCGTTTTCGTCCTCCACCTTGATATCGAAACCGAGCATCATGCCCCAGTGAACCGCCTCCGTAAGTGAGTTCATATCCCACCGGTTGTCATGGTAGCTGCCTTCCACTGATGCGAGCACCCAGTAGAGGTGGTCCTCCCTCGTGCCCCTTATGTATTCGTCGAAATCTCTCATGACGAGCCGCTCGAAGATGAGGTGGGAGATCAGCACTATGAGGATCACGAGAAGAAAAGCGAAAAAGAGCTTAGTCCTCATCGGGTGTGCCTATGAATTTGTAGCCCACACCGTAGACGGTCTTTATGAAGAGGAGGTTCCTCTGGTCTTCCTCGATCTTCTGTCTGAGGTTTTTTATGTGGGCATCGATTGTCCTGTCATAACCTTCAAAGTCGTATCCCTGCACCATGTTGATGAGCTGGAGCCTGCTGAATACCCTTCCAGGCTTTTCAGCAAGGATCAAAAGGATCCTGAACTCTGTGGGAGTGAGAACCTTAGGAACTCCTTTGCATCTCACCTCGTGGCTTTCCGTATCCATGACAAGAAGCCCTTTATTGAAACTGAGAACCTTCTTGCTGGTCTTCCTCGTCCTCCTCAGATGCGCCTTCACCCTTGCCACGAGCTCCCTCGGGCTGAATGGCTTTACCACGTAATCGTCCGCTCCCAGCCCAAGGCCCCTCACCCTGTCCTCTTCTCCGCTTTTTGCCGTGAGCATGATTATCGGTGCGTCCGAAGTCTCACGTATCGTGCTGCAAAGCTCTTCACCCGACATGTCAGGAAGCATCAGGTCGAGTACTATAAGGTCGAAGGGCTCTTTGAGAAGGTGCATCGCCTCCTTGCCGGTGCCGGCCACCTTCGTCGCGAAGCCTTCCCTGCGGAGATAGAGCTCGACGATGTCCGAGATCTTCTTCTCGTCCTCAACTACTAGTATTGTTCCTGATTTCCCAGTATCCATAATATCTGTCTCCGATGAAAAAGGTTATCGCGGCAAGGATAATGCCGCCGATTACATCCACCACATAATGATACCTGCAGTACACAGTCGAGAAAATGAGCAGCGTCACAACCGGCAGTGCGGTAATGAAGAACACCCTGTGATACCGGTGCGCGAGACCCAGCACCACAAGTGCTACCGCGGTATGGCCACTTGGAAAGGCATCCCTCTTGATGCCTTCGATGCTGTTAAGGAGTTCCTGTACCGGCTCCGCAATCAGGAGGCCATTCAGTTCAAAAGACTGGAGATGGTTCATTGTGTACCTGGGCCCTAATGCAGGGAAAAGCATGTATCCAACATAGGAAAGATAAAAACAGAAGAGTATCAGAAACACGGTCCTATCAAACTCTGCTTCCCTCTTGCGGAGTTTGAGGAGAACACCAAGGACTAAGGGGAGGAAGTAGTAGCTGGTATAGGAGAGCTGGAGGATATCTGTAAGTACAGGGTTATGAATTGCCTCGAGCATAACCGTCGGGTATCCTTTGAAAATGAGGTAATCAAGCCGGATGAGCAGGGGATCGATGTCATTCGGATTGATGTTATGAACTAAGAGCTCAAGGCTGTCGAATATGACGAGGATGCAGACCACGGGAAACCCTATGCTCCGCATGAGTTCAAGGGCCAGCCTGTTCCCTGCAGGCGCACCGTAATTCCTTAGGAGGAGGATCTGGGTGAGAAAGAGAAGCGCATATATAAGGACAAGAACAGGAAGACGGGGGATCTTTTCATGGAAGACAAGAGTTATACACATGAGGAAAAGGATGAAAAGAATAGTAAGGGAATCAGCAGGCCGCAACCCAAAGAGTATCTTCATCAGAGCTTGCCCAGGGCCCTTTCTATAGCCTTTTCTTTTTTCGATCTTTTCCTGGGTTTTCCCCTCCGAAATCCGTAGCCTTCTTCATCCTCCTCATCCTTGCCGGGTTCCGTGTGGTGTATAACATGAGGGAATCCGGAGACTGCCTCTTCCATGTAAGGAAGGAACTCTTCGGAAGGAATGGGAACCGAACCCGTTGCCCAGGCATGGGCGGCGACCTCCCTGTCGGAGCTCACCACGATCCATTCGCGCCTTTCGGAAGAGACAATCCTCTTAATTACTGAATCGGCCTTCTCGCCGAGCCTTGAATAGACAACCTTCACTCCTCCCATTATCGAAGAGGTTTCCAGATTGCTTCCGCCCTTCCATCCGTCAAAGACGACCACGATGTTGTGCCCTTTCCTTTTCCTGTATTTTATCAGTTGAGTGATGAGCTTTTCCCGCCGGGCCTCAAGGTCCCTGTGATGAATGCCGATGAGATTATACCCGTCGACGATGATGGAAGAAATGACCTGCTCCTTTACTCAAAGTCTCTGATGGTGAGGATGGAGTGTACGGGATATCCGAGCTTCTCGATGTTCTGTCTTCCTTCGAATTCCCCTCTGTCGAGGAGGATGATTACAGCGATGATCTTAAGTTCAGCCGCCTGTGCCACTGTGACGGCCTTTATTGTCGACCCGCCCGTGGTGACAACGTCGTCGATGATGATCACCTCATCGCCTGCCTTCACATTGCCCTCGATCTGGCTCATGGTGCCGTGGCCCTTCGGCTCTTTCCTTATGACCATGGCCTCGATGGGTTCATCCCGGAGATACGAGGTGTACGCCGTGGCAGTCGCGATTGGATCGGCCCCCATCGTGAGCCCTCCGACCGCCTTTGGCCTAAGCCCCAGTTCCCTGATCTTATCGAACATGAGGTTGCCGCTGAGATATTGTCCGACGGGCGAATAGGTCGTCCTCTTGAGATTAAAATAGAAATTGCTCATGTTGCCCGAGGAGAGTTTATAGATTGGCGTATCGCTCCGCTGGAAGGAGTGTTTCTTTATGTACTCAATGAGTTGAGCTTTGTGGTCCATGCTATAAACTATAGCAAAAAATCCCGGAGAATGGCAAAAAGGTAGCGGTGAGTAACTTCAGAGATTCTCTGCAAAATCTATAGTTCTATCAGCAATTGTTGTCAGTTGTGAGAATGTCAAGTTTTTAGTTGAAACTATCTGAGTGGCTCGCATCAGATTTTTT
>CAYYWY010000020.1:0-50709 GCA_964475485.1 uncultured Nitrospiraceae bacterium | reverse complement strand
GAAGGCTCCTCTGCTCTAAAATATACTGCCCCGTCTTTATGTGCCACCAGAAATCATTGTCGTTCACATTTATAAACCAGGAAGAAAGACCAAAGAAGAGCAGCACTGCAAGATATGCGTAAGGGGGAACACTTTTTCTGAACGAGTGAGATACCATGCGATAAATTATTTTATACTGTCAGCCCTGTAAAAATCCTTCAGAGCCTCCTCGCGAAGACCCAACTTCTCATATGCTATCCCCCTGTTGTTATAATAATGAAATACAGGAGCGGGGCTTAACTCGATTGCCCGTGTATAATCATCCAGGGCCTCACGGTATTGCCCGAGCTTCAGATACACATTGCCACGATTGTAGTACACTTCGTGAAGCCGGTGGTCTAAGGCAACGGCTTGCGTATAGTCTCTTAAAGCCTCTTCATAACGGCCGAGGTTGAAATACGTGGTTCCACGGTTATAGTAGGGCTGCGCCACAGCGGGATTGATGTTTATAGCTGAGTTCAAGTCTTTCAGAGACTCCTCATAACGTCCCTCCAGGCCGTAGAGGGCTCCCCTGTTGACATACGCTATCCCGGCTCTTCCGGGCTCAACTTCTATTGCACGGCTCCAGAGAGTTATCCCGTCCTTCCAGACCTTTATCTGTTTCACCGTCATCAGCCCCAGCAAACAAACAAACAGTGCGGGTATCAGGGGGAAAATTACCCTGCCGGTCGCGGAGGTTCCCTTCATCTTCTCAACAAAGACAGCCGTGCCAAGCCCTATCAAGAGGAAAGGACCTATGCTCGGAATATAGGTGTACCTGTCCGCAGCTCCCTGCCCGCCTATCTGAATGATCCCGAGTACCGGAAGCAGAGTCACCACATAAAACAACCACGCTGCCGGGAATATCTTCTTTCCCTTTTCCAATGCCCATATACAGAAACCGTTGATCAGGAGTACCAGGATCAGAGGGATGAGGTATTTCGGAGAAAGAAATGCCACATCATGCGGATAAGGATAAAACGGAGAGAGATTGATCGGAAGGACTATCTTTTCAAGATAAAAAAACAACGCCTTGGTTGCCACAAGGATGCGATGAGACAACGGGTAATACTCCAATGACTGGATGGCTCCGCCGCTCTCCTGGGCTATGACCGTGACAACAGCGGATATCATGCTCAAGAAGAAAAAAGGGATCTTTTCGATAAGCACCCTTCTTTGTGATCGAACACCTTCCTTCAAACTGAAGCGCTGCAACGGGTAAATATCAAGGATAACGAGAATAACCGGAAGGGTCACTGCCATGGGTTTGCTCATCAGCGCCAGAACAAAGCAAACAAGGCTCGCCGCGTAGAAGGAGCTTGATCCGTTTCCGGCTTCATGCCGGACAACATACTTGCCATAAGAGATAATGGCAAGAAGGACAAAAAAAGTGGATAGGACGTCCTTTCTTTCAGAAATCCATGCCACGGACTCGACATGCACCGGATGTATTCCGAACAGGAGGGCTGTGATTCCGCCGGCAATCACGGCCCTCCTGAAGAGCTGTCCGGCGGTACCTGCATCTGAAGACTCATCCGGCTTGAAACCCATGATAAGAAATGACACCAGAAGGCTCAGGAGAAATGTATTTATGGCATGGAGCATTATGCTGGACAGGTGATGCCCCATGGGATTCAGACCCCATATCAGATAGTCCAGGCCATGTGAAAGCAAAGTCAGTGGATGCCAGTTTCCTGCATAGAATTGAAATATCCACTTGAAAAAATCCGGATTGAGGGACCGGATGTGCGGGTTTTCGTAGACATACACATTATCGTCCCAGCCGACAAAACCATTATTAAGTGCCGGCAGGTAGACGAGGAGTGTGAGCAGCGCCACAGAGGCAGCGATAAAGTAGACCCTAATTTTCACTCCAAATAGACCCGGAAAAATGAATGCCTCGTAACCGGTTACTTCCCCTGAACCCTGTAGTTCCTGTAGTTTCTCAGGAAGTTCTTGAGCGAGGCGCCCTTCATGTTAACTGATTGTATGACTTCTTTCAGCATGGCGATATTCAATTTGTCTTCTTTCAGGAAATCCTCTATCGAAATCTTCTTCAAATCCTCGGAGCCGATAGAGGTGATCTCCGCAACCACGGACACATCTTCCGGGCCGATGGATGCAGTGAGCTGCCGGTAGAAGTCCTCAACGCACCTGCCGAGATACCCCCCTCCGAGCAGAATGTTCTTCGGGCGCACAGTTTCAATAAATCTTACGAGACGCTGTCTTGACCGATCCTGGAGATACCCCCTGAAAGGCTTCTCGGAAAAGAGATAGAGCACCGACTCCGAGCCGTTCGTCACGCTGTTGATGTATCGTGCATACTCATCGGCCATGCCGGTATAAACAAAACCGCTGTAATCCCCGTAATCCCCCGGCAGCACGAGCAGAACGAGGCGCTTTCTCGTTGAGGTGATTTCGAGGAAATCCCGCAAAGACCTCTCCTGTTCCTGGACAAATTTCCTGTACTTCGAGAACATCCTTTCGCTCAAAAAGGCGTCAACCGGATTGTCATCGCTCCGGTAAGGTTCACCGTCGTTGAAGAAAACAGAATAGGCCGGGTGGACTATGATGTAGAAGATTCCGTCGTCGAGATATTTCCTGTATGCCGGATAGTCAGACTCTGAAAGGTCATCTAAATTCCTGAGCATAAGGCCCTGCGTTGCCGAAAAAAGCCACTCGGGATGAGTCTCAACAGTCTCATTCCTTGCCTCTATCTCCTTCAGTATCTCTTCAAGATTTTCGACCTTGCGGGGATAATACTCCCCTGTCACCTTCGGCAATTCCCCCGGCAACGAGCCGGTGATATGTGCGCACGCGCTGAGGGTTATGCACAAAGAAACAACATATATTCTATATAATGCCCGCATGACGGCGTATTATATCATAAGCAAAAAATATTCCCGTCATTATCCTTCCCCTCTCCCACGGTCGGGATTAGGGCGGACTATATTGAAATCTTCTTCATAAGTCTGGTATATTTTTTGATAGTGCTTTTGTTCCGGATGCTCAGCAGTTCCGACGAATAGAAGCATCTGAATCAGAAGGAGAATTGTGACATGAAGTTAAGATCAGTTGCAGTGACAATGACGGCGGCAACCTTTGCAATAGGGACATTCATACTTATTCTCCGGTCACCTTCCTTCCCGGAAGAGGTGAGCTGCCTCATGTGCCACGAGGCCCTTTCAAAGGAGAAAGTTGTCCATCCAGCCCTCCAGATGGGTTGTCCCACATGCCATTCCGCCATAGATGCAAAGGATATTCCTCATAAAGTGACCGGCAAGGTCGCAAAAGGCCTCTCCGCAGAACAGCCCGACATCTGTTACGGGTGCCATGACAAGTCGAAGTTCACCGGCACGACCGTCCATGCCGCAATAGGCATGGGATGCACCGTCTGCCATAACCCACATTCTTCGAAGAACGCAAAACTTCTGAAGTCCGAAACCCCTGATTTATGTTTCAACTGTCATGACAAGGCGGAATTCAGCAGAAAGAATGTCCATATTCCTGTTCAAGCCGGCATGTGCCTTCAATGCCATGCGAGCATCCACGCCTCAAAGGACCCTGCTCTACTTCCCAAGAGGATTAATGCGGTCTGCTTCGAGTGTCATAAGGATATCCAGAAAACACCGCACCCGGTGAGGGGCATAAAGAAAGCAGGCCATCCACTCTGGCTAAAGAAAGACCCCAAGAGGGAAGGCAAGCCCTTTTCATGCGCGAGCTGCCATAATCCGCACAGCTCTGATGACCCCAAGCTCTTCCGTTACAAGGCAGCCGATAAATACGAATTGTGCAAACATTGCCATAAGGAATACTAAAATCAGAAAGCAGCGAGTAGCGTGCAGCGGGCAGATGGTAACGGGTAGTGCGTAGTGGTGTAGTTAAGAAGCGTTCGTCAGTTCCCTACACGCTAAACCCTGTACGCTCTTATAATGTAGAGGAGGAAAAATATGAACCGAGCACATAAATCAGTTATAAGCATGTGCATTGCAGCCGGACTGTCCTTGGGCCTCATCTCCTGCGCTCCCCAGCGGGTGGCGGAGGCGCCAAAGGATCTTTACTGGCCTCTGCCGCCTGAAAAGCCGAGGATAAAATGGCTCGGGGCGTATGCAACCGCAAGGGACGTTGAGAAGAGATCGCAGTTCCTTGAAGCCCTTGTGGGCGAGGATGTGGGCGCCGGCCTCGCAAGGCCGCAAGGGGTGGCTGTGGACGCAAAGGGCAATATCTATGTTGCTGATTCCACTGCGCACAGGATCGTGGTTTTTGATGTCGAAAAGGCCAAGATGAGATTCTTTGGCGAGGGCGATCAGGAGAGGGTCTCTATTCCCATCGGCCTTTCAATAGCCGACAGAGCGAATATGCTTCTTGTGGCCTCTGCGGGAGCAAAAAGGGTAGTAGCATACGACCTTTCTTCAGGAAGTCTCCGTTTCGTCATCGGCCAGGAAGAAGGGTTTTTCAAAAACCCCGTGGGGGTTGCCGTCGATGAGGAGAGAGGCAGAATATATGTGACCGATTCGAAACTCAACGAAATCAGGGCCTTCGACATGAACGGCAGGTTCCTCTCTACAATAGTTAAAGCAGGGACACTGGATCATCAGGTCTACTCACCGTCCCAGATTGCTGTTGACAGGGAAGGCAAGGTTTATGTGGCCGACCTCTTCAATTTCAAAGTGAAGATATTCAGGCCAGACGGCTCCCTCGTAAGAGTCATCGGACTTGGGCACGGTGACAGCCCCGGGTATTTCTCCAGGGTAAACGGCGTGGCCGTGGACTCGGAAGGTCACATCTATGCCTCGGATTCGGCCTTCGGCAACGTCCAGATATTCGATCAGGAGGGCAGGCTCCTCATGGCCTTCGGCTCTCCCGGTAACAGGGCAGGATCCTTCAGGCTGCCGATGCACATCTGGATAGACAAGAACGACAGGATATACGTCGCGGATACTTTCAATTTCAGGATACAGGTGTTTCAGTATCTGAAGGAACAATAGTAACAAACAGCAGACGATGGACGCCAGGCTCCTGACTTCCGGATTCTAACGGTATGAAAGCTCGAATCGTTTTGCTGATTTTTTTCGTCACTGTCCTTTTTTGCTCTGCAACACCGATCATTGACGCCGATCTCTTCTGGCACCTCGCCACGGGTCGCTGGATCTGGGAACACAGGGCACTCCCCTCATTTGATCCATTCTCATATACGACTTCGTTGAAGGCGTATGAGGAATTTCACCGCGCAAAGGTGATTCTCACTCAATACTGGCTTGCAAACATCATACAGTACGTTGCATATCAAGCGGGCGGCTACTACGGCATTATCGCCCTGAGACTCATTCTTGTCTTCCTGACACTGCTCATACTCTTTTCCGGCCTGAAAAAGAAAGGGCTGGGCACTTTGTCATCTCTTGTTATCCTCATCCCTCTTGCCTATCTGCTTGTTGATGCAAGAGGCGACAGGCCGAACCAGATGACCTTCCTCTTCCTTGCCCTTTTTCTTTATCTCTTTGAAAACCTAAGAAATGAGGCGAAAGAGGTTAAGCTTTTTCCCCTTTTTAAACTATTTAACCTTAACCTTAGCCTATTCTTTCTTCCTGTTGTTATGGTCTTGTGGGCGAACATCCACGGCGGCTTTATACTGGGAGCAATAATATCAGTCATATATATCTCTGCCGAGCTTCTCAGGATTGCCCTTGCGCGCTGGAAGAACCATGAATACACCCCGAACAGACCGCTTCTCATAGTCTCGGCAATAACCGTTCTTGCGGGCCTCATTAACCCGAATGGATACACGATAGTTTACACTTACCTGATGGAGACGACATGGCTCGCGAAGTCCACTGTCACGGAGCATTTGTCGCCCTTGACATACGTCCGCTATCTGAAACAGTACCGTTTCCTGATCCTTCTGCTCATCTTTCTCGGCCCGGCGCTGCTCTCGGTCGCTCTTCAGGCGTTCCAAATCCGGAAGGGTGCGCAGCCAACAGCCCCGCCCATCAAAAATACAAGTCTCGTTCCCTGCAGCCTTGCAGAACAGATACTTCTTATTCTCTTCATGGGCGGCCTTTCTTTTACAGGCATAAGATACATCCCACTAATGGCTATAACAGCCGTACCCGTAATCGGCATGATGTTCAGAGGAAAGCCCGATGAACTATTGAAGAGGGCATCCAGGCTCTTCGTTCCTGAATCTGCCCTTATTTTTCTCTTCATATATGCCCTCTCGGTATGGTACCCGGTAACCGTATTTAAGAAGCCGCCTGTAGGGGATTACTTCCCTGCTGAGGCTGTCCGGTTCATGAAGGAACGGAACATAAAAGAAAGGGTTTTTAATCACTTCGACTGGGGCGGTTATCTGATCTGGAACTTCTATCCCGAAAAGACCGTCTTTATCGACGGAAGATGGGTCAGCCAGAAGACATATCTCACTTACCTCGCCGTGAGCGGAGGAGAGAAGATCACGACGGCAGACAAGGTCTTCACCTATAAAGAGATACTTAATGCCTATAACGTGAGACATATCCTCGTCCCCGGAGTTGACGTGATTGGAAAGCTCCCCAGCCTTATACCTTTGATTGAAAAAGACCCCGAATGGAAGCTTGTGTTCTATTCAAAGAACTGCCTGTTTTTTACCAAAGAGAAGATGGAACCGGACTACCCGAAAGGCCTTGTTGCCTATTCCACTGCCATGTCTGAGGCCTTGAACAGGTTCAGGATCAACCCTGACAATCCCCACGTCTATGTCTCGATCGCCCGTGCCAGTATCGGTCTCGGCAGGAAGGATGAGGCAATAACTTTTCTTGAGGATGCCCTGCGGATAAGACCCTCATTAAAAGGCGGCCCTGCAGAGAAGGCCCTGACCCTTCTTACGGAGGGAAAGGACATCCTCCTTGGAGGACAGTAAGTCAGGTAGATCCCAAATCCAGCGATAAGAATTGTCATTGCGGGTGTAGCGAAGCGATCGCGCCTTCCAAAAAAGTGATGGCTCGAGATGGCTTATTAGATTGCTTCGCCGTCCCGGAAGTCCGGGACTCCTCGCAATGACCATGAATGAGACTTTTCCGCAAACTACTATTCAAATTGTGGCTTTTCAACCACCCCTGCGTGAATGCGCCCGCTACTTAAATGGTTAATAGTTAGCAGTATCCGGTAAACGTCCACTGTCTGCAGGCTGTTTTTATACCCCCTGCGTTTCTTTCTAAACCCCATACGCTGCACGCTTTTCTCTAAGGGGTATTGACATATTTGGGGAAATCATATATTATTCGCTGTCTTGTATAAGGAGGGGAAAGGATATGATATCTTTTCCCATAAATCAGGCATGATAGTTGCACTAATAACGGAGTGCAAGTAAGAAATCCCCTTTACGGGGTAATCACTACAACCGGAAAGGAGGTGAAATGTAAATGAAGAAAGTTTTGGTATTATTGATTGCGCTCTCGATGCTCGCGATCGGGGCGGCTGTGGCATTGGCAGCGGTCTCCGGCACGCCTCACGACCTGAGGACTAATACGGCGATCGAGATCTGCGCATTCTGCCACACTCCTCACCAGGGTCCCGGCACAGCCGTACCGCTCTGGAACAGGAACCAGGCTGCCCAGACCTACACCCTTTACACCAGCACGGTCAGCGGCACCTTTGACATGACGGTAGCAGCTGCGCTCCGCGACCCGTCCACGCTTTGTATGGGCTGTCACAACGGTGTTGCAAGCAGCCTTATCAACTATCCTGGTCCGGGCTCTACTGCAAATGCCAACTATAACGCTACAGTTGCAGGTGGTACCCTTCAGATCGGTAGCGGCGCGCTGGATGCATGGACGAACCTCGGTACTGACCTCAGAAACGAGCATCCCGTGAGCTTCAACTATGCACCTGGGGCCGACCAGCAGGCCAATGGTTTCCCTGCATTATCAGGCGGTACGGTGGTCGGCTCTGTAACGGCAGCCAATTACCAGATGTATGCTTCCGGAGCAGCAACTGAGTCTTTTGAGTGTGCAACATGTCACAATGTTCACAACACAGCCTCATATACTGGACAAGGCTCGTCTCAGGTTTACTTCCTGAGGACTTCAAATGCAGCATCAGCAATGTGCCGTGACTGCCACACAAACAGGTAAAATCTGTTTGAGTTAAGACACTGGAAAAAGGGGGTGAGAATCACCCCCTTTTTTTATTAGATTCTCAAATCTTCAGGCAATCTCATTAAGAAAGCCTGGATTGCTTCGTTTCCTGCCTGCCGGCAGGCAGGGCGCCAAATGACAATTGGATCAGTGTGAAGTACTTGTTGCCTATTGGCTGTCTTTTGGGTATTATATTGCGATTTGTTTTGTTGAGGAGGGCAGGCATAGAGCAGATAAGAACCATAACCCTTGTCCTGACGCTTTTCCTAGTCCTGTCTCTTGCCAGAAGTCTTCACGCAGGCGAGATGAGCGAACAGATGCAGCTCCTCAGGGCGCCGCGCCTCGCGATAACGGGATACCTGGAAGGCAGATACGAGCAGATCACCGTCTCCAACGGGTCCTCAAACACAACTCACACGTTCTCTGAACTTCTCGGGCTGAACTTTACGGGCTTTCTTGTCGACAGAAGACTTCTTCATTACAAGTTCACTTTCGAAGCACAGGAGTCCCAGGGGGATACAAGTGGAAATGACTTCTGGCGTATCGGGCTTTATGCAAAATTCCTCCCGTTCCGCCCCCTGAGGTTCGATCTGAGAGCAACTTATACGGATGGAGAGGGATATACTGTAAGGACCGCAGGGGCGAGCATCCAATATACGAGACATGTAACCGCACCCCCCGTGAGAATGCAACAGATGAAGCAGCAACAGCAGCAGCTCAAACCCCAGCAGTCGGAGGAAGAGGCCGAAGAAGAGGATCAGGCGCCAAGGCAGAAGGTCAAACAGCAGGCGCCTCCAACAGTTCCCGAAAGGGGCTTTTTATATTATCTGCTGCCGAGGACTTATTACCTTGACCTCGACACATACAATTACAAAGCCCAGGGAAGCGATACCAGCGGATACGATGCGAGGCTCCTCATGAAGGGAAGCTACGGGAGGACGCAATACTTCATCAACCTCGCAAACTATCTCACGGTCAATAACATCACGGACACAAGCACAAACAGGCTGACTGCAAACCTCATAACTCACACGAATTTCAAAAACGCCAGTCTCTCCACAACGACATATTACAGCCGGACCGATTCAGACGGCGGGGATTCGAAGGAATACGGCCTCCTGGCAGACCTTGCCGGTTATTTCAAGAAAAGGTGGGACTATCTCGTGAACGCATACTATCAGGGAGCTGAGAACACTGAGAGGTTGGACATATACAGCGCAAATGCCGAGGTGGGGAGCACTTCGGAATACAAAAAGACGTTACTCTCTTACAGGCTCGGCGCATCTTATTACCGCTCGGCGAACTCGGTGAACTTTGACAACGCCGCCCTCAAGGCATTCCTCGGCGCAACGAGGTCAATGACCAAGGACTGGACAATGTCTGCCTCCACTTCGGCAACCGTCGGGACAGATCTCAGTATCTATACCTTCTACTTCAGAACGGACTACAGGGCGACGAGGAGGCTGTCCTTTTATGCAAGCTACAGGCTGACAGACACGGAAGGGGAACCGAATGTGCCGACAACGTTCGGCGCAGCGTCTATCCGTCCCACTACAGAAGGAATGACGCATCTGGTGAGCGCCGGGGCAGCCTATACAGGTTTTGTGAATCTCGCTGCCGGAGCCGACTATAGCGTCTCAAAAACCACCGAATCAGAAGGGGTAAGCCTCACTGCCTCGACCGTGATACGGAGGGTGAACATCAGCCTCGGCGCATACGCCACATGGACTAAGCCGAGGGGGGACTTCGACCCTGCAGACGCACAGAAGAACAGGAACTATATCGTGTACAACCTCATCACTTCACCCTTTTTTATGAGAAACAGTTTCTTCTATCTCTATTCAAGCTATACCGTAAATGAAACCGAGAATATAGGCGACGGCGTGACAACCAGATCGACCGCCCTCTCGATTAATCCCATACTCAGGTGGTTCTGGAGGAAGCTGATTATTGAGGCTAACGGAAGATACTCCGTTGTAAAGACAGACTCGGACGAGACAAAAGAGACAAGGGTCCTCGTGATCGTCAGGAGACCGTTCAGACTGCTGTGAGGTAGCCGCAGGCTTTAGCCTGCGCTAATTATAATAAATATGATCATCATGGAAAAACGGCAAAAAAAAACAAAAGACTCCTCTGCGGGCGAGGTATCAGCTGCTTTTACATTATGTATAAACGGGCGCGTTGGCGCCTTCATTAAGCCCGAAATTGTCGGAATATTTACAGACATCCTCGCCTCGGTTGTCGCAAAGACAGGTTGTAATGTCCCGGTTTACTGCTTTATGCCCGATCATCAGCATTTAATACTTGCAGGGACACGGAAAGATTCAGACTTATGGAAGGCGGTTGTAGGTTACAAGCAGAGAACAGGATTTTGGATGGCTGCAAATAAAATTGGAATCCGGTGGCAAAAGGATTTTTATGATCATTTAATAAGAAAAAACGAGAATTTAGCAGTTCAGGTAAAATATATCCTTGATAATCCAGTGAGGAAGGGATTGGCGTCGTCCTGGCAGGCGTATCCTTTTAAAGGCTCAATAGGATGTAGAATGGAGGATATATTAAATGGAATTATTTAAAGCACTCAGGCTAAAGCCTGCGGCTACCTTCCTTCTTTTTGCCCTAAGCGTTACACTCTGCACGCTTGCCTTCGCCGCTGAGGAGAAGCAGAATGTCGCTGTTACGGTAAACGGCGTCGCCATCACTGAAGCCGAGGTTGAAGAGGTCACCGGGCAGATCATCCCCGGCACTGCATTTCACAGGGATATAACGCCCGACAAGAAGGCCCGCTACAGGCAGGAGGCCGTCCAGAAGCTTA
Source organism: uncultured Nitrospiraceae bacterium (assembly GCA_964475485.1). Classification (GTDB taxonomy): domain Bacteria; phylum Nitrospirota; class Thermodesulfovibrionia; order Thermodesulfovibrionales; family UBA9159; genus CAYYWY01. The sequence continues at coordinate 39,765 of CAYYWY010000020.1, read as the reverse complement.
TCGACAGGGAACTCCTCTATCAGGAGGCGGTGAGGCTCGGCATGAAGGTTGCGGACAAGGACATCCAGAAAGTGATTGAGGATCTGAAGGGCCGCTTCAAGTCAAAAGCCGATTTCACCGAAGCCCTTAAGAAAAGGGGGCTTACCGAATCCTCGTTGAAAAAAAGGATCCGGAAGAACATGCTTGCAGAGAGACTCATGAAGGAGAAGGTTGAAGAGCCTTCAGTGCCGCCCGCCGATGAGGTGGAGACTTACTATAAAGAGAACAAGCCGAAATTCATGGAACCTGAAACTATAAAGCTGAGCGAAATCTTCATCCACATACCGCCGGGCGCCGACGAAGAGACAAGGACGAAGAAACAGCAGAAGGCAGACGAGGTTCTCCGCAGGATGAAGGCAGGCGAGAACCTGTGCGACCTCGCCTCAAAATATTCTGAAGACGACTGGAGAGTGAAGTGCGGCGATATAGGTTACGTGCACAGGGGGAGGCTCGACGAGACCCTCGAAAAAGAAGCCTGGGAAATGAAAGAGGGGGAAGTTAAAAGCGTGTTCCTCGAAATGGGGATAATGGTCGTGAAACTCCAGGAGAGAAGACCCGAGCGGCAGCTCTCTTTCGAAGAGGTCAAGGATAAACTGAAGAGAGAACTGACTGCCGGGAAGAGGAAGAAACTCGGCGAAGAATATCTGAGCAGTCTCAGAGCGAAGGCGAAGATTGAGATATACCAATAAAGGGTCAAAAGGGGAAAAAGGGTAAAAGTTTCAAGGGGAAAAGGTTTAAATAGGGGAAACAGGTGAAATAGGTTAATGTAAAGACTTTACCTATTGAAACTTCTTACCCTTCTTACCCTATTGTAGCTTGCAATGAAAAGGGGAAAAAGTTTCAAAAGGTAAATAGGTTAAAAGTTCAATAAAGGCGAATAATGGAGCGAAATTTAAATGAAACTCTTTAAACTTCTGAAACTTTTTAACCTTTTTCCCCTACTTACACTTTCTACCCTCTTTCCCCTTTTGAAACTTTTTCCCCTTCTTTTTGTGTTGGGCTGTGCTCCCCAGTTCAAGGCGAATCTCGACCTTTCGATGCAGGACAAGATCTTCTGGCCCGGGCCTCCCGAAAAACCGAGAATGCGTTACCTCTGGAGCCTCAATTCCCTCGTATCTGAAGAATCTCGGGCGCTTGAAATTCTCGCCGGGAAATATGAGGCTTTCGACGCGAGGGAATCACCTGTGCTCCTTCGGCCTATTTATGCGTATAAGAGGGGCGATAACCTCTACGTTGCGGATTTCGGGGCGAGAAGGGTGACTGTTGTGAACCTGAAGTCCATGGATGTCTTTCACTTGGGAGTTGAAGGCAAAGGGGAGCTCTCGTTTCCCGTCTGCGCCGTTTCCGACCAGGAAGGGAACATCTATGTCTCCGATTCGGCGTTGCAGCAGGTTAACATGTACGACCAAAAAGGCAATTTCTTAAAGGCCCTTTTTTCAGGGAAAGGCCGGCCGGTAGGACTCGCCTATGACGATAAGACGCGGCTTCTGTACGTGACCGACACCGCCAACCATACGATTCATGCTCTTGAAGCGGATGGGAGTGTGAGATTCACTATAGGGAAAAGAGGAGTAGGAGAAGGGGAGTTCAATTTCCCGACATACATCTGGATAGACAGGGACAGAAGGCTTTACGTATCCGACACCCTGAATGCAAGAATACAGGTGTTTGATGCGGACGGCAGGTTTCTTTCATCCTTCGGGGAATTGGGAGGGGCATACTATGAACTTTCGGCTCCGAAAGGGGTGGCGACGGACTCCCATGGAAATATCTATGTCGTTGACGGAAAGCAGGACATGGTCAAGATCTTCGCCCGGACCGGCAAACTCTTGCTTTTCCTGGGGGAGGAGGGAACCGAACATGGAAAATTTTACCTCCCAAATGGTATATTTATCGATGCAAACAACACAATATATGTCGCGGACACATACAACATGAGGATACAGGCGTTTCAGCTTATGGAATAGCTTCAAGTTACAAAAGGGAAAAGGTTTAAATAGGGGAAACAGGTGAAATAGGTTAATGTAAAGACTTTACCTATTGAAACTTCTTACCCTTCTTACCCTATTGTAGCTTGCAATGAAAAGGGGAAAAAGTTTCAAAAGGTAAATAGGTTAAAAGTTCAATAAAGGCGAATAATGGAGCGAAATTTAAATGAAACTCTTTAAACTTCTGAAACTTTTTAACCTTTTTCCCCTACTTACACTTTCTACCCTCTTTCCCCTTTTGAAACTTTTGAAACTCTTTCCCCTTTTTGTTTTTGCCCTAACCGCTGTACTCTGCACGCCGGATGTTTATGCCGGTGTTATAACTACAAAGCATAACCTTTCCGTCAGCGGGCCCGGCTCGATTAAGGCCCAGTCCGAGACAGGGATATGCGTATTCTGCCATACTCCGCACGGCTCGATAACGTCTTCGGAGACACCACTCTGGAATCACACACTGAGCAGCGCTGTTTATACCGTCCCATCGAAAACACAGGCCCTCTGGACGACTCTTCTCACCACAGTCGGTCAGCCGGACAAAGGTGCAAAGGCCTGTTTAAGTTGCCATGACGGGACAGTTGCAATAGGCGCCGTGGCGAATACCCCCGGCCCGGGGAGCACAGGATCGATCCCTATGGCCGGCGGAGTCACCACAATGCCGGCAGGCCCGACGAATCTCACCACGGACATCTCAGGTCATCATCCCGTATCCATCGCTGTGAATGACCCGCTAAGAAACGACAAGTTGGCCCAGTGTACGACCGGCACCGCGTTCTATATCGAACAGCCGGTTCCCGCAAGTCAGGTGAAACTCAGGCCGACAGCCGCCACATACGGCGGTCAGGGCGGATACGTAATTAGCGGCAAACCTTCAGGCGTTCAATGCGCAAGCTGCCACGACCCTCATAACGATCCAAACGGTAAGTTCCTTGTCACAGGCACACCACAAAATTCCACACCCTTATGCACAGCCTGTCATGTGTTCTGCCCATGAAAAGAGAGGAGGAATAATGAGCTATAGGCAGTACGGCATACGCTTTACGCTGATTTTCCTGTTCTTTTTCGTGATGCCAGCGGCCGCCGCTGTTAAGGATATGCCGACTCACATCGATCCCGACAGGAGTCCCCGGGGATGTTCGGGATGCCACATGTCCCATGGAAAGCCGGCCACACCAATGATGAGAGATTGTCCGGACAAGCTCTGCCTGATCTGCCATGGACCCTTTAAGATAGATGCCGGAGACCAGGCAACAGACGTGACCGTTTCGCTGCAAAAACGGTCCAGGCATCCCGTTACGGAGACGGCACAATACCACCGTCCCGATGAAGAACTGCCTGAAACAAATGCCTCTGTGAGAAGGCATGTGAGCTGCTATGACTGCCATGAACCTCACACCCTGAAGAATGACAAGAAGATGGGCAAGATGAAGGGAATCTCATTTGCTGGAACGAAAAAAATCGCAGAAAGGGACTCGGAGGTCTGCTACAAGTGCCACGCCGACAGTTTAAACAAGCCCGCGACATCCGGCAACATGAGGCTTCTTTTTGATCCTGGAAACAAGTCATATCATCCCGTCGAAAAAGCTGCAAGGGGAAAAAGTGTGAGCCTGATAAAAACAATTGTGCAGGGCTCCACCATGCAATGTACCGACTGCCATGAACCACATGGTTCGGATTATCCGCCCCTGCTCAGGAAGAACTACAATATAACAGATGGAGCTGAATCTTTTTTTGCATACGAACTCTGCTATACCTGCCACAGACGGGAAAGCATATTAGCCAACGAAAGCTTCACAGGATCTGCAGATAAGGTTTACGGCCACAGGGAGCATATTGTTTTTCAGAGGACGTCCTGTCACACATGTCATGCAGCCCATGGGACCCAGATGAACCAGTCCCTCATAGAGTTCGACCGGACGGTTGTCTCAGGGGCGGGACAGTATATTCCCGCGTCCAAGGGAACCGCCACGTGCGTCCTCACCTGTCATGGAAAGGACCACGGTGTCGCCCCATTGCCTAAACAACAGTTACAGCAAATACAACCCTCGAGGGCTCCGAGAAGATGAAGCATATCGATTTCTCAAGGGCGAGGAAGTTCAGAAAGTCCTTCTCGCTATGTGTCTTCGCATGCGTGATAATCATGTTTTTACCGGCAGGCGCTGTGGAAGCCGCTGCAACAAAAAAGGTCCATACAGAATGCACCGACTGCCATGCTGAAAAGGGTTCCAAGGCATTGAAGGGGACACTCAATGAGACCTGTCTGAGGTGCCATCCCGCAAGCCTCGGCGGAGACCACCCCATAGGCGTGGTCTCCGCCATCGAGCCTGAAGGACTTCCCCTGGAAGAGGGAAAGAAGGTCGCCTGCATTACATGCCATGAGCCTCACGGCAAGAACACGACCGGCAAACTCCTGAGAATGGATTTCAACCGCCTGTGCATTGCATGCCATAAAATGTAGCCTTGTATGCTATACGCTGCACGCTTATCCAAGTGGTTGTTTTAACCCATATTGTCGTTATATGACACAGGATCCGGAGTCTGTCAGCCGCCGGATGCGGCATAGCGGCCGTATCCCCGCGTGCCTCTTTGATTTTATATGCCGCTGGCTACTGGGAAAAATTGGTATTATTCTTGCTTGCAATTCCAGATGGGTTTGCCTTAAACCCAAACTTTTGAGTTGACTTTTGCGAAGGAATAGTGGATAATTAACCAATTTTTTCTGGAGGGAGAGCAAAGGTCTTATGAAAATTGTGAAAACCTTACTACTTTGTCTTTCTGTTGCCGGCGTTTTTCTTTTCCTTTTCAGTACGGAATCATCCTCACGGGTTCAGGGCACGCCCCACGACCTTACTTTCACTACAGGGGGAAGTATGTGGCAGTACGGCAGTGACGAGTCGTGTGTCTTCTGCCATACCCCTCACCAGGGTACAGGTACCGCCGCACCCCTCTGGAACAAGAGCGTACCTGCCGGTCCCTTCAACATGTATACGAGTGCAACCTATGACATGGGTCCTGCTTCCATGGATGTTCCCTCCCTTCTTTGCATGAGTTGTCATAACGGCGTGGGTGCCATGAATGTTGTCTACAATACCCCAGGCCCCGGCAGCACGGGTGTGATCAATGATCTCGGGAATTTTACCAGGTTGGGAGATGTATGGTATCCCGGCAGTCCTTTTGGGGTCGTAAAGAATATTGCGGAGAATGATCCGAATGGGCCTACACTTAATAGACTCAGTAACGATCATCCCGTCTCTTTCGTGTATAATCAAGGGGCTGATCAACAGGGCAACGGCTTCCCTGCAAGGGTTGTTCTGGGTAATCAGGGGCATATTGCGGGCCCCTCGGGCACTTTCTACCCTCTGTACGGAGCTACAACAGACCGCTTCGAATGTCCCACCTGCCACTCTGTTCACGATACCGCAGTATACCCCAACAAAGGTCTTGCAGGAGGACAGGTGTATTTCCTGAGAAGCAGTAATGCGGGCAGTGCATTATGCCTGGACTGTCATACTTTGAGATAACGCTTACTTACGGCAGGGCTTTTGATCTCATGGATATTTCAGACGGAGGGCGTCTATGAAAAAAAGGTCTTATTTCTTTACCGTTGCGATTTCTCTTTTTGCATCTATTACCCTTTTTTTGGTAGCGCAAGCAGATGCGGTTACAAGACTTTCCCCGTTTCAGGGAGGGATGATCAAAGCCCCTCTTAATCTCGCCCTGGACAAAGAAGGTAATCTCTATATCACCGAACCTAAGGAGAACCGCCTGCTTATCCTTAACAGGAAGGGTGAGTATCTCAAGAAGATGGACAACCTTCAGAAACCCCTCGGCGTGGCTGTTGACGCCTCGGGAAGGATATACATAGGCAGTGAGGAAAAGGGGACTGTCTCGGTCTACACGTCGAATCTTATCCTTTCGCACAAACTCGGCGCCGGTAACAATGAATTTATGAAACCGGTTGCTGTTGCTATTAGCAATTCAGGGGACATCTATGTGGCTGACGGAAAGGCGAACGTTGTAAAAGTATACGGCAACAGCGGTTCATTCAAATTCAGCTTCGGTTCCCCGGGAAGCGAAAACGGTAAGTTTAACTCGCCCACTTCCATCACCATAGATGATGCAAAAGGTGAAGTTATCGTATCCGATCAGCAGGTTGTCGTTACGCCGAGCGGGCCCACTGCAGGTGCGAGGATACAGGTTTTTGATAAGCTCGGCAACTTCAAAAGGTCATTCGGCTCTTACGGCATCGGTGAAGGAAAGATAACAAGACCTCTTGGCGTTGCGGCGGACTCATCCGGAAATATTTATGTCTCGGATTCTTATCAGAACGTAGTGCATGTCTTTGACTCATTCGGGAACTCCCTCGACACGCTGTATGACCTGTCCAATCCGATGAGGACGCCTGCGGGGGTTGTCATAGGAAAGGACGGAAGGCTTTTTATTGCATCCTCCAATAATGCGACCGTCGAGGTCTACGGTCTGCCCGGCTATACAACGTTCGACGTGAGCTCCACAGACGTATTTGTCTCGGCCGAGGTGAGAAAGCATCCGGCTCCCTGCACCGTCATGATTGTGAACACCGGTTCGGGAACCCTTCAATGGGCTGCAAAGTCATCAAGCAACAGAGTGACGCTGAGCGCTGCTACAGGCTCAACAGGACCTTCCTCATCATCCCCTCTCTCCATAAACGTCAACACCACCAAGCTTCAGATCGGCACTTATACGGAGAGTGTGACGATTACCTCGAATTCAGGGGCGACAGAAACCGTGAGTGTGACCTTTTCCGTTATCCCAAAGGCAAAACAGAGGGGGAACCCAAAGGTCTCTCCTGCGCCTTCTCCCTCCCCTAGGCTCCGCAATGACAGGGCCGGGATATACATACACGAACTTCGTGAGATTTCCAAGAGGTGGGTATGAAAAAAAGCATTCTTTTTATTCTATGTTCGCTCTTCGTTCTCCTGATGGCATTTTATGTCAACGCCCTTGATAATCCCCACGATGCAACCAACAGCATTACCTGTGATTCATGCCACTTTCCGTCCACAAACCCTGCCCCCTGGTTTACTGAAGCACCCGACCCTCTGAATCCGGATTCGAATTACGCTTTTAACAGGTTGTGCTGGTCATGCCACAATGATGTTACCGCTACATCCGTAATGACCCATTCCGAATTTCAGACAACAGGCATTGAGGGGTGGAGCAAGGAGTGCAGAACCTGTCATCATCCTCACTTCCAGAGGCAGTTCAGGAGATGGGGAAGTTCAAGTTACCTATACTCCAGTCCTTCCACGTCGGTCACCAGCAACACAATTGCGAGGGCGGGGGCGGGATGGACCCCGAACCAGTGGCAGGGGATGATAGTGGTCGGAAATACTGCAATACCCAATTTCAATTACCGGATCGCAGGCAATACCGCAGATACCCTCACTGTCGAGGGAACGATAAATACGGCATATGTCAAAGCAGGGAATACCTTTGCGATAGTGTACGGAAGGCTCGTGAAGGACGTGATCGAAGCAAGGGATGTGAGGTTTTACAGACAGACAGGCCCTAATTCCTTTGCAGACGGTGACGCGACCTATGACGGCGTCTGCGAGGTATGCCATACTGTAACCGCATTTCACAGGAATAATCCTTCCGGAGATCAGTCTCATAACCCGGCTGCAAACTGCATGAGCTGCCATTCCCACAGAGAAGGAATGAAGGCATCCTGTAATGGTTGTCATGATTCGCCTCCGAACACCGGCTCTCATGTAAAGCATTTCGGCGGCGCTCTCAGCGACGTCGCCTATGGCAGCACGAGCATCACCCAGGATTTCTCTGCCAGTTCCTTGGTCTATATAATGAACTGCGGCAACTGTCATCCACTGGATCTGTCGTTCCACAACAACGGCACTGTCAATGTAGAGCTCTACAACGCTATGTCTCCAGCCGGTTCCCTCAAGGCGAAAAACCCTGCATCAGCCTCTTATACCCCGGGGGGAACGGTATTTACCGACAGCAGGGGGATCAATTACACCCTTGGAACGTGTAACAACGTTTATTGCCACAGCTACAACGGCTGGACTACTCCGGGAGGCGTTCCGGAGGGCACATCTTCTCCTCCCGCGAATCTTGTAACCACAAGGTACTACAGGACTGTCACATGGGGAAACAGCCTTACATGCTCGGGATGTCATGGAAACCCCACAACCACAGCCTATCCGGCCAACGATGGCGGCTCCGGGGACAGCCATCAATGGATCGATAATTCCGGCTATGGAAACCTCCATATGTACAACATGGGGTTTGCGCCGGTAAGCTGCAGATATTGCCACTATGATACAGTGCGTCAGGTGAATACCTGGTCCAGGAATGCAAACGACGTCACCACCATGGGGGATGTCCCGATATTCAACAATTCAAAACACGTCAACGGCACTACTGATGTCGCCTTCGACACGGTAGACACCTTCCCTTACAGGACTCCTTACAGTCTCTCCGGCGCCTCATACAATTCCGGCACAAAGACCTGTTCCAATGTCTCATGCCACCAAAACGAGACGTCGGTAATCTGGGGCACGCCGTACCGCTGGTACTATTCGAGCGAGTGTAACAGGTGCCACGCCTTCTGATGTCGCAGCCGGACAGCCTGCTTTATCTAAAATAACCACGGCGATTACCTGAGTTGACAGGTAATCGCCGTCCGGGACAAGAGAAGTCTCTTAACCGTCGAAATTTCTCAGTCTCTTGCCGTCCCTGCTGAATATCCGCGATTTCACCCCAATCCCCTGGAGCACATATCTTGCGGAGGTTGAAAGGACCCCGAAGCCGTATTTCACGCCTCTCACGAAACTTATGGATGAGGCATCCCGAAAGTATTTCGTGGGGCAGCTGATCTCCCCTATCCTGAACCCGAAATGAACGGCCTGGGCGAGCATCTCATTGTCAAAAACGAAATCATCGGAGTTCTCTTCGAGGGGCAGCGTCTCCAGGACATTTCTGCTGAAGGCCCTGTATCCCGTGTGGTATTCCGAGAGCTTTTCACCAAGCATCACATTTTCGACAAAGGTGAGTAATCTGTTTGCGATGTATTTGTAAAGCGGCATTCCTCCCTTCAGGGCATTGCCACCCAGGATCCTCGATCCAAGCACCACATCATAATGCCCTGAGATTATCATCGAGGCCATGGCGGTCACAAGACGGGGTGAATACTGATAATCCGGATGCACCATCACCACGATATCGGCGCCGTGGCGCAATGCCTCGCGGTAACAGGTTTTCTGGTTTGCACCATACCCTTTGTTCTCACGGTGGATAACGGTCCTTATCCCAAGTTCGGAGGCAAGCTTTGCAGTGCGGTCGCTTGAGGCATCGTCCACCAGAATAACCTCATCGACATATTCATGGGGCAGTTCGTCATACGTCCGGCGCAGCGTCTTCTCAGCGTTATAGGCCGGCATGACAACGACAAGTTTTTTGCCGAGTATCATCTATCCACTCCATAGTTTCAGAAGTTTAAGAAGGGGAAAAAGGGGAAATAGGTTAAATAGGGGAAAAACTTGAAACTTTTTACCCTTTTTTACCTTTTGAAACTTTTTAAACTTTTTCCCCTTGTAACTATTTACCCCATTTAACATCGCAACTTTTATTCCCTGACCGCGAAGACTTCAACCGTTCCGCCCTTCTTGAGTATAAAAGATTCGTACAACGAAAGCGCAAGGGATAAAGGGAGATAAACCGGCAGCAAGGCCAGAGCGAGCGCTATATCTTTTGCCGCGGCTTCAGAAATGGCCTTTTTCCGCAGGCCGGAGCTTTTCAGAAGGTCATAGAGAGCGTTTCTTCTTATGCCCGAGCGGTTCAGCAGTGTCTGAAGCCAGCCGAATGGGTTATACTCAAGGTCGAAACGCCGTATCTTCATGATCCTGAAAGAATGCCTCTGAAGCAGACCGGTCAACCCGTCTTCGGAGAAGTGGTGGAGGTGGCAGGGGAGATCGAGATGAAACCAGGCTTCTTTGCCGAAGGCGGCCTGGAGGCTCGATATATCAGGGACTGCGACTGCGAGAAGCCCGCCGTTTCTGAGCAGCCTCCTGCACTCGCCGATCATCTCAGCAGGTCTGCGAAGATGTTCGAGAACATGGCTCATTGTGATTGCGTCAAAGCTCTCAGCCGGAAACCCCCATTCTGAGGGGTTTCCGGCTGCCACAGGAATGCCGTATGCCACGGCTGCGAATGAAGCGGTTTCCTTGTTGAATTCCGAGCCGGCAACCTTCCAGCCGCCTCTTCTCATAACATCGAGGAAAAGTCCCCTGCCGCATCCTACGTCAAGGATAGAGCCTGTCTTAACGTATTTCTCGACTCTCCGCCTCCTCATGATCCTCGACACATATACGAAAAACTCTATTAAGGGGTTGAACCTCCTGCCGGCGTCCGTCCTGTAGCTTCCTGATGAATATATCTCCGACAGCTCATCCCCGGATGGCGCCGGAATGGTTGACCCTGTTTTGCAGACATTGCAGAAATAAACAGCATACGGCCTGCCGTTATGCATAACACTTTCGATGCGTTTTGTCTTCAACAGGCCATTGCATATGGCGCACGTATGCGAATGAACTACCCCGCCGCAAGCGGACGGGGTATCGAAAACAAATGGCTCAACAGTGGTGGGGTCATGCTTGCGAATTTGCATTTATCATCTTGCCGACAAAATCTTTCCGGGGAGCTAAATTTGCTTCCAATCTTCTAACTTTACCACATTTTTGATACCCCTGACCTTTCGGTAATAGGCTTCGTCCGCTGTAAGCAATTTCCCTTTCTTGAGGATAGCAACGGCGTGATATGCCGCATCATAAAAAGTAACATGATATTTTCGCATCAAGCCTAAAGTCTCCTTACAAAGTTCATGCGTCATGTCAAGCTCGGGAAACTTATACCCTATAAAAATCTCCATTATCTCCTGTGCCATATCCGGATTTTTTAGCATTACTACGTTGCCGATCTCAAAGCTCCAGAGCTTCGGAAGCGCTAATTCGACCTTTCCATCCATCCATGCATTAAGCAATAAAATAGCTTTGTCCCTGTCACCTTCGTCGGGAGAATTAAACGCCCATTTTAAAAGCACCGATGCATCCGGAACAATAGTTTCTGTCATTATTAACCGTCCCTCAACCTGTCCTTTTTTACCGACCGGACTATCTCTTCAGTCGCAATTAAGGGACTTTTGGCTCTGATGGATAAGAGTCTTTCGGTAAGACGTTTCCTCTTTATTGCAACCAATTCTTTCCTTAAAGCCTCGTTGACGACCTTGCTCCGCGCCCCGGGAGGAACTAACTCTTCAAATTCTTTTCTTACGTCGTCATTTATCATAAAATTGATCTTTTTTGCCATTTGTGCCATATTTATACCCCCTTTTATGGTGTAATAATTATACTCCTATTTTAGATATCCAGCAAACATCTGTCAACTGACTGGCACATACTGACCCATTTCAGTATATAGATTCTGAACTGATCCGCAAAAACAACCTGCCGGGAGATCACATCACCCTGTAGACCACGTATGCCTCATTCACAAAGACCTTTCGAAGCGCCGGTTCACGATCGAGTGTGACTGCGTAGAGAAGCGGTGCATAGTCAGCCCTTGACCTTTGACATAATCTCCCCCGCCTCTTTCACCCATTCCTTCATCGCCCTTATGTCCTTTTCCAGTCGCTTCAGTCTCCTCACATGCTGATGAGTCACCGCTGAAAAACTAATCTTTCCTGCCATTTTCCCTATCTCCCTGTTTGTCGCCGCAGTTTCTCTCTTTGCCAGATAAATGAACATGTCGCGGCTGTATCCTTCACTTTTCCCCTTTGTGAGCTCCTTTACCCCATAAAACCGGCATACTTCCAAATGAAGATCCTCAAGTCTGATTGGTTTGCGATAGAGATTTCTCGCCGTTACGTCTCCGAGTTGCCTCTCTTTCCCTATTCTGCTCTTAACCCTCTCGACAAACTCCTTGCTCCCGAAAATAGCCTGCCCCGCGTGCATCACCCGAACAGAAGTGTCAAGGGCTGACCCCTAATTTCTTTCCCCAAAATCTTACCGAAGAGGATATCATACCCTTCGATTTCGAAGCCGAGCTTCAGATAGAAGTTCATCGCCTCGATATTCTTCATCTGTGTCCTCACGCTAACTGAAACAAGGCCCCGAACCCGGAACCATTCCATGGCCTCTTCGACAAGGGCAGTCCCTATCCCCTTCCCCCTGAATTCCTTTCTTATTCCTATAAGGACTATCTCACCCCTGTCCCCTGTCTTCCTGCAGGTGACAAATCCCTTCTCCGGCAAACAAAAGACCACGTCGGCTGCCTCCCCCCTGACTGAGTTCTCCGCCCAGGCCTCGTACAGCCTATCCGCCTCCTCCTTCGAAAAAAAAGGGTCATTATAAAAGCGGCTCTCCAGAAAAAGGGATTTAGCCATTCCCTTTAACATAGGTATATCTTCCTCGCGAGCAACAACTATCGACTTCCTCAAAGGTCTGCCCTCCTTATCGCCCACAAAAGGGAACTCTGCGGTCTTTACACGCCAGGTTATACCGATGTCCGACAGATAAAACCCCGATGACTCCAGAAACCAGATGAGGCTTGTATCCTGCGAGCGGATTTTGCATATGACATACTGAAAGCCTTCATCCTTTGCCTTCTGAAGGGCAGAACGGGCATAGGCGAAGTCCCTGTCTGGTATTCTTAATTCTCCGATTTTCCGGCCGAAAAATCGACTGTCCCAGATTAATTCATTCACCATGCAGAACAAGCTACAGAAGGCGGCCCTTCAGAATATAGAGAGGTCTCCGCTGTACTTCCTGATAAGTCCTCCCGAGATACTCTCCGAAAATCCCGAGCATGAGGAGCTGGATGCCTCCCACAAAGAAGACCGAGACGATAATCGATGCATAACCAAGAACAGGAATGTTGTAAAAGATCTTCTTATAGATGAAATATAGTCCGACCAGAAGGCTTATGAAAGAACTCACGAGGCCCGTATAGATTGCGAGCCTCAGAGGCACCGTGGAAAAAGATGTAATCGCATGGAAGGCAAGTTTGAAAAGCCTGGGGATGTTGTACTTGCTCTTCCCCTTAGTCCTCTCCCGGTGTTCGACCTCCACAGCAGCGACATCGAAACCCGTCCATGCCATCATGCCGTGGATGAAACGCGCATATTCCCTCATCTCTCTCAGAACATCTCCAAGCCTCCTGCTCATTACCCTGAGCATTGTCTGGCCCTCAGGGATATCGACCCCTGAGAATCTCCTCAAAATCCACCAGAAGAGGAATGATGTCGCCTTCTTAAGCAGGGGGTCCTTTCTTTCACGCCTTATGCCGTAGACGAGGTCAAATCCCTCTTTGAACTTTCGATAAAGTTTCGGGATCTCCTCAGGGGGGTCCTGAAGGTCTCCGTCCATGAGAACCACCGCTTCACCCTTTGCATGGTCAAGCCCGGCGGTGATGGCGATATGGTGGCCGAAATTCCGTGAAAAACTTATTCCTTTCAACCTTGGATCTTTCGTGTGAAGCTCCCTGATCATCTGCCAGGAACCGTCCTTGCTGCCGTCATCCACCATGAGTATTTCGTAACTGTCCCTGGTGAATCCCTCAGCCACGCCAAGCCCTTCCATCACCGTTGTAAGGCGGCTGTATAGTTCGGGGATGTTCTCCTCTTCGTTATAAATGGGGATGACTATAGAAAATTCAGTGCAGCCTTGAGCGTCTTTCATAAACGGAGCGCCCTAATAAAACCCATTGTCTGAAAGCGCTTGTCGAAAGAAAATGCCTCCTTTATCTTTTGCATCTTCATTATCGCAAAACTTACAGCGTCAGTGTAACTGAAATCCTGGTCATGATACTTCTTCAATGTTTCCTCCGCATCTCCCTCCACATCAGAAGTTGAATATATCCGGGTAACCCTCGGACTGCTGTTGACCTTATCAAGAAAATCAACTGCAGCCTTATGGCCGAGTCCTTTCAAGCATTTCAATATACATCATATTTTGTGATGTGTCAATAATTCCACGACATGCCATGCGGATGCCCTCCCTCAGAATCTCTTGAAAACATTCCAGATCGCCCCTTCTTGTGACAATCATATCGGCGGTAAGGCCCCGGCTTCCCCTTTCTATGCCTATTTTCCGGCCTCCTATTCGGTCCCCTTACCATAGCCCCTGGATTGTGGTATAATTTTCAAAAAAGCAGACCGTGAGGAGGGGCCTATGGCAACGATTACCAAAAAAATATTCATTGACTCTCCCGTGAGCAAAGTCTTCGATTTTGTGACGAGTCCCGAGAATTGGACGAAGTATGTCACAAGTCTGACGGACGTTAGAGAGGTTTCGTCGCCGGGCGTGGAGCCGGGAACCACGTTTAAATGGGAATACCGCATGTTCGGAATGAATTTCCACGGGAAAGGACACGTGATCGAAAATGTCAGGAACAAGAAATTCGGCATAAAGATGGAAGGCGGCTTCCCCATAATTGAGAAGTACGCCTTCTCGCCTGTTGATAAGGGAACAGAGCTTCTCTTTGAAATGGAGTATGAAATTCCGGGGAAGCTTTTGGGTTCCATCGCAAACAAGGTCGTAATCGAAAAGCTTAATAAAAAGGAAGCAGCGAATGTCCTTGCAAAGGTGAAAACCCTTTGCGAGGAACTCTGATTTATTGCCGTCGGGCCCGGTGCCCCCGACTAATTCTTGTAATCGCCTCTTTTTTTTTCGTGATGCGGAGCATGTGCCTTCATCCAATCTGACTTTCGCGTGTTCTCGCTCCCCCCTTTGTTTCTCATCCTTCCCCTGACTAAATCCTATATGTTAGAGTAATACTTATGAAGTTATTGCTTGTCTCTCCTCCCTTCGGCAAGAAAGGCCAGATGTCAAAAGGTCTTCCGATCGCACCCCCTGTTCTTGAATACCTCGCCGGCCTCACACTGAAGGTTAGGCCTGACGTGGAGGTAAAGCTCATCGACGCCAATAAGGAGCCGTTCGTCCCCGAAGACGTTGATGCAGACCTTGTGGGTTTTACCGTATTAACCCCTCAGGCGCCATGGGCTTACAGGATGGCCGATACGCTGAGGGCGATGGGGAAAAAGGTGGTTCTGGGAGGCATCCATGTAAGCGCCCTTCCCGAAGAGGCAAAAGCTCACGCGGATGCTATTGTCGTGGGTGAGGCAGAGGAAGTATGGGAGGACATTCTGGATAATACCCGCAATGACGGACTGAAGCCCTTTTACTACGGCGCCTTTCCCGAGCTGAAAGGCTTACCGAGGCCTGTCACCAGCCTCTGGAAGATGAAGTATGTATACGGGTATTTCCAGACCTCCAGGGGTTGTCCTCACCGCTGCACCTTCTGCTCTGTGCACAAGTTCTTTGGCGGAAAGGTGAGGGTCAGACCCATTGACGAGGTGATAAGGGAAGTGGCGGCGAGCAGTTGGAGGCTCTTCTGGGGGATCGACGACAACATCTGGGGCATCAATATCAGTCACACCATCGAACTCTACCGCGAAATGAGTAAAACAGTCAGGCGGAAATGGTGGTTCGGAGCAGCTGACCTCGTTTCCATGGAACATCCGAGGGCAGGAGAACTCCTCACGTACGCACGGGGGGCGGGGCTTACCGCCGTTCTCTTAGGCTGGGAATCCAACAACCTGAGGAGCCTTGAGGAATACAAGGCCACGAGCAAGCAGGGCGGGCAGAGAAGGGATGCCATCAAGAAAATCAGGGACCATGGCATAGAGGTGATGCTCTTCATCATGGTGGGAGGCAGACAGGACGTGAGAGAGGATTTTGAAGGCATAGCAAGACTCTGCGAGGAGCTGAAGGTCTCCGCCCATCCCGTAATGACCACCCCCTTCCCGGGCACTGAGCTCTACGAGCAGTACAGGGATTACCTTCTGCCGGGACTCGAATGGGACAGCTTTGACGGCAATCACGCGGTCTTTGAGCACCCTACCATGAGCCCGGAGGAAAGGGAAGAGCTTATCATAGAACTTAGGGCAAGACTTTTCAGCATACCGCAGATACTGTCGCGAATGTCTCAGGTGTCTCTCAGAGGCTTCCCCATGAGCCATATAACCTCCTGGATGGTGCAATACCCCCAGGGAAGAGCCTTTACGCAGTACGCAAAAGAAAGAAAAAAGGGACTTTTATAGGCTATAATATGGCATATTTTTTGATAGGTTAAACCCGGACCAATGTGTTTTGAGTATATTAGCGATTCCGGAATATTATTGACTGAGGCTTTGTGAAAAAGAAGATTTTATTCATAACACCCCCGTTTCATGCCGGAGTTGTGGAGGTTGCGGGAAGCTGGGTTCCACTCTACTTTGTCTATCTTGCGGGCTCCGCCAGGGCCGCGGGATTCGATGCCGAGATATACGATGCGATGACAAAGAAGGTGGGGTATCCTGAGATCGAAGCAAAGATACGGCAGTCAAAGCCCGACTATATAGCTGTCTCTTCCATCACCTGCACAAGCCCGGACGCTATAAAAGTCATCGAACTGGCGAAAAGTATAGACCACAGGATAAAGACCATCATGGGAGGAGTCCACCCCACCTTCATGTATGAGGAGCTCTTCAGCCTCACTACCGCCCTTGATTATGTCGTTCTGGGCGAAGGAGAGCTGACCCTGCCCGCGTTGCTCACGGCTTCTTCTGAGGGGGGAGATCCTTCTAAGGTGAACGGCGTTGCATTCAAGAAGGACGGAAGAGTGATCAGGACGGGGAAGAGGAGATTTGTCGAAGATCTCGATTCCCTTTCCCTGGCATGGGACCTTCTTGACTGGACCGACTATACGTACTACATACTGCCCGGCTCGAGGCTCGGTGCCATGGCGACCTCCCGGGGGTGCGACAAGGAATGCACATTCTGCTCACAGCAGAAATTCTGGGAGCGCACCTGGCGGGCCCGTTCGCCGGAATCCCTCGTGGCGGAGATGGAAGAGCTGAGGAATAAATACTCCGTCGATGTGGTGCTCTTTACCGATGACTATCCCACACCCGACAGAGTCCGGTGGGAGAGGTTCCTTGACCTTATCATCGAGAAAGACCTTGGGATGAAGATACTCATGGAGACAAGGGCGGCGGACATCATCAGGGATAAGGACATTCTTCACAAATACAAGGATGCAGGCATCATCCACATCTATGTCGGCACCGAAGCAACACAACAGGAGAGCCTTGACTATATGAAGAAGGACCTCAGCATCGAGGAGTCGATCGAAGCCCTCGGGCTCCTGAGGGAGGTGGGGATCATCACAGAGACCTCGATGATACTGGGGTTTCCGGATGAAACCATGGAGACCGTGGAGAAGACCCTGAGCCTTGCGATAGACTTCAATCCGGACTTCGCCCACTTCCTGGCGCTGGCGCCATGGCCCTATTCGGACATTTACCGGGAGCTCAGGGATTACATAGAGGTTCATGACTATACAAAATACAACCTTATAGATCCGGTCATAAAGCCCAAGAACATGACCCTCAGGGAACTGGATGAGGCAATAATCGAGTGCTACAGGGGCTTCTATATTATGAAGTTTACCGAGATTATGGAGGAAAAGGACCTGTTCAAGAAACAGTATATGCTCACATCAATGAGGCTCATGATGAGCAATTCCTTCATAAAAAAGAAGATAGGCGAATTCCGTCAGATGCCCGAGGAGATACACAGGATAATAGCCTCCTCGATGGAAGACCTGACCGCGACTCCTCAATAGGCCTGCCGCGGATGTCGCGGCTTATCTTGTCCGGGTCGATCGTTCTCTCAAGTACCTGTTCTTAACAAAAACCTTATAGACCTGAAAAGGATAAAGCAGTGCGCCGGAGAGAATACATACAATTCCAAGACAGATGAAAATGAGAAAGGGATCGCTGACGTTCCTCATTTTCACCCATCTCGTTGTTCCTTTAAGCGTTAGCGTAAGGTCGCCTTCCCTGTATATTCCTTCCGCTTTTATGACTCTTTCAAAGAAGGTTCTTCCGCTGCCTTCCTTGATCAGTACCCTGTAGGATGGCGAACCGAGATTGTATTCCGCGGCGGTGAGCCTGCCTTTTTGCAATTTCCGCTCAGGACTGAGGGAGACCTCAAAGGACAGCGCTTCCGGCTCTCCTCCTGCTGCCTTCTTCCCCGGCGGAAGAAGTTGAAGATAGTTAATCTTGAGGACATCCTTTCCCTTTTCCACGACAATGCGTGGGGATAGCCCCGCATCGGCAATATGCACAAGCCGTCCCTTTATGACGCTGAAGGGAAAGATATGGACTCTGTGCCTCCTGCCGCCTTCAACTATCTCGACACTTGCCTTCGTCATTCCCGCAACCTTCTCCCTCCCTGTGACAAGAATCTTTTCCGGGATATCAGATTCCATGGAAACCACTCTCCCCATCGGCGTCACCTCGCCCTGCGCTGCAATTATTTCTTCTTCCGTCCGGCAGGTGAGCGAGAGCGAAAGACCCGAAAGAAGAAGGACCACGCCAAACGCGATCACACAGGTCGCCGGCCTCCGGGGTCTCTCAAGGAAAAGGGCATTCCACGCCCTGAGAGTGAGGCTTATCCACAGGGCCACGGAGAGAGCGAGAAAGAGCGGGTCGGTAAAAAGGTCCCTGAGGATCTTATCCCGGGGCACCGGGTTGCCCGAGAAGGAACAGACGGAAAGACCCGCAAGGAGAAAGACAAAGACCCCTGTCATCCCCGGAGAACCGGTCCGTTTCAGCCAATGCATCTCAATGTCTTCCTGCGAACTTGGACCCTGCCTTTTCCGATGCACCCACGATTTCCGAAACAGGAATTAACAGAAAGTCCTTCCCTGCCCCTGAAGCCAATGGTATGGGATTACAGCCGCCCTTGTGCCCGAAGGTTTCGGCAGGGATCGGTGTATTGCAATACGTGCAGATAAGATACTTGCCCCTCTGGACGTATCCCCTGGGAGGGCAGATCTCGCAGGCGTCGAGGGCCGCTACTACCTCTCCGTCGGGTCTCATCATCACCAGTATGCGGTAAGTAACGTTATCGATGCTAAGAGAATATTTTCGCAATTTACCATCGGAGATATCCCCTGTCGCGTCTGTCAGCGGGATACGGAGCCGGCCATCTTCTGCAACGAGGGCAACCGGCCTCGGTTCGTAAGACGGATTGAGCGTCAGGTTTGCAGAATGCAGAAGAACCGTCAGCAGAATGAAGGAGGTCATGATAGGTATCCCCCTTTTCATGAGTTCCTTCCGATGGAGGGCTATCCTTTTACGGATCGCCGCACACTTCTCGGTCCCGGCAGACTCAGGCTCCGGCTTGATGAGGAGCCTCCCGAGGAGATATACCGGAGCGGTCAGAAGGAACAACGCAGTAGTCGCCATGGCAACCCTCGAAGAACGGAAGAAATCCAGCACCGCGCCGACCCCTGTTTCGATATTCTCTACTCCGGGGATGAGAAGCGCGTTCTTGAGAAGAGGAATAAAACCCGACAGGAAATCCTGAAGACCCCTCTGGAGTGAAGGAACAATCTGCCTCTCTGAAGATCCCGTTTCGCTGCCTAAAAGGAAGCGCAAGGCTGTGATAAATAGTACCATCTCCAGAGGATTCATGAAGTTTCCAGGGTTCAGCTTCTCCCCAAAGGCCCTGAAGCCTGCGTAAAAGACAAGGAAAGAAAAGACAAATGCGAGTGTGGCATGGATATATATGGAAATACCGTTCAGCTGCGCGCCGTCCTTAAGCAGGATCGTCGTCTGCAGGGGAGGAAATACAAAGAGGAGCAGGGGGAGCAGGAGGGCGATAACTTTCTCCGGCGGCCTGAACAGGGGAAGCAGAAGACAGAGCGTTGAGCAGAGAAAGGCAAGGTTCGTCGCCAGTCCTATCTCTGTTTCAGCAGGAGGAAAAAGCAGGATGCCCAGGCATATTCCGGCAAAAAGGGAAAATGCGAGCGCCCCGGCAAAAAGTCTTCGATGACCTTTAAGAACGCTTATTGCAATAAACCCGGCTAAGCCGATTTCGAGGGCTTGCCTGAAGCAAAGAAGAAAGAGCTTCATTCAGTCACTGAAACGCCCCGGGGCTTTCATCGCATCTTCGGCCATTCTTCTCGTCCCCCCGCCCTTTTTCCGTCCTGTGAAAAAGCGGCATCCATCGCGTCGAGGAGGTCCTTTTCCGAAAAGCCCTTTGGAACCCTCTTGACGACGATGCCTTCGGAATTGACTATCACAAGGCCGGCCCCATACTTTATTCCGTACTTCTTCGATATCACATTACCGCTATCGAAGCAGACGCCCTCGCGGACATCGTGCTTTTCCATGAACTCCCTTATCTTCGTTTCCTTGTCCTGGAAACCAATCCACAGGACCTTAAGTCTCCTGTCTGAGTATTCCTTTTCAAGCCTCTTCACGAGAGGGATCTCTTCGTTGCAGCGTTTTCACCAGCTCGCAAAGTAATAAAGGACAAGAGGCCTTCCCTTCAGGTCCGAGAACTTGACCTCCCTTCCGGTGAATATGTCCTTCAGAGCAAAATCAGGAGCCGGGAACTGCTCCGGCATACCCCCAGAATAAGAAAAGAGAAGAAGGCCCGCGAAAAGGGCAAGGAGCGATAATGAAAGGAGACCCCGCTTCACTCTCACCTTTCTTTGGCTTTCTTCGAAAGTCCCACAATCCAGCCGGCGAGGAGGCCGAGAATGGCGCCGGATATCTCATGAATGTAAGCCATTGGAGTCGTAAGCTGCATCTCGCCGAAGTAGAGAATCGAGAAGACGATCCCGCCAACAAGACCAAGGACCGTTCCCATTACAATGCTCTTTGTCACGATAACCTCCTGATATTGTTTGGTAATTCTATTACAATCACATCTCTATCCTAACATATCGGCTCCAGAAAAGACCCAGGGAACCGAGGATAAAGGCGACGGCGCCCCAAATCTGCCACCTGACTCCAGGGTCGTTCACAAGGCCCAGCAGGACTCTTCCGTTTTCCTCTGCAGATTTCGCGAAGATGGCCACTTTACGCTGAAAGGCAGGAGAGGCCGGTTCCGCTATCAGCGACGTCACCTTTTCCCCATCATCCGCCCTGAGATGCACCCGCCAGCGCGCCTGATCTTCGCCCGGCCTTTTCACAAATTCGACCCTTTCCAAATGTATAGCGGTCCCACTCACCGAAATCCCCTCTCCCGGAAGCAGCGGCACGTCCATCCTGGAGCCGAATACCGCACTCATAAGATGGCCGAAAAGCACAAGGAGCACCCCTGCGTGCATGATGTGAGGAGATATCTTCTGGACGATTCCCTTAAGGGAAAATCTGTGCGCAAGTGAATCGACTGTACAGACTGCCATATTGACAAAGAGACCGGCCATAAGCAACACGAGGCCGTATATCCAGAATGTCGTGCTGTGGTGTTCGGTGTTCCGGGAAAGCCATTTCATGAGAGGCAGGTCATTGATCTCCGAAAAGACATCAAGGTTGCGGGGAATCATAAGCGAACCTATAACGCAAACAAACATGCTGACACCCATCAGGTAAAGGGATGTCTTTATGGACTTCAGGATACCGAGCATCAGAACTGGCTCCAGGGGCTTCCGAGAACGGGAGTCACACCCAGATAGGCAAAGAGCAATATCGCCAGTCCTGCCGCGCCTATCTCAGAGGCGAGCCAGCCCCTCATGGAGTTAAGAAGCCTGCCGTGGAGATAAAATCCGTAATAAAGCCAGGAGATGGTGGTCCAGAGCTCCTTTGCAGACCAGTACCAGTATACGCCGTAGGCGAGAAAGAACCAGACGCTGCCGGCAACGAGTGCGAAGGAGAAGGAAAGCCACCCTGCCAGGGTAAACCTGTACTGGAGGATCTCAAGCCTCACGCGGGAGTACCAAAGAAACATGCCGCCGAGCACTGAACCTATACCCATAAGGGAGAAACCGACTATGAAAAAAATCATGAACAGGAAAAACCATTCGGAATTCATGTTGGGACTTATGGTGTCCACCCTTTCCTGGAATATTCCCAGCAGACAGAAACCTATAGGCAGCAAAGGGAAAAAATTCATAAAGCCGTCGATTTCTTTTCTCAGATGAAGGAAAAGACCCCCGAGTGCGCTGATAAACCCCATTACGATAAGGGAGTCATACCTGTCGGTCACCGGGATGTGCCCCATTGAGGCCCACCTGAAGATAATGTAAGAGAGGTTTAGGATGAGACCTGAAATGAAGGACGCCGTTCCCTTCTTTCCCCCGGACATCCCGAGGCCGTAAAGGGTCACAAAGCCGAGCACGGAAAAGAGATGCGCCATCTACCGATTCCTTATCTCTTCCACCTTCCTGCTCAGCTTCACCCAGAGATATGCGCCGGTCCCGACAAAAGCAAAGGCGAGGATATGTTTCACGATCAGGGCAGCAACCTGGTGCTTGCCCACTGCGTTGGCCCACTCAAAGTCCTTGTAAAAAATCGTTCTCGGCACTCCGCCGATGACTATCCAGGCAAGGGAGAACTTTGCAAGACCGGTGATGCTATTATAGAGGGACAGGAAATAATCGGTCAGTGCCTTGCCGGGAGCGTTGCCGAGCCTTTTCAGCACAATCCACATCACAACACCGCTGGCAAGGAGCAGCGCCGTGGCGACGTCATGGAAGTAATTGTTCATCATGATAATGACACCCAGTGACGGACTCATCTGCACTTCCTTCAAAGCACCATATTATAACTCATTCCTTGTCCTTTGGAATCTCTTCAGTAAAGGTCCGAGGATGAGCAGGGGGACACCCATCAAAGTAAGGAAGATACCGGAAAGAATCACTGGCACACCCGGGTCCTTAACCGCCTCAAGCTGAATCCAGAATGTCGGCTCAAAGAAACTGAGGGTGAAGTTGTTGAACCGTATCCCTTCCTTTGATATCCCTTCGGCTATCACCTTTTCTCCTTCGAAAACCCTGACCTTGTATAAAGGGGACCTGATATTGAATTCGGAAGCCTTCAGGCTGCCTTTCTGAAAGGTCTTCTCTGGTTCCAACGAGACAAGAAACCTGTACGGGTAAGGCGGGATTTCGAAATAATCGCTGCTTCCTGGCCCAAGGATTCTGAGGACTGTATACCCCTTGTCCTTCACGTTTCCCCCCTCCGAGAGGGAAACTCCCGGCGCAAGACCGAAGTTGAGTATGTGGTAATACGTATCCTCTATCTTCGTGGGCGGAAATGCCCCCACCTCGTAGGTTCTTGAGCTGCTGTCCGTCATGGTCAGTTTCGGCTCATAGGAAAAGATTCCCTTACCCCTGCCGACATCGATATCGAGAAATCTTTCCTTTATCCCGGGCCTCACGCTCGTTATACGGTAACTTTCCATCGCCCATCCGGGAGTGACGATATGTCCCTCTCCGACAATAGGCCATTCGAACTGCCTCGTAGTAATGCTTATGAAGAATCCCGTTAGAAAAACCATTATTCCCAGAGGCAGCACCATCCATGCAAAGAGACGCGTTTTCCCCTGCTGAATCCTCTCGCTTGCAGCCCTGAAGATGTTCAGATACCCACCCATCAGGAACAATACAAAAGGAAATTGCACGAGCGGGTTATTCCTGAGATTCTCTGCAAACTGTGCAAATGTCTCATCTGTCCAGACGGCTATGGTGACATAGAAGACAACCCAGCATCCCATGAGCCAGAGGAGGAAGACCCTTGAAGAAAGAATCCTGAAGGGTACTTTGAAAACGCTGAACGTTGAACGTTGAACACTGAACGTCATTTAATGCCTTCCTTGCTCTTGCCGGACTTGACATACTCCCATTTCCTGAGTATCTCACTCAGTTCGACTCTAACGAACTTGCTGTCAACCGAGGCAGCGAGGGGGATGGGATTACACCCGCCCGGCTCTCCAAGCGTCGTAACAGGTATCGGAGTATTACAGTAAATACATATGACGTGTTGTCCTCTCTGGCCGTAACCGTCAGGAGGACATATCTCGCAGGCGTCGAGACATACCGAGAGGGTATTATCCGGCCTCTTTATGACGATTAGCCTGATTTCGGCCCCCTGGTGTTGCAGCACGAACTTGTGGAGCGCCCCGTCCCTCACATCCATTGCCGGGCCGCTGAGAGGGATTGTAACCGCCCATCCTTCTTCCACAACCGGCCTGGGTTTCGGATTGTAAAGCCTTACAGCCGTCTCCCCTCCCTGAGAAAACCAGAATCCAAGGATAACGGCTATAAAGAAAATCACGGGCAAAGCCTTCCTCCTTCTTTCCGAAAGAAGGAGATACTTGATCTTCCTCTTCTCGGCTCCTGAACGTGCTTCCGGCTCCGGCACGGGTTTCAACAGGCTGTAATAGATAAACATCAGCGGGAGAAAAAGAAGGATCAACAAGGACTCAAGCGAGGCGAGGTTTACGCTGAAAAGAATCCCGATGAAATTCCATGTTGTCGTGGTGAGCAACGGATGATCCGGGACCATGAGCATGACAAGTACCTGATGGACGAAGTCGTGGGAAAACTTCATGAGCCCCCTCTGAACGGAAGGGATGAGGGAAATCTCTCCGATACCCTTGATTCCTCCTCCAAGAAGCTTCACCACAGCGAGAAAAAGCAGGAGCTGGGGAATATCAAAGAACTTCCCGGCGCTGTAAGGCCTGAAATAACGCATCGGAAAGAGGAATGCACCGAGGGCGAGGAGGAACCCAGCTGTTACGGATGCATACGTCGGGACAATCCGTCCTTTCATAACGGAGAGCTCCCTCAAAAAGAGGGACGTGCCGGCAAGGTCAGGCGAGAAGAAAAGGAATGAGGTGAAAAAAACGGCTGCGTCAACAACCCGCTCTCCAGCAAGGAGTCTTTCAAAGGGTTCGAAGAGCTTCACTCCAAAGGCGTTCATAAGCGCACCTGCGCTTGAGATAAGGAGCAGGGCGAAGGACATGGAGATAAAGCTGCTTATGTATTCCCTGGCAATGTATCCCTGGGGCGACGCTCCGATGAAGAGGGAAAAGATGAGCGACAGAATAATGCCTGCTGTAAAGGGCCTGAGGAGTCTCTGCCTTTCACGCACCGCGAGGTAGGAGGAAAAGACAAGCCATACGGCACCTATCTTGAATCCCTCCTTGAGGCCGATCCCTAACGCCTCATAAACGACAAATGAACTCATCACACTTTATTTTTCCGTCCTCCATTGTCAGAACCCTCTGCCCCCACCGAGATACGAAGGGATCATGGGTAACAAGGATTATGGTGAAATGCTCCTCTGCATGGAGTTTCTTCAGGAGTTCGAGAATCACCTTCGTGTTTTCCCTGTCAAGGTTTCCAGTCGGCTCATCGGCGAGGAGGATTTCAGGGCTGTTTATCAATGCGCGCGCAATGCACACGCGCTGCTGCTCGCCTCCTGAAAGCTGCGAGGGCCTGTGATTCAACCTGTGCCCCAAGCCCACCCGCGTCAAGGCGTCCACCGCCTCATGTTCATCGGCCAAGCTGTGGAAGTACTGTGCGAGCATGACGTTTTCGACTGCGGTGAGGTATGGGATGAGATGAGACTGCTGAAATATGAAGCCTATCTTCTCCCTTCTGAATACCGCCATCTCATCCTCCGAAAGGCCCCCGATACTTGCGGAGTCAATGAACACGTCTCCAGCGGTCGGGGTGTCCAAGCCGCCTATGATGTTCAGAAGAGTGCTCTTTCCCGAACCGGAAGGGCCGACGATATTGAGCCACTGCCCTTTCTCTATCTCCATACTGACCCCCCTGAGCGCATGAGCGGTCTCGTATTCCTTTATGACATCTTTCAGTATAATAAATCCGTTCATGGTTTATGGTTCATTGTTCATTGTTCGCCGGCGGTAAACAATTTCATTCCCCTCTCAGAATCACCGCCGGGTCGTACTTCATTGCGCCCTTGACCGGGAAATAGGCCGCTGCCACAGAAACGGCAAGTCCTATCGCCGTTGAGAAAAGAGGAAGATACGCCGGCATGCCTACGAACGAATTGAAGGCCCCCTTCGATATGGCCTGTGCTGAAAGAAAGCCGAAGAGAAAGCCCGAGAGACCGCCTGCGAGCCCTATAAGTACTGCCTCTGCCGTATAAAACGAGCTTATGTTGTTGCGGGTAGCACCCAACGCCTTCATCAACCCGATCTCCTGCCTCCTTTCGAGGACGTTGGCTCCCATGGTGCTGGCCACACTTATGGCGGTTGCACAAAGCACCACACCGGTCACAAGGGCCATGAGAAGCTGTATCTTCACAAGGAGTGCCTCTTCTGCAAACGCGACCTGGCGGAAGGTCTTTACTGTTGCGGCAGGGACAGCCGCCCTGATCCTGTTCACGATGCTTTCGAGTTCCCCTGACTTGCCCCTTACAAGGACAGCGCTTAGCTTTCCGTCTGTGCCTGTAAGCCTCCATGCCTCCGGTATAGACATAATAAAGGCGCTGTCCTCAGGTCCACCCCTCTCGATAAGGCCGCTCACAAAAAAATCCGTGCTCCGGCCCTCGCTCTCCAGAGCAACGGTCTTGCCCTCTCCTATTCCCAATGCCTCCCTCAGATTGATCCCTGCAAGGATCTCCCCCTCTCTCTCAGGCCATCTGCCGAAAAGCCTCCAACCCCTCCCTTTCAGCCTGCTTAAATCGAGTCCTATGACCTCTATTGCCTGTTTCCCGATGTAGGCCCTGCCGAGCACCTGCCCTGTGGCCTCTTCAACATGCTCAAGCTTCCCGATACCTTCGAGGTACGGGTAATCAAGGAAATCGCCCTTCGCAGGGGAGACGATAATATTCGCCCCATATGCCTTCAGTTCGGAGCCGAGCTTCTCCTTGATCCCCGAGGTGATGCCGACCATTGCGGTAACGACGGCGACAGCGAGCATGACCGAAAGGGAAGCGATGGCCACGCGCCCCTTTCTCTGGGAGATGGACTTCGAAAAGAAGAAGAGAAACCATCTTGTTGCAGCGCGACTTCCGTGCATTCTTACCTTAAAATCCCCCCTCATCCCGCGCCTTTCAGCACAATCCCGGGCTTTATGCTAAGGGCCCTCCTGATGGGGAGAATTGTACCCGCCACCGCAATGAGAATCGCGCTGCCGATCGAGACGGGGAAAAGAATCGCCTTCTGCTCAAGTCCTGCATTGAAGACCTTAATCCCTATATACTGGGATGCTGCCATGGAAAGCAGATAGCCGAGGATTCCGCCTATGCACCCTATAAGAATTCCTTCAGAGAGGAAGATGCCCGTTATCCTTGCCCTGTCTGCGCCCATCGCTTTCATAAGTCCTATCTCCTCCGTCCTCCTCAGAAGGCTCATAATCATGGTAGTCGATACGCCGATCGCGGATGCCATAATGGCAATAAAACAGAGGAGGTAGATCAGAAGGCCGAGCCTGTCAAGGACTTTGCCTTCAGTTTCGGCAACCTGCCAGATAGGTCTTGCCCTTGAGCCGCTGAAGACCTCTTCCACCTGTTTTGCAATAGAGGTGACATATCCCGTGCAATACCACTTTTCATATTCTGCCTTGGACATTGTGGATGGGTCTTTATAGGCAAAGGCGTCCATAGGGGTGGTGAGCGCGCTCACAAGGACTCTCGAGACCTTCCCCTTCAGATGCTTGAACTCCTGGAGGTGCTCAAGATCCATAAATACCTGACCGTCTTCAACGCCCCCTGTTTCGAGGGTGCCGGTCACCCTCATTTCTCTGCCGTCAACTACCATGGAATCGCCCGTCTTCAGGCCGAGCCGTGCCGCAAGGGAAGAGCCGACAACCACCGTATCCGCGGAGTCAGGCCATTTCCCGCTCATATACCACCAGGGCGAGACAGTCCTTATCCCTGCTGCAAAGTTCCCGGACTCCCCTGGAAGAGGCAATTGCCTTTCATACCATGAGCCGATAAGTTTCACCTCAAGGGTCTTCCCGTTATGGAATATCCCGGCCTCCGACTCAAGGAAGGGAGCAACGCCGATTATGTTATGCCTCCAGAAGACGGTCTTCGTCCTGATGATATCCTCCGAGCGGAGATACCTCTTCTGCCCGGAGATATCGGCAAGCCCTTCTATCCTCGGTTCCACAAGGATATTGGCGCCGAAGGACCTCAGTTCCTTCGAAACCTTCCCGCCTATCTCAAAGGAAAGGGTGAGGAGGGAGGCGGCCATGGCGGTCCCGACCGCGATGGATATGACCATCAGGGCCATCGCTCTTTTCTGGTTCGCAAATGACCTCTTGATAATGTGAAACAGCATCCCCTTTTTCCCGTTTTTAAACTTGTAACTTTTACCCTTTTTCCATTATCTCTATCTTAGCCTGTTTTCTCTCGTTCTCAAGCCAGGTCCGGAACTTCTCGTTAAGTTTTTGCTGGATAAGCAAATGCCTTATGTTTTCCCTCACCTGGTCGTAAGGGGTTATTTTCTTCTCCTTTTTCTCGATAACCTTTATAAGATAATACCCTTCCTTGCCCTTGACAGGTCCTGCAAACGACCCTGCCCTTATCCTTGTAATCTCCTTTGCAATATCCCCTGGGAATGAATCAATCGAAACCCATCCGGTCTCTTCTCCCCCAGGCTCCCTGTGTCCGCCAGGGTACTTCCGGGCCATATCCTCGAATTTCGCTCCTCTTTCGATCTCACTCCTGATCCTCTTCGCCTCTCCGAGGTCATTCACCTTAACCAGTGAAAGCCTCACCTGTTCTCTTTGCGTGAAAGTGGAAAGGTTCTTGTCGTAGTAATCCCTCATATCGCTCTCAACGACTTTGATATCAGCGACAAAGGTATCCCTGAACTTTCGTACCATGAGATCACCCTCAAGGGATTTGAGAAACCGGTCTTTGGACATCCCTCTTTCCTTGAGCTTCTTGAGGAAATCCTCCTCCTTCATCCCAGCTCCTGAGACCACATTGTCGTAAGCCTTCATCAGTTCTATCTTCTCTACCCTTATGTTCCCCTTCCTAGCTGCCTGAAGGGCGAGCTTCTCATTAATGATCTGATTTAAAAGCTCCTGCCTCAACCCCTTATGCGCCTCTGCCGTCTGCGGCGCGCCCTCCTTTATGCCTGCATGCTCAAGTAAGGTTTTCAGGTCCTTTCCGGTAATTGCCTCGCCGTTCACCTTCGCAACGACAGGCTCCCTGCTGCATGCAAGAACAAGCAAGCTGCCTAACCCCATCAATGTTGCCATCCTTTTCCATTTCATAAGGCTCATCTTTATCCTCCTCTTTTATAGCCTCATTATCCTCATATTCTGACTCAGACCTGTCAAAAATAAGAGATTGCTTCGCTTTGCTCCCAATGGCAAAGTGAGCATTGATGCCGTCTTGCTGTCATTGCGAGAAGCTTTAGCTCTGAAGCAATCTCTTTTTTGAAAGCCGATGTTATCAAGCATCTCATAGGCTTTTTTGGACAGTACCGATTCTGACTATCTCTTAACTCCGGATTGCGAAGTTTTTCTCATGGAAATCATCATGTTATGATAACAGATTAGGGCCGGAGTTTTGTTATAACCGAGGTTCTACTAAAGCTCGAAGCATCAGAAGGAGTTAATTCCTTATTTACTGAAAGATTCTGCGATTATGGCTTTTACTCAACAGTCATTCCCTTTCTTATGCTATCTATAGCCGTTATTATTTCTTCTGCAATTTTTATCGAATCCCCAGCGTCAGCCTTATCGAGGATCTCAAAGTCTCCATAATCAACATCTGTTCTCCTTGAAAGAAGGATTTCAAACTTCTTCACAATATCCTTCGACAAAAGTGCGGGTCGAATAAATCGGAGGCTGAGCATGGTAATAGCTCCCTTATGGGTCTCCGGATCTGCGCCTTCCAGGATAAGGATGGACCGTACTGCGCTGAGGGCAGCGTAATAACTTCTGTTCACAGCAGTCTCATGTCTGCCTTCCTTATAATTGGCATCTGCATCCCGAAGGTATTTGTACGCTTTTTCCATTCTTATCGTACTCAAGGTTTTTTTATCCCGAGGCTCAAGTGTCACAATAAAACCCCTTCTTCCATAATGTTCCTGTAAAATGGCGTGTTGAATTCTTTTTCCTTTTCAAAGGTTTTAACGTCCTTTATTACTGCGCTGAAGGGGAGTCCACTTCCTATTTCCTCATCGACGAAGATATTGATTATCCCGGCCTCGATCTCCGGAGTCTTATCCCTTACAATCACAAGCACATCAAAGTCAGACCTCTCATCATGGTCGCCTCTCACCCTTGAACCAAAGGCATAAACAGAAACAACCCTATCAGAGAATCTTTCTTTGAGCTTACCCATGATTCGTTTCAGTATATTTATTTCATATGCATACATTGTAAAAAATTATATCACAAGCAAAACAGAATTGTTCAAAAATGCCTTTAGAAAACAGGAATCAAGAAAAATATGGGGGGTTGTCAAGGTGCTGTATCGCTTTCCTTAAAACCATGTCTTCCTCCTTATCTATTTCTTGAGTATCTCCTTCGCTTTCCGGTAAGCCTCACTTGCCTCCTTATCCCTTCCCGTAATCTTGTAGAGCATCGCAAGGTTATAAAGGACTATCCCGACATCAGCGTGGTCCTTGCCGAGCTTCCTCTCCCTGATATCGAGGGCCTTTTTAAAGGAAGGCTCTGCCTCTTTGTAACGCTTCGTCTCATAATAGAGCATCCCCAGTCCGTTCAGCCCTACGGCAACGGCGGGATGGTCTTTGCCGAGTGTATCTTCCCACATCGATATCGCCCGCTTGTAGAGCCGCTCCGCTTCGCCATATTTCTTCTCCGCCTTGTAGGCAGTCGCGAGGTTGTTAAGGCTCAATGCAATATCAGGATGTTTCTTCCCCAGTTTCTTTTCACGGATGCCGAGGGACCGGAGGAAAACCGTCTCCGCCTCCTTATACTGTCCGCTTTGATAATAGATCTGCCCAAGGGTATTCAACGATCCGGCCACCTTCAGATCATCCGGAGCTGAAAGCCTCTCCCTGATGCGGAGCGCCTGGAGCGCAGCAACGGCGGCCTCGTCGTACTTGCCGGCGTTAAAGAGTGTCTCGGCTTCCATCTCAAGCTTCTCGGCCCTCCTGAGATCATCGGATCCGGAGACCGGAAGGACAGTTCCGGCCAAAACACAGAATGCGAAAATCACAGCCGCCCATCTGAATTTCTGTTCTATTTCTTTCACCGCCTATCCCTCTGTCTTGCCGCCGATCTCCTTGCTCTCAAGTCCGTCCACGAGCCATCTCCCTCTTTTCCTTACCAGGCTGTATTTGTTCGCATATATTACATCGTATTCCTCGGAAACCGGCGCTCTACTTGCCGGATCAAGATAAGAATAGACCCACCTTTCCCTGGTCATAGCGGTGGCCGTGTCTCCTTCGATTCTTACGGCTTCGAACTCTATCTTCTTTAATTCGGACTTCAATATCCTGTTTGTCTTGTAAAGATAGCTGATGTAGGTGTCTATCTGCCTGAACTCCCTTTCGGACGTAAAATTTTCCATAAGATGTGCCCGCGGTTTTATGTACGCCTCGGCCAGAACCCTGTTGTATGTTATAACGAGATTTTTCACCTCCTGTTTCTCCCCGCTGCATGACGCAAGAATGAAAGTGAAAAACAACAAAAGGACATAAAACTTTCCCATACAGATTCCCCTCATTTCAACATAAGCGACGTGTGGCTTTCGGGAAGGAAGCCGATGCCCCAGAAGTAGACGATGGCCGTGAAGAGGGAAAGGACGATAAGAGCCGCTATCTTGGTCCCCTTCCATCCCATCATCAGGCGGAAATGGAGGACCAGCCCGTACACCAGCCAGCATACCAAAGACCATGTCTCGATAGGGTCCCAGCCCCAGTATCTTCCCCAAAGCTGGTGCGCCCAGATCGCCCCCGCCGCTATCATAAGCCCCTGGCATATGAAACCGAACAATATGAACCGCACCATGAGTTCGTCGAGGACTCCCAAGGGGGGAAACTTCCTTAGGAATGCTCCCTCATTCCTCTTATAGGTCTTCACAATGAAGACAACCGCCATTGCGGCCGCCACCACAAAACATCCCCAGGCAAACCAAGCAAAGCCTATATGGATGAAAAGCCAGTTGCTCTTATATGGCGGTCTGAGTGGCACCATTTCCGACGGTGTTCCCACACCCACGCCGAGCATCAAAAGCATCACGGCTGCAGATGCAATGGAAAAAACTCTCATCTTTCCATAGATGAGCCCGCCGATGACGGTCGAGATTCCGATGAACCAGGTACCTAGCTGGTAATGCTCATAACTGACCATAACGGGGATTCTCCCGCTGACATACCACCTCCAGGCGATGGTGAGCGTCTGCAGAAAAAATCCGGCCAGGAACGACTTCCACGCCAATGCACCCAGCCTCTCCTTCTTAAAAACCGCATCCATTAAGTTAAGAAGAAAGCTCGCAAAGTACACGAACATTGAGGCCCAAAACAGAATTCCTTCAACTTTCGACATTTCTATTCCCCGAGCTTTCCTTTCGCTTGAGTTCATTTATGATATCATTTATGCTTTCTCCAAGCATACCCTCGAAATGCTTCGAATAAGGATAGAAGGTCACACTCCTCCCCCCTGAATAATCCTGAACCATTACGAAGACTTTCCTTTCAGGGTCAAGTACCCTGACAAGTACCCCGGCGAGCCCGATCATAGAGCAGACGAAGAAGAAACCGATACCCGTCTCTCTCACAAGGTTAAGGGTTATCCAGTGGCGGAGGTCGTAAATGACAAGCCGGTATTCTCCAAAAGCGGCTTCGCCGCCGAGGCCGACAAGACCCCTGAAAAGCCTTTCGCCGCCCTTCGTAATATCAAGCCCGAAATAGGGGTTCCTTGGCCTGCTGCTCTTTGAATATACCCCCCCGTCACCCCTCCTTGCCATATCGGCGAAGAACTGCGCTGTAATCACAAGACCTTCCTCTTCTATCGTGAATGAATCCTTGTTCTCGAAATCATAGTTGAGGGCCACGTAAGACTCAAAGACAGAAACCCCGTTCTTGTAAAGCACAAAGGCCGGGGAATAGCCCTGCTGTATAAGAAGAAAATCGATACCCCCGTATCTGAATGGCTCGTTCACCTTGAGAATTTGCTTCCATGTCCTGCCGGCCTTCAGGTCGGTGATGTCGAAATCGGCAGTATAATCCGTTGCGGTGCGATCGTCGTAATACTCTGCAGTAAAACTGTTGAACATGAAAAGCAGGTCCGGCAGGCGGATCCCGAACAACGGCTTCCTCTCGATCCTGCCGAGATTCGCCTCAGTGAGCCTCAGTTCCTGGCCCTCTGTAAAGACCATGGTGGCATAAAACCCCGAGAAGTAGTAAACCACAAGACCCGCGATTAAAGTGATAAGGACAGCGTGGAAGAAAACTGAACCCCAGAACCCGGCATCTCCCTTCCGGGCGGTAATGAACCTTCCCTCCCTGTCCCGAATGCCTTCGGGAAATATTCCGACCTTCCATCTCCCCTTCTTAAGAAGAGCAATCAGCTCATCCTCAACCGCAAAGGCCTCGCTATTGAACTGAACGGTTATTCCCTTCTTATCAGGAGGAAGTTCTGGAATGACGGCTTTCAAACTCCTTTTCCTGGCAATAAGCCTGTCGATACTGCAGAATGTCGTCGAGACAACAAGGAGTATCCCTATCGCCCCGAAAACATACCCCCTCCCGACCTTCATGCTGTTGAAGTTCGTTCCGAGCCAGAAGAGAAGAGGCGATTCGGCTTTAAGCCTTTCAACGTCCTGAGGGTACATGAGCGCCGGATTCGGAAGGGCAGCCCCGATCACGAGAAAGAGAGAGACGGCGATGAGGAGAACAATTCCCGTGTTTCTCGATGTGAGGAAATCCCATGTCGCTTTCAGAATCCTCACTTCCCTTCCCTCGCCTCGAAAGCTTTCTTGCCCGTGACCTTCTCGATATCGAGGCTGTTCACATAACAGGGGGTTTCAAGGTTCGTCGACACGGCATAGAAGTTGTTTATCTCCTTCAGTCCGTCTGCCGAGTATCCGGCAAACTTCTTCTTCTCGAATATGCTCAGCCCGCCCGCCTTCTTTCCATTCCTCTCAAAAAGTACAATAGAGATTTTGGGACTCTTCTTTTCGGCATCCACATCGGCGGTCCGCTCAAGTTTTACAGCCTCCCAAGCTTTCAAATGCCACAGGAGGTTCTTAACGGCGCTCTGTTCGGCGGGTTTTCCGTCAATCAGCCAGCGTGAGCCGTCTTTTGAAAGCGAGAAAGAGACCTCTTCCGCCTTCACCTCGATCCTCGCAACCTCATCCTCTTCAAAGGAAAAAAGATTCCTGTACTTGAACTCGTAGAAATCCTTTCTCAGGAAATTCCAGAAGTCCCTCTGTGTCCTGGCATAATAGTCTTTCCCCGGCTGATAGGTGACCACACCCTCCCTGGCGCCCGTCCCCCAGTAATACACATCCAAAGACGAGACAGGTTTTCCCCCCGGACCGTAGAGCTCGATCTTCATCGAATCTCCGTATTTCCTTCTGTCTGGGTAAGCATCGTCGAAGAACTCCTCAGCCTTCTGGTTTGCAATCATGTTGAGAAAATCCTCTATGCTCCTCTTGCTCCCCTTGCCCTTTACTGGCTCGAGAATCATCCACTCACCTGCCGTCTTCCCGAATTCGAGGACGCCGTCCTTCCGCTTAATTTTTATCCCCTCAACCAACCCAGGATCGAACTCGAAGATTTCTTTTTTTCTGAGTTCGTGGAGCCCTGCGCTCAGAACCTTGCCGACTTCCTTCCCAACCATGAATATGGCGCTCTTGCCCCTTCCATAGGCATAGATATCTGTGTTTGCAGGATTGGGGTCGGCGAGGAACAACTCGTCGATCTTGCCTCCGTAGCCTACAAGGAGCAGCACGCGGGGCGAACTGAGGCCGAACTCGGAGAGCCTTCCCATATCGGAAGACACGATTTTAACAACCCTCCCCTGAGACACCACATCGAGTATTCGCTTGACGGCTTCCTTGTCTGCCTTCAAATCACGAGGCACGGTTATCCGCCATTGCCTCCCTTCACGGACAATCTCGAAGCTGCCGTTCACGTTCCTGAGCCTGATGAGGTCAACGGCCTCCCTGTCTATCCTGAAGAACTGCTTCGAAAGTTCCTCCTTCAGAGCGTCAGCCTTGCTCTTCGGCAGGAGGTAAAAGAAATAAAACGCCCCGAGAAGAAGGGCAATGATAGCGAGCGCAAGAGTGCCGCGAAACTTCAAAGCCTTCTTCTCCTCACCCATATGAAGAGTCCCAGACCGAAAACCGACAGGGGGATGCCCAGGACCGACGCATACATTATGACCCTGCCCTGTTCAGGGGTGATATAAAGGGGAATGAAGTCATCTTTTCTCGGCGTTATCGAGACAAGCTCTCCTTCCTCAGCCATCCAGTTGACGCAGTTGAGGAAAAGATTGCCGTTGCCCAGGACATCAAAAAAAGCATTCGATGCAAAATCGGAATCTCCGAAGGCCATCAGTATGCTTTTGCCCTTCCTTGACCCTGCTGCCGCGGCGATGACGTGCTCTCCCTTTTCTCCGGGGATAAGCTTGCCGTCCTTCATGAGCCTGCTGTCAGGCGATGCGGAGACTACGGTAAAATACTCGTAATCTCTTTCCTTTCCTCCAACAAGGAGCGGCGCTGCGCCGGGATAGACAGTGCTCAATTTAAAATCCCTTGTTACAGGCGTGTCGGGATATTTTGAGACAAGAGGAATCTTTTCGTCCTTTCCGCCGAGATTAGAGGAAGGGTCTACAACCACGCCACCCCTCAAATTAATGCCTGCCCTGACCAGGATTTCAGGCGGGTCGTATCGGGACTCCAGCAAGGCGATCAGCCGTCCGCCGCGGGCCGTGAAATTATCGAGTTTCGCAGCCTCATCTGAGCTTAATTTCTCCCTGGGACCTGCCATTACAAGCACGGCAGCGTCTTCAGGCACATCCTTCACAGCGGCAAGGCTCATTGCATGGGCCTCATAACCGATGGACTTAAGCCTCGATACAGCCTTTGACATGCCCTCCCTTCCGCTACCGTTCGGATCACGCTCCCCGTGACCTGTTATAAAGTATATCTTCTTATTCTTAGCGGTTCTTCTGGTCGCCTTGATTACGGCGTTTGTTATAGTCTCCTCGCTGATTCCCTGAACCACAACTGGACCGCCTTCACCCTTCACAACGATGCTGTCATATTGACTCACCCCGTATTCCTTCGCAAGCAGGGGCGCCCTGTCAAGGTCGAGGACGGAATAGACTATGTTTTTGTTGAGGTGGCGGTATCCTTCGAGCAATTCACCGGCCCTCTTAAAGGTCGTGCTTCCCTCCTGACTGAATACCGTAATCATGAGTTCGGAGTCGAGTTTGCTTACGACACTCCTCGTCTGCGCCGCCAGGGAGTAACTTGCTGTGGAAGACAGGTCGAACCTGAAGTAGTGCTGACGCGCTATCAGGTTGAATACCACCGCGATAAAAAGAAAAAGAACGATCATGAGAATGCTGTTGAGCCCCAGATGGGTGGACCTCTTCCTTGAAAACGCCTTGAAAGCCTCATAATGGAAAACGAAGAAGACGAGGAGGAGGATCAGGGCAATCCCGGCAAGGGCGGTATTCAGCAGGGTCTTTGAAGGATAGATGGAGATGATCACCGCGGCCGCAATCCCCAGGACAATGCCCAGGACACCCGATATCCTTATAAGATTGTTTCTCATATATTCTTGCCTTATCCCTACACGCTTTCTTATTTATACGCTATTCGCTAAACGCTGCACGCTTTCCCGTTATTTCCACCTGCTCGATTCCAGCACTCTGTGGGAAAGAAACAGAACCACCACCGTGAACGACATGAGATAGACCACATCCCTCATGTCGAGCAGACCGTTGTAAAGGTTCTCGAAGTGGCTGAAGAGGGAAAACTCCCTCATAACCTTCGTTATGTCTTCCCTGTATCCGCCGATTACTCCCCCCACAAACCAGAAAAGCACAAGGACACCGATAGTGAGCACCGCTGCAACTACCTGCTTGTCCGTTACCGAGGAACAGAGCAGGCCGACGGATATCATCGCCATCCCCAGAAGAACAAGGCCCAGATATCCCGAAACGATCTGTCCCCAGCTGACAGTCGAGAAATATTCGATAGTGAGGGGGATGTAGAGCGTTGAGAGTATAATGATTGTGTAAACCAGCAATGCAGCGACATACTTTCCCGCCAGTATGGTAGTAACGCTGAGGGGCGAAGTCATGAGGAGTTCCATGGTCTTTGCCCTTTTCTCCTCCGCAATAAGCCTCATGGTAATAAGAGGAGTCAGAAGGATGAAGATGGTCCCCATACTCCTGAAAAGCCCCTTCATTACAACGTTGGTCGGGTTAAACCCCGGAAACTCCCTGCCGCTTCCGGAAAGTTGAATGGCCTGCATGCTGAAGCCCTGAACCGAAGAGGCAAAGAAATAGCCGACAAGGCCGAGGAAAACTCCTGCAACGATGTATGCAATGGGGGAGTAGAAGTACGCCCTTAATTCCTTTCTGATAAAAGGCAGGAGATTCCTCAATGCACCCTCTCTCCAGATATCACCCTGAGGAATATGTCTTCCAGAGTGAGGATCTCCTCCTTCATCCCTATCAAACCCGCCCCTGAGCCGACGACAGTCCTGGAAATGTCTTCGAGAACACCGTCACCTCCTGAGAAATCCAGGACAAACTCCCCATCGGCTGCCTTATCCACGCTGTTCACGCCTTTGATTGCTGAGAGCCTTTCGACATCCACGTGCTCCGGTCTGACAACCCTAAGCCTGGTTCTTCTGCCGCCTTTCAGCCTGCTGGAGAGGGATTCAATGGTATCGACCGCAACAAGCCTGCCGTTGTCGATGATCGCAATCCTCCTGCAGACGTTCGTGACCTCGGGAAGGATGTGGCTGGATAGTATCACCGTCCTCTCTTCTCCCAGCCTTTTGATAAGCTGCCGTATCTCTATGATCTGTTTGGGGTCAAGCCCGGCCGTAGGCTCGTCAAGCACCAGTATTTCAGGGTTATGAATAAGGGCCTGGGCAAGCCCCACTCTCTGACGGTAGCCCTTTGAAAGGTTTCCTGTTAGCCTCCTAAGCATATCCGTTATCCCGCAGAGCCCCGCAACCCTGTCGATAGCGCCTTTTATCGCCTTTCCCCTCAGCCCGTGGGTCTCGGCAACAAAGGTCAGGCACTCCTCGGTAGTCATGTCATAGTAAAGGGGCGGATGCTCGGGCATATAGCCTATCTTCTGTTTCACCTCATGGGGGTGCTCAAAGACGTCCATGCCGTCGACAGTCACAACACCTTCGGAGGGAGGCATAAAACCCGTTATTATCCTCATGGTGGTGGTCTTTCCTGCTCCATTCGGTCCGAGGAAGCCAAGCATCTCCCCTCTTTGGACCGAAAAAGTGAGATTGTCCAACACGGCTCTGTCCCCGAATCTCTTCGTAATATTTTGCAGGGAAATCATCAATATATTCTAACAAATCAAGGGAGGGCTTTTGCGCTGCCTGTCGACTTCAGCATATACGAGTTGGTAGGTCTCTCTTATCGTACCCGTCAGCGATTCAAAGTTATTGCCTCTTGTCATGATGCAGAGGAGGTATGGGTATTCTGGAACAACCGTGCCTGGTGTCAGGAGCTGGAAAAGCTAAACGCACGGATGCAAGCCTGACCCTATCCACCAAACAAAAAGGGAGCCATCGTAAAACCGCTCCCTTTTCTCGATTCTTGCTCTAATAGTTGTAAAGCGCGGTCTGCGTCCTGCCGCTCGTGTGTTCCGTACAGGAACTCAAAGATGTTCCGTTTGTTGTATAGCAGGTCTGGTTACCTGAATATGCAGTGGTATGGCCTGTCCAGCTTGCGCCGTTCATAAACCTAAAGCCCCTCGGCGAAG
The DNA here is from genome assembly GCA_964475485.1 of uncultured Nitrospiraceae bacterium. GTDB lineage: Bacteria > Nitrospirota > Thermodesulfovibrionia > Thermodesulfovibrionales > UBA9159 > CAYYWY01. The sequence goes on along the minus strand of CAYYWY010000020.1, from coordinate 960 downwards.
TGCCTTGGAACCCGACACCCTGGTTGCTGCCATGGATCGTGCCGGGACCGGGCGTTACGGTGGTCGCATTCGTAACAGTTCCTGTGCCGCCGTGGCAGTTCATGCAAGGTATATTATAGTAGTTACCGTTTCCAGAAAGACCGATTCCAAAACACCCGTTGTTTAATGCATCGTGGTCTAGCCTCGAAGATGTCGAATTGTCGGGATTCGGAGAAGCGATTTGTTCACCGGTACTCATGTCATTATCCAGATACGTGAACTTACTGTGGCAGTTCAGACAGAAATTCATAGGGTTGCTGATCGTTGTGGTATTCACCGTGCCGTTAAGAGCAGTCCATGTCTGCACCTCCTGGTTCCTTAGTAGCCACCTTGAAGCCGAGCCGTGCGGACCCCTTGCCTTTGCAACCGTAACGCCCCCGGCGTTGTCAGATGTATTGTGGCAATCCGTGCATGTTGTAAGACTCTCAGGCCCCCATCCATCAACAAAGTTGGTCTTGAGGCCTTTGGTGAGATAGAAGCTCGATCCGCTTCCGGACGTACCGCTGAAGGGCACCGCCAAAGTGAGAGATGTTGCGCTGTTCCTCGATGCCACAGGCCACCAGCCGCGGCCGCCTCCGCCGATTCCGGAAGTAGTCGGGTTTGACGGTGTGCCTGTACCGGTGCCGGCGGTATTTATCCATATCCACCAGCCGGAACCTGCTCCCGCAGGGAAAGTGGTACTTGTGCCTGTCACCGCTGTTGATCCGGAAGTAACGCTTACTGTACCGCCTGCGGTACCGCCAGTTGATGCAGCCCCCGTCGCCACATAGGGCCAGTTAGTGTTATATGCAATGCTCTGCCCGAGCGCGGCTGCCTGGGCATTGCCCATCCTCAAGGGCTGATTCTTTCCCGGGGCGAAAAGCGCGTGGTGGGCATAGTTGTCGGGATCGAAGTCCTTGCCGATGTCTGTCTGAACCTGGG
>CAYYWY010000019.1:16101-52383 GCA_964475485.1 uncultured Nitrospiraceae bacterium | reverse complement strand
AAACCATTGAGAATTATACCCTTTTTTGAATTTGCAGAATTCATTTTACACTATCCTTGATACAAGAAACTTCCCTGTTTACCTTGAATTCTGGAACCCAAAGGAAATTCCTGGGGGCGCACCAAAAGAATCTGGCTGGCAGAGGATGGCTGTAAGAGTCAAGGATGGAAAGGCTACAGCATACTGGAACGGAAAAGAACTTAAGGGAGGCCCATTTCTTGTTGATAAAATCCAACGAGGATTTTCAGGGGTCTATGCCAATTTTGTTGGAGGATTAGGAGAAGCCACCACAAAGGTGGACAGTTTCCTAATAAGGGTGGAGTAATGCCCGTATCGACCGGCTAACACGTTGCAAAAGACTAATGTCCTATATGCAATACAGAATATTCGGGGCAGCGTGCAATCGGGTAGCCGGGGTAGCTAACCCCCAGCCCCCGCAACACCCATCATGCGGTTCCCTGCTGACGGCAGGCAGGCGCACAAGGCGCTTCGTGGAAACCTCCGACAAAGACCTGATCACTTCTTGGCCGGATAGTGAATCCCGATCCAGCGTTCGATTGGAAGCGAGCCCTGCCGCCTGCAATTTTCCTCTCCTACTCCGTGACCTTTGTTATCCCTTCCTCTATCACCTTCAGAAGCTGCGCGAGGTTTTCGGGGCTGATCGAAAGGGGCGGCATGATTACGATTACATTTCCGAGGGGCCTGATGATGACGCCGTGTTCGCGCGCGTAATAGCAAACGCGCCACCCCATCTTTTCCTCCCACGGATAGGGTTCCTTTCTGGACTTATCTTTGACAAGCTCGATGCCCCCCATAAGTCCCTTATTCCTCGTATCTCCCACATGGTCGAAAGTCGAGATATCTTGTAGGAACAATTCGAGCATCTCTATTTTGGGGCTGAGTGTTTCAAGTGTATTTTCCTTTTCAAAGATATCGAGACAAGCGAGGGCCGCCGCGCAGCCAAGGGGATTTCCGGTGTATGAATGGCCGTGAAAGAACGTCTTCAGGTCCTTGAATTCACCGAGGAAGGTGTTGTAGACCTCTTCTGTCGTGATCGTTACTGCAATGGGGAGATATCCTCCGGTTATGCCTTTTGACAGACACATAATGTCGGGAACTGCCCCTTCATGTTCGCATGCAAACATCTTCCCGGTCCTGCCGAACCCCGTTGCCACTTCATCCGCGATCAGCAGCACATTGTATTTCGTGCAGAGATCTCGTACCCCTTTGAGATATCCTGAAGGAGCAACGATCATCCCGCCCGCAGCCTGCACAAGCGGCTCAAGGATCACCGCTGCTATTTTCTCCGAGTGCTCTCTGAGTATCCCTTCCACCACGTCAAGGCATCCGAACCCGCATTCAGGGTGCGTTTCGCCGAGTTCGCAACGGTAGCAATAGGGTGATGGAGCTTTATACGTCTTAAAGAGAAGGGGACCGAATGTGCCGTGGTAGATACCGATCCCCCCCACGCTCATCGCGCCGAGTGTATCGCCATGGTAGCCGTATTTCAGAGAAAGAAAAGCGGTCTTCCCCTTTTCGCCTTTGTGCATCCAGTATTGGAATGCCATCTTGAGGGCGACTTCTACAGCGGTGGAGCCGTTGTCGGAATAGAAGACCTTGCTTAGTGACGAGTGACGAGTAACGAGTAACGAGTTATTGACCAATTTCACAAGTCTTTCTGCAAGTTCGATAGCCGGGACATTGCTAAGGCCGAGCATGGTGCTGTGGGCAATGCTTTCCAGCTGTTCCTTTATTGCATCGTCAATCTCTTTCTTTCTGTGGCCGTGGATGTTCACCCATAGTGAGGAAACGCCGTCAAGATACCAGTTTCCATAAATATCTTTCAGAAAACAGTCTCTTCCCCCGGAGATAATAACTGGCCTTTCCTCCAGCCAGTCCTTCATCTGTGTGAAGGGATGCCAGAGATATCTCTTGTCTGCTTCTTCGAGGCGTCTGTTCCCGCCATGGGTCTTCATTCTATAAACTCCTGAAAAGATCTTTTATAATATCACAAAAGAAGAGTCGCCCTTATGAAACTGATATCCAAGATATATCTTCTTGTCCTTCTTCTGCTGCTGACCTTCCTATCGGGACGTTCCTGGTCATTAAGAATGCCAACCGCATCCTGAAGTATAAGCTTGAGCAGGCCATGGGGAGGGGCTTTTCTGTCGAGAGGATAGAAGTCACATGGTGAAATGTCGAGGTGGTGAATGCGGCGTTCAGGAAGCCTGACGGGACAGGTTCCTCGGGATCCCGCGCTCTGCGGTCGTGAGTTTCCTCAAGAACAAGGCTGAAGAGATCACGGTTGACTTCATCCTCGAGGGAGACCTGAAAAACCCGCGGTTCAGCCTCCGGGAGAGCTTCGTGGAAAAACTCATCACATTAGGTCTTGCAGAAAAGCTCGGTCTCTCCGTGACCAGGATCGGCGAGTCGATAATCGTTAAAGGCGCAAAACGGCTTGAAAAAGGCATAAAGGGTATAGCGTGGATAGAGAAAATCTTCAAATAGTTAGAGGCGCCTCTTTGCCATTTCGATAAGCCCCAAGATCTTGAGGTCAACGAAATTCCCTTCTTCGTAAAGACGGGACAGTTTTTCATATATATCGTCAAGAGGTACCTTCACAACCTCGATGTCTTCAGCCTCATCCCTCTTCCCGATGCCCCTGAACCTCAAGCCCTTTGCAAGATAGACCGTGAGAATCTCCCTTGAAGAGCCGCTCGAAAGGGGCCCCCTCGCAAGAAATATCAGCTCTTCGGGCTCATATCCTGTCTCCTCCAGGAGTTCACGGGCCGCAGCCTCTTCGGGCAATTCCCCTCTGTCGATGAGTCCGGCAGGGAGCTCAACGACATTGTTATTAACCGGCGGCCTGAACTGCCTTATCAGGACCACCTCTCCTTCCTTCGTTACGGGCACAATTGCTATGACGCCTTCACAGCCAACCCGTTCCAGAGCCTCCCACTGCCTTTCCTCCCCCTTCCCGTCCCGGTAGGTTATCTTCAGACACCTGAGGAACTCACCTACCCATAGCGTCCTTTTGCCGATGACCTCATACCTTTCCATCACAATAGAAGTTTATCAAAGAAACCGTGGAATGTCATAACACATTCGGTGCCCTTCTTCTTAAGGGCACTAATCAAAGAAACGCTTCCTGGGTAAGAAGCTTTGCCTTTGAGATGCGGAATATATAGTAAATGCCTTGCCTCTTATAGAAACTCTCGCTTGACATCTGCCCTTCTTATGGTATCCTTTACTGATAAAAGGTATCCCCTGGAGGGAATACTCTTGTGCCTGACGTTATTCATAGTCATCACCAGCGGTCCGGCCTTCAGCACATCATGAACCATTCTGCCATGCCCACCCTGCTCCTGTCTTGTCATATGATTTGTGTCATAGCTACAGGAATCCCTTTTCCTGATAATGGTGATAACCATTACAGGAATAATGCAAGGAGGTGTATATGAGTAATAAGGCAGCAAAGAATCTCTTCATCTTCGGCAGTCTCTTCTTCTTTGTCATCTTTATTGCCCTTACCATCGACACAATGGGAAAGCTCGACAAGAGGGCGCCGGAGATCACTGAGAGGGTAAACGCCGGGAAAATGGTCTGGCACAAGTATGATTGTATCGGATGCCACACCATCCTCGGCAACGGTTCCTATTTCGCACCCGATATGACAAAGGTGGCTGAAAGGAAACCGGCAGACTATCTTAAGAAGTTCCTGATGGATCCCAAAGCCGTTAACCCCAAGGCGGCCATGCCCAAGTTCGGAATAACATCTGAGGAGGCAGACAACCTCATCGCCTTCCTCGGCTGGATATCCAAGGTTAACACAAATGACTGGCCGCCCAAACCGATCCTTGCTACTGCGGTCGGAGTTGCAGGACGGGAGCTCTCAGCAGGTCAGCGTGAGTATCAGGCACAGGGTTGCTCCGGCTGTCATATGATAAACGGCATCGGAGGAACCACCGGACCTGATCTCACAAAGGTGGGAAGCCGAAGGGACAGGGAATGGCTCCACGAGCACTTCGAAGAACCTCAGAAACTTGTGCCCGGCTCCGCAATGCCGAGCTATAAGCATCTGAGCGACCAGGCGCTGAACGATTTGACCGACTACATGGTTTCGCTTAAATAGGAGGTGGCATAAATGACTATAAAATACGAAAGTCAAAAAATAGCACAGAACTTCTATACATTTGCTGTGCTTTTGTTTCTCGTTCAGGTGGTAGTGGGAATAATCGCGGCCATTCAGTTCATGAAACCCGATTTCTTTATCCTGAACTTCAACATCATAAGGTCCCTCCATATAAACGCCCTTGTGGTATGGCTGCTCGTAGGCTTTATGGGTGCCACCTATTACGTCATCTCCGAGGAGTCGGAGACCGAGTTGTGGAGCATTCCGATTGCAAGATTCCAGTTCTGGGCAACGGTGGTCACTGTAACTCTCGTCGTCCTCGGATACATATGGATGGGGATTAATCCACAGGCAAACAGCCCCGTAATGGGAATAAATCCCCTTAATGAGGGAAGGGAATATATCGAGGCCCCCCGCTGGGCGGATATATTGATCGTTGTCTCTGTCCTCCTCTTCCTTCTGAACTGTTTTATGACCGTCCTCAAGACAAAGAGATGGACAGGGATTCAGGGTGTTCTTCTGGCCGGCCTGACCTTTCTCGCCCTGATGTACCTGCCGGGAACGATGTATACGAAGAGTATGGTTAAAGACCAGTTCTGGTGGTGGTGGGTCGTACACCTTTGGGTCGAAGGATCATGGGAAATAATCGCAGGAGCCTTGCTCGCCTTCATGCTGATGAAGACCATCGGAGCAAAGAGGGAGGTTCTCGAAAAATGGATGTACATCGAAGTGGGCCTAGTCCTCTTCACAGGCATCCTCGGCACGGGGCATCACTATTACTGGATAGGAACGCCTGAATACTGGCTATGGGTCGGGGGGATATTCAGCTCCCTTGAGCCGATACCACTGCTACTCATGGTATGGGACGCCTTCAGGACAACGAGGGAGGCAAGGGCGGTCACGAACAAGCCCGGCCTTTTCTACACGGTGGCGCACGCGATATTCAATTTTGTCGGCGCAGGCCTCTGGGGTGTAATACACACACTTCCGCAGGTAAATAAGTGGACGCACGGTACACAGATAACCACGGCCCACGGCCATCTTGCGTTTTACGGGGCATATGTCCTGCTGGTCATCTCTATGATCTACGTGACCTTGCCGGCCATCCGGGGCGTAAAGGAATACAATCCCTCACGTGCATACCAATCCTTCTGGTGGATGACGATCTCGATGGTTTTTATTGTACTGACGATAACCGGGGCGGGTATGGTACAGAGTTACATGGAAAGGCTCATGGGGCTTGATTATGTTGCGGTGAAGACTACTTACAACCTCTGGTTCTGGATACTGAGGGCGATCTTCGGCATTGGCTTCCTCGTTGGCGTCGGGATTTTTGTAGTGGACTACTTCAAGCTGGGCAAAGAACCCGCGCCTGCCATGAGTCCGGCTCCGGAAAAGGCTTAAGAGACAAAAGGGGGACTCCATCCCCCTTTTGAAAAGCCCCTCAGAAAATAAGTATAATTGCAGTCATGAAGAATGGTCTCTTTGCCTTTTTCTTAATGTCTTTTCTCATGGCATTGTTTCTGCCATCACTATCCTCCGCCGCAACTGATTATGCGCGGCAGACAGGAATGGAGTGCAGGGAATGCCACGTTGATGCAACAGGAGGCGGCCCCCTGACAAAGGCAGGAGAGCAGTTTCTCTCAGAACTGAAGGTAAAGGGTCTTCACAGACCGCTAACCAGGGTGCAAAAAATCGTTCGTTTCATCATCGGCTACGTCCATCTGCTTACTGCGATAGCCTGGTTCGGGACTATCTTCTATGTCCATATCCTTCTGAAACCCGCATACGCTGCAAAGGGACTCCCCAAAGGAGAGCTCTTCCTCGGCTGGATCTCCATTATCATCCTTTCGCTCACCGGCGCGCTCCTTACCGTTGCGAGGATACCTGCTTGGAAGATCCTCTTCACGACCCGCTTCGGGATACTCCTCAGCTTGAAAATCTTTCTGTTTCTAATCATGGTGTCCACGGCCTTTGTTGTGACATTCGTGATAGAACCTAAACTCAAGAAAAAGCTCAAGACGCGCTGGGAGAATGATATCAGCAGGGGAAGACAGGGTCTGACATCAGAAGAGTTGCACAGTTTCGACGGCAAGGAGGGAAGGCCTGCATTTATCGCATACAAGGGTAAGATTTATGACGTAACCCGCAGCAAGCTCTGGAAGGACGGCTCTCATGCAAGAAAGCATCTCGCAGGGCATGATCTTACCGACGCCTTGAAGACTGCCCCTCATGCAGAAGACAGAATACTCGTCATGCCGGAGGTTGGAAAACTGATCGAGGCAAGAGCAAGGAACTGGGGTCTGGCCTGAGGATTACCGAAACGACGGACAAAAGAACACGCTTTGCTACACAAACATGCCGGAACGAAGTTTCCCGGCAGGATTTGCGACTGTAGTGTGTACCTGAATCTTTCGCGTTTCGGCATCGACTATCGGATTTATGGCGGTTACTTTACCCCCTATCTTCACGCCCGGAGGGCATCGCCTGTCACCCGGACAGGAAATCCTATATCGTATGTTTTTCGGCCCGGGCCCTCGACTGCCCGGCATTCGCCGGAGCATTGTCAAGTCCGACCTGAGCAATCAGCCCTTTCGTGGTTAGTGCGGCTGAGATACTCCGGCCATCCGCTCTATTCCATTACAGTCCTTTCCTGGGGTCTTTCATCCCCTGTCTCCAAGGAAATATTTCCCATTCGCATGACCCACCGAACATCTCAAGAATCTCCTTTTCTGAAATGCTTTCTTCAGTCTCAGATTCACCCGAGTCTTTTCTTGAACCTCAAAGAGCTCACCCCTATCACTGCCGTCCCCAGGACTGACAACGCCGCCATATGAGGCCAGAGTATGCCAATGCCGTTGCCCTTTAAAAATATCCCTCTGATAATCACGAGAAAGTATCTGAGGGGATTTATGTAAGTTCCATACTGGATTATCTCAGGCATATTCTCTATCGGGAACATAAAACCTGATAGCAGGACAGCAGGTATATAAAAAAGGAATGTTGCCATCATTGCCTGCTGCTGGGTTCTTGATATGGTGGATATGAAAAGACCTATGCCCAACACTGATAGGAGATAGATTGCTGTAGCCAAAGGCATCAGTTGAATAGGGCCTTTTATTGGAATATCGAACCAGAACACGCCCACCATCGTCACAAGGAATACATCAAAGAAACCTATAATGGCAAATGGAATGGTCTTGCCGAGCATCAATTCTACGGGCTTTAATGGTGTGACCATGAGCTGCTCCATAGTGCCTATCTCCCTTTCGCGGACGACTGCCATTGATGTGAGCAAAAGGCAGGTGAGCATTATCACTATGGCAATAACTCCCGGCACATTATAGTTCCTGCTCCTCAAATCAGGGTTATACCACGCCCTTGTGCGCAGATCAATCTTTACAGGCCCGACTCTTTGCGCTCCCATGTCCTTTGCATATTTCATAATGATCCTGTTTGCGTAATCCATGGCAACTGTAGCAGTATTGGAATCAGTCCCGTCAACGAGTATCTGCACATCTCGCACCCCAGAAAATCTTCGATTTTCTGGGGACCCCATTGTCTGTATTTTATTCTTTAAGTCCGATGAAAAACCCCTGTTTATCTGAATAGCAGCGGTTATCCTTCCCCTGTCAAGCAGTTCCTGCATCTCATCGGGTGACTCAGCAAAGTATCTGACATTGAAATATCCTGATGACTCCAGTCTTCTCATGAGTTCCCTGCTCTCGTATGATTTATCGAGGTCGTATATTGCAGTTGAAATGTTGTTCACATCTGTTGTAACTGCATAGCCAAAGGCGAACAACTGCATTACAGGTGTAAAAAAAACAATGGCGATCATCCTCCTGTCCCTGAAGACCTGGATGAATTCCTTTATTATCATCTGTTTTACTCTCTCAAACATTTATACTATCCTCTTTTTGAATTTCTTATTTGCAAGCGCAAACACCATCAAACCAAAAATTGTTAAAAGTGTCGTCTCAATGATTAAAAATCTGAAAGTGTTTCCTTTAAGAAATATTCCTTTCAGTATCGATACGAAGTACCGTGCAGGTATGATGTGCGTTATCACCTGTAATGGCTTGGGCATATTGGATATGGCATACATGAACCCAGAGAGAAGAAATGCTGGAAGAAGTGTCGCAACCATTGAGATCTGGCTCGCCACAAGCTGTGATTTTGCAGCAATGGATATGAGTATCCCTAAGCTTAAACCTCCAAATAAAAATATGGATGAAAGCACAGCAAGTAGAAAAATATTACCCCTTAAAGGGACATCAAATACAAAGACAGCCATTATGACAGAAAGTGCAACATCTACAAATCCGATAAAGAAATAAGGCAGCAGTTTTCCTATGATAAGTTCTGGCGTCTTTACAGGCGTTGATATCAACTGCTCCATAGTCCCCCTCTCCCATTCCCTCGCAATGGTTAATGATGTAAGGAGTGCTGCAATCACTGCCATTATCACTGCAATGAGTCCTGGAATTATGTAATTTCTCGATTTGAGTTCAGGGTTATACCATACACGCACACGCGGGTCTATGAGAGGGGTTACCCTGCCCCCCTTTATCCTCTGCGAATACAGTTCCGATATTGCTGTTATATATCCGAGCGCTATGGTTGCCGTGTTCGAATCGCTTCCATCAACAATTACCTGAAGCTCGGCATTTTTCCCTGTCTTTATGTTTTTCGAGAAGTCATTGGGTATCCAGACCGCAACCTGTGCTTTCCCGGAATCAAGGTATTTATCAATGTCTCTATGATCTTCTGCATAGCCGACAACAGTGAAATAGCCTGATTCCCTGAACCCGGCAACAAGCTCCCTGCTCAGGCTGCTTCTGTCTTGATCATGGACAACAGTCCTGAGATTGTTCACATCGAGGGTTATTGCATATCCAAAGATAAAGAGGAGTATCACAGGCATCATGAATGCCATTGCAAGGCTTAGCGGGTCTCGCCATATTTGAATTATCTCCTTCCTGGCTATTGCCTTTATCCTCAAAAATTTCATATTATGCTTCCTCTAGCAATGTTACAAATACATCTTCAAGCGATGGGGGAATCTTTTCAATCCCTGCTACCCTGATATTCGATGATTCCAGTATTCTCTTAACCCTCGGTATACCGCTCCTCGCATCCGCTACAACAGCATGCAGGAGGTTTCCAAAAATCGCTGCTTCTATTCCCTCCTTCTGCAGTATCTCCATCGCCTCCACAAACCTGTCAACTTCTATCTCTAAAACATTCTGCTTCATGTGTTCCCTTCTCAATTCATTGGGTGTGCCTTCGGCAATGATTTTCCCTCTGTATATAAGTGCAAGCCTGTCGCAGTAATCAGCCTCGTCCATATAATGTGTCGTAACAAATACAGTAGTGCCTGTCTTCGACATGTCGTATATGAGGTTCCAGAAATTCCTTCTCGAAATAGGGTCAACACCAGATGTGGGCTCATCAAGGAATATTATGGGAGGTTCATGTAAAACAGCACACCCGAGGGCGAGCCTCTGCTTGAAACCGCCTGGAAGTGTCTTTGTTATCGCATCCTTTCTGTCTTTAAGCCCTGCCATTTCTAAGACCCACTCCATTCTCTCTTTTTTCCTGCTGTTCAAAACTCCGTAAATACCGCTGAAGAAGCCTATATTTTCCTCAGCCGTGAGATCATCGTAAAGTGAGAATTTCTGTGACATGTAACCTATGGTCTTTTTTATCTCTTCGGACTCCTTCATGATGTCGTATCCTGCCACAAAACCATTTCCGCTTGTGGGCAGCAGGAGCCCGCATAGCATCTTTATGGTTGTAGATTTTCCTGCGCCATTGGGGCCGAGGAATCCGAAGACCTCTCCGCGCTTAACAGCTAAACTAATGCCGTCAACAGCCACAAAGTCCCCGAACTTCTTTGTCAAGCCTTCGATCTTTACTGCTATGTCTTGGTTTTCCATTTCTTGACCCGTAAGGGGACTTTGTCCCCCTTACGAAAACCCCTTTTTTAAATTTAATGAATCGATATTATTAGTTTTTTGCATCTTTTTTTGACTCAAGAAAAGCTATTTTTGAAATAAATATGTCCTCAACAGAAGGGAGAATCCTTCTGTAGTCCCTAACATCTATCTCCTCATCCCTTAATCTATCTATAACCTTCGTGACATTTTTTAAGTCCCGAATAGCGATATGTAATCTATCACCATAAACACTCACGCTTTTGACAATATCTATTCCTTTAATGATTTCTCCAGCCTGCCTTGGGGCATCTGTTAAGAGCTCTATCACAGGCAGTCCGAATGAGTTTTTAATCCCCGCAGGATTGTCCTCCATAAGTATTTTGCCTTTATGGATAAGTCCAATCCTCGTGCACCGCTCTGCCTCATCAAGGTATGCGGTGGAGACAAAAATAGTCACGCCCTCTTTCAAAAGGTCATACAGTATCCTCCAGAAATCCCTCCTCGAAACAGGGTCAACGCCATTTGTGGGCTCATCGAGAAAAAGGACTTCGGGCGTATGGATTAATGCGCATGCAAGTCCTAACTTCTGCTTCATGCCTCCTGAGAGCCTTCCTGCAAGTCTGTCTTTGAATGGTGTGAGATTGCTGAAACCGAGCAGCCTGTCGATCCTTGCAGGACGTTCTTTCATTGGCACTTCATAGAGGTCTGCATAGAACATTATATTTTCAAAAACCGTAAGGTCTTCGTAGAGTCCGAACCTCTGTGACATATAGCCGATTTTTTCCTTAATCCTCTCAGCCTCATTCAAAATAGAATGGCCTGCAACCCATGCCTCGCCCGAAGTCGGCTCCATTATCGCTGTAAGAAGCCTCATGATTGTCGTCTTACCTGCACCGTCAGGCCCAACAAGCCCGAATAATTCGCCTTTTTTAATCTCAAGGTTGAGATTGTCAACAGCAATATTGTCGCCAAATATCTTTGTCAGGTTAGATGTATTTATTGCAATAGCTTCATTCATTTCAACATTATCCTCACATCAGCAGGCATTCCCGGCTTTAACTCATCGTTTATATTCTTCACACTCACCTTCACGCCAAAAACGAGCTTCACCCTCTCTTCCTGCGTCTGGACATTCTTTGGAGTGAACTCTGCCTCTGACGATATATATGTCACAGTGCCCTCGTATTTCTTCCCCGGATAGGAATCTGTTGTAATCTCCGCCTTTTGTCCGAGCTTCACAAGTCCGAGTCTGTCTTCCTTCACATAAACCTTTATCCATGGATTTTCGAGATCGCCTATGGTATAAACAGAAATTCCTGGCGCGACAGTCTCTCCAAGTTCGATGTTCTTTCTCATTATCACACCAGATACAGGCGCATAGAGTATCGTGTCTTTCAATCTCTCTTCAGATGCCTTCAGTGCTGCCTCTGCCTGTCTCACACGATTCTCTGCAGCCCTTATCTCTTCCTTCCTCGGCCCTTCTTTTACAAGGCTCAATGCCTCAAGTGCCTTCTTATGCTGTGATGTAGCAGTATCATAGACCTTCTTTGCATTATCCATCTGCTGGGCTGATATGGCACCGTTTTTGTAAAGGACTCCCGCCCTCTCATGATCTTTTTTGGCCTTAATCAGCTCTGCCTCTGCATATTTCACATTCGCAGTTGCCTGCTCAATCTCCTGAGGCCTTGAGCCTGCCTTTAGTTCCTGAAGCCGTGTTATAGTCTCATTCAGATATGCCCTGTGCTGCGCCACCTGATTCTGGAGTTCACCGCTGTCAAGAATTGCAAGCTTGTCTCCCTTTCTAACCTTTTGACCTTCCTCCACCAGAAGCTCCACTACCCTTCCTGATGTCTTGAATCCCATATTCACTTCTGTTACTTCCACATTTCCCGAAAGGATGAGCAATCCATCTTCCTGTTTTCCGCTGAAGTGACTTATCAGGAAAACTGCCACGCCAATTAAAACAATAACTCCTGCGATTAATAGTTTCTTTTTCATTTAGATGCCTCCTCGTATATATCTTCGCCAATAGCCCTTCTCAAAGATGCTATGGCTATATTTTTATCGTATGTTGCCTGCAAATAGTCCGTCTCAGCCCTTAAAAGCATAGTCTGTGAATCGATTACATCCGTGCTTGTACCTGAACCCGTCTCATATTTCAGAACCTCTATCCTGAGGTTTTCTTTGGCCTCTTCAACAGCCTTTTGCCCTGTGCGAAATTGACCCTTTCCTCAACAACCTTCTTTTTTTTTGAAACAGCATTGTAATCGGGTCTCAGAGAGAATGCCCTGTTAACGGCTTCTTCAAGGGCAGGATATTTGTCTGTCTGCGAATTTTCATGGACAAGGGATATTTTTCTGTTAATGTCCTCTATTCCCATGAGCGTCTTTAAAAGCTCATATGAACTCCCTAAGTGACTCTTTACTTACTTCTTTAAACGAAAAATACTTAGCCCCCGATGCATTTTCTGTAAGTTTCCCACAGTTTCATTCCCTCGTCGACGAGGGAAAAGGAAAAGCCGCTCAGGGACCACCTCATCGCAGTGACCTGCACCATTCCTATCAGTGTCAGGGCGGCGGCCTTCGAGTTGAGATCACGTCTTATGGCGCCTGCCTTCTGCCCCTCCCGTATCAGCCCTTCGAGCTGTCTCGCATATGTGACGATGGAGCCGAGGAGTTTCTTCTTCAGTTCCTCGTTCCCCCTATGTATCTCCTCTGAGAACATGAGCCGGGGAATCCCTTCATTTTTTTCTATATAGTCAAGATGGAACTTAAATATCCTCTTAAGATTCATAAGGGGTGAACCGGTAAGTCTGAATGCATTTTCGACATTCCTCAGGAGTCCCTCCCCGATGTTTCGGACGGTCTCGTAGAGGATTTCGTCCTTGTTTCTGAAATGCCGGTAGAGATTTGCCTCGGAAATACCTACCTCTTCGGCTATTGCCGCCGTAGTAAGAGACCTGACCCCGCGTTTGGCGACAATCCTCAGTGCAGCCTCCACTATCTGGTCCCGCCTTATGTCCCTGCTTATCTTTGCTGTCGTCTTTTCCATCTCAATTATTATAAGTGAACATTCACTTACATTCTATCGGCTGCCAACGCTTTTTGTCAACCCCGCAATATGATTTAGATCATATGCATCCGGATTTTTCCATCGTAGAATAAAATCAATATCTTTCTCCCATGCTGCCTGTCTCCCCTCCTTAAAAGACAGGCAGCATCCCCCCTATGATTTATCTCATACCGTTATGCTTTCCTTCACGCTATAATATAAATAGATTAGCGGTCGATTTTATCCCTCTTTATCCATCGGAGGCATGCAAATGGAGAAAGTCTCGACATCTACGGTTACAGCGGCTGAGGCCCGCGCATCCTTAACTGCTCCAAAACTGGGGAAATACCGCCGCCTCACGCAGACCGCGTTCATCCTGTTCATCTTTTTCATGCCAGTTCTGGATATCCTCCGTTATGATTCCGCCACAAAGGAGCTTTTCCTCTTCGGACAGGTATGGACTCTGGGGCTTAAGCATGGCTTTTATGCCGACCATAGCGTCTCGGGCGCCGCACACATCGCCCTTCACTTTTTCCTGAAGGCGATATTCCCATGGGTCCTCGTCCTTTCCATATTCCCGATCCTTGGCTATTTCACTGGAAGGCTCTTCTGCGGGTGGCTCTGCCCCGAAGGGGCCCTCTTTGAATGGGCCGACTATCTGACCCTGAAGATTCTCGGAAGGAGAAGCCTCTATGGCAAGAAGGCCAATGACCCTGAGGGGGGGCAGGAGCACAGAATCCTCTTCGGAGTTATCGCCCTCCTGAGCGCAGTGGTTATCCCCCTGGCCGGGGGGATCGCTTTAACCGGTTACTTCATTGCGCCGAAGACGGTCTGGAACCAAATCGTCCACTGGGACTTCACCTTTGGCGTCAAGGCAGGGATTATAGGCGTCTCAATCTACATGCTCATCGGTTCGGTACTGGTCAGGCACACATTCTGCAAGTATGTCTGCGCCGCGGGCTTGATGCAGATGCTCTTAGGTTGGATTAGCCCGGTTTCACTCAGGATGAAGATGGATTCCGCCAGGCTTGGCGAATGCACCGACTGCAGGGGATGCGAAAAGGCTTGCTTCATGAACGTCCTCCCGAGGAAGAACCGGAGGGATATCTCGTGTGTGAATTGCGGGGCATGCGTTGACGCCTGCAATAAAGAGCTGAACGGAAGGGGCCTCTTTCATTACGCGGCAGGAGATGACATGTGCATCGGCCCTTCAGAGAACTGCCCCTCTTCCGTTAGGAATACCCTTCTGGGAACTAAATAACCTCAGCCCTCTCAAGGGCGCTAAGGAAGTTCTCCACGAGCAGGGGATTGAAGTCCCTTCCGGTCGCCTCCTTTATAAACTCTATTGTTGTATCGACATCCACGGCCGTCCTATAAGGCCTCTCTGTTCTAAGAGCATCGAAGAAATCCGCTATGGCGACCATCTGGCTTACTACATGCTGTTTCCTCCCGCGTCTTTTCGTATCGGGATATCCGGTGCCGTTGAATTTCATGTGGTGCTCGAAAGCTGCAATCACCGGAAGCCTCGGCACGTCCGGCAGAGTCGAGAGGTATTTCGCCCCATAGACAGGATGCTTTCGTATCGCATCCCAGTCATCCGCCTCGAGCTTTGTTTCCTTCTCAATCACCTCTTTGGAGACGAACATTTTCCCCACATCGTGGAGGAGCCCTGCAAGGCCTATGTCATGGAGGATATCGCCCTTGAGCCCCAATGCCTCTGCCTGAAAAATGGTGAGCACCGAGACGTTGGTTGCATGGACATAGGTATAATCGCTGTAGGACTTCACCGGGCTGACGATCCGGAGCACGTTCACTTCCTTTTTCAGCGTCGAGATAAAACCCGCCACAGCGTCCTCAAGCCCCACCATGTCAAGTCTTCTGAGTTTCGCAACCCCCTGGTACACATCTTTTACCATAGAGACACTCCGGTCAATAAAGGCGCTGACATCCGCCCCTTCAACACTGAACTTCACCTCAACCATGCCCACGGAGATGTTCGGGCTGGAAAATACCTTCTCTCCGGAGGCGATCCCAACAACAAACTTCCTGAACTCATCGGGGCCCACGCCTCTCCGTATCACGACCTTTTCTATGCCTTTTCTTTTCAGCCGTTTCCTGAAGTTCTCCAGATGAGCGCCTTTCTCCGTAACAGGGCTGTTTTCAAACACCAGACTATCCCCCAAAACGGTGAGGGTGATGGAGTCATCTGAAATAAGTCCGTCCATTATCCGGAGGGCCTTTTCGGAAAACTCGCCGACCAGCGGATGAGCCTCGGAATACAGGGCGCTGTTGGAGACGGCTGTCATGACATGGGCGATAAACTCAGAGAGTTTCGCTCTGGCCATTGTCGTTCCCGCTGTTCTTCAGGAGTTTTTCGCTTATTACCCTTATCTCGCTGTTCTTTGAGGTGATGCCGCGTGCAAGGAGCGGTTTCACAGTGGCGGGTGGGTAATTGGAGAGACTCCTGAATATCTCCGCCCTCAGTTCTTCGAGAACGCCCCTGTGGATGAGAGTGCTTGAGTTATAGAGCCTCATAAGAGCGTCCAATGCCCGGGGATCGCCTATCTCGCCCAACGCCCTAACCACCGAGACCTTATAATAGAGTCCTGTGCCGAAGAGGTCCTTCTTCTCAAGAATCTCAATCAGGTAGGGAACCGCTTCTTTTATCTTATAGGCTCCTATAAGACGTATCACCTGATCCCTGAGTTCCATATCCTTGCTCTGAAGATAGAACCTGATATAGGAAAAGGCTCCGGGGAAATTGAAGTGGATCAGGGTCTTTACCGCTTCCATGCCGATCCTTTTGTCCTCGTGTTTCGCAAAGGGCCTGATCTGATAAAGATATTTTACGCCTCCGCACTCTCGTATAAGGTAGATCATGTTCCTCACCACGTACCACCGCTCATCGCTCAGCCTCCTAACTGCTTCGGCCAGGACATCGGTCTTGAAACCGGAGAGCACCGAGAGGAGGAACTTCCTAATAGCAGGGTCTGTCTCCTCTGCGAGGGCGTCAAGGAGGGGGTCGGTCAGGCGGCGCTTCAGCACGCCTGCAAGTCTCGCCACTCCCTCCCTGTTGTGTCTTCCCCAGACTTTGAATGCATTGATGAATTTTGCCAGGGACTCGCCGGAGTAAAAGGAGTATTCGAGCATGCCGGACGCCTCTTCCCTGAACCGCCCTGCAAGCGCATGAGCATAAAGGGTGTTATAGATATCGGCTATCTCGTAGAATCTCCCTGTTTCGAGGAAATTATTCACCATACCGGCGATCTCCGTAAGAAAGCTGAGATATTCCTCTCTACTTGTTGACTCTTCCTCCAGGAGTTCTATCACTACCTCGCTCATGAACCTGTCGACAATCTCGCTCCTGCATTCCTTCTTTATCTCCTCAAGCAGGGGGGACTTCCTGGCTTCGACACCTTCGAGCACCCGCTCCAGTTCCGCCTGATAACCTTCGGCAACAAACGTCTTGAACTTGTCCTCGCTGAAGAGTTTCGTGATCTCCTCGTCGATCTCCACGTCGTCCACAATCGCCTTTTCACCCATGAGGAGGTCAAAAAAACCGCTATCTCTTTTTGCTCCGGAGAGCTTGTCCACAATATTCCTCAGACCCTCCGGTACCAGGGAGGCATGTTCGTTGAATAGCTTCATCATCTTCTCGATATCGTCCCGAGTGAGCTCGTTGAAAAGCTTACCGGCCTCACCCGGCTCGATATGGGAACTGAACGCCCTCTTGAGGAACTGCTGTTTCATAGCCGGGCTGAGGTTCTGCACCATCGAAACGAATCGGGAGAAAAGCTCCCTCTTGAAACCAGACTCTTTATTTTGCCTCAGATAGGAGGTTATCACCCGGTCATAGGAAATCTCCGGCGCGTCCTTAGGCATCTGCTCATGGATGACCTCCGCAACTGCCTCAGGTGGAATGGCAAGGATTATCCCCTCCGCCTCCGAATCGGAGAGCCTTCCCTCGAGCAATCCGCAGATGTAATCCTCCCAGACCTGAGTCTCCGAGCCGTCTTCCCGCAATGAGTTTTCGATAAAACCGAACTTCGATATATCCAGAGGAGTGATGCGGATATGTATGAGGCCCCTCTTCACCGCCGTTTCCTCAAAGGCCTTTCCAACGGGAACGGCTTTTTCGGTGATCAGCTCGTGCAGACTAAGAAGTTCATCCATTGTGAGGCCCGCAGAGAATGTAACCGCAGCGATTCCCTTGCCGTGCAGGTTCAGGGCGAATTCCCTGAACACAGGGTTTCTCCTGTCAAGGGTGTGCTCATCCACCACGAGGGTGTCCTTTGCGATCCCGATGGTAATGCTGCTTCTGAGTTCGAAGAGTCTCCGGAGGAATTCAAACGCCTTTTGTATGGACTCCCTTGTTATGGGATGTTCTTTCGGGTACAGGCCAACGCTTCTCCGGGAGATGTTAAGCTCGATGACCGCGTCGGAAAGAAGTCTTGCGTCGACAGGAAGTTTCTCTCGCTTCTTCTCTTCCATGGTGCCGGACTATCCCCCTCTGCTATATAATACTATGAGAACGTGTCTTGTTGTATCGGGAAATTCAGAGTAAGGCGCAGAACCCGTTACCCGTCGGACAGAGAGGATCGTGAGTCCTTATCTTAGGGAATTCGTAGTTGAAGAGCGGCTCATTCAGGAACTGATGAACCCGAGGAACAGGCTTGTCATGGTTGTGGGAGGTTCTGATACCGGCAAAACGACCCTTGTTACGAGGGTTGCCGAGCTGCTCTCCGGAAATACCGAGGTCGGCATTGTAGACCTTGACATGGGGCAATCCCACATAGGCCCTCCTACTACTATTGCGTGGGGAAGAGCCGGAACCGGCTTAAGAGACTGGGAGGGGATCAGGGCTGAGGATTTCTATTTCACAGGCGCTGTCAGCCCGATAGGCAGCCTGCTCCCTGCCGTGGCGGGTGCGAAGATGATGACGGACAAGGCCCTCAGTTGCTGCGAAAGGATTATTGTGGATACCACCGGGCTCATTGCCGAGCCTTCGGGACGCGTCCTTAAACAGCACAAGATAGACCTCCTTTCACCCGACATCATCCTGGCCCTGGAACGCCTGGGAGAGCTCGGACATATCCTTGACTCCTTCCGGTTCCATGAGCTACCGAAAATCCACAGGCTCTCCGTGCCGCCTGAGGTCAGAGTCAAGACCGGTGCGAGGAGGGGTCAGTACAGGTTCGAGAAGATGAAGAAATACTTTCTGAATGCGGGCCTCCTGGAGGTCTCCATTGAGGATGCCGCCTTGCGATTCACCGGAAGACCCTCGCAATCCCTACATGACCTAAGGGATAAGATCGTCTCTTTCAGAGATGAGAAGAACAACGACATCGCCCTGGGTTTTGTTGAGGGAGTACTCTTGAGGCAAAAGAGACTGAGGATCCGGACACCCTTGGAAGGGAAAGGAGGGTTTTCGTCTCTGGTGATCGGAAGGACAAGTATGGACATGGCGAATTCTTTGCTCACAGACAGGTTATAAAGATCAGAGAAATCCTTCTCGAACATTGTCTGAGAATTCGGCCCGGCGGTTATCGAAACTTCATGCGTTGCACTGATATCCGCCTCGGAATCTGACCAGATGATATAATGATTCTTATGGACACCGTAACGGCAAGAGGCCTCACAAAGGATTACGGGCCCCTCAGGGCAGTGGATAACGTGGATTTCACTATCTCAAAGGGCGAGTGTTTCGGCTTCCTCGGACCGAACGGTGCCGGAAAGACAACGGTGATGCGCATCGTCCACTGTTTCATGCCTCCCACATCGGGAGAAGTCAGGGTGTTCGGTATGGACGTAAGGCAGGAGCCGAGCAGCATAAAATCAAGAATAGGGGTCATGCCCCAGGAGGACAACCTCGATCCTGACCTCACTGTGTTCGAAAACCTCATCGTATATGCCCGGTATTTCGACATTCCCCAGAAGAGCTCCTCTCGCCAGGCCTATGAACTCCTTGAGTTCGTCGAGCTTCAGGGAAAGGCAAAGGTGAAGATAGGCAACCTCTCCGGCGGCATGAAGCGGAGGCTCGTCCTTGCTAGGGCTCTGATCAATAATCCCGAGCTCCTGATCCTCGACGAGCCTACAACAGGACTCGATCCCCACAGCAGACGCGCTGTCTGGGACAGGCTGAACCTTCTCAAGGCAAAGGATACAACCCTCATCCTCACGACCCATTACATGGAAGAGGCCGAGAGGCTCTGTGACAGGGTTGCGATTATGGACAGGGGGAGGGTCGTGACCATAGACTCTCCCTTCTCGCTCATGCGGCTGCACGGAGGGAACCTCGAAGAGGTATACCTTAAACTCACCGGGAGGGGTCTTGAATCTTAGGAGGGCATTCAGGGTATGGCAGAGGAATTTCACGGTCTACACAAAGCTCTACAAATCGAGCCTCGCCCTGAATTTCGTCGAGCCGGCCCTTTACCTTGCAGCGCTCGGCCTCGGGCTCGGAGCCTTTGTAAAAGAGATAAACGGCGTGCCCTACATCAATTTCATAGCCCCGGGGATCATCGCTTCCTCATCCATGTTTGCTGCGACATATGAATGCACATACGGCACATACGTGAGGATGACCTTCCAGAAAACCTTCGATGCGATCCTCGCCACTCCGGTGAACATCGACGACCTCGTGGCAGGTGAGCTGATGTGGGGAGCCACAAAGAGCGTGCTGTACGGCACGATCATCATGATCGTGATATCGCTCTTCGGGCTCGTCGACTCTCCGGCTATACTCCTGTCGATCCCGGTGCTTTTTATAAGCGGGCTTATCTTTGCGGAGATATCCGTCCTTGCCGTGGCGACTGTCCCTGGAATAGATACTTTCAATTATTTCTACACACTTCTGATGACCCCCATGTTCCTCTTTTCGGGGATATTTTTCCCGCTTGACAACCTCCCTGCCCTCGTAGCCAAGATCGCCTTCTTCACGCCCCTCTACCATCTTGTGAATGTCTGCAGGGCCTTCTCCTCGGGTGACGTGATGAGGACAGGATGGGATATCTTATGGCTCCTTGCAGTGTCGGCGGTCCTCGCACCTTACCCCTTCAGGCTCATGAGTAAACGGATTCTGAAATGACATCGGCTTCCTTTCCTCACTTGTCTTTTCATTCCTGAGCCGTTTATTCTAAAGATATTGCTTATCGATATCGAGGAACTAAAGAAACAGATCAAGAGGAACTGCACCATCTCCGATGCGCGCTTCTGGGGATACTATTCCATATGCGGCCTTCTGATGAGACTGCGCGAGCTTTACAGGAGCGAACGGTCCCTCATACCCTGGGAGGCGATACACAGGGAAGAGGTGGCGGAATGGATTGCCTCCGTTGAAAAAGAGTGGAAGAGCCTTGAACATGAAGACCTCCGGCCCCTCAGGATCGACGGAGAGCTCTATGACCCTTTCGATGTTGACGGAATCAACACACTGCTGAACCCTCTGGGCTTATTGTACGGTGGCGGTTATGGAAGGTTCAGCAAGCCCACCTTCTTCCTTGCAGCCCTCGAAAAGAAAAGGGAGCTTTACGATTACGTCATCCATTATTCCGGAAAAGAGCTCTGCAGGGACCTCTCGACCTCCGTTGCCATGCTCCAGGGAAGGTGCATATTCATAAGGCTCGATGCCGTCAATACCCTGCTCTGGGACAAATTCCAGGAACTCCGCGCAAGGAAGTCCGGGGGTCTTCTCACTGAGGCTTTCTCTTCCGTTGGGGTGGATGGCCTGTCTTCCTTGGAAGAGTTATATGTGAGGATAAACTCGCTCTCCCGTGAGGTGTCGGAGCTCTTTGTCCGGCACGAAATGGGCGAGGCATACGAGGACGAACACTCTGAAGCTTGGCTCGACATCCTCAGCCGTAACAGCGACAGGGTCACGGAATTCTATGTGAGGGGAGTGAAGGACCTCCTTGCTGACACCTCGGAGATGGGCCCTCTCAAATACGTCGTCGGCAAGAAAGATCGGTCTCTCCTTTATTTCAATATGGTCTTCATGGACGGCATCAGAAAGGAGCTCTTCCCCGAAATCTTGACAGCTTTCCAGGGTTTTACGGAAGATGGGGGGTGGTCCTCGATCGAAGAGGCAAGGAGGCTGGGATATGAAAAGGCGCGTGATCTCCGTGAGCATATTGTCGGATTATGGAGAGAGAGCAAGACAGAGGGTTTGGGCTCCTTTGTCAGGCAATACCTGAAAGGCCCCGAAGGTCGCTGAGAGTCTTGAGGATTCTTTCGCATTCAAACCCGTCTGAAATTCACGAAAACGACACTTGTGGCAGACTTGCATATTGTCCTGCCAAATATTAGAATCATAGCGTCATGAAAATCCTGAAAAGATCAAAGGACATAAACTCGTTTCTTCTGCGGCTAAGGGAGAGGGCCTCGGGCGGCTCCGACAGGGTGGAAAAAGCCGTGAGAAAAATCCTTAATGACGTAAGGAGAGATGGTGACAGATCCGTAATCGGATACACAGCGAGATTCGATTACCTAAAGATAAGGGATATGCGGATAAGGCCCGCTGAGATAAAAAGATTTGCAAACAAGGCAGACAGAAAGACAGTCAGATCCCTCGAGATATCCGCAAAGAGGATACGCGCTTTTCACGAGATGCAGAGAGAAGAGTCATGGTCCTTCTCAGAGGGTGATACTATCCTGGGCCAGCTGGTGGGACCCCTCAACCGGGTCGGAGTCTATGTGCCAGGGGGAAAGGCATCCTACCCGTCCACGGTTCTGATGAACGTAATCCCTGCCCTGGTGGCCGGAGTCAAGGAGATCGCTCTCTGTGTACCCACTCCGCGGAACGAAGTGAACCCTTACGTAATGGCCGCCATAGACATGCTGGGAGTAGGAGAGGTTTACAGGATCGGAGGGGCACAGGCAGTGGGGGCCATGGCTTACGGCACTCAATCCGTAAAGCGAGTCGACAAGATCGTGGGGCCCGGTAATATCTATGTTGCTACTGCAAAGAAATTGGTCTTCGGGGAGGTTGATATCGACATGATTGCAGGACCGAGCGAGGTCCTAATAATAGCTGACAAGGCCGCCGACCCTTCCTTTGTCTCAGCAGACCTCCTGAGCCAGGCCGAGCATGACGAGCTTGCCTCTTCGATACTCGTGACGGATTCTGCAGAACTTGCGGAAAAGGTCGTGAAGGAACTGGACACGCAGCTCCGGCAGCTGAAGAGGATCGGGATAGTAGAAAAGTCTCTAGCAAACTACGGCGCGATACTTATCACAAAGGACATGGGGGAGGCTGTCCGTCTTGCCAACACAATCGCACCCGAGCACCTTGAAGTCCTGACCGAAAGACCCTTTGACCTTCTTCCGATGATAAGGAATGCCGGTGCGATATTCCTCGGTCCGTGGACGCCAGAGCCCCTTGGTGATTATGCCGCAGGCCCGAACCACACACTTCCCACAGCGGGGACCGCGCGGTTCTTTTCCCCCCTCGGTGTGTACGACTTTGTGAAGCGCTCCAGCCTCCTTAGTTTCTCGAAGGAAGGATTCATGAAACTTGCAAAGACGGTGATGACGCTTTCCGAAATAGAAGGCCTGACAGCTCACGGCAATACTATTAGGGTGAGGCATGAGAAGTATTGAGATAAAGAAACTCGTGAGGCCGAACATCAGGAATCTTCGGGCGTATAGCGCAAAGGAAATCCACTGCAAGGTGAAGCTTGACGCAAACGAGAGCCCCTATGCCCTTGATTCCGAGAAAGTGACACTGGCAGCGGCAAATCTGAAGACAAACCGTTATCCCGACCCTGAGGCAAAGGAGCTCAGAAAAGCGGCGGCCGGAAGGTTCGGCGTGAGGCCGGAAAACATCCTCCAGGGTAACGGCTCCGACGAGCTCATCTATTATCTCATCACTACTTTCGGAGGACCTGTTCTCTTTCCTGCGCCCACATTCTCCATGTACGGGATAATCGCACACGCACTGGGTGAGAAAGCCCTGCCCGTTGCTCTGGACAGGGAATTCGACATCGACATCGACAAGACGCTGAAAGCGATGAAGAGGGAAAGGCCGAGGCTCATCTTTCTGAGCTCTCCCAACAACCCCACCGGCAACTGTTTCTCCTCTGAAAAGATGATGAGGATAATGGATTCTTCAAAGGGCATTGTGGTTGTCGACGAGGCATATCAGCCCTTTTCAAGTAAGAAGGGTTTTCTTCCTCTCATGAGGAACTACCGGAACCTTGTGATCATTAGAACCTTGAGCAAGATAGGCATGGCTGCCCTGCGCGTCGGCCTTCTGATAGCAGACCCCGAGATCATCGGCGAGGTCAACAAGGTGAGGCTTCCCTTTAATGTGAATTCCCTTTCTCAGCAGATCGCCATCATGGCCTTAAGAGATGCGAAGGGGCTTGATTCGACAATCAGAAGCATCGCCTCTGAAAGGGAAAGGCTTCTGAGAGAGATGGAAAAGATAAGTGGCGTGACCCCCTTCCCCTCTGAGGCGAATTTCATCCTCTTCAAGGTAAAATATCCGGACAGCCTGCATCACGCACTCCTGAAAAGAGGAGTCCTTGTGAGGAATCTGAATGACGCCATAAGGGGATGCCTCAGGGTGACGGTCGGAACGCCAACCGAGAACACGACCTTCCTGAAGGCATTGAGGTTATCACTTGAAGCATAAAAGGGACTCTTGTAGCAGTTCTGGCAGCGCTCCTTGTGGCGACATTTACGTATCAGGCATCTGTATATTCAGCCGGCGGCAGCACACCATTTGACTACAGGGGAAAGATCGTTGAGCCTGACAAGACCTGGAAGATTGTAACCGTTCAAGCAGTCCGAATGATAAACTCATGTTCTTTCTCACTGACGGCGGATCCGTGATGAGGTGTAACCTGTCTGAGCCCTTTAACAACCTCAAGATTGGCGACTCGGTGACGGTATCCTATTTTGAGGCCAATGGCGACTATGTTGCGAACGAAATCGACCTCATGGGTCACTGCTTATTGCTGCTTCCACAGGAACGCCGACACTTCTCGGCGTTCCTTTTCGGCTCACTTCACGTGAAATTTCGCTGTATTCCGGCGGCATATTCGTCGCCATATCTCAAATATCACACAGCGGGAGAGCCGCTTTCCATACTATCCATGTACTTCAAGGGCTTCTAAGCTATTTCTTTTTCTTTTTTGAGGTCGCCTTCTTTGGGCCGCAGGTAGAGCTTTTGTGGCTGGGCTTGCACGCCATTCCTGTTCCCTCCTTTCCTGTCCTATCGGTGAGTCACTGATTCAACTATACCAATCGGAACCCGGGGCTGTCAAACGCGTTATTTGAACTCCGGAAGGGCTGTCTTGAGCTTCCACTGTTTCGTGCCTCCCTCGTACACATAAACCCATTTCTGGGTATCGACGAGGGTCTTCAGCCTGAAGGCAGAGAGAGTATAATAATCGATTTCCGCCTGAACATCTGCCTCACCCTTTTCCTCGTTGTAACTTATTCCGACTATGCGGTAATCCACCATCTTCACGTTCTTTGTATTCCTTGCCCTGGACAGGAACTCCTCTGCCATCGCTTCGGTGGCAAAAACGGAGGCAGCATCGAACTTGTGCTGACGTACAAGCTCGCCATATCCGTTGATGCTCTTCTCAAAATCCCCTCGCATGGAATGAGTGGCGCAACAGGCAAAAGCGATAACGATAAGGGTAAGAAGCACGGTCTTCACCGCTTTCCCATTGATTGACGTTCCTTCCATTAATCTCAAGTTCTCTGTCTCCCGTTTGACGCAAGTGATGGCGATAGAAAAACAACCGAAAATCCACTTCATGATATTTATTTATACTGCTATATTATATCCGATTTATTCATGTGTTTCTGAAGAGCATGCCTTTCTTTACGCATGCAACAGTGCCTGTACCAAGGGGCTTGCCCCCGCTTCCTGGACTTCCCGGTTCAAACCCCTGCTCTCTCTTTCCCCTGGCTTGTCCGCCGGAAATACTAGCCGGTCCCGCTCCTCCCTAAGAGGGGAATGCCTGGCAGAGCATGAATAAAACTGCACGGTTGGGACTCAAGCATGCTGGAACTCTCGGTATGGGCTGAGCCGAAATCCGCCTAAATTCCTTAAATTCCAAGGGGTTGCCGGCAGCGCAACTTTTTTTCATGCTTTCTTCATGTTTTTTTATTATACTTATATTAGGAAAGTTTAAAAAAAATTAAGATTGTCGTGAGCCGGTGGCAGAAATGGGCCGGATATGGACATAAAGGAGAGCAAATGACCAAGAGCGAGATTTTTGAAGAAATAATAGAACTTGGAAAGAAGCGAGGAACGCTTACTTACGATGAGATAAATGATGCACTTCCTTCTGAGTTTTCCTCGCCGGAAGAGATAGAGGAGCTTCTTGAACTCATCGAGGACATGGGGATAGAGGTTATCTCCGGAGAAGAGATTCGGCCTTTTGAAGAAGAAGCTGCCGAGGAAGAGGAAGAAGAAGTATACGAAAAGACCGAGGACCTTGTCCAGGCCTACTTCCATTCGATGGGCGACATCACCGTCCTGAAGAGAGCTGAAGAGATAGAGATTGCCAAGAGACTTGAGGAAGGGAGGAATATTATCGAAAAGCTCGTCACCTCCACCGCCCTTTACAAGAAGATCAAGGCAAGTCTCGATTCAGGGAACGGGGATCGGGGAGAAGAGGCAGGGATGGAAGAAGAGAGAGATGAAAGCCCCCTTGACATGACCCTTAAGGCACTTGAAGACCTTATGAAAAAAGTGGAAGTAGCGGAGGGCAGCATTGCAAGGTACGGGTCGTTAAAGGACCTTAAGAGACTGATAAACGAGAAGAAAAAGAAGGGCATAAACCCGGTGAAGCTCGAGGCTGCGGCAAAGAGCGTCCAGAACGAGTTCAGACGGGTCGAATCCGAAACAGGGCTGAAGATCCAGGAGCTCAAAGAGAGATGGGATAAGATCGTAAGGGCAAGGGCGCTTTACAGCGAAGCCAAGAACGAGCTGATCACCCGGAATCTGAGGCTTGTCGTAAATATCGCAAAGAATTATGTCAACAGGGGCCTTTCTCTCCTCGACCTGATTCAGGAAGGAAACATCGGTCTTATGAAGGCAGTGGACAAGTTCAAGTACGAGAAGGGTTTTAAGTTCAGCACTTATGCAACATGGTGGATACGCCAGGCTATCACAAGGGCTTTGATCGACCAGACAAAGACCATCCGTATCCCTGTGCATATGATGGAGTTCTATAACAGGGTGACAAAGGCAGCCAGGGAGCTGACGCAACGTCTTGGCAGGGAGCCCGGAAACAATGAGATCGCGGATTATCTTGGGGTTGCTCCCAGGAAGGTGGAAGATGTTTTCAGGGCACTCCAGGACCCTATAGCCCTCCAGACACCGATAGGCGACGAGGACACTAAACTGGAGGATTTCATTGGAGACCCTAACACACCCACGCCCTTTGGAGAAGCAGAAAAGACCGAGATGACGGAAAAGATGATCCAGATCCTCCAGACCCTCTCCCCTAAAGAGGAGCAGGTGATCCGGATGAGGTTCGGCATAGGGTTTGACAGAGACCATACCCTTGAAGAGGTTGGAAGGTATCTCTCAATCACCAGGGAGAGGGTGAGGCAGATCGAGGCAAAGGCACTCAGGAAACTGAAGCATCCGACGAGACTGAAAGCGCTGAGGATTCTTACAGCTGCCTGAAGAAGAAGGGGGCAGGTGACTACTCAGAGAGCTGTTTGAGATTGTCGCATGCAAACCTGTTTCCCTTGTCGCAAGCTTTCTTGAAATCGGCAGAGGCCTTTCTCACGTACGCCACCCCGCGGGAAAAGATGGCATCCACATAATCCGGCTTGAGTGAAAGAGCCTTGTTGTAATCAGCGATTGCCTCATCATATTGTCCTCTTTTCGCATACGCGACCCCCCTATTGTGGTATGCGATTGCAAAGCCGGGATTGATCGAAAGCGCCTTTGTCTCATCATCGATAGCTTCTATGTAGTTTCCTTTCCTCAGATTAGCCAGCCCCCTGAGGTTATATACTTCCGAATTTTCCGGAAGCATTTCTATCACCCTCGTGAAATCGGAGATGGCCTCGTCGAACTGCCCTTTCCTGTAGTATGACTGTCCACGGTTATAATATGCCTCGGTAAGCTTCGGATTCAAAGAAAGGGCCTCGGTGTAATCCTTGATAGCTTTATCGAGTTCGCCCCCGTTGAAATGAGAGTTGCCCCTTTCAAAGTAGAACTGGGCTGTCGCTCCGTCGGCCGGCTGGCTGTGCCAGACAATGATATTCACAAGAACAAGAAGAGCCGCCATAGTTTTCTTCATTTTCCGCTCCGTTAGAAGTTCTCCTTCATCTTCATTATACATCATCCCTTCTTCAGCATGACATTTTGGGAAATATTTGAGGTATAATGGTGCTATCGGGCGAAACCCCATTTAAGGAGGACTGATGAGAAAGGCGAAGATAGAGAGGAAGACGAAGGAGACTGATATATCAGTAAGCATAAACCTCGACGGGAATGGTAGATACGTCATAAATACGTCCATCCCTTTCCTGGACCACATGCTCAGCCTCCTCTCCTTCCACAGCCAGATTGACCTGGAGATCAAGGCCTCTGGTGACATCGAGATCGACTATCACCACCTGATGGAGGACCTCGGAATCGTCCTTGGAGAAGCGATAAAGAAGGCAGCGGGTGACAAAGGGGGAATCAGGAGGTACGGCAGCGCAACGATACCGATGGATGAGAGCCTCGCGCAGGTTGTCATCGATCTCAGCGGAAGACCCTACCTGATTTATAAGGTAAGACGGCCGAGGGTTACGCTAAGAGACCTCGAGGTTTCGCTCTTTGAGGATTTCTTCAGGTCTTTGACAAACCACGGGATGATGAATCTACATATCATCGTGAACTATGGAAGGGACCTCCATCACATATTCGAGGCGATCTTCAAGGCATTCGGAAGGGCGCTCAGAGAGGCAGTTTCTATCGACCCGAGGATGAAGGGCCTGCCCTCCACGAAGGGAAAGCTCTAACTGCAAGCGCGTAGCGTGTAGGAGGCAGCGTATAGTAGTAACACCCGCTGAACGCTCGCTGCACGCTATACGCTAATCCTTCTCAGCCACCCTTCCGATGCTGACGATGCGATCGCCCTCCTCCACATCCATGAGCTTCACGCCCTGGGTATTCCTTCCGTGGATAGAGATATTTCCCGCAACCGTCCTTATGAGCTTTCCGGTGTTGGTGATCATTACCACTTCGTCCTCATCCCTCACCTGCATGAGGCCCACTGCCTTACCCCCTTTGGGGGTGAGTTTTATA
Organism: uncultured Nitrospiraceae bacterium; assembly: GCA_964475485.1. Classification (GTDB taxonomy): domain Bacteria; phylum Nitrospirota; class Thermodesulfovibrionia; order Thermodesulfovibrionales; family UBA9159; genus CAYYWY01. Next base: position 23,984 of record CAYYWY010000019.1, on the reverse strand, counting down.
GAGATAACGCCTTTTCCGCCCCTTCCGTGAACGGGGTACTCTTCGAGCTTTGTCCTCTTGCCTATCCCTTTCTCGGTGACGGTCAGAAGAGCCGTATTAACCTCCACCACCTCTGCCGAAACAACTTCATCTCCCTTCTGGAGCCTCACTCCTATGACACCTTTTGCGGTCCTGCCCATGGGCCTCACGTCTTCCTCGTTGAACCTTATGGCCAATCCCTCCCTTGTACCCATGATGAAGTCGCTCTTTCCGTCGGTCTTCCTTACAGTGATTAGTTCATCTCCTTCCTCAAGGGTCACCGCGATAATCCCCTTGCCCCTGGGGTTGCTGTATTCATCAAGGAGTGTTTTCTTCACCATTCCGTTCTTTGTGAAGACAACCAGGTATCCCTCCTTGAAATCCCGCACGGGGAGCGCGGTGGTAATCCTCTCCCCTTCGGAAAGAGAAAGGAGGTTGACGAGGGCCTTCCCTTTTGCAGCGCGGCCTAGTTCCGGGATCTGATACACCTTGAGCCAGTAGAGCCTTCCCAGGTTGCTGAAGAAAAGCATGTAGTCATGGGTGGAGCCGATGAAGAGCTGCTCCACAAAGTCTTCTTCCTTTGTCTCCATGCCTGTGAGTCCCTTGCCCCCGCGCCTCTGGCTCCTGTAGGCGCTCAAGGGATTACGCTTGATATAGCCCTGATGGGAAAGGGTTATTACCATCTCCTCTTCGGTTATGAGGTCTTCTATGGTGATCTCCTTTATCTCCTCGGAGATCTCGGTTCTCCTTTCGTCGGCATACTTTGTCTTTATCTCAAGGAGCTCGTCCCTAATGATCTTCGAAACAAGGGACTCGCTGCCGAGGATGGCCTTCAGTCTTTCTATCTCCTTCAGTGTATCCTTGTACTCGGTGATTATCTTCTCGCGTTCAAGACCTGTGAGCCTCTGGAGTTTCATGTCCAGAATGGCCTGGGCCTGTATCTCTGAAAGAGGATATTTTGAAATCAGCTTCTGCTTAGCCTCATCCGGACTCTTTGATGCCCTTATCAGGGCGATGATCTCATCGAGGTGGTCGAGTGCGACCTTCAGTCCCTCGAGGATATGTGCCCTTTCCTCCGCCTTTCTCAGCTCATAGCGAGTCCTTCTGAGAACCACATCCCTCCTGTGCTGGAGGAAGCAGCTCAGAAGCCTCTTCAGGCTGAGTACCCGGGGCTGACCTCCCACAAGGGCTAGCATGATGATGCCGAAGGTAGACTCCATCTGGGTGTGTTTGTAGAGGTTGTTAAGGACGACCTCTGCCATCTCTCCACGCTTCAGCTCAAGGACTATCCTTATCCCGTCCCTGTCTGATTCGTCCCGTATATCCGAGACTCCCTCTATCTTTTTCTCCCTTACGAGTTCGGCTATTTTCTCGATGAGCCTTGCCTTGTTCACCTGATAGGGGAGTTCCGTAACGATTATGTTCTCTCCTCCCCTGTGCTCCCGCTCGATCCTTGCCCTTGCCCTAACCTTGATGAGCCCCCTGCCGCTCTCATATGCATCCTTTATTCCAGCGGTGCCGTGAATAATGCCACCCGTAGGAAAGTCAGGACCTTTTATGGCCGTCATGAGCTCATCTGTTGAGACATCGGCATCCCGAAGGAGCATTACGAGGCCTTCAACTATTTCGCCAAGATTGTGGGGAGGGATGTTCGTGGCCATTCCCACCGCTATCCCCGCAGAGCCATTCACAATGAGATTGGGTATCCTCGAAGGCAACACAACGGGTTCTTCAGTAGTCTCATCGAAATTTGGCGTAAAGTCCACAGTCTCCTTGTCTATGTCGGACAGGAGCTCTTCTGCGATCTTAGCGAGCCTTGCCTCTGTATACCGGTATGCCGCAGCAGGGTCGCCGTCTATGGAACCGAAATTCCCCTGGCCGTCCACAAGGGGATATCTCATATTGAAGTCCTGGGCAAGCCTCACGAGGGCGTCGTACACGGCGGTATCTCCATGAGGATGGTATTTCTTCAGCACTTCTCCCACTACGCCCGCGCACTTGGAGTATTTCCTACCGGGGAGAAGGCCCTCCCTGAACATGGCATAGAGTATCCTCCTCTGCACTGGTTTCAGGCCATCTCTCACCTCGGGCAGGGCCCTCCCGATGATTACGCTCATTGCGTAATCCAGGTAGCTTACCTTCATCTCTTCTTCAATATTTACCGGTATCTTTGCCATATCAGAAAAGCGGTCCTCCGTTCAGAATAACTCGATTATTCTAACATTTTTAGGCCTGTTCTTGGGTAGGGAAAAAGATCACTGAGGGATTGAGAATAACTGTCCTTATCCGCCCAAGAATCCGGCAGCGGTTACAGATTCTAAGAGACCGGGACATTCTGGAGTTCGTGGGGAGAGGACAATACAGGTTCCGGCAAAATGGACGCGAAGTGCAATAATGCAGAAGTCAAAAATGCCGAGGACAAAGAGACGGAGACGGTTGGTAACAACCGCTCACACTTGCTTTTTAAATATCTATGTTCCTCGCCTCCAGGGCGTGCTTGACGATGAAGTCCTTGCGAGGCTCGACCTGGTCTCCCATGAGGATGGTGAATATCTCGTCCGCCTGAACAGAGTCCTCAATGCTCACCTGAAGCAGTGTCCTCTTGTCCGAATCCATTGTAGTATCCCACAGTTGCTGCGGGTTCATCTCCCCCAGTCCCTTGTACCTCTGGATCGAGAGCCCTTTCCTTGCGACCTCGAAGATGAGGCTGAGGAGCTCCGAGGTGGATGCCACCTCTTTCTTTCCCTCCTTGAGGTTTATGTAATAGGGAGGTTTCCCAAGGTCCTTGATTGAGGCATAGATGGTTTCGAGTTCCCTGAACTCCGGAGTCAAGAGGAGATTTGTGTCAAGCACCAGCTTATAGTTCTGCCTCTTTATCTCGACCCCGTAGCCGCCGTGCTCCTCGTCCTCGTAAATATCCCCGATGGTAGCCTCTTTCATTCCTGCCCTCACCTTTTCGAGGAGTCCGGACAGGTCCTTCTTCTCCTTCAGCACGGACTTGTTCACTCCCTCGTCAAGAAGTATTCTCAGAAGCATCGGGTCCTTGCGCCTCCTCTCAAACCACTCAAGCAGTTTCTCAAAGTTCAGAAGACGTCTGAGAAAGGGGATGAGGGCCTTGCCCTTCACTTCCTGACCTTTTATCGGGAGGACAATATCTTCGGCAGCAAGCTCAAAGAGCATATTCTGGAGTTCGGCCTCGCTCTGTATATATCGCTCGGTCTTCCCCCTCTTCACTTTAAATAGGGGCGGCTGGGCGATGTAGAGATAGCCGTTTTCAATGACATGGGGCATCTGCCGGTAGAAGAACGTGAGCAGGAGTGTTCTTATGTGGGCGCCGTCCACGTCGGCATCGGTCATGAGTATGACCTTATGGTATCTGATCTTTGAGATGTCGAAGTCCTCAGGGCCAATCCCTGTTCCGAGGGCAGTGATGAGTATCTTTATCTCCTCGGAGCTGAGCATCTTGTCGAACCGGGCCTTCTCCACGTTCAGTATCTTTCCCCTAAGGGGAAGTATGGCCTGGTAGCGCCTGTCCCTTCCCTGTTTTGCAGAGCCCCCGGCGGAGTCGCCCTCAACGATGAAGAGCTCGCTGAGCGCAGGGTCCTTTTCGGAGCAATCGGCGAGCTTCCCTGGAAGGCCGGTATCCTCCAGTGCCCCCTTCCTCCGGGTGAGCTCCCGCGCCTTCCTTGCGGCCTCCCTTGCCCTGGCAGCCTGAATCGCCTTTTCTATCACCTTTCTCGCAATGGAAGGGCTCTCTTCGAAGTATGTGGACAGGGCTTCGTTCACAATTGATTCTACGATTCCCTTCACCTCGCTGTTGCCGAGCTTCATCTTCGTCTGGCCCTCGAACTGAGGATTGGGCAGTTTTACGCTCACCACAGCGGTTAATCCCTCCCTTATGTCCTCTCCGGAGAGGGCCTCTTTCCCGTTCTTCAATATGCCCGACGCTGCCGCGTAGCTGTTAGCCGTCCGCGTGAGGGCAGATTTGAAACCGATGAGGTGGGTTCCCCCCTCTTTTGTATTGATATTGTTGGCAAAGGTGAAGATGGTCTCGGCATATCCGTCGTTGTACTGTAAGGCCACCTCCGCAAAAATCCCCTCCTTTTCGCCGGATATGTATATGGGCTTCGGATGAAGGGGCGTCTTGTTCTTGTTGAGGTGTTCCACAAAGGAGACAATGCCGCCCTTGTAAATGAACTCCTGTTTCCTGTCCGCCCTCTCATCGAGGATCGTGATCTTCAGTCCCCGGTTCAGGAACGCAAGCTCCCTCAGCCTCTGGGAAAGCACATCATAGCTGAAATCCGTCATTTCGAATATCTCGGGGTCAGGCTTGAAGGTAACCTTCGTTCCCCTTCCCCTCGTTTTCCCCACTATGGCCAAGGGTCCGGCGGGTTTTCCCCTCTCGAACCTCTGCTGGAAGACCTGCCCGTTCTGCTTTATCTCAACTTCGAGCCACTCGGAGAGGGCATTCACGACCGAGATCCCCACTCCGTGGAGTCCGCCCGATATCTTGTATGCCTTTGATTCGAATTTTCCTCCCGCGTGGAGTTCTGTAAGGACGACCTCCGCTGCCGAGCGGCCTTCCGGATCACCCGGATGGGGTCCCGTCGGGATACCCCTTCCATCGTCGATGACCGTGCAGCTCTTGTCGTGATGGAGGATCACCTCTATGTTGCTGCAGTATCCGGCAAGCGATTCATCCACGCTGTTGTCCACCGCCTCGTACACGAGATGGTGCAGGCCCTCAGGGCCGGTCGACCCGATATACATGGCGGGCCTCTTCCGCACCGCATCCAGACCCTTAAGTATCTTGATGTCCTCGGCCCCGTAAGTCACTTGCTCTTCACTGTTCGTATTTTTTTCTTCCATGTCTCCCCTATCCCTGCCGTAACCCGTCACGCGTGACGCGTAACAGTCGCGATTTAAATTCTCATCGGCATGACCACGCACTTGTACTCCTCTTTGCCCTCTTCCTTCAGGAGCGTGGGGCTCAGCGGGTCGTGGAGGGAAAAAACGACTCTCTCAGCGGTCATTGCGCTCAGGGCGTCCATGAGGTAACGAGCGTTGAACCCTGCCGTAATCTCCTCTCCTTCGTATTCCGCACCTATTTCATCCCTCGCTTCTCCAAGGTCCGGGTTGAAAGAAGATACTGATAGGGAACCGTCTGCGATGTCAATCTTGACGGCATTGCTCCGCTCCCTGGACATAATGGAGACCCTTCTGAGGCTCCTGAGGAAATCCTCCCTAATAACGGTCACCTTCTTTTCGTTGTCTGATGGAAGAACCTGTTCATAGTTCGGATAGGTTCCTTCGATAAGCCTTGCCAGAAACTGGACGTCTCCGATTCTGAAGAGTATGTGGTTTTTACCTATTATAGCAAAAATGGTGTCGGAACCGCCAAGAAACCTCCGCAGCTCCGCTGCGGCCTTCCTCGGCAGTATCACCTTCTTTTCCTCTGAAACCCTCTCCTCCATCCCCTTCGAAATAAGGGCAAGACGGTGGCCGTCCGTGCCCACAACTGTGACGTTCTCATCTCCTGGCTTTATATGGAAAAGGAGGCCGTTGAGGGTATAGCGAGCATCGGACTCCCCGGCAGCATAAATCGTCTTTTCAATCATCTCCGAAAGGGCCTCTATTCCGAACTTTATCTGCTCCGCGTTTTCGATGCCCGGCCAAGCAGGGAACTCCCCTGAAGGGAGACAGGCGAGCCTGAACCTGCTCTTGCCGAAGGAGACCTTTATCCACTGTTCGTCCTCTGATTCGATCGTGATATCCCCATCGGCCTCCCTCACGATCTCAAAAAGCTTCCTCGCGGGGACACAGACCTTCCCTTCCTTTTGCACGTCTGCGGCAAGGGGCTCCTTTATCGCAATCTGGAGGTCGGTAGCTGTGATGTTCGTCGCCTTCTTCCCCGCCTCGAGAAGGAAATGGCTGAGGATTGGCATCGTGTTTCTCTTTTCGACGATATTCTGGATGTTCGAGAGCTTCTCCTGGATCTCATCTCTTGAAATGCTCAGTTTCATACGACCTCCTTCTATCCTTTTATCCGTTTTATGACACCCTCTATCTTTCTGTTGAAATCTTCGTCCTTCGCCCTCCTGTCCTCAATCTGTTTGCAAGCGTAAATCACAGTGGCGTGGTCCTTCCCCCCGAAGTTCTTCCCGATATCGCTCAGGGAGGCGTCAGTCAGCTGTTTGCTGATGTACATCGCAACCTGCCGTGGAATCGCGACCTCTCTTGTCCTTTTCTTTGATTTCATCTCAATGCACTTTATCCCGAAGAAATCGGCGACAACTTTCTGTATCTGCTCAACGGTAACCGGCTTGTCGTCTTCGGAAATGATATCCCTGAGTACATTCTTCGCCATGGCCACGTCGATGGGCTCACCAGTGAGGGCGGAATGCGCGCCCAGCCTGATGAGACATCCTTCGAGTTCCCTGATGTTCGATTTGATCTTCGCGGCAAGGAAATCCACCACCGCATCATTGAGGGGAAGCCGTTCCATCTCCGCCTTCTTTTGTATGATCGCCATCCTGAGTTCGATCTCCGGAGGCTGTATATCCACAATGAGCCCCATACTGAACCTCGACCTGAGCCTGTCTGTGATGTTCCTGATTTCCTTGGGAGGCCTGTCGCTGGAAAGGACGATCTGCTTCTGCCTTTCGTATAGCGCATTAATCGTATGAAAGAGCTCCTCCTGAGTCGAGTTCTTTCCCTCGAGGAACTGTACGTCGTCAACGAGCAAAAGATCGAGATTTCTGTATTTCCCTTTCATCTCTTCCGCCTTCCCATGCCTCATCGCCGCTACAAACTCGTTCGTGAACTGTTCTGATGATACGAAGAGAATATTATAGCCGTGCCTCTTATCAGCCACGCGATTCCCAATAGCCGTGATAAGGTGGGTCTTTCCGAGACCGACACCTCCATAAACAAAGAAGGGATTGTACGTCTTTCCTATGTTGTCCGCAACGGCTATGGCGGCCGCATGCGCCATCTGGTTGCTCGATCCCGTGACAAAGCTGTCAAAGGTATATCTTGGATTAAGAAAGATACCCTTGCTGGCGAGCCTCTGCCTCCTCCCTTCAAGTCGAGCATCGATCTTCTCGACCTCGGAATCCTGTTTTTCGGCGATCTTGTATTTCAGTGTGACGGGATGCCCGATCAGCTCCTCCATCACCTCGTTGATCAGGCTCGGATAGGAATCTTCTATCCAGTCCCTGAAAAATCTGTTAGGTATTTCCAGAGTTACGTTGTGTTCCTTTATCTGGACAAGCCTTATCGGCTTGAACCAGAGTTCAAACGCGTTGGCACCTGTTTTCTTTTCGATTAGAGAAAGACTCTTGTTCCAAATATCTTCCAAGGGCATAGCTCCACCGCTCTCTACAAAAGATATATTATTTAAAGATGTACCTGATAAGTTATCAACATATTACCAACAATTGTTAGTAACTTCCCCCTTCGAAGGGCTTTATTATAACTCATACCCATTCTCTCCGCAAGAAGAATCATTCATTTCCTGTTAATTAAATTGTGATGTGTCTGCCGATCGCAGAAACGCCACTTCCATTAATGAAATTCTACCGATCCATTCACACCATTTTCCGCCCGCAGAAGGCCGATAACCGCCGTTTTTTCAAGACTTCACACTTCTCACATTCCTTACTACTGTTACTAAAAAGATATAAATAAAAAGTAGAAGAAGACACTATGCAACCTTGCTCTTCTGTCTCAAAAAGGCGTCGATGAAGACATCGATATCCCCATCAAGGACTGCATCAACATTGCCTATCTCTGTCCCTGTCCTGTGGTCCTTCACAAGCCTGTAAGGCTGGAGTATATACGAACGTATCTGGTTCCCCCACGAT
>CAYYWY010000019.1:5281-16070 GCA_964475485.1 uncultured Nitrospiraceae bacterium | reverse complement strand
CAACGATGCCTTCCACTTTCTTTTCCTGCTCCTTCATTTGAAGGTCATATAACCTCGCCTTTAGTATCTTTAGGGCCATAGCCTTGTTCTTGTGCTGGGACCTTTCATTCTGGCAGGTGACGATAATCCCTGAAGGTATGTGGGTAATTCTTACGGCTGAGGATGTCTTGTTCACGTGCTGGCCGCCTGCCCCCGAGGCCCTGAAGGTGTCGATTTTCAGGTCGTCTTCGTTTATCTCGATCGTAATGTCTTCTTCAATTTCCGGATATACGAGGACCGCAGTAAAAGAGGTGTGTCTCCGTTTGTTGGCATCAAAAGGGGATATCCTGACAAGCCTGTGCACTCCCGCCTCGGACTTCAGATAACCGTACGCATAAGGGCCCGAGACTGTGACAGTTGCGCTCTTTATCCCTGCCTCCTCCCCGGGCAGGAGGTCAACAATCTCGGTTTTGAAGCCATGTTTCTCCGCCCATCTCAGATACATACGCATGAGGATTTGAGCCCAATCCTGGCTCTCGGTACCCCCAGCACCCGGATGGATCGTAACGATGGCATTATTGGAGTCGATCTCTCCCGAGAGCAGGTGCTTCAGTTCTATCTGCCTTATCGATTCCTCGAGACCCTTAATCTCATCCTGAATTTCTTTAAAAAAAGCCTCCCCGCCTTCTTCTTCAAGAATGTCAAGGGAATTCTCTACATAGGAAAGCTTCTCATCAACAGCAATGAAAGGCGCAAGAACATTTTCAATCTTTGCCTTCCCTTTCTGGAGTTCGTGGAGCTTTTCCGGCGATGCCCAGGAAGACTCCAGTGAGAGTTCGCTGTTGAGTTGCTCTATCTTTTCCTTTAGACCGCGTACATCAAAGATAACCTCTGAGGGCTTCGGTCTTCAGGCGCAGATTCAGGATATCCTGCTTAATTTCGTCGATGCGCACCATAGATAGATGCCTCCTCTAAATCAGCAATAAAAGTGAAATCACGATGCAGAGGTAGGAGAAAAGGTCTCCATACCTAGAGTAGAAGCTCCTGCTCTGATCCGTCATGATATCGACCGTCTCGACACGCCTCTCAAAGAGAGGCGTGGAACGGACAATCCTTCCGTTGCTGTCGATATAACCGGATATTCCGGTATTTGCAGCCCTGAGCACAGGTTTGCGGTTTTCTATGGCCCTAAAGACAGCCATGCTGAAATGCTGATAAGGACCGGCAGTCCTGCCAAACCACGCGTCATTCGTTATGGTAATTATGAAATCACCGTCTTTTGAATAAAACTTCCTCACGAGGCCGGGGAAGATGATCTCATAACATATAAAGGTCCCGAAGCTTCCTATGCCTGTGTTTGCCTTTATCACCCTGTTGCCAGGCTCAAAATCCCCGATGCCGGCAACAAGTTTATCAACAAAGAAAAGGAAGTTCCTCATCGGAACATACTCCCCGAAAGGAACTAAATGTATTTTATCATAAATGAAAGAGACATTTCCTCCCCTGTCGAGAAGAATGGCGCTGTTGGAGAGGACGGGGCTTCTGCCGTCCGAGGGCGGTCTCTTCATCATCACGCTGCCGAAAAGGAGGTATGCGTTCAGCTCCCGCTGGAAATCCACGAGTTCCTTGGAACGGGCAGAATCATGCCCGAAATAGAAAGGCACAGAGGTCTCCGGCCAGATCACCAGGGAAGGGGAGGAGGCGGAGGCATTCAGGGTCAACTCTCTGTAGATACGGGAAACATCACTTTGGTAGGCGGGCTCCCATTTCTTGTCCTGTTCGATATTGCCCTGGATGATGCTCACCCTGAGGGAATAGCCTGGACGCTGCTGATGCATTCTCCAGTAGCCGTAAGAGAAAACGACTAGGAGGAAGAAAAGAAGGGCTGTGTAGCCGATGAGCGCATGAGAGGCGGGGAAGAGGGGCATCTCGGCCTTGCGCCTTTTCATGATAAAGATGTCGGCAAAAGCCCCGTTCACCGCGAGGACGATAAATGAGATTCCGTAGATCCCTGTAATGTCCGCAAACTGGATGAAATGGAGGAAGAGGTATTGGGAGTATCCGATGCTTGACCAGGGGAAACCGGTGAGGGCATAGGAACGGACAAACTCAATGGTCACCCAGAAGACGGGTGCAAGCAGAAGGGCAGGGAACCTGGTGGATCTGATCTTGACGGAAAAAAGAAGAGCGAAAAGCCCTGGATAGAGACTCAAGTAGATGCTGAGCAGAAGGACGAGGAAGATGCTGGCGGCAAAAGGGACGGAGCCGTAATGAGTAATAGAGTGATAGACCCAATAAAGAGTCCCGAAAAAATAGAAGGCGCCGGCCACAACCCCCGAAAGGAAAGCCTCTTTCGGGTTCTTGTCCCAGAGGGAAACAAGGAGCGGGACAATGGCGACCCAGGCGAGGGGATAAAAATCGAAGGTCGGAAAACAGAAGATAAGGAGAATGCCGGAGAGCGCTGCAGGGAAGTGCGTGCGGAAGGCTTTTTTCAGATCCATACGGATGTCCTTGTCTTTCCTTTCTCCTGTTATCCTTGACAACAAAAAGCGTGAATGATTATAGTTTATATCACGGGCAGTTAGCTCAGTCGGTAGAGCAGAGGCCTGAAAAGCCTCGTGTCCGCAGTTCGATTCTGCGACTGCCCACCATTTCTTTGCCGCAAGTACCGCAAGAAACTTTTTACACCGCAGAGTTCGCAGAGAAAATATTTCCGTTGCACGTTACGCGTTACGGATTCCTCTGCGCTCTCCGCACTGTGTAACAATCAAGGGTCTCACTTCAGCAGGAATTTCCTCACGTCCCCCACCCGCAAGGTTATCTTGTTCGAATCGAGATACTCAAGGAAGGGGAGGGCGTACTTCCTCGTAGTTCCAAGGAGATCCCTGAACTCCGCAACTGTCATCTCCGGCTTTTTCGCAGAAAAGGCCTTCAGCAATGAGATGAGCTCCTTATACGCAGAGGCAGCTATATACATTGAGTCGTTTATCCTGACAAGGGAACCTTCCTTGCTCATAAGCCTCAGGATATCCGTTATCTGGTGCAGCGGCACGGACAGGTTCTCTGACAGCTCCTCCTTTGTAGGTGGTTGGAATCGGGCCTTCTCGAGAATTTCGACTATTTTCGAAGAGGTTGCGGATGAATCGGCAGACGCCGAGAAGCTCTTAAGTCTCACTATGTCACGGTCCGCCACCACTGCGCCGAGAGAAGCCAGCCAGCTTCCCCAGATATCCTGACGTATCCTCATCAGGCCTCTCAATTCCTCTTTGGGCATGCCCGGCCGGAGGGGGTTCTTCTGATGGAAGGAGGTCAGGGTTTCGATGATATTCCTGGAAAGGCCGTTGTAAACATCGCTGTGAAAAAGCGTATCGTTCAGCTGGATGAGAAGCCGTACGGCTTTCAACACCTTCAGGGACTCCTCTATTGCGGGTATTTCGGCCCTGATCCATCCAGTGAGTGAGGAAGCACCCATCCCCTTAATCCCGGCCTTCTTTACTTTGGCAGCTATCTTCTCCGAAAGGCTTCCTGTCTCAAGGACATCAAGGTCAGTGACCGCATCCCTGCGCCTCCTCCTTTCGGGGGAAGGGTCGAGGACCGTTCCTCCGCCGATGGTTACGACAGGCGAAAGTCTCCTCACGATGTACCGGTCTCCGGAAAGCGCGACCACCGGTTCATCAAGGCGGAGCTGGCAGTAACATGATTCAGCGGGCTTCAGCTCATCCCTATTGTAGAGGACGACCCTTGCTATGGTCTCAGATGTGGCAATGTGGAAATGGACAAGGGCCTTGCTTTTTAAGGGAGGGACATCGCGAAGGAGTTCCATGCGGGCGTCCAGGATCTTTGAAGGAACGACCTTCTTCGGAGTGATTACAACATCGCCCCGCCTCAAATCCTCTTTGTTTACAGCCTGAAGGTTAATCGCCACCCGCTGTCCTGCAAGGGCGGTTTGTATGGGCCTTCCGTAGCTGTGAAGCCCCCGTATCTTGGTCGCTATCCCGGGCGGCTGGATCTCCACCGCATCATCCAGGGAAAGCCTCCCTGAGACGACCGTGCCTGTCACTACAGTACCGAAGCCCTTCAGGGTAAAGACCCTGTCAATGGGAAGCCTGAAGATCTCCTTTACGGGCTTTGGACGTACCTTCAGGGCGACCTCGCGTATCTTCTCCTTCAGGACATCGAGGTTATAGCCGGTTCTCGATGATACGGGGATTATCTCAGAGCCTTCAAGGAAAGTCCCTTTTACAAATACTTTCACCTCATCCACAACGAGTTCGAGCCACTCCTTTTCAACAAGGTCCGCCTTTGTGACCGCGATAAGCCCCGACTCTATCTTTAGGAGATTGCATATGGCGAGGTGTTCCCTGCTTTGAGGCATGATCCCTTCGTCTGCTGCAATGACGAGGAGCACGAGGTCGATACCCCCTGCGCCTGCGAGCATATTCCGGACTAGCCTTTCATGTCCCGGCACGTCCACGATCCCGACCGTCAATCCGTCGGGATAAGAGAGATCGGCAAATCCTAGGTCGATGGTGATGCCCCGCTCTTTTTCCTCCTTTAATCTGTCAGGGTCAATGCCGGTCAGGGCCTTGACGATTGAACTCTTTCCGTGGTCGATATGGCCCGCCGTGCCAAGGATTACATAACGCATCCGCTATTCTATGCAAAAGGGCATCCTTCTATCAAGGGATTGACGCCCTGAACTTTACAGTCATTTCGGGTTATGCTGTATAATAAGTCACTTTGAAGGCAGCAAGTCCGGATACGAGGAGGCAGAGTGAGGGAAGCAGAGGACAGGGAACTTGAGTCATTGGAGGAAGCAATAGGCGGATACAAGGAGAATATCCCGCCGATGAACAAGGGGACCCTGACATGGGAAAGGGAGTTGATTTTCCATGGCAGGACGCAGCGCGGCGAGGAGATTGACTATGACGCTGAATTTCAGTGGGGGTGCTCGCCGACCGAGACCTTATTGATGAGCGTTGCGGGGTGCCTTGCGATAGATGTCGTCTCTTTTCTGCAAAAGATGAGAGCTGTAGTTACGAATTTCAAGATCGACTATTCGGGAGAAAGAAACCTCACCCCGCCGCAGTATTATAAGTCCATGGAGTTGGTAATACACGTGTCGGGAGAGAACATCACGCCGAAGAAAATGGACAGGGCCATCTCTCTCTCCCAGAACAAATATTGCTCAGTCTACCATTCCTTACGCAATGACCTGAAGGTCACCGTCAGGTACGTTATAAATGAGCAGACAGAAGGATGCATCGTCAGGGATAAAAGAGTATGAATCCGAGGAAGGATTTGTTATCGAGCCTCCCCTCCGTGGATGAGGTCCTTAAGAGCGCTCACGGAGTTCGGTGGCTAAGCACCTATCCGAGGAGATACGTGCTTGCTGCTGTCAGGGAGGGAATCGACCTAAGGAGAAAGGAGATCCTTGAGGGAATAACTACCGACGTCTCCCTTGAAAGCATGGTCCATTATATAGACCTGAAGGCGAGGCGGCTGTCATCCCCAAACCTGAGGCCCGTTATCAATGCAACCGGGATTGTTATCCACACAAACCTCGGGCGCTCCGCGCTTTCAGAGGAAGTGATGGAGAATGTGAGAAGGGTTGCCGTCGGTTACTCGAACCTCGAATACGACCTCAGTTCGGGAAAGAGGGGTAAGAGATACGCACATATAAGAGGACTGCTGAGGGAGATCACCGGTGCGGAGGACGGATTTGCTGTGAACAACAATGCTGCTGCGGTCCTGCTCTGTCTCAGCGCTCTCGCGAAGGGCAGGGAGGTCGTCGTCTCCAGAGGCGAGCTTGTGGAGATCGGAGGCTCTTTCAGGGTCCCGGATGTCATGGCCCAGAGCGGAGCGGTGCTGCGCGAAGTTGGGACCACCAATAAGACACACATCTATGATTACGAGAATGCATTAGGCGATGCCACGGGCATGATTCTCAAGGTCCACCAGTCCAATTACCGGATCACGGGATTCACCGAGGATGTCGCTATTGAAAAGCTCGTTGCTATGGGTAAAGGGCACGGAGTCCCGGTTATGTGCGATCTTGGGAGCGGATGCCTCATAGACCTCAGGCCCTACGGCATTCATTCGGAGCCCTCAGTGCAGGAGGTAGTAAGGACTGGGGTGGACCTCGTCACGTTCAGCGGCGATAAACTCCTCGGCGGTCCACAGGCAGGATTGATCGTGGGCAAAGGGGAGCTCATCGAAAGGGTTCAGAGGCACCCCCTCGCCAGGGCGGTGAGGATAGACAAGTTAACCCTTGCAGCTCTGGAGGCGACTCTTCTTGAGTATGCCGACGAGGAACGGTCAAGGGAGAGAATACCGACCCTGAGGATGCTTCTGGAAGAGCCGGGGAGGTTAAAGGCCCGGGCAAAGAAGATCGCGGCGCCTCTCAGAAGAGACATTAAAGATGCGGCCATAGAAATAATCGAAGAGTCTTCCCATTCAGGGGGAGGTTCCCTCCCGGAAGTTAACTTCCCCACATACGCAGTTTCGATCAGGCCGGAAAGGATCCAGGTCAACGAACTTGAAGAACGCCTGAGAAGCGGTGAACCGGCCATAATCGCGAGAATCAAAGAGAACTCCCTCATCATAGACGCGAGGACAGTCCAGGACAGGGAAGTGGATATCGTGGTAAAGGGGATAAGGGCAGCGCTTAGGTAGTTCAGCTTAAGAGCTGCTCGTTGATCTTCACTTTCATCTGTTTTTTCAGGCCCTCGATATAAGATTTCACCGCCTTGTCCCGCATCTGAACAAGAAGGGACTGGCGTATCTGCGCCATAGAAGGATCTTCCAGGGCGTCATCTCCGAGGTCGACAGATTCCCCGATGAGCCTCTTCATCTTAATGAGGGTCAACTCCCTCCGCTTCATGGACTCGTAGAGCTCAGGGCCGAGTCTGTTCAACTGGAGCGTCCTTAGATACACGTCCCGGCTGAATTTGCCGTCTCGCATAAAGGATGGGTCGTTCACTATTGCCTCCTCAAGCTCGGCATCGCTCACTATTATCCCGGTCCTTCTTGCTTCGATCAGAAGTACCGTGTCGTCGATAAGGGAGTCCAGAACCTTCTGCTTCAGGTTGAGTTTCTTTTCCATCTCGTCGGAGAAGTTGCCCTTTGTGATGTTTCTGTAGAATTCCCTTGTCCTGTCGTAAGCCGTCCAATACTCCTCGATGCTGATCTTCTCCTTGCCGACCTCCGCGACGGGGACCGAAGTGGATTTGTCCACCGTTCCGACCCCCCAGAAAATGAAGGAAAGAATTACGATAAAGAAAAGGACGTAGAAGAACTTCGCATGCTTCCGCATTGCCTTAAGCATCGTTGCCTCCTCAGAGAAATTTATATCTGCAGTGCAGGTCAATATCTCCCGGTAAAATAATCCTCAAGTATCTTTTTATGGTCAAAGACTATGGGTTCAGGGAGCGTCTCGCGGCTGAAAACGCCCGCCTGCCCGGCATCGTCCCCGGCCCTGGGTTCTCCCTCTGCCTTTGCTATATAAACCGTGGTGATGGTGTGATGCCTCGGGTCTCTGTCCGGAGCGGAGTAAGTATGGAACTGCCTCACAATCTCAACATCAAGACCGGTCTCTTCCTTGGCTTCCCTCATGGCCGCCGACTCGAGACTTTCCCCGTAATCCACGAACCCCCCGGGAAGGGCCCATCCGATGGGGTGATTCTTTCTCTTTATCATCACAACCCCGCCCTTGCATTCTATGATTATATCCACCGTAGGTAATGGGTTACTATAACTCTTCAAAGCGCAGGTCGATATCCCTTTCAGGCACGATGGTCGAAACAGCATGCTTGTAAATCAGCTGCTGGCTCGTCTCTTTGAGAACGATCACGAAACTGTCAAACCCCTTGACAGTGCCCTTCAGCCTTACTCCGTTGGTGAGATACACCACGACAGGTGTCTTGTCTTTCCTCAGCTGATTCAAGTAATTGTCCTGCAGGTTATTTGGCATAATGCCCCTCCTTACCGGTCCCCCGGGAATACTGACCCTGCCTGAGTCCCTCTTTTTTCTTTACGTTAAACGATTTTCGAGGAATATTTCAATAGCCCTGTACATCTCGCCGCTGCCGGAAATACCGGTGATATCGAGCCAGTCTATCCCTTTTTCCTGCCTGAACCATGTGAACTGCCTCTTCGCGTAGTTCTTCGACCTCTTCTTTATCATCCCTGCCACTTCATCAAGGGAAATCTCGCCATTCAGGAATAGGGCCACCTCCTTATATCCTATGGCCTGCATCGCCGTTTTCCCGGGATTCATCCGAAGGAGACCGCGAACCTCATCCACTAGCCCGCTGGAAAGCATGGCATCTACCCTTCTTTCGATCAACTCGTAAAGTTCTCTCCTCTGCCTAGTAAGCCCTATGCGGATGAACTCATAGGGCAATGGTCTGGTGAGATTCTTCTGTAAATCCGTGATCCCGGTTCTTGTTTTGAGGCAGACCTCAAGGGCCCTCACGATCCTCCTGGTGTCCGAAGGCATTACCCGTGCCGCTGCACCGGGATCCAGTCTCCGGAGACGCCGGTAGAGGCAGCCTTTCTCCCTTTCTTCCATGAGCAGGAGTCTTTCCCTCAATGCCCAATCAGAGGATGGACCTGAGAAGATGCCTCTTGTCATTGCCTTTATATAGAGGCCTGTGCCGCCCACGACAAGAGGCAGTTTACCCTGTGCATGCAGGCCTTCGATTATAGGGACGACCTGCTCGATATACTTCCCGGCGCTGAAGGTCGCGGAGGGCTCCACAATATCGATCATATGGTGCTTTACTTCGGACATTTCTTCTTTGGAGGGTTTTGCAGTGCCGATATCCATATGCCGATAAATCTGCATCGAATCGGCGCTTATGATCTCCGTATTCAGCGCCTTTGCAAGGAGGATCGAGGCGCCTGTCTTCCCGACGCCTGTGGGGCCGAGGATGATTATGACCTTTTTCTGTGAAGACATTTCTTATCCTATCACAAAAGAGCTCCCCAAAGGATTCGAAAACAAGAGGAAATTGCGGACAGTATAATCCCTCGAGTGTCGCCACCAACCGCCATCTTAAGCTAAGCCCTTGCGTCTACTTAAAGCGCTTACTTCCTCTTGAATAACTTCTTCAGATCATCCAAGGAGAGAAATATGCGGGTCGGTCTTCCGTGGGGACACTGGTCGGGATGTTCAGTCATTTCGAGACTGGAGATGAGTTTCTGAAACTCTTCCCGCGAGAGGATCTCTTTCCCGCGGACAGAGCTGTGGCATGCGATTCTTGCCGCAAGGAGCTCCCTTAAGGATTTAAGGGGCGGGATCCCTTCCATCAGCGCCCCTGCAATATCGGATAGCATTCCCCTTAAGTCAGCCTCTTTCAGCGCATCCGGAAGGCTTCTCACCATGAGCGTATCATGGCCGAAATCATCGAGCTCAATTCCCATTTCAAACAGGAGTGCCTTGTTCTCCAGGATCGCCGCGTATTCCTTTGGCGACAACTTTACCTGTTTCGGAAAAAGCAATTGATGGCAACCCAGATTTATTCCTTTCAGAAGACTTTCAAAGAGGACCCTTTCGTGGGCGGCGTGGTGGTCTATGAGAGTCAGGCCTCCCCTTCCTGACATGGCGATGAACGTGTCGCCGAGGTAGATAAAAGGAAGGGCCGGTTGATAGAGGAATTCGATAGTTTCCGAGACACAACTGTCCGCCTGCGCTCCCCCGCCAATGAACCCCTCCTTTAAGCAAAGCGGCGAAAGAGTGGAGTTATTTCCTGTGCCCGCCCAATCAGACGCTTCAGAAAACGATGCAATATAGCGACTTCGCTCCCTTTTCAGTTCCTCTCTGAGGCTATGGCTTATGAAACGATGGATATCCTGCTTGTTCTCGAACCTCACCTCGCGCTTTGTGGGATGAACGTTGAAATCGACCTTCCCGGGGTCTATATCAATGAAGAGGAAAAACACAGGGTGTTTGTCACGGGGAAGGATTCCCGCATAAGCCTCATACACGGCATGGGAAACGGTCTGGTCCTTCACCGGACGCCTGTTTATAAAAATGAACTGGTGCGCCCTGTTGTTTCTGAAATCATTCCCCTTTGTGATGAAGGCGGTCATCTTAATCCCCTCTTTGCTAAAAGGCGGTGAAAGGGGGGTACTCACCTCCATCAATCCTTCAATGAACTCCAGGCCAAAAATCTGGAGTATCCTCTCCCGCGGCCCCGATGCCCTGGGGAGGTTCATCGTTTCCTGTTTCCCGGAGAGGAGCCTGAAGCTGATATCCCAGTGGGAGAGGGCTTCTTTCGTAACTGAATCGATAATATGGAAGAGCTCTGTACTGTCGGACTTGAGAAACTTCTTCCTTGCCGGGGTGTTGAAAAAAAGGTCACGCACCTCAACGGATGTGCCCAGGGAGGGTGAATCCTTTGTCATTCGGATCTCACCTCCCCGTATCTCGACCGAGACGCCTGACGGTGAACCCTTTTGTCCGGTCACGAGCTTCATCCTGGACACCGAGGCGATTGCAGGAAGGGCCTCGCCCCTGAACCCCAAGGTTTTTATATTGAACAAGTCCTTCTCGCCCGTGAGTTTGCTTGTGGCGTGGCGTTCAAGGCACAGGAGGGCGTCTTCTCTGTCCATTCCCGAACCGTTGTCCGTGGCCTTGATCAGTCCTTTACCGCCCCTGAGAACTTCGATAGTTATCTCGGTGCTCCCCGCGTCTATGGAGTTTTCGATGAGCTCCTTGACCACCGATGCAGGCCTCTCGATTACCTCGCCGGCCGCGATCTTGTTTCGAGAGGCCTGCATCGGTGGCCTCTCGATTACCTCGCCG
>CAYYWY010000019.1:0-5271 GCA_964475485.1 uncultured Nitrospiraceae bacterium | reverse complement strand
CCTGATCATCGGCATAAGACATTTTAGGGTTTAGCAAAGGCCAAGGTCAAGAAGGCTCCTGAAGGGGCGTTTTATTGTGTCATCTGCGCGTGCTATAATCTATTCCATTATCTTATCGCTTGATTACGCGGCGGATCTGTAGCTTCTGGATGAACAGAGGGCAAAAACTGATATCCTTTGCGAAGATAACCTCACCCAAGGCGCAGAATATTATTGAGCGCCAGAGGCTTTTCAGCCTTCTTGATAAAGCTGCCGACAGGATGGTCACGTGGATATCGGCGCCTGCAGGATCCGGCAAAACAACACTCATTTCAAGCTATCTCGACTCAAGAAAACTCCCCTGCATCTGGTATCAGGTCGACGCAGGGGATGCCGATCTTGCCACTTTCTTCTACTACGCGGGCCTTGCTGTAAAGAAAGTGAATCCGGCCGTGAGAAGACCCATGCCTATATTGACTTCGGAGTATCTTTGGGGGATCCCGGTATTTACGAGGAGGTATTTTGAGGATCTGTATAGCAGGCTGACCCCCCTTCCGGGAGGGATTATCGTTTTTGACAATTATCAGGATATCCCTGCCGATTCAGAATTTCACGAAATGCTTGCCCATGGGCTTGACGTCATACCTGAGGGGGTGAGAGTCGTAATAATGAGCAGGACCGAGCCGCCTCCGCCCTTTGCGCGGCTTAAGGCAAACAACAAGATCAATTCCCTCGGATGGAATGATGTGAGGTTTACATATGGTGAGGCAGAAGAACTTGTTAGAAAAAAAGCATCGGAAAGGACTTCATTTGGGAGGCGTTCATACTTGTGCAGCATTGCGAGGTCTCTTTATGAAAAGGCGGATGGCTGGGCAGCCGGAATGGTTCTTATGCTGGAAAACATGGGCGAAGGGCCCGCGGCCTCCGGCAGTGTCGGTTCAAGCACTCAGGAAGACCCGAAGGCGGCTGTGTTTGATTACTTGGCCACGGAGGTTTTTGGAAAGACAAGCAAAAGGGTTCAGGACTTTCTTCTTAAGACGGCTTTCTTGCCTTCAATGGCAGTGAATATGTCGAGAAGGCTTACGGGGATCCCCGACGCAGGCGAAATACTTGCCGATATGAGAAAGAGGCACTACTTCACGCATTGCTCTTTTGTCCCGCAGCCGGTTTATCGGTATCACACACTTTTCAGGGAATTCCTTATGGCGAAGGCAAAGGAGATGTTTCCTTCAGGAGAACTAGAGAAACTTCAGAACAGGGCAGCCGTTCTGCTGGAAGAAGCTGGACAGATTGATGATGCCGCGGAGCTTCTCATTTGTGCACGCAACTGGGAAGGTGTTGTCAGGCTTGCACTCACTCATGCCGGCTCTTTTGTGGCTACGGGGAGGAACAAGACCCTTGTGAAGTGGCTTCTCAAGATTCCCGAAATGATAGTGGATGGCAATCCTTCTCTCTTGTACTTGATCGGCATCTGTAGACTGCCCGTCGACACTGAAAAAAGCAGGTCCTATTTCGAGAGGGCTTTTCATCTTTTCAGAAGCGGCAAGGACATTGCAGGCTCTCTGCGCTCACTGGCCGGTATTATAGAAACCATCTTTCTTGAGAGAGGCGATTTTTCGAGGATGGACCAATGGATAGGATGGATGGACAAGCTCACAGCCCGTAGGCTGTCTTTTACGCCAATCGAGCTTGAAATAACCGTTGTCACTGCGATGATGAATGCAATTCTCTCCAGGGTTCCATATCATCGCAGGGCTAAAGAATGGGCAGACAGAGCCTGGGATCTCATCATCAGCAACATTGACACAAACTATAAGATAACGCTGGCAAGTCCGCTGCACCTTTATTACACTTACACGGGCGATTTTATGAATGCCTCGTTAATAGTGAAAACGCTTAGATCGGAAATCAGAACCAGAAAGTTGAGCCGGCTGTCTGACATCAGGTGGGCATTGATAGAGGCAGTGAATTTTCACATGATAGAGCCGTCCAGCGAGAAATGCCTTAGCGCCGTTGAGAGAGGTATGGCCACGGCCGAACGGGAGGGTATCCACGTGCTCGATATCCCGCTCTTGCAGACGGGTGCTTATGGCGCCATAGCTGCCGGAGATAGTGTCAGGGTAAACAGTCTTCTTCAAGAGATGCTTCCATCAATAAGCGGGTCAAGTTATTTCGATCTCGGCAACTATCATTGCGTCATTTCCTGTCATTGCCTTTCAGCGGGAGATTTCAAGAGCGCACTCGAACATGCAAAGATTACCCTGCAGCTTTCCCTTAAGTCCGGCAGCCCCATTCCTACTATGCTTGCGTATCTCGGTATGGCACAGGCTTCTTTTGAAATGGGGCAGACCTTTAGGGCGAAGGCGTATTTTACCGTTATTTTTTCAATATCCAGAAAGATCAAGGACTTCAAATGGAACTCCGCCCTGTTATTCCCGATGGCATATATGGCTTTTAAATCCGGCAAAAAAGAAAGAGGGGTAAGGCTGCTTCGTGAAGCACTGAGAAATGCCAGAGAGCATCACCACCTAAATATGCTTCATTGGCGGCCTGATATGATGGCTTTTATCTGCCTGAAGGCCCTTGAGCACGGCATAGAGACTGATTACGTGAAACAACTTATCATCAAACGCAATATACTGCCTCCGGCATCCGTTAACCCATCCCTGCTTCTCCTAACAGATAACGGGGCAATGGAAGGGGTTTTCGAACTGTGGCCCTATCCGCTGCGAATCCATACACTCGGCGGATTCGGGATTATGAAGAATGGTATCCCGGTAACATTTAAGAGCAGGGTGTTACAGAAGCCACTTGAATTGCTCAAGGCCATAATAGCCTTCGGCGGAAGGGACGTCACTGATACTAAGCTGATGGACGCCCTGTGGCCCGGCTCGGACGGCGATAAGGCCTCGCAATCGTTGAAATTTACCCTCCATGCCCTGCGGGGGCTTCTTGGCAGTGGCGCTTGCGTACACCTAAAAGGAGGAAGGCTGAGCCTTAATCCCAAATGTTGCATTGTCGATACATGGCAGCTTTGCGACCTAGCGGGGAAGATAATGTCCCTGAGGGAAATTGATTCAAACGGTGCGGAATTATGTAAGAAAGCTATGAATATCTACCATGGAGAATTCCTTGAGGGAGATGAACAGGTTTGGATCATTACTTTTAGAGAGAAATTGAAGAGCAGAATTATGCGCGTCATTGGCCGCCTGTGCGATTATAATGAGAAATCAAGAAAGTATGGAAATGCGATAGAAGTCTATCAGAGGGCGCTTGAGATCGATCACCTTCATGAGAATTTTTACCGCGGGCTCATGCTGTCGTATTTGAAACTCGGAAGGCATGCCGATGCGATATTAACATACATGAAATGCAGAAGAATCCTATTAGAAGAGCTTGGAGTTAAGCCTTCTTCAGAGACAGAGGCGGTTTACAGAACAATCCGCCGAAATCTATAAAATCTATAAGAAGTTCTTTTTCCGTTCTGTTTTTCCATAGGTATTTGATGCTCTTTTTTTCGCCTAACCTTCCGCTAACCTCACTCCTGTTAGCATTATGCCAGGTTTTGGGCATCCCAAGAAACCTTTTTGTCATGAAAGTCATGTAAGGGTGCATGTCGTCTGATGTCAGTATGCTGAGCTTTTCATGAAATCCATTTGCGAAGGAGGAGGGAAATGGGAAAAATGATGACCAAGAGAGGGGAAGGGGCGATTCTTATAAGTATAGCGGTCTGCTTTTCCGTTTTTATGTTCGTATCGCCTGCTGCGGCGGCAATCACCCTCACGCTTGAGGCGTATGAACAGGCCGGGGGTTCGTGTCCGTGGGTTTTCGTATGGGACGGCGAAGAGTTTGCACAGGACAATGATGTTTATTCCACAGCAAGGGGTGCGGGATCGGAGTACAGGGATTATTATTTTTTGAGTAAACCCCTGGTGCCTTCGGTCGGTGAATACAAGCTCGAACTGAGGGAGATAGAGAACGAAATCTCTTATACGGACCTGATCGAACTTTACGGCATTGACCATTCGTCTGACGTCATGATAGGGGCTGATGAAAACGGCTCGGTCTGGACATACAGGGATCCTTCTACTCCTGTTAGTGCGGTTGACCAGGACGGGAACGACGTTCTGAGCGGGATATCAGCAGTGGATGGCGCAGGGATGAAGGGATACCACAACAATTACCTTACACTGGATTTCAGCAATCTGGACGTTTCAAGCGGCGCGACCCTGATCTTCCGCGCCAAGGGCTTCCTTAACGACGGCGACCCAGGGGCTGTGATACCGGGCAAGCCATACATCTATATTCAGACGCAGGATACGAACGGAGAATGGGTGACAAGGAACATATATTATCCGCGTTTCGAATGGGCGGTAACCGCATACAACCTGAAAGATCACTTGACATACAGTAAGAAGGTCAGGATATACATTACATCCTGCAATGTGGGGAAATACCATCTGATAGACTACATCGGACTTGACACCTCCCTTCAGGAGCCCGTAATAGTCAGCAGGTTGAATCTCGCTTCGGCAACGCATTCGGCCGGCGGAAATGTCCTTTCCGAGGTGCAAAGGGCCGACAACGTATATGCAGTTACCCGTCCCGGTGAGAAGATCGGTCTTGTCTTCGAAATGACCGAGCCGACGGAAGGCATGGTCAGGGACTTTATATTCGTGACGGAAGGATATTACGTGATTTCCCAGCAGGTAGGGACGTATTACATATACACCTGGGATGGCTCACAATGGCAGGAGCGAACCTTTGACTCCTTTGCAGGCTCCGAGCAGACAAAGCAGTTTGATTTATCTTCATGGCTGCCGGATGCCGACGGGGAATACAAGGTCAGGATCTTCCAGAGCTACGGCTACGCTTCTGCGTCAGTCGACTACGTCGGCCTCGACGAGGACGGTGTATCTTTGCCTATGATGTATGCAACCAACCTGCAGGACAACTCGGACGTAATCAACGAACTGACCGCATCGGACGATGTGAGGGTTAACTTCAGTGGCGGGAACCGTTGGCTTGAGATCCAGTGGGGCGCCCCGGATCTTGTGGTCTCCTATCTTCAGGCAAAAGCGATGCGCATAAACACGAGCATGAGGGTTCTCACTGTAAACTATAAGGTGAAGAACCAAGGGGCGGCCGATGCAACCGCATCGACCGTTAAGGTGTATCTCTCGAGGGATATGATTCTGAGCGGAGATGACACCTATGTGGGGTCTTTGACGGTGCCGGCCCTTGCGGGCGGCGGTTCGGAGACATTACTCGCCACCGCCACATTCCGTATTA
>CAYYWY010000018.1:0-55671 GCA_964475485.1 uncultured Nitrospiraceae bacterium | reverse complement strand
TTAGATAACCATTCCAGGTAAGGCAGAAGGGGGGGAACAACGCCTGGTTGTATTAGGGGTTGTCATGGATAAGGAGGGGCTGCGGTCATGGGCAGCTCCTTGAAGTCCAGGTTTTTTAAGGCAGCGGTTCTTGGCCTTATTATCGGGCTGACCGGAGCGGCGTCCGGTCTTTTCCCGTTTGGGCTTGACATTGAAGAAAACATTGGTCTTCATATCCTTTTTGAGCTGAGAGGGGAAAGGCGGGTCCCGCCGGATGCCGTTATCGTCAGCATAGACAAACACTCCGCTCATGCCCTTAATCTTCCTTACGACACAAGAAAATGGCCACGGACCCTCCACAGCCGCCTCATAGACCGTCTCGTAATGGAAGGGGCCTCTGTCATAGCCTTTGACATGTATTTCGAGGAGGCCCGTTCCCCGGATGAGGACAATGCCTTTGCGAGTTCGATACGGAAGGCGGGTAATGTTATCCTCTGCGAGCGCATCAAAAGGGAGAAGGTGCCTCTCAGCGGAAAAGGGGAAGGGAATTCAGGGGAGGCGAGCATTGTGAGACTCATCCCCCCTGTTTCTCCTATCGGGCTGAGTGCCGCCGCCCTTGCTCCCTTCCCATTGCCCAAGGTTCCCGTGAGGGTGAGCCAGTACTGGACATTCACTACAGGCGCCGGGGAGACACCGACCCTTCCGATTGTGGCTTTTCAGCTTTTCTCAAGACAGGTGTATGACGAATTCATCCGCCTCCTTGAACGGGTAAGCGCCTATCCTCTCGAAAAGGGTTTTCATGATGAAAAGAAATTCTTTGCCTCAGGGAACTCCGAAAAGATGCTCTCTTCCATAAGGAGCATCTTCGAGAAAGAGCCTGCCACCGCAGGATGGATGCTGGAGGAGGTTGAACACTCAAAGATACTTTCCCATGAGCCGAAAAAGCGCAGGATCCTTGAATCCCTTATCAGGATGTATCGTAACCCGGACAGCCTCTATCTGAACTACTACGGCCCCCAGGCACCATCCCCACGATCCCTTATCACCGGGTGGTGCAGGCGCCGGAAGGAGCAGATCTCGACCTGTGGGGCAAAGCCGTCTTTGTGGGGCTTTCCGAGCTTCTTGAACCCGAACAGAAGGACGGCTTCTACACCGTGTTTTCACAGCCCGACGGCCGGGACCTAAGCGGCATAGAGATCGCTGCCACTGCCTTTGCAAACCTAATGGAGGATATGCCTGTTCGTCCCCTCGTCCCCGGCGCGTATGTCGCCATCCTCTTCTTCTGGGGACTTGTGATCGGGGTCTTCTGCAGGATGCTCCCCACCTCTCTTGCGGCAGCAGGTGTGAGCGTTTTGGGATCCCTTTACCTCGCGTATGCGCTCCATGAGTTTCAGTCGTCGGGGAGATGGTTCCCGGTCTTTATTCCTCTCGTCTTTCAGGCGCCCTTTGCCTTCTTCGGCGCACTTCTCTGGAGGTATATCGACGCCAACGAAGAGAGGCAGAACATCAGGAAGGCCTTTGGATATTACCTGCCCGGTGAAGTGGTGGACAGGCTTGCAAGGAACATATCCGACCTGAAGGAAAGCAGCAAGCTTGTGTACGGAGTCTGTGTATGTACGGACATGGAGCAGTACTCCGCTCTTGCGGAAGCTATGAGGCCTGAGGAGCTCGGAAGGTTCATGAACAAATACTACGAAACTGTCTTCAAGCCTGTAAGGCAGCACGGTGGAGCGATCTCGGACGTCATAGCGGACTCAATGCTCGCGCTCTGGGTTTCGGTAAATCCGGACACTGCAATGAGGGACAAGGCATGCCTTGCAGCCCTGGACATCTCGCGGACCATGCACCAGTTCAACCGCGACCGTGAAGGCGCAAAGCTCCACACCCGTATCGGCGTCCATTCGGGACAGATACTGCTTGGGAACATAGGTGCCATGGATCACTATGAGTACCGTCCTGTGGGCGACATGGTGAACACCGCGACGAGAATCGAAGGGCTGAACAAGCATCTAGGAACGCGCATCCTTGTGTCGGAAGAGGCCATAAGGGGGCTTGACGGTTTTCTCACAAGGGAGATAGGCACATTCCTTGTTGCGGGAAAGCGCAAACCCCTTGTTGTTTATGAGCTCCTCTGTCTGCTTGGAGAGGCTGATGTCTGGAAGAGGGAGCTCTGTTCGGTATTCGCGGGGACCCTCGAAGATTTCAGGAGAGGGTCATGGAGAAGGGCTGCAGAAGGATTCCGTAAGGTGAAGGACTGCTTCGGCTGCGACGGACCTTCGGGCTTCTATCTGAGTCTCTGCGAGAGATTCATTGAAAAGCCGCCTGAGACATGGGATGGGATAGTGAGGATGGAGAGGAAATGATGGGCATCTGAACCACAGAGAGCACGGAATGAATCATCACCTAAAAAGGTTATGCTTTTCTCTGTGACCTCTATGTCTGATTCCGGATGGATTCAATATCATAAAGCAGGAGGGTGACATGACTTGTGTACGGGGAAGTCTTACAGCGGCAATAATATTCTTGACGGTTCTGGCGATTGCAGCCCCTTCTGGCGCTGAAACGTGCGCCGAATGGGTGGGCAAGGTGGTCTCTGTTCAGGGGGATGTCCAGGCCCTGAGAAAAGGGGAAACCCAGTGGAAGATAGCGGAGCTGAATGATACCTATTGCCCTTCGGACACGATCCGGGTGCAGGAGCGGAGCCGTGCGGACATTCTCCTTGCAAATGACTCAATTCTCCGTCTCGATCAGAAATCGACCATAACGTTTTCGGGTCCCGAAAAGGAAAAGATGTTTCTCATAAATCTCAAGACAGGCATTGTGCATTTCTTCAGCCGTTTCCGCAGGAGCCTTAAGGTGACCACCCCCTTTGTGAACGCGACTGTTGAGGGGACGGAATTTCTTGTAAGGGTAGAAAGCGACAGGACATCCTTGTCCGTATTCGAGGGAAAGGTGGAATTGGAAAATGAAAAGGGCCTGCTTTTGATTGCCAGCGGCCAGTCTGCCGAGGCTGTCTCCGGCCAGGCCCCCGTGATCCGCATTGTTGCGAGACCGAGGGATGCTGTTCAGTAGACTCTCTACTATCCTCCTGTCTTCCCTCTGCGCGCAGCCGAGTATAAGGCCGGAGCAGATTGGGAGGAGAGGGTCTCATATCTCCTTTCCGTGGGCCGAGTTGACGAGGCAAACAGAGAAATAGAAGATGTTCTCAGGTCAGCTCCTCAAAACAGCGCTGCCCTCGCTGTCCAGTCAGTAATCGCCCTTGTACAGAACGACAAGGACAAGGCCCTTAATCTCGCAAAGAAGGCAGCGGATTCCGACCCTGACTCAGCCGCGGCCCGAATCGCCCTTTCCTATGCCCTTCAGTCGCGGTTTGATCTCAAGGGGGCGCTCGAAGCCCTCGGGGAGGCGGTGAAGCGCGAACCGAATAACGCCCTTGCATGGGCGAGGCTTGCTGAAATCCACCTTTCTTTCGGAAACCTTGAGGAGGCATTGGATGCGGCAAAGAAGGCTGTTGCCTTGAACCCAGCTATAGCCCGCTCGCAGACAGCCCTCGGTTTTGCGCACCTTACAAGGGTGGAGACAAAGGCTGCAAAAGCTGCGTTCGAAAAAGCCATTATGCTCGATCAGGCAGACCCTCTTCCTCGTCTCGGCCTTGGGCTTGCCATGATAAGGAATGGGAAGCTTGAAGAGGGTAGGAGGGAGATAGAAATAGCCGGGAGCCTCGACCCCGACAATTCAATAATCCGGAGCTACCTCGGCAAATCCTATTATGAGGAAAAGAGGGATGAGAAGGCGTCCGGGCAGTTCAGCCTGGCAAAGGAATTCGACCCCCTCGACCCTACGCCCTGGTTCTATGACGCCATAAGAAAGCAGAGCACGAACCGCCCTGTTGAGGCCCTGCATGACATCCAGAGGGCGATGGAGCTTAATGACAACCGTGCTGTCTATCGCTCGCGTTTTCTCCTTGACGAAGACCTGGCAGCAAGGAGCGCAAGCCTCGCGAGGATTTACCGCGACCTCGGCTTTGAGCAGCTCGCCCTGGTTGAGGGATGGAAGTCCGTGAACACAGATCCGGCAAGCCATTCCGCCCACAGGTTCCTTGCGGATTCCTACTCTGTCCTTCCGCGCCACGAGATAGCAAGGGTGAGCGAGCTCTTACAGTCGCAGCTCCTTCAGCCGATAAACATTACTCCTGTTCAGCCCGAGCTTGCTGAAAGCAACCTCTTTATTCTGAACGGCGCGGGACCGTCTGACCTCTCTTTCAACGAGTTCAATCCCCTCTTCAACAGGAACCGTATAGGGCTTCAGACAAGCGGGGTTGTCGGGAATAACAGCACTTTCGGCGAGGAAATCGTGCTCTCGGCAGTAAAGGATAAGTTCTCAATAAGCGCGGGCCAGTTCCACTACGAGACGGACGGGTTCCGCGGGAACAACGACCTCAGGACAGACATTTACAATGTCTTTGCGCAATATCGTTTGTCTGACAAGACGAGTGTCCAGGCGGAGTTTAGATACAAGGAGCGGGAAAACGGTGACCTCACGCTCAATTTTTTCCCGAATGACTTTCTCCCCAATCTCCGCCAGAAAGAAGAGACGAAGTCAATTCGCTTGGGTTTCCGACATTCCTTTTCGACGGGGTCTGATCTCATAGGGTCAGCAAGTTATCAAAAGTCGGACTTCAGTTCGCATCTGATTTTACCGGATGCTACGGTAGATATTAGACCTGAAGCAGACGGTTACAATGCCGAGTTTCAGTATCTCTTACGATCAGATCGGTTTAATGTCATAACAGGTGCAGGATATTTCAAGATAGATCGTAAAGAGACCATCACCTCACAAATTCCTCTGCCTCCTCCCCTTGAGCCCATGATATTTTCTGATGTGACAGACACAGGAGTACGCCACGCAAATTTTTATGTTTATTCGCTCATAAACTATCCAGGCAATGTCACATGGACTATCGGAGGAAGTGTTGACTTATTCAAAGGTGAGGATCAGGATCGCAATCGGTTCAATCCAAAACTTGGCTTGACTTGGACTCCGCTGCCTGACTCCACAGTCCGTGCAGCCGTGTTCAAAACACTGAAGAGAACACTGATCACGAATCAGACTCTTGAACCCACACAGGTGGCGGGATTCAATCAGTTCTTTGATGATGGAGAAGGGACCGAGGTATGGCGCTATGCTGTTGGTTTTGATCGGAAATTCTCAAAGAATTTGTATGGGGGAGTAGAATATTCAAGGCGAGACCTTGAGGTGCCATTCACTTTCATCCCGTTGCCACCCGAAGTACCCATTGCAGAAATTCGCAAGGCTGACTGGAAAGAACGCTTTGGTCGTGCGTATCTCTACTGGGCTCCTCACAAGAGGTTTGTGTTAAGCGCAGAATATCAGTGTGAGGAATTTGTGAGGGACCCACAATTCGTTGCCGGAATAAAGCATGTCGAAACCCACCGGTTCCCCTTAGGGATTGGTTTCTTTCACCCATGCGGATTCAGTGCCAGAGTAGGTGCGAGTTATATTAAGCAAAGAGGTGAATTTCATCCCCAGGATTTGCCACCAGATACTTTTGAGTCAGGGGCAGAGGCCTTCTGGATTTTCGATGCTGGGATCAACTATCGTCTGCCCAGACGTCTGGGGGTTATCAGCCTTATGGCAAGGAATCTCTTTGACAAATCTTTTAAGTATCAGGACACTGATCCTGTGAGCCCGGTGATACAACCAAAACGGTCGGTCTTTCTGAAGCTCACACTGGCGCTATAGATGACATAAGAGAGAGGATCTGGTCATTTGGTTGAAAGCAACAGGAGTGGGAGGAACGAATAGAGAATGCATGAAAAATCTCATAAGGAGGCTGAGCATTATGGCAAAGGGAAGGAAGATGGTTATTACTATTGACGTTGAGACAGCAAAGTTGAAAAAGTAGCAAACGAAAATGGAGAGAAGGCAAAGTCAGGGAAATTGGACAAACTCGAATTTGGCGGGAAACTGATAAAAAGTGTCTCAAGTTTCACCACAATACAGACTCATTGCAGTCCTGGATGCACTTGGCTTTTCATAGGAGGGAGGTGGTATTACATATGAACGTAAAACTTAATCGGCGGTCTGCCGATTGACTGAGTGTTATTTTTCTTCACTGAAATAGACTCCAGCGCCTATTTAGGGAGAAGGCCGGCATGCGCTGGGCTTCTTTGTTTCGTTCTCTGTACTCAACGACTTCTGTGAGACAAGTGTCCTTGCAAAAGGGATGAATTAGGGATAAACTTTAGTCACTACAACGGATATTATTGGGATGCGCATGCGTGGTGACACTTCAAAGGACAAGAAACTCCGGCAGTTGAGGGCATTGATGGACATGGCGGCCCTTGTGAATTCCACCCTCGACATTCAGGAGATAAAGAGACGCTCGGTCGATGCAGCCGCGAGGCTCCTGAATTCCGAAACAGGAAGCCTCCTCCTTATAGATCCTGAAACAGGAGAGCTCTTTTTCGAGGTCGCTCTGAAGAAGGGGGACAGGTTGAAAGAGATAAGGCTGAAAAGGGGCCAGGGAATTGCGGGATGGGTTGCGGAGCACGGGGTTGCCCAGATAGTCCATGACGTAAATTCCGACAGGAGGTTCTTCAGGCAGGCAGACCAGGCTACAGGTTTCAGGACAAGGAACATGGCCTGTGCGCCGGTGAGAACAAAGGAGAGAATGCTCGGGGTTATCCAGGCAGTGAACAGAAAGAACAGAGCGAGGTTCAGCAGGGACGATCTGGAACTCCTCGTTGCCTTTTCCCATCATGTGGCGCTTGCCGTTGAAAACGCCCTCCTTTACGAGGAGAACATCCGGCATCTCGAAGTTAGGCTCAGGGAAGAGAAGATGCATGCCATGGAAAGGGAGAGGATCCTCAGGGACCTCCACGACGGTATCGGAGGCATCACAACGAATATAAGCCTGCTGGCGGACCTCGCCCAATGCGCGACCTCCGTTGACGAGGTGAGGAGGGCGCTTTCGACCATATCGGGGCTTTCAAGGGAGGGGCTTGCTGAGATTCGTTGCTTCATGAACAGTCTTGATGAGGGCAGGATGGACTGGGATATGCTTGTGAGCGACATAAGACATTACGGGAGGACATTCTTTGAACCCCATGGGATATCCTTTCAGGTGGCAAGCGTTGTGGAGGAGATAGAGGAACAGCCTGCAAGCATGCTTTACCTGAACCTTTTCAGGATCTACAAGGAGACCCTTGCCAATATAGTAAAACATTCCGGGGCAAAGAGTGTTGTTGTTACGGTGGATATCCGTTCTGGAAGGCTCCTTCTGTCAGTTAGGGATGATGGAAAAGGGCTGGATCATGAGAAGAAACCGGGAAGGGGTCTCTGGAGCATGAGGACGCGGGCAGGAGAAATGGGAGGGAGGATATCCGTAGTTTCCGTAAAAGGCACAGAGGTCAATCTGGAGGTGCCCCTTCCACTCAGGTATATCGCGAAGGAATAAGACTGAGGGAGCCATGAAAGTAATAAAAGTAATAATCGTAGAGGACAATCGGCTTCTCCGTGAGAACCTCAAGATGCTTCTGGACGGAGAGCCTGGCATGAGTGTCACAGGTGCATTCGGCTCTGCCGAAGAGGCCCTTCCCGCTGTCAGACAAGCCGCGCCTGATGTGATGCTCGTGGACCTTGGACTTCCGGGCATTTCAGGCGTTGAGCTGATCAAGAATGTGAAGGAGCAGTTTCCAAACGTAGAGATAATGACCCATACTGTCTTTGAGGACAGGGAGACCGTCTTTGCCGCAATAAAGGCCGGCTCGTCGGGATATATTCTCAAGGGCAGCACCCCGAGGGAGATCATAGAGGCCCTTAACAACCTCCACCAGGGTGGAGCGCCCATGAGCCCGAAGATAGCAAGGAAGGTGATACAGGAGTTCCGGGACGAGAGTATCGGCGAGCAGTATCTCCTGAGTAAGAGGGAGCAGGAGATTGTGAGAGAGATCGAGAGGGGACTCTCCTACAAGGAGATCTCGGATAAATTCAACATAAGCCCGCATACCGTGCATGCCCACATTAAGAATATCTACGAAAAGCTCCAGGCAAAAGACAGGCAGGAAGCGCTCGTAAAGGCCAGGAAAAAAGGCATCATTTAGCTTCCCTCCTTCTTCCTCTCCTCTAAGAACCAATGTCGCCGGAGGAGTGGATATATTTACTGCCCATATCCCCTGAAAATACCCGGTGAAGGCAATTTACTTTGCTCTTTCGGGAGAGTAGTATGAATTCATAAAAATGTAAAAATGCGCGGGAGATTCAGAGGGAAAGGGCGAAATGTCCGGCCGCCGTGCATAGACAATGGTGCCGCTGGAGGAGGGGGGGATGGCCTCCTTATCCGCCCCGTAGGATAGGGAGGCCGTTACAATTGATAAAGACGTGAAACCGAGAAAGGGATCATGCCCGAAAACAGGAAAGTTCTCGTGGTCGATGACGATGAAAAGATCGGGAGTCTGATCTGCTATTTCCTGACAAAGTCAGGCTACGAGGCCCGGAGCGTCAACAATGCCGTGAGCGCCATAGAATTCCTCAAAATCAAGAGGCAGCATCTCGGCATACTGATCACCGATTATTCAATGCCGCAGATGGACGGCATAGAGCTCACAAAGCTGATCAGGCGGTGGTATCCCCACATTGTAGCTATCGGTATGAGCGGGTTTGAGTCCGCTCAGGATGACTTTATTAAGGCAGGGGCGCACGCCTTTTTTCTGAAGCCGTTTTTTCTTCAGGATATCCTCGGCACAATCAACAGCACAGTCCGGCAATAGTCTTCTTGTCATCACGAGTATGGTGTTGTAAAATTCCTGAATTTGCCTTAAAATCCTTATGTGTCCATACTTGACCGGATTGTGGAAAAAAAGAGGGAAAGACTCGATTACGTAAAAGGACGGGTGCCTTACCGCGAACTCAGATCGAGATTGTCCGAGGCCGCTGAGACAAGGGACTTCAAAAGCTCGGTTACAAAGGGCAAGGAACGCATCAGGCTTGTTGCAGAGATAAAGCAGGCTTCACCCTCAAAGGGAGTAATCAGGGAGAATTTCGATCCCATCGCCATCGCCCGTGTGTATGAAAGAAAGGGGGTTGACGCGATCTCCGTCCTGACCGAACAAGATTTCTTCGGAGGGGAGCTCGATATCATTCACGCCGTCAGGCGAGTATCCACAAGGCCTGTGTTGAGAAAGGACTTCATTTTCGACGAATACCAGATCTATGAATCGAGGGTGTACGGCGCCGACGCCGTTCTGCTCATCGCTTCGCTGCTGAGCAGGGACCAGTGCAAGGAGTACATACACCTCTGCGGGGAACTCGGCCTCGACGTCCTCCTTGAGGTGCACGACCATGAGGAACTCGGGAAGGCCCTCCGCGCCGAAGCGGATATCATAGGCATCAACAACAGGAACCTGAAGACCCTCAAGGTGGACCTGAACACCACATCTCTCCTGAAAAGGGATATCCCTTCAGGAAAGGTTGTTGTGAGCGAAAGCGGGATAAGGACACGGGTGGATGTGGAGGGACTTGAGGGGTACGGAGTGGATGCCGTGCTGGTCGGCACTTCCCTCATGGAGTCAAAGGACATAGGGAAGAAAATAGACGAACTCATGGGCAGGTAAGGCTCATCGATTTTGGTTTTCTTGGTTAATGTACTTATACGAAGGAGGACGAGATGAAGGAAACAAAGGTGGTGCTCCCGGACAGGGAAATTCCTAAGAAGTGGTACAACATAATGGCGGACATGCCGAATCTACCCAAGCCGCCCCTGCACCCGGGGACCCTCAAGCCCGTGGGGCCTGAAGACCTGTCGGCCATTTTTCCAATGGACCTCATTGCGCAGGAGGTCTCGACCGAGCGGTGGATAGATATCCCTGAAGAGGTCCTCGACATCTACACCCTTTGGAGGCCTTCTCCCCTTTACAGGGCGCACAAGCTTGAAAAGGCGCTCAATACACCTGCGCGGATCTACTATAAGTACGAAGGGGTCAGCCCTGCAGGCAGCCATAAGCCCAACACATCCATACCCCAGGCATACTACAACAAGAAGGCCGGGATAAAGAGGATTGCCACAGAGACGGGGGCAGGACAATGGGGCTCTGCAATGGCCCTTGCGGGAAGCCTCTTTGGTCTCGAGGTGACCGTGTATATGGTGAAGGTAAGCTATAACCAGAAACCCTACCGGAGGATCGCCATGGAGACATGGGGAGCAACAGTGCATCCGAGTCCTTCAACTGTCACGAACTCAGGCAGGAAGATACTCGAAGCAGACCCTAACAGCCCCGGAAGCCTGGGCATCGCGATCTCCGAGGCGGTGGAGGATGCTGCTACTCACAAGGACACAAACTATGCCCTCGGCTCCGTGCTGAACCATGTCCTTCTGCACCAGACTGTCATCGGCCTGGAGGCAAAGAAGCAGTTCGAACTTGCAGGGGATTCCCCCGACATCGTCATCGGATGCTGCGGAGGAGGAAGCAATCTCGGAGGGGCGAGCTTTCCGTTTCTCTACGACAAGATCAGCGGGAAGGATCTGCGGGTTATCGCAGTGGAGCCCAGCTCATGTCCGACTCTCACAAAGGGCGAGTTCAGGTACGATTTCGGGGACACTGCCGGCCTTACCCCCCTCCTCATGATGTATACTCTCGGCCATGACTTCGTTCCCCCCGGGATTCATGCGGGAGGTCTGCGTTACCATGCCGACGCCCCCCTTGTCTGTCAGCTTTACCATGACAAGCTGATAGAAGCGGTGGCATACGGCCAGACTGCCGTCTTTGATGCGGCCATCCGATTTGCAAAGGCAGAGGGCATTATCCCTGCGCCAGAAACCGCCCATGCGATAAAGGCAGCCATTGATGAGGCGATGCGGTGCAAGGAGGAGGGCAAGGAGAAGACTATATTCTTCAACCTGAGCGGCCATGGCTACCTCGATCTTGCTGCTTATGCAGACTATCTCGGAGGCAAACTCGAAGATTACGAGTATCCCTATGAAAAAATCAGGGAAGCACTGGCAAAGCTCCCGGTGATCGGGTAGCGAAAGCTCATGGCATGGCGGTTAGCGTGTATGATAAGCTCAACACGCTAAGTCCTTCACGCTTTTTGCTGACGGAGACTGATGGTCAGAGTCAAGATATGCGGCATAACGAACCTGGATGACGCCTTAGCCGCAACAGAGTCAGGCGCAGACGCCCTTGGTTTTGTGTTTTATGCGGGAAGCCCCAGATACGTCTCTCCTGACGACGCCGGGAAGATCATCCGTGAACTGCCGCCCTTTGTCACGACGGTCGGGGTTTTTGTGGATGAGAGGCGGGAGGAGATGCAAAGGATCATCCGGCATGCATCCATAGACGTTGTGCAGCTGCACGGCCACGAACCACCCGAGGCATGCCTGATTGGCGGCAGAGTTATAAAGGCCATAAGGGTGAAGGAGTTGAATGACCTCCGGCCCCTCCGGCACTACCGTGTGTCCGCGTATCTTCTGGATACCTATACCCCTGAGTCTCTGGGTGGCACTGGTCAGATATTCAACTGGGATATAGCGACTGACGCAAAACAGTTCGGCAGGATCATCCTATCAGGGGGTCTTAATCCGGACAACGTGGAGAAGGCTGTGCGGTGGGTGAGACCTTATGCCGTTGACGTGAGCAGCGGGGTGGAGGAAGAAAAGGGCAAGAAGGACCACAAGAAATTGAAGCTCTTCATCAAAAGGGCCAAAGGGGTCTGAGAGAGGATAGTTTGCAGAGGTGAAATTCAGAGACGCGATAGGAAGCGGCTTCAGGATCGTCAACAGGAACTGGCAGCTTGTGCTCATTCAGGTGGGTGCGATGTTTGCAAGTTTCATAGGATTCCTTATCATTGTGGGCATTCCACTCGCAATCGCCTTCATAATCTTCGGCCTGGACCTGACGGAACTGGCGCGCGTGGATGACGTCTTCAGGACACTGAGGAGGCCTGCCGAGATACTCTCGAAATACTTCGCACTCGTTGTCCTCGTTCTCACGAGTCTCCTCCTATATATCACGGCGGTGCTCGCGCTGGGCATCTTCCTTTTCGGAGGGTCCGTAGGGGTCATAACCCGTTTTGTCCGGGGAAATGCCGAGAGGTTCGAGATGAAGACCTTCCTCTCCGAGGGCAGGAGGCTTTTCTTCCCTCTGGTCGGTTTTACCTCCCTCGTGGCGGTGCTCTTCATCATCGTGGCATTCGTCCTCGGCCTCTTCGGGGGACTCATCTCCGCCATCGTCGCGGCTGCAAGGGAGCAGGAGGCTGCGCTGGCGCTTTTCCTCGGGGTCTTCTTCTCCCTTATCCTCTTTGTGGCCGGCCTTGCCCTCGTCCTTATCGTGCTGGCGATTACTGTCTATGGTTCGGCGTGCCTGGCCATGAGAGGGGCAGGACCCGTGAAGTCCTTTAGAGAATCTGTGCGTTACCTCTCATCTCATGCCGGTGCATTCTCCCTCTATTGCCTCGTCTTCGGCGGATACCTTGCCGTGAACTTCATGGTGCTCGGCCTGAGCTATCCCATAGGTCTGGTGCCCTTCATAGGTTCTGTCATCGCTTTCTTCTACCAGTTCGCCGCTTATGTCGTGCAGAGCTATACCGGCCTTGTAATGATAGCGGCACTCTTTTCATACTATCATTCCACGGCAGCAGTGACAGAGGAGAAAGAGATCCGGCCGGTCAGTCCTTCTGAAGGGTCCATTGGGGAGACAGATACTTCCGGTGCTCAAGCTCAAGTGCAAGATGCTCCTCCTCCCGAGAAGGGCCAAGGAAGCGGAAGCTGATTCCGAACGCCTCTTCGAAAGAGGACCTTATGGCTTTCTTGAACTCTTCAGGGTCAAGGTCGGGAGAGGCCTCCCGCAGCCCTACCATCGCTTCCTTAAGACCCGGCGAAGAAAGATTGAATACCCTCATCATGTTTTCCTCATCTACGGCATAGGGAATGGAACCCTGCTGTAGGAGACCGTCCTTCCAGCGTTTCTGTGCAGATCCTACCAGTTTCCTGCCCTTCAGACTTATCTCACCGTACGAGGTGGATTTGAAGCAGAGGGCGCTCCGTGACAGGTTTCTTCCCGACTCGCGTTCAGACTTCACCGTAATCTCGAGCCCCATTGCCCTGAAAGCGGCTGTGAAAGCGCGGCTCAAATGCCGGTAGGAATCGAGAAGTCCGCCCAAAAAAAAGCCTTCGTTCTTTGAGGAGAAACTGTATGTGAGTTCGTCTCCATGGAGGATCGCCCTGCCGCCAGTCGGCCTTCTTACGACGGGCATGCCGCGGGTGAGGCAGTAACCAAAGTCGATGTCGGAGACCTTTTGGAAAGAGCCGATGCTAACAGAGGGCCTGTCCCAGCCGTAGAATCTGAGGGTCGGGGGAGATGAGCCTTTTCTCACCATGACGGCAATGGCTTCGTCAAGGCCCATGTTGTAAGAAGCAGTGCGGGGCCCCGAGTCGATGAATCGCCATTCCGTCATCGGATCATTGCCTGAGACGTCTTGTCGACACCCTCCAAGACCAGTCTGTGGCCGGGCAGAGAGAACTCCCTGATCACGCCGTCAAATACCTTCTGTTCTCCGAAGAGATTCTTTAGAAAGACCTTACCATCCTCCGATTTTGCAACGTTCACGTTTTCAAGGTAGAGCTCCTCTTTTCCGTTTCTTACGATATATGCGTTCACATCGCACATCGCGTCCTCCTCAGCGCTTTTTCCTGTTTATTTCTAAGTATAGGAGAGAAACCGAACAGGTGTCAAACAGTTGGCGCTTAACTTATTCTGCATGTCCACTATAATAGAGAGAAAGGCGAGACTTTTATGTATCTGCTTTTCGACATAGGCGGGACAAAGACGCGCATTGCCTTTTCGGGAGACGGTGATGCCTTTGGCGAGCCGAAGGTTGTCGCTACCCCTGAAGAATTCGAAAAGGGCATCGAGCAATTCAAGAAAGCCGCACTGGAGCTTTCTGGAGGCAAAAGGATAGAGGCCGCGGCGGGGGGGATTGCGGGCCCTCTGGATAGGGAAAAGACAAAACTTGTGAAGTCTCCTCACGTATCGGGATGGGTCGGGAAGCCACTGAAAGAGCAGTTGCAGAGGATTCTCAACTCTCCCGTATACATAGAAAACGATGCTGCCATGGCGGGACTTGGGGAGGCTTCTTACGGAAAAGGCAGGGGAAGAGATATTGTCGTATATATTACGGTGAGCACCGGAGTCGGAGGCGCCCGGATAGTTAACGGAGAAATCGATAGGAGCGCCATGGGGTTTGAGCCTGGGCATCAGATCATTGATGCGGATGGAACCATTTGCCCAGAGTGCGGGAGCGTGCCGGGGTATTTTGAGAAGTGTGCATCGGGATCTGCTATCGAGCGCCGTTACGGGAAGAAGGCATATGAAATCGATGATCCAGCCGTTTGGGAGGAGGAAGCCCGACTTCTGGCGTATGGGCTTAACAACACGATAGTCCATTGGTCTCCCGACATAGTAATTCTCGGCGGATCCGTCATGCGGAGCGTTCCTCTCGACAGGGTCCGCTTCCATCTGCGGACTGTCTTAAAGATATTTCCAGAACCCCCTCTTCTTGAGGAAGCGGTGCTCGGTGACTTCGGAGGCCTTTACGGCGCGCTTCACTTTCTGAAGCGTTTGCGGAATGGAGAGGGATGAAAATGGGTCTTCTCTCCCCTGCGGTTGGGGCGGGATGAGGTTTTTTCCGGGTCAATGACATTATGCGGGATACTGGCGGAACAAGGCGGAGTCGGGGAGATGCCCGACTGACAGCCACTGTGCTATAATATCAGATTATTACGGGGAGCACTGTCCGAGACAGCATATGAGATGCTTGATAACATTAGCTTTCAAAAACGAGATTGCTTCAGGGCTAGAGCTCCTCGCAATCACAGCAAAACGCCATCAATGCTCGATTTGTCATGTGCACCATGCCTGCCGGCAGGTAGGAAGCGAAGCAATCTCTTATTCTGGACAGGTCTGACGGAGGAGAATAATTAAGAAACTGCCTGATAAGAAGGGATATTTCGGCCATTACGGGGGACGTTTCGTGCCGGAGACCCTCATGCCTGCGCTCCTGGAACTGGAGGAGGCGTACCTCAAATCAAGAGCCGACAGGGATTTCCAGAAGGAGCTCGTTCAACTCCAGAAAACCTATATAGGAAGGCCCACCCCGCTTTATTTCGCAAAGAGGTTTACGGAACAACTGGGGGGGGCAAAGATCTACCTCAAGCGTGAAGACCTCGCGCATACCGGTGCACACAAGATCAACAATGCCCTCGGACAGGCCCTCATAGCAAAAAGAATGGGTAAGAGAAGGGTGATTGCAGAAACGGGCGCGGGACAGCACGGCGTTGCGACTGCAACGGGCGCGGCCTTTGCGGGCCTCGAGTGCGAGATATACATGGGTTCGGTGGATATGAAGAGACAGGCGCTGAATGTCTTCAGGATGAGGCTTCTCGGAGCGGGCGTGAGAGAGGTGGCCATAGGATCCATGACCCTGAAGGACGCGATCAACGAGGCGCTGCGGGACTGGACTACCAACGTGAGGACAACGCACTATGTAATGGGAACGGTATTCGGTCCCCATCCCTTTCCTGTAATGGTCAGGGATTTTCAGTCTGTCATCGGCAGGGAGGCGAGAAAGCAGATACTTGAAGCAGAGGGAAAGCTCCCTGCTTACCTCATTGCGTGTGTGGGAGGGGGAAGCAACGCAATGGGGCTCTTCTATGCGTTCCTTGACGATGATGTGAAGATGATAGGCGTGGAGGCCGGGGGAAGGGGAATCGGGAGCGGCGAACACGCGGCAAGATTCGCAGGCGGTTCGCTTGGAGTATTTCAGGGGACCAAGACGTATCTTCTTCAGGATGAGGCCGGCAATGTACTCGGTACACATTCCATCTCAGCGGGACTCGATTACGCGGCGGTCGGCCCCGAACATCCTTATCTGCGGGACACTGGCCGTGTTCAGTACTCCTATGCCACTGATGACGAGGCCCTTTCCGCCTTTGAACTTCTGAGCAAGACAGAGGGGATAATCCCTGCCCTGGAATCAGCCCATGCCATTGCGGAGGCGGTAAAGCTCGCCCCCGGGCTCTCAAGAGATGAGGCGATCGTCGTCAATCTCTCGGGTCGCGGCGACAAGGACGTTCAGCAGGTGGCGGCCATCAGGGGAATGGAGTTCTAAGAAAGGATGAACAGGGTCGACAGGGCATTCAGAAAGCTAAAGGCCCAGGACAAAAAGGCATTCATCCCCTATATCATGGCGGGCGATCCGAGCCTCGAAAAAACCCGGGATATGGTTCTGCTTTTTGACAGGTGCAGGGCCGATGTCGTGGAACTCGGAGTGCCTTTCACCGATCCCCTTGCAGACGGGCCGACCATCCAGAGGGCGGCGGAGCGCGCATTGCAGAGGGGCGTTAACCTCAGGAAGGTGATAGGCTTTGTGAGGGATATCAGGGAAGAGACAGAGATCCCCCTTGTCCTAATGACGTATTACAATCCCGTTTTCAAGTATGGGATTGGGAGTTTTGTGGAGGATGCCGTTCATGCCGGCGTTGACGGTGTGATCATCCCCGACCTCCCTCCCGATGAAGCAGGCGAGCTCATTCCCCTGTCGGTGAAGAACGGACTCGCGACAATATTCCTCCTCGCACCCACATCATCGGAACGGAGGATAAGGAAGATAGCGAGGGCTTCCAGGGGGTTTATATACTACGTATCCATGACGGGCATCACGGGGTCGAGACTCACGATGGACGATTCCCTGCGGGAATCCATTGTTCGCATTAAAGAGGTCGCGGACAAGCCAGTTGCCGTGGGCTTCGGTATCTCGACTCCCGATGAGGCAAGCGCTGTGTCCGGGTACGCAGACGGGGTGATCGTGGGCAGCGCCATCGTAAAGAGGGCTCAGGACTCACTCGAAAGCCTTGAGGAGTTTATCCTTGAACTGAGGAGGGCGATCTGAATGCAGTGACAAGTGACGGGTGACAAGTATATGGAAGGAAATTTCCTTAAGTTCACTCGCTGCGCGTAACTCATTGCACTTCACTCGGTATGGCGTGGTTTAAGAAGACAAGGGAAGAGAAGATCGGCAGGAAGGTGAAGATCCCCGAGGGATTGTGGGTGAAGTGCGAAAACTGCAAGGAGATCGTCTATAAGAAAGAGGTCGAAAAGAACCTAAAGATCTGTCCCAAGTGCAACTACCACTTCAGGATAAGTGCCGTGGAACGCCTGAACCTTATCGTCGATGAAGGGAGTTTTGTGGAGCTGGACGCCGACATCGTCTCCGGTGACCCCCTCGGTTTCAAGGACACTGTGTCGTACAGGGACAGGATCAGGGACTATCAGAAGAGGAGCGGCCTCAAAGAGGCGGTGATTACAGGAGAGGCGCTTGTAAACGGGCATCCGGTCGTGATAGCCGTTATGGATTTTTCTTTTCACGGAGGTAGCATGGGCTCTGCAGTGGGTGAGAAGATAGTGAGGGCTGCCGAGGTGGCGATGGAAAAGAAGGTCCCTCTCATTACCGTGGCGTCTTCCGGAGGCGCAAGGATGCAGGAAGGCATCTTCTCCCTTATGCAGATGGCAAAGACTTCGGCCGCCATCGGGAAAATGAAGGAGAACGGGATTCTCTATGTCTCCATACTTTCGGACCCGACCTTTGGCGGCGTTACCGCGAGTTTTGCGATGCTCGGGGATATCATTATCGCTGAACCGAAGAGCCTTATCGGCTTTGCAGGCCAGAGAGTGATCGAACAGACGATAAAGCAGCAGCTACCAGAGAACTTCCAGAGGGCAGAATTCTTCCTCGAGCACGGGATGCTGGATATGGTTGTCGACAGGAAAGACCTGAAAGAGACCCTGGCGATTATCATCGAGCATCTCTGCCCCTCTCCACAATAGCGCCGAGTCCCTTCAGCTTCTCCTCTATCCTGTCGTAGCCCCTGTCAAGATGGTAGAGCCTGTGGATTATCGTCTCTCCCTCGGCTGCGAGTCCTGCAACGATTAGGGAGGCGCTCGCTCTCAGGTCCGTTGCCATCACGTCCGTGCCTTTCAGTTTCCTTACCCCTCTAACCGTGGCCGTTCCCCCTTCGGTATCTATGTCGGCGCCCATCCTTCTGAGCTCGGCAACGTGCATGAACCGGTTTTCGAATATCGTCTCTCTTATGATGCTCGTTCCCTCTGCAACCGACATGAGGGCCATGAACTGTGCCTGCATATCCGTTGGGAATCCGGGATAGGGCATTGTCTTTATGTCCCTTGCGCAGGGCCTGTCAGGTCCTTTCACACGCATGCCCGTATCCCTCCTTTCGAATACAAGCCCCGCCTCCTCGAGTTTCGTAATTAATGCCTCGAGGTGCTCGGCCCTGCAATTCCTTATGGTTATGTCTCCCCCTGTAATTCCCGCCATCGTTATGAATGTCCCTGCCTCGACCCTGTCGGGGATAACGGTATAATCCAGAGGTCTGAGTTCCTGTACACCTTCCACTTCGATGGTACTTTCCCCTGCGCCGCTCACCTTTGCACCCATGGAGTTCAGTGCATCGGCAAGGTCGACAACCTCGGGCTCCTTCGCAGCATTCTCGATAAGGGTGGTCCCCCTGGCAAGGGAAGCAGCCATCATAAGGTTTTCGGTCCCCGTCACCGTCGGGATGTCCAGGTACACTACCGCGCCCCTGAGCTTTCTGGCAGATGCGGTAACATATCCTTGTTCAAGCTCGATAGTCGCCCCCATCTTTTCAAGACCCATGAGGTGAAGGTTGATGGGCCTCGCCCCGATTGCACAGCCGCCGGGCAACGAAACCTTTGCCCTCCCTGTGCGGGCAAGCAGAGGGCCGAGGACGAGAACGGACGCGCGCATTGTCTTTACGAGGTCATAGGGAGCGACGTGATTTTCTATCCGCCCGGCGCTGATGAACGCACTCCCCGATTCATAACGGAATCCGGCTCCGAGGTTTGAAAGGAGTTTTCCCATGGTCATCACGTCAACGAGCCGGGGAACCCCCCTAACCGTGCTTTCTCCGGGGGCAAGTATCGAGGCGACGACAATGGGCAAAGCAGCGTTCTTTGCGCCGCTTATGGTCACCTCGCCTTTCAGTTTCACTCCGCCCTGTATTACAAGTTTATCCATCTGCGAACCTTTTACGGCTGAACGGGAAAAAGCGGTCGTTCAGTTACGCATGGAATGACTCTTGATTCCACATAGAAAGACCGGAAAGAGCTATTTCCCTGATGTCAGAGCAGAGATATCCAGCTTAACCATGAGTTCCCTCGGGTTTCTGAAGTCTCTAACCCTAGCATCAAGTTCCTTCACGAGAAGATAGGGGGTACGTGTCTCAATTGAGTACAGTATATCGCTCAGGGCCCTGGCATCGGGAATAACGGCGTCTACAGTAACGTTTATGGCCTTAAACTTACCCATATCCTCGGGTTTGCCGACCCGCTCGCTCGAAATAGTTCCACCCCTGCCCACGATGATGCCTTTCACAGTGTCCTGAAGCGTGGCAGCAGCCAGGGAAGGCGTCTGCGCCTCAATGATCTTCGAATCGTCAGCCTTCCGCTCCTCGGCAAGGGAAGAGAGTCTTTTTTCGATCGCGGGTCTTTCAGCGATAAGGGTGATATACTTCTCAAGGGTCTTTGTCTTCAATGCCTGGGCTTCCCTGATCTCCACGAGTTCCGAATGGATCTTCACATACCCGAAACGGTATGAGAAAAATCCGAAAAGTATCACCATGAGCGGTATGGTGACTATCAATGTCTTACTTCTTTTCAACTTTTGGTTTCTCACCTTCCTTCGGCTTCTCTTCTTTCTTTCTTGCTCCCTCCAGTTCCATCTTTATGTTGAACCGGTCTGCGTTCATTCTCGCATCCCTGAACGTGGGGGAAGAGAACTCCACCTTATCGAGGTACTTTGATGCCTCCAGTCTAGCCAGAAGCTCGCTCGCAGAGGCGGCGTATCCCTCGATGTCCACTGTTGTCTCGGTGATCCTCACCCTTGTAAGCCACGCTGTTCTCGGCAGGATCGTGGTGAGCTCCTTTAGTATGTTCAGGGAAAAAGGTCTGTTTTCTTTGAAAGTCCTGATGGTCGATATCTCTCCTTCCAGAGCCTCGATGTCCTTTTTCAGTGCCTCCACTTTCTTCATTTCGTCTTTTCTCAGCGTTATCTGGCGCTCGATCTCCCTGAGCCGGTTTCCCTCTATCTTTACAGGCGCGACGAGATACAGAGCCCACATGGCTATCACGGCCGTAACAAGGATAGCAGTTAGGACAACAGGGGCCTTCACCCTTTCACGTCTGCCCTTTCCAAGGAGGCTGAAACCCTTCGCCCACGGCCAAAGTGAGTCTATGACTCCCCCGACAGCCTCGTGAGGTATCTCCTTTGCAGAAAGGCCAAGGGGGAGGTCCATCTCCTCAAGCACTGCAAAGGGCGTGTTCAGTCTCAGTTTAAGCATCTCTTTCAATGTCGAACTCCTGTCTTTCAGCGAGAGGATGAGCCTGGGCGACCCGCCCTCCCTCCGTGCATCCGCCAGGCGTGCTTCTATTTCAGTCATGACCGCAT
This sequence comes from uncultured Nitrospiraceae bacterium, assembly GCA_964475485.1. Classification (GTDB taxonomy): domain Bacteria; phylum Nitrospirota; class Thermodesulfovibrionia; order Thermodesulfovibrionales; family UBA9159; genus CAYYWY01. Next base: position 35,136 of record CAYYWY010000018.1, on the reverse strand, counting down.
CGAGCCTTGCCCTTTCGTCCCCCTCAAGGCTGCCGGCAAAAGAGGCGGTCAGGAGCCCGAGGGAAAAGACGGCGCCTTCATATTCCTTCTCGCCGACCTTCACAAGGACCGCGTCTTCGCAGTCGCCGGCAAAGCGGCAGAGGGTTCCTACACAGGAGAGGTTAAGGGTTACCCTTTTCACCTCGTGACCCTTCTCCCTGAGGGCACTCAGGTACCGCTCAAGCAGGTCTGCCTTCGCGGCGACGATGAGTAGGGTAATCCTTTCTCCGTCATCCTTCAGCACCCTGAAATCAAAGAAAGCCTCTTCGTGACCGAAGGGTGTGAGTCTGTCCATTTCATAAGAGACTACGTCGGAGATGCTGTCCCTGACGGTCGCAGGAAATACGGCGGTCTTGATGACAGCCCACGACTTTGGGATGCCAAGGGTGATATCCGCTTTTGCAGCCTTCAGGGCGCTTATTGCCAAAACCACGGACGAAGCAAGGGTTTCAGGAGCAGGATACTTCTCATCGAAGGAATACTGCTTGAATCCCTTGATTTTTATCCTGGACAGCGATCTCGTACCGTATGCGACGGATACGGCATTGCCTTCGATCGAGACGAAGACATTCTGGGCAGGAGAGATGGTTTCATCTGCCAGGCTGAAAAAAAGAGCTTTCCTGACGGGTTCCCATGCCCTCTTCATAGCTGTGAACGAATCCGACAGGACGGATGTCAGTTTTCTTGCTGCGGTCTCCGTCATTGCGCCTTGCTCACCGGACTCTTATAATATACGAACCTGTAATTGCTGTTCCCTTCAATTGTAACGGTAGCTTTAACCGCATGCCCTTTCTTTTCATCTCCCTTGTGCCCAACGGACATAATGGAAAACGTGCTGCTGTCCGAGAAACCGATGAAGGGAGCGCTTTGAGGCTGTACCCCCACTTCCTGTAAGTTGGAGATCCTCTTGTCCGCCCTGAAATCTATTATGGCGTCGGCAACCTCCGGAGTGATACCAGGGATTGCCGTCAGGAGTTCCTTTGGCGCGGCATTTATGTTGACCGTTGCCGTTCTTGAGCTGACGGTGAGAAAGCCGATGATCCCCTTCCTTTCGCTGTCGCCATAGAGAATCTCGGGGCTCATTCCCTTCACGAGGAGAACCTCCTCGACGGTATCGAAGTTCGAGTTCTTTGCCTTGTACGGTGTCTGAAGAGTAGAGTAATAATCGCTCTCCGCACCATGGAGCCGGTGAAGTTCGTCGGGGTCCTTCCAGTCCAGGATGGAATCGACGATCGTATCCGCCTCGGTTTCCTTCACTCCCGAGTGAATCAAGAGATTCTTCAATATTATACCAGAACTGTCGTTCAAGGTGTTCAAGTCAATCTTCCCTGACTCATCAGTGATTCTTACAGTGTAGGCGCCGTCGCCCACTTGGCCGTCATAAGGAGTGCCGTCCGTCTTCCACGTCTCGCTGCCCTCAATATTGAGATTCTGCAGCCGATAAAAAATCTCTACGATGCCCTTCTCCACCCCTGCCTCCGCAAGGAACTTTTTTTCGATCCCTTCCTTGAAGGCAAAAGTGGAATTGGTCTCCGTCCTAGCCATGTAAGAAAAGGACAGCACGATGACCATCAGGACGGTAAGAACCCAGAGCACCATGAGGAGGGCGATTCCATTCCTTGATTCGAGGGCGTTGCGGGCCCGATTTGCGTTCATGGGACGCTGTGTGCTGCTTCTCATCTTCTGGGTGTCCTAAGAGTTCCGGGTGGAGGCTGAGCAGAGGGAGGTTGTGGGATTGAAGGCGCCTGGGCAAGGGATCCCCTTGTCCTCATCGGCAGAATCAGGGCGATATCCTTTGTGCCTTCCACAAGATGCACCTTTATCTTTTCCGGGATGGTGGTTTCATCGGTCCATTCGGTCACCCAGCTTCCTTTCTCTTCAGAAGGCTCTTTATAAAAATACTCGAAGGAGATACCGCTGAAGGCGTCCAGCAGTTTTATCTCTTCGGAGGTGCCTCCGGTACCGAGCGCGCTTTCCGAGACGTAAAGCGCTTGTCTTCCGCTGCCGTCGGGAACTACCCTGTAGGTGACAAGGACGTATCCCTTTTCGCCTCCCCAGAGGGAGTAGTTTGTGGAGAGCCGAACGGAATCCCTGCTTCCCTTGAAGTAATACTTCCGCGAGCCGTCCTCGTCATACGTGAGTGGAAGCTCCGACTGGATCTGGGAGTCTATTAGCGTGAGGGATGCGCGAATCCTTTCGAGGGATTCGATCTTCTTCTCCCCGGCATTCACCGAACGGAATCCCAGCCGCACGGCTCCGGTGACGATCAGGATTATGATTCCGAGGATGGCGATGGATATCATAAGTTCAAGAAGGGTGAAACCTTCCCTTCGGGAATTCAAAGTGAGAAATCCAAAATCAGAAATAGGTGGATTTCCACATTCTTGAACTTTGGATTTTGAATCTTGTATTTTACGGCTCCCCATCAGACCTGCTTTTTCACCGCTTTCAGCGTCCTCAGGGTCAGGGATTTTTCCCTGGCGCCCTTTGTCCAGCGGAGGGTAACTGATACGTCCAGGAGCATCACCTGCAGGTTCTCTGTCCTGTCCCCCGAAGCGCTGCTTACAGACACATCGACCCTGTAGCCGTCACCAGTCGCCTCACTCTGAGACCCCTCGGAGAGACTGTCGCTATCCAGCACTTCCCGCATCTTCGCCTCCGCCATTGTCAGGGCTGTGACATAATCGTCTGATGCTGCTATGGCCCTCAGGTCAGCTGAAAAGAGCTGAAGCACCACAGTCACCGCGATGCCGAGTATGGCCACCGCCACGAGAATCTCAAGAAGAGTGAAGCCCGTTCGGGAATTCAAAACTAAGAACTTAGAATTCAAGATGGAGGACCTTCCACGCTCTTGAATTTTGCATCTTAAATCTTGCATTTACTTTATCACCGCCGATCCAACCACGGGATCCATCCTTATACTCGCAGTCTTTTTATCGTTCCAGAGAACAATGGTTCCGCCGTTGACGCTACCGCTTGTCTGGACAACGAAGCGGTACTTGCCGTTAAGAAGGTCTCCTGAAAACGGGTCTGTGACCTTCATCTTCAGACCGGCGGGAATGGTCCTGGCGCCTCGGCCTTCGATGCCGTATGCCCCCTCGTCCAGATCCAGTGTTATCACCTGGGTCTCCCTGTTCATCTGAGCAAGAGCCCTGGCATGCCTGACCGTTGCGGATATCTCCCGTGCAGTTGCACTGAGCCTGCTTGAGGGAAGGGTGCCCGACAGGAAAACGCCCCCGATGCCCACAATCAGTGAGACGAGGGAAAGCACGATGAGCAGCTCAAGGAGGGTAAAACCCCTTCCGGAAGCAAGAAGTGAGAAGTGAAAAGTGAAAAGTGAAAACTTTCTTGCTCTCTTGTTTCCCATTGCACACTTACTGTTTCTTACTTCAGAACGGCAGTTCAGTTATACTGAATATGGCCATAAGCATCGAAACTACTATGAACCCAATGATAAGTCCCATCCCCAGGATCGTCATGGGCTCGAAAAAACTCACGAACCTCTTTATAGCGACCCTCAGGCTTCTCTCATATGTGGATGCGACCTTCATCAGCATTGCATCAAGCTGGCCGGTCTCTTCCCCCACCTTGATCATCGAGAGGGCAAGCGGAGGAAGGATATTGGCATCGCTCAGGGGAAGCGCTATCCCCTTGCCTTCCTTTGCTCCCCTGGAAACCCTGTCAATGGCGGAAGCGATTACCTGATTGTTTATCACATCCTTTGCGTTGTTCAGCGCCTGAAGAAGGGGGACGCCGCTTTTCAGAAGGGTGCCGAGGGTGCGTGCGAACCTGGCGGTCTCGAGTTTGCGTATCACGTCGCTCATGAACCTGAGCTTCAGGGAATCCCACTTGTACCTGCCGGCAGGAGTCTTTACATAGTTCGTGAGGATGACCCATACGGAAAATGCCAGTATGAGGACGACCCACCAGAATGACCCGAGAAAGCCGCTGAAAGATAGGACAATCTGAGTAGGAAGGGGCAACGAGCTCCCGAGTTCGGCAAAGATCACAGAGAACTTGGGAAGGACATAGGTGAGGAGGATGATAATAGATATCCCCCCCGTCACTATCAGGATTACCGGATAGATCATAGCGGAGAATATGTGGTCCTTCAGCTCCTTTGTCGATTCCAGGAACTCATTCAGCTTGTCCAGCACCACATCGAGTACACCCCCTGCCTCTCCTGCGCGTATCATATTCACGTAGATCTTCGGGAACACCTTCGGATGTCTCTGCAGCGCATCGGAAAAGGAGCTTCCCTCCCGGATGGACTTGAGGATAGACTGAATGATGCCTTTCATCTCCTTGCTCTCTGATATATCGGAAAGGATATTGAGGCTTCTGTCCAGGGGCAAACCCGCCCCGAGCAGGGCGGAGAGCTCCGTTGTGAAGGTTAGGATGTCGCCCTTCGAAGACTTCAATGCAAATCTCTTCTTGAAACCCTCCTTCGGCGGCGCGACCTTAAGCGGGATGACGCCTGTGTTCCTCAGCCTCTCAACCGCGGTCCGCTCGTCAGCAGCCTCGATAATGCCCTCCACAATGGTTCCGTCCATCGTGGTCGCGCTGTAGGAGAAGGTCGGCAACTATGCCTCCTGAGTGACTCTAAGCACTTCGCTGAGGGTCGTGACCCCGGACTTTATCTTTTCCGAACCGTTCTCAAGCAGGGTCCTCATGCCGCGCTGCCTGGCCGTTTCCCTCAACTGGTTGGCGTCCGAGTTTCTGAGGACGAGTTTGCGAATTTCGTCATCGACAACGAGGAGTTCGAATATCCCGGTCCTTCCATAGTACCCTGTGAAGGCGCACTTCTCGCAGCCTCTTCCCCTGTGAAGTGTAACATCTGTACCGATACCGAGAACGGAGAGTTCTTCCTTGTCCGCAACCGAAGAATCGGTCTCCCTGCAGGAAGGGCAGATTACCCTCACGAGCCTCTGGGCAAGGATCCCGCGTATGGTGGATGAAAGGAGGAAATTCTCAACCCCCATGTCGATAAGCCTTGTGATGGCGCTGGGAGCGTCATTGGTGTGCAGGGTCGAGAAGACAAGATGTCCTGTGAGGGCCGACTGGATGGCGATCTCAGCGGTCTCCAGGTCTCTTATCTCACCTATCATGATGATATCCGGGTCCTGCCTCACGATGTGTCTGAGGGTATTGGCGAAATTCAGGCCTATCTGCGGCTTCACCTGTATCTGGTTTACGCCCTTGAGCTGGTACTCTACCGGGTCTTCAACCGTGATAATCTTCTTGTCCGGGGAATTAATCTTGTCCAGGGCTCCGTAAAGGGTCGTGGTCTTTCCGCTTCCTGTGGGGCCTGTGACCAGGATTATACCGTTGGGCTTAGTGATAAGGTGGTTGAAACCCGAAAGGGTATCCGCAGGGAAACCCAGAAGGTCGAGGTCTATCACAATGCCTTCCTTGCGCAGTATCCTCATGACCACGCTTTCGCCGTGGAGCACCGGGATGGTGGACACCCTCAGATCTATCTCGCTCTCACCGACCTTCAGCCTGATGCGGCCGTCCTGCGGAAGTCTCCTCTCCGCGATGTTCAGTCTCGCCATTATCTTCACTCTCGACACGATGGCGGCCTGGAGTTTCTTCGGAGTGGACTCCACGTCATGGAGAACTCCGTCGATGCGGTACCTGACCTTCAGCTCGTCCTCGAACGGCTCTATGTGGATATCGCTCGCCCTGCTCTCCACGGCCCTTGTGATGAGGATGTTGACGAGTTTTATTATGGGCGCCTCAGAGGCGAGGTCCTTGAGGTGCCCTATGTCCTCTTCCTCTTCCCTGATGAATTCCAGACCCCTTTCGCCGATGTCCTCGATTATCCGGTTGATGTTCTGTGATTCCTGGCCGTAGAATTTCGAGATGTATTCCTCCATCACCTTCGGCTCTGCCGCATACACAACGACCTCGGCCGATGTGGCCACCCTGAGGGCATCGACGGTCTCCTTGTCATCGGGGTTCGCCATGATGACCTTCAGGATATTGTTCTTCAGCTCGAGGGGGATAACCATATACTCGCGGATGAACCGAGAGGATATCCCCTCGAGGACAAAGGGCACCTTCGGCAGTTCCTCCGGACTCAATGAACGTATCTCTCTAATCAAAGCGCGTGCTCCGTTCCATCAGAAAGTTTCTTTATTATATCACAATATCTTTTTGGAATATTTAAGCTGTCAACTGCCGGACGTTTTGGAAAAATTAATTACTCGTGCTTAGAAGATCAAGGCTCAATTCGATGGGGCGTGGCCAAGGTAACACTAAGAGATCAATCCCAAGGGGCCTTAATAAGCCCCTTCTCTTTTCATGACCACCCGTATCGTCTTAAAGAGGATCGCAATGTCGAACCAGAGTGACCAGTTCATCACATACCAGGAATCAAGCTTCAGCCTGTGCTCATACCCGGTATTGCTCCGGCCAGATACCTGCCAGAGTCCCGTAATCCCCGGCTCGGTGCTGCAGATTACTTGCATCTGGTTTTCGAGGTCTTCTCGCTCCCTCAGCAGATAAGGCCTCGGACCCACAAGGCTCATCTCTCCCTTTATGACGTTGAATATCTGGGGCAGCTCGTCTAGAGAAGTTCTCCTGAGGAACTTGCCGATCCGTGTGACCCGGGGATCCTCCTTTAACTTCCAACTCTTTTCCCATTCATTACGAACCTCTTCATTATCCTCCAGTATTTCCATTAGTTTTTCTTCCGCATCCCTCTGCATCGTCCTGAACTTGTAACACCTGAAGGTCTTTCCGTTTTTCCCTATCCTGTCATGTGCGTAAATCGCGGGTCCGGGCGTCTCCAAGCGCACTATCAGACCCACAATCCCGATAAAGGGAAGGAGGAGAGGCATGGATATCGTGCTGATTGTGAGGTCAAAGAGCCTCTTGATGAACCTGTTCGCGGTTGATTTCAGGTTATTCCGAATATTCATCAGAAATAGTTTCTCGTAAAACAAGTGCAGGAGGTCCGTGTTCAAAAGCGCTATACCCCTAATGTCCGGTATCACCATGGTGTTTGGCGAATGATTCTGGACGGAGGCAGTAAGGGAGGAAAGTCTTTCAGGGGTAAGGGAGGGGATGGCGATTATGACCGTCGCTATCTCCATCTCCTTGATGAACTTCGGGAAATGCCTTATCCTTCCGAAGACCTTCTTTCCGCTCAAGACCTCTCCCCATTTGCCTTCATCGTCGTCGAGAAAACCGATGACGTCATACCCCATATGTTTTTCCCTTTCGAGACCCTCCACAACCAGTCTCCCTGCATTGCCCGCTCCGAGTATCAGCACCCTATCCCTCCAGATCCCCATGCGGTAGAGGAACCTCTTGCCCCAGAGCCTGAAGAGGGGAAAGGCGAAAAGGGACGCGGCCCACGTCCCCAGCAGCACAAGACGCGACACCCTGTCCTGCATCTTTCCAAGGGTGACGATGGCCATAACCGCAAGGGTTGCGAGGGAGACCGCCTTTACCATAACCCTCGCCTCGTCCCAGAAGGGCAGGCTTCTTTCATATAGATCTTCATAGAAGATGAAGAATATGAAGATGGCAGGTATCCACCAAAGGGAAAGGAAATAGGGGAAAGTGAAATGGATGAATGAGGGCAAATCCGGCATCATTGAGGAGAGCGCCTTTGCCCTCAGCACCCAGGCGATAAAGAGAGAGAGATAGAAGGCGAGCAGGTCGATGATGATGAGGCAGGCGGCCCTCAAGAGACTTCTCAATATCCTGGCGACCGCCATCATCCTGCGAGCAATCCTATCCTGTATCCGGCGTACTTTGCAAGGGACTCCAGCAGCATGTAGGGAATCCATGGATACCGGCGCTGAGCAAGGAGAAAATGGAACAGTTCCTTCACAAATCTCAAACCCTCCCCTTCAGAACGCGCGTACTTCAGGATCCATCTGTTTCGCTTCAACGATGAACCGATGTTATAATACCGCGCGAAAAGCCGAAAAAGCGAATAGGTATGGGAATGGACGACAACGGCGCCGGGGACATATGCAATCTTATGGCCGTTGAGGATGAGCTTTGCCGCAAGGAGCATGTCCTCGTTCGCGCGCACCCCTTCGGGGAACATCCCGGCCTTCAGAAACTCCTCTTTCTTTACCGCCGAGCATACATTGCTGAAAAAGAATGTCTTTATCCCGTATTTCGGCAGGTCATCGATGGACTTCGTGCATGGCGATTCAGGGTAGTTAAAGCGCCGGGCAAAGACCTCCATGGGCGACGCCCCGGGCCCGGGGATATGTCTTCCGTACGATGCGGCGATGTCCTGCCCTCGGAGGGGGGCGGTCAGGTTGCCGATGAGCATCGCATCGAGAGGCAACGCATCCTGCGTCATGAAGACGAGGACGTCACCCCTCGCCTCCTTCGCGGCCGTATTCCTCGTTCTTCCGTGATCGAACATCGCTCTCGGGATCACCATTGTTCTTGCTCCGAACCTCTTTGCAGTCCCGACAGTGCCGTCATCCGAGGAGGAATCGATGATGATAATCTCAAGAGGCCTCAAGTCCTGTTTCGCGAGCATCGAGAGGAGGGCTTCGATACGCCCGCCTGCGTTAAGTGTGGGTATTATAAGCGAAACCCTCATAACCTTTTATTTTATCACACCCATAAAAGCAATAAGAACAGGCTGTTCCGATCTCCGCTTAAGCGCCTCTTTATCCTTAAGCGATATGGTATAATTAGCGATTAAAAAGGTTGTAGAACAATATTAGGAGGGGTTTCTCTGTCTGACACTTCAAAACTCCGTTTTATCCTTGCGATCCATAATCATCAACCCGTAGGAAACTTTGATCACGTATTGGAGGATGCGTACGGAAAGGCATACCTGCCTTTCCTTGAACTTCTTGAGAGGCATCCTTCGATCAACGTGGTGCTTCACTATTCCGGCAATCTCCTTTCATGGATGGAGAAAAAGCACCCTGAGGCCATCCATATCCTGAGGGGCCTTGCGAAAGCGGAAAGAGTCGAATTCCTGTCAGGAGGCTTTTATGAGCCCATCCTTTCGGCCCTTCCCGATACGGACAGGCTGATGCAGGTGCAGGAACTGAGCGCGTACCTTGAGCGCCTGTTCGGTCGCCGTCCGAAGGGACTTTGGCTTGCGGAGCGTGTCTGGGAACCCCAGATGCCGAGATATCTTTTTGAGGCGGGGATAGAGTATTTCCCCCTGGACGATTATCATTTCAAGCTCTCCGGCCTTGAAGACAAGGATCTATCAGGGTATTTCCTGACGGAGGAGAACGGCTGTTGCATCAGGGTGTTCCCCGGAAGCGAGCGCCTCAGATACCTCATACCTTTCAGGACGGTTGAGGAGATCATATCCTATTTCAGGGAAGCGCATGAAAGGGCAGATCCTGATCGAAATAGTCCTCCCCTTCTTACCATGGCGGATGACGGAGAGAAATTCGGCGTATGGCCGGAAACACACAGGCATTGTTATGAAGACGGCTGGCTCGAAAGATTCTTTTCCGCGCTTGAGGAGAACTCCAACTGGATCGAGACCACGACCTTCTCCAGGTTCCACGCCTCCTTCGGCCCGAGTGGAATGGTCTATCTCCCAACGGCGTCCTATAGGGAGATGGGGGAGTGGGTGCTTCCTCCTGAAAAGGGCCTGGAGTATGAACGCGCCCTGACTGAGATGGGGAAGCTCTTCGGCGATGAGGCGAAAGGACTTGTTAGGGGCGGCATATGGAGGTCCTTTCTCTCGAAGTATCCCGAGGCTAACCATATTCACAAACGGATGCTCATGGTGAGCAGGAAAGTGCACGAAGCTGCCAGAAAGTTCAAGGCTCAAAGTTCAAAGTTCAAAGTGAAAGACAAGAGTCAAAGCCCGAAACTCAAAGCCCGGGACCTGATGCTCCACGAACTCTGGAAGGGGCAATGCAACGACGCATACTGGCACGGGATATTCGGGGGACTCTATCTGCCACATCTCCGCTCTTCTCTTTACCGCCATCTCATCACTGCGGAGTCCATGGCTGAGAAGGTGCTCTATCGGAAGAAGGGTAAGGCCAGCTATGCATGGACAATGGAAGGGGACCTGGACTGTGACGGCTACAGGGATGCCTGCATAGGCACCGCAGATGTCACGGCGTTCTTTACGGAGAAGGGCGGAAGCCTTGCGGAACTTTCCCTGAAAAGGACCCCTATAAATATTCTGGATATCCTGACACGGCGGCGCGAGGCATACCACTCAAGGATATCGGAAGCGGCAACGGGTTCCGGAGAAACGAAGACTATCCATGAGCGTCTGAGTGTTAAAGAGGCAGGGCTTTCGGATTATCTCGTGTATGACGGATATACCAGGGCGTCACTCCTTGACCATTTCCTGGGCGGCGAAACGAGGCTCGATTCCCTTGCGAAGGCTGAGTACGAGGAAAAGGGGGATTTTGTGGACGGAATATACGACATGGATATCCGTAAGAAGGGTGACACGGCGCTGGTGAGACTGGCGCGGGAAGGGGTGGCATCGAACAGTGGCGTGAGGATCGAGAAGACGATAACGTTCCGGGGCCCGGAGATTTCTGTGGAATATCTCTTTGATGGTAGTTACTTGGGGCTTTTCGGCATCGAGTTCAATCTCTCCCTCCTCGGCTCGCCCTATACCTCTGTGAGCTTGAACGGCAGAAGTTTTCTCATCAAGGATAAAGGGACTCACGACTCGGTTAAGAGGTTTACGGTCAGGGACGGGCACCTGGACCTCGGCTTCTCTTTTACCTTTGATGAAGAGATCTCCTTGTGGCATTACCCTGTCGAGACCGTCTCCCTCTCCGAGGAGGGGATCGAAAGGATATACCAGGGAACCGCCTTTCTCTTCATAAAAAGACTTGATTTTCATGGACGCAAGCAGTTAGGGTTTAATATGGATTTCAGGGAGGTAAAGTGAAAAATAAGTTTGGAGGCAGGTGGCTGTGCGCATCGGGCGTCGGGCGCTGCGCGCTGGGCGTTGTCTGTATCCTTGCTGTTTTGTCCGGCGCATCGTTTGCCCAGGACCCGGTAAGCTGGCTCAGTGATGAGACCCTTTCCTATTTCAAACCTCTGAAGGGGAAGGTTGCGACAGTGAATGGAAGTGTTCTGACAGCAGACCTCGGCGCTGAATCAGGCATCAGGAAAGGCATGAGGCTTACGGTCTTCAGGGAAGGTATGCCTTTCCTTCATCCGGTAACAAAGGAACCGATGGGGAAGGTCGAGGCGCCTGTCGGAAAGGCAGAGGTCAGGAGTGTGACTGACTCCGGTTCCACTCTGGAGACAGTGAAGGGGAGCGCAAAGGAAGGGGATATCCTCAGGATCTCCGAAATGAAGGTAAGGCTTCTCTTTTATCAGGACAGGGGGGTCGACTGGAGCCTTGCGGAGGCCTATTATCAGCTTCTCAAGGGGAGCGGCAGGTTCGAGCTTATAGATTCTGCGCTTGATTCGGCAGATGACGCTACAGTCGTTGCCGAGGCGAAGAAGAAGAACGCAGAGGCGGTGCTCGTGCTCACTTCAAGAGAGTCCGAGAAAGAGATACACCTCAGGCAGAGAATCCTCTGGCCTGATGATTCATCCCTGTTTGCGGACATGGAAGTAAAGGTGGATGTGGCCCTCGTGAAAGAATTGCGGTCCGCACATGGTATGCTGTCTCCCCTCTCTGCGGCAGGGGACGCGCTCCTCTTCTTCGACCTTCCCTTCAGCGCCACCCTGATGGCTGCCGGGGATGTGAACGGAGACGGAACCGCCGAGCTGATTATGGGCTCCGGCCGGGAATTACGTGTCTATTCCGTCGGCGCAAGCCTTCATGACCTTTACGGCCTTAGAGGTTCCATTTCCGATGATTTCCTCTGGGTCGACGCAATGGATGTCAACGGGGACGGGAAGGACGAGATCATTGTGACGTCCATTGGCGGAAGGAACGTCGATACCACGGGCGATTCCACTTCCCCGGTTATCAGGGATGAGGGAAGGGTCATGTCATATATCTATGAACTCAGGGGTTCGGAGTTTTATCTTCTCTGGAAGGGGAGTGTTTTTCTGAGGGTCTTACCATCCCTGGGGCTTGTGGGCCAGAAATATGACAATGCCGAAGGATTCCAGGGCGGCGTTTTCATGATGAAGTATAATGCGGGAAATCTGAAAACCGGCGAACAGGTGAAGCTGCCGCAGGGCGTGAACATTTACGATTTTGCATATATGGACGGGCCCGACAAGAGGAAATATCTCCTCGCTTACGATTCCGCCGGGTTTCTCAATCTCTTCAACAGTGAGGGGCTGAAGGTGTGGCAGAGCAAGGAGGCCTTTAGCGGGTTCCGGGATACTTTCCGGAAGATCTCACCAACTGTCATGACGGACAGGGTCGAATGGTCCATTAAAGACAGGCTTCTGCTCAGGAACAGGGAGTCCTTTGTGGTGAATAGGATTCCCCTGGCGAACATGGTAAGAGGTCTCGGATATAAGAGTTCACAGATAAGGAGTATCTGGTGGAGCGGTCTCTCGATGGAGGAAAGCACTTTGATTGACAATATATCAGGAAGCGTCATGGATTACACGCTTCTATCTGACAAACTTGTCGTCCTCAGCAAGCCCCTGTTCGGATTGAAACCGAAAAACATCCTTAAAGGGGAAAGTCCAAGGGGGAGCATGCTTTATGTATACTCCCTGAAGGGAAGGTAGGAGCAGGGTGTTATTGTCAGGGAGAATTCCGCAGCATGTAGCCATCATAATGGACGGCAACGGAAGATGGGCCGAGATGCGCGGTCTTCCGCGGATAGAGGGGCATAAGAGGGGAGCCGAAAGGGTGCGGGAGATTCTTTCAGCGGCGACGGAGGTCGGGGTGAATACCCTTACCCTGTATGCGTTCTCAGTTGAGAACTGGCGTAGGCCTGACGAGGAGGTCTCGATGCTTATGAAGCTCCTCGAGTTCTATCTTAAGAAGGAATTCAATGAGCTGATAAAGAAGGGGATCGTGTTCAAAACCATCGGGGAGGTATGGAGGCTTCCCGCTCATATCAGTGCGCTATTGAAGGACGTGGAGGAGCGGTCCTCCCATAACAGGGGGACGAACCTCGTCCTCGCCCTGAGTTACGGCGGCAGGGATGAAATCATAAGGGCGGTGAAGAAGGCGATCAGCGGGGGAGTAAAACCCGAAGAAGTGACGGAGGAATATTTCGACTCCCTCCTTGACACGTCCGGCATTCGCGCCCCCGACCTCATCATAAGAACAAGCGGCGAAAAAAGAATAAGCAACTTTCTCATCTGGCAGGCCGCATACGCGGAGCTCTATTTTACGGATACCCTCTGGCCTGATTTCACAAGGGAGGAGTTCTTCCTTGCGCTTCACGATTACCAGATGAGGGAGAGGAGATTCGGCACTCTCCACGTTCGGGCAGAACGCTGAAATGCACGCAAAGAGGCTGCTTGTTGCTTTCGTTCTTCTTCCCCTCTTCTATCTCCTGGTCATGAAGCTCCCGGATGTCTTCTTCTTCGTACTCCTACTCACGGCATCCATTGTTGCCCAGTGGGAGTTTTACACGATGTATCATATTGACGGTCTGATGAAGAACTCAGGGATATTTTTTGGAATACTCACGTTGGCTGCAGCATATGTCGCTAAAGGCACTTTTCCCTTTTTATCGATGCCTGCATTAATGGCCATCTTTGTTATAAGGCTTACCGGGAAGAGGGATCCTTCCTTTTCGCTTCGTGACATCTCATTTGCAGTACTCGCATTGTTGTACATTCCAGGTCTTCTGTCCTTTCAGCTTTTGCTCAGACAAAGCGGGCCCGAATGGATCATCTTCCTTTTCGGATGTGTGTGGGCAGCCGACAGCCTTGCCTACTATATCGGGAAATCCATCGGCAAGCGTAAATTGTACAGGGAAGTAAGCCCCAACAAGACCGTTGCAGGAGCTGTCGGCTCTTTGGTCGGCGGCTCCCTTTCGGCGTTGGTTTTGGATCTTGTCCTTGTTCATTCAATCGGGACGTGGAAGTCCGTTGTGATCGGAGCCGTTGTGGGGGGCGTCACGATAATCGGAGACCTCGTGGAATCGATGTTCAAGAGGGATGCCGGGGTAAAGGATTCAAGCACCATTATCCCGGGGCACGGTGGGATCCTCGACAAGATCGACGGGGTTCTTTTTGCGGGGCCAGTGCTTTACTGGGTCTCTGCGGCGGCGGGTCTGGTGAAATGAAGCGGGTGGTGCTGCTGGGCTCCACGGGCTCCATCGGAAGGATGGCCCTGGACGTAATCGCCGGCCACAGGGACAGGTTCAGCGTTGTTGGGATTGCGGCAGGGAGCAACATCGACCTTCTCGAAGAACAGGCAAGGACATTCGGGCCGAAGATCATCGCTGTGGCCGACGAGAGGGCTGCCCTGGAACTAAGGAGGAGGCTTGGCTCAAGACCGGAGGTTCTGGCAGGAGAAGAGGGCATTATTGCCGCGGCCGCGTATAACGGATCGGACTTTGTGCTGTCTGCAATGGTCGGATTCAGCGGCCTGCTGCCGACCCTCCATGCTGTGAAGGCAGGGAAGGTTATCGGGCTCGCCAACAAGGAAACCCTTGTAATAGCCGGAGACATTGTCATGAAAGAGGCGCGGGAACACGGAGCCAGGATACTCCCGGTGGACAGCGAGCACAGCGCCATTTTCCAGTGTGTCGAGGGCCACGAGAGGAGGTATCTCAGGAGAATCATTCTTACCGCTTCGGGGGGCCCTTTCGTGGGAAAGACCCTTGAGGAACTGAAGGACGTCAGCGCCGGGGACGCCCTCAAACACCCGAAATGGAACATGGGGAGAAAGGTGACGATCGACTCCGCTACTCTTATGAACAAAGGGCTGGAGGTGATCGAAGCACACCATCTCTTCGGCCTTCCAGCTGAGAAGATCGATGTGCTGGTGCACCCTCAGAGCATCGTGCATTCCTTCGTGGAGTTTGTGGACGGCACGCTGCTGGCGCAGATATCGATGCCCGATATGAGGGGACCTATCGGATACGCCCTTTCCTATCCCGAGAGGCTGGACGACACGGTGCCGCATCTCGAGCTTGACGCCATCCGTAACCTGACCTTTGACCGCCCTGATGCAAGCAACTTCCCCTGTCTTGGGCTCGCGTATGAGGCACTGTCCGAAGGCGAGACAATGCCCGCCGTCCTCAATGCAGCCAACGAGGTCATGGTGGACGCGTTCCTTAAGGGAAGAATACCTTTTACCGACATCCCTGTTATAATTAAAAAGACCATGCATTCCCACGAGAAAGCCGGGGTCGAGGAACTCGATGCGGTTATCGAGGCCGACAGGTGGGCGCGGGAAAAAGCAGAGGAATACATTATAAAGAGGTAGAGGCAGAATGACAATCTTCTATGCGGTTATCTTACTGGGTATCCTGATCTTCGTGCACGAACTGGGACATTTCCTTTTCGCGAAACTGGTGAAGGTGAAGGTCCTGAAGTTTTCTCTGGGATTCGGACCGAAGGTTGTCGGAAAGGTATACGGCGAGACCGAATACCGTATCTCCGCATTTCCCCTCGGCGGCTATGTGAAGATGCTGGGAGAGGATACAGGTGAAGAGATTTCGGAAGAGGACAGGGCAAGGGCCTACAACGTACAGCCGGTCTGGAAGAGGATGCTCATCGTGTTGGCGGGTCCCGTTTTCAATATCGTTTCCGCTGCAGTAGTCTTCATCTTCGTCTTTCTCTCTGGTGTACCATCCCTCCTTCCAGAGGTCGGTGAGGTGATGCCCGATTCCCCAGCCGCCGCAGCGGGTCTTATGAAGGGAGATATGATCGTCCGTGTAAACGGGACGCCCATTACGCGCTGGGAGGAGATGACGGGGATAATCCATAGGAGTCCCGGAGAGAAGCTGACCGTCACGCTAAGAAGAGGAAGAGACGAGATGACTCTTTCTGTGACTCCCGAGAGAAAAGAGGTTCCCGATATCTTCGGTGAGAAGAAAGAGGTCGGACTTATAGGGATAAAGCCTTCGGGCAACACCTTCATCGAAGATAAATCAGCGGGCGACGCAATCTCCCTCGGTATTGTACGGACGTGGGAGGTGTCTGTGCTCACGGTCGTTTCGATTGTGAAGCTCATCCAAAGGGTCATCCCTGCTGAGACCATCGGCGGGCCTATCCTCATTTTTCAGCTGGCCGGACAACAGGCCGCACATGGGGCCTTGAGTTTCTTCACATTTCTTGCGATCATCAGCGTAAACCTCGGTATCCTGAACCTCCTGCCAATCCCGATACTTGACGGCGGGCACGTGCTCTTCCTTGTGGTCGAGGCGGTGAGGCGGAAGCCCCTGAGCGAAAAAGCGATAATGATCTCACAGAGGGCCGGCCTTGCCGTGATTATAACCCTCATGGTCTTTGCCTTCTACAACGACATCATGAGGCTGATTACCGGAAAGACGTTGCCGTGATGAGGCCGGCGACGATAAAGAACCAGGTCTCCTCGGGGGGCGTTATATTCAGAAGGAGCGGGGAAAACAACCCGGAGATCGCCCTCGTGTCCATAAAGGACGGCAAGGTCTGGTGCCTTCCAAAGGGTATCGTGGAGAAGGGAGAGGAGACGTCGGAGACCGCCGTAAGGGAGGTGAGGGAGGAGACAGGGCTTTCGGGCAGGGTTGTGAGGAAGATTGGAGATATATCTTACTGGTACTACATTAAGGACGACAATACGAAATGCAGGAAGACCGTGCATTTTTATCTTCTGGAATACATGAGCGGCAGCACTTCCGACCATAACTGGGAAGTGGAGAGCGCTGAATGGGTCCCGATAGACGAGGCACTGGAGAGAGTGAGTTACCGGGGCGACAGGGAGATCGTCATGAAGGCAAAGGAGATGCTCTTGAGGCAGTGACAAGTGGCGAGTGATGAGTGAGGAGGTATTTCTTGCTGCTCGTTACCGGTTACTCTTTGCTGATATGGGTAAAATACTCGACTGGAAAGAGCTGAAGAAGGCCGTGGATGATGCGAAGGCGGCCGGGAAAAGAGTCGTTTTTACCAACGGCTGTTTCGACATAATTCACGAGGGCCATGTGCGGTATCTCGACGAGGCAAAGAGTCTCGGCGATATCCTTGTTGTGGCTCTCAATACGGATAGTTCCGTATCGAGGTTAAAACCAGGAAGACCGATAATCCCCCAGGAACAGAGGGCAGAGGTGGTGGCCCATCTCGGGATGGTAGATTACGTTACGCTGTTTGGAGAAGATACGCCATATGAGCTGATAAAATTTCTTATGCCGGATGTGCTCGTTAAAGGCGGTGACTGGAAGAGCGAGGAGATCGTCGGTTCCGATATTGTGTCCGACACCCGGAGCCTCCCTTATATAAGAGGAGTATCTACAACCGGGATAATCGAGAAGATAAAGAAGCTTTGAAGGAAGTCTGCAAGGCTCCGTGTCAGGAATGTCCGTTGCTCGCCTTTAGATTGTTTTCGAAATGATTTCAGTTTCGGACGTCAGGAAATTCTTCAGTATCCCGCCAGGCTCGTCCCGCATCTGCAATCTCGCCGGCTCTTCTATCGCACTCTTTCTCAGTCTCCTCGACGAGCCTTTTATCGCAGTGGAACAGACAGAGGAGGGTGCGGAGAGGCTCTGCGACGATATCCTGTTTTTTTCGGCTGTTATAAATTTGCCTGACGGCAAAGTCCGTTTCCTCCCTGAGCCGAACGGAGCCGAGTCCTCCGGCAAAAGGGCTGAAGTCATTTACAGACTGCGGGAGGGAGACTCCATCGTCACATCGCTCAAAGGCTATGAGAGTCCTGTGTGGAGACAGCAGGACCTCGAAATGAATTCCCTCCTCCTTGTATCCGGAGAGGAGACAGGGAGGGAAGCTGTCGAAAGAAGGCTGAGAGGCCTCGGCTACAGGCGGGTCTCTGTGGTTATGGAAAAGGGAGAGTACAGCATGAAAGGATGGCTTGTTGATATATTCCCTTCGACAGCGGAATATCCGTTGAGGATCGAATTTTTTGGGGATGAGATCGAACAGATGAAATCCTTTGACATCGATTCCCAGAGGTCTTTCGGCAGGGCGGACCGCTTCGTAGTTTTGCCCGTATCGGAACCGTCCGGCGATGGCACTATAGCATCTCTCGTGAACGCAAGACGGTTTTTTGTGGATTGCCGCCCGTCCTCCCTACCCTTCGAGGAAGCGGGACCGGGAGATGGGGCTCTTCCCCTTTCACGGTTTGATGTGAAGGGAGAAGGATACGGGGTCGGACTGTTGCCGATGACGGGGTTAGGCATATGTCCCGCTGAGAGGAAATCCCTGGACGATATCCCCGGCGCCTTAAGGACCTTGTGCACGGAAAACAACGTGCTCGTTGTTGCCTCTTCCGATGGGCAGGCTGAAAGGGTGAGGGACATCCTCTTTGATGGCGGTATCATTGCGCCTGTGGTGGAAGCAGGGGATGTGGCGGCATATGAAGGCGCTCTCGCCATAACAAGGGGAAAGCTTTCCTCCGGCCTTTTCATGCCGGGGCTTCTGATTCTCACTGAAAAGGAGCTGTTCGGAGAGAGACCCGGGTACAGGCCGTTAAGGAAATCAAAGGTGTCCCACCTTCTCGCATCCATGGACGACATTTCACCGGGCGATTTCGTGGTTCACAGGGACCACGGTATCGGCAGGTTCGTTGGGATCAGGAAAGAGGAAACAGGGGAACTTGGAAGCGACCTCATTGTCCTTGAGTACTCAGGGGGGGACAGGCTCCATATCCCTCTATACAACATCGGCAGGATAAAGAAATACGGCGCTGAGGAGGGTGCTGCCCCTGCCCTTGACAGGCTGGGCGGAAAGACATGGCAAAGGAGAAGGGAGAAGGTGAAAAAGGCCGTGAAGGAGATGGCTGAAAAGCTTCTCAGGCTCTATGCGGAGAGAGAGGTTGCCGAAAGCTTCTCCTTCAGTCCCGACTCCGAACTCCACAGGGAGTTTTGCGAGTTCTTCCCTTACGAGGAGACCCCGGACCAGATAAAGGCGATCGAGGAGATAAACCGCGATATGGAGGCAGGCAGGCCCATGGAGAGGCTTCTCTGCGGAGATGTGGGATACGGCAAGACAGAGGTGGCGATGAGGGCCGCCTTTAAGGCCGTGTATGACGGCAGGCAGGCGGCTGTCCTTGTGCCGACGACTATCCTTTGCGAACAGCATTACCTGACATTCAAGAGCAGGTTTTCGGGTTTCCCGGTATCGATAGACTATCTGAGCAGGTTCAAGTCAAAGAGGGAGCAGGACGCTACGCTCAGGGCCCTGGCAAATGGAGAGGTGGACATAATTATCGGAACCCACGCTCTTCTGAGAAAGGGAATCGTCTTCAGCGATCTCGGCCTCCTCATCATCGACGAAGAGCACAGGTTCGGCGTCGGCCAGAAGGAGAGGATAAAAGAGCTAAAGAGGGGCGTCCATGTCCTGAGCATGACTGCAACCCCCATTCCGAGGACCCTTCATATGGCCCTTTCGGGAATCAGGGGGATGAGCATCATCGAGACGCCCCCGGAAGAGAGGCTTGCGGTCAAGAGCGTCGTGGCTGTGTTCGACGAAGGGCTCGTTAAGGAGGCGATAGAGAGGGAGCTCAGGAGGGACGGACAGGTCCTCTTTATTCACAACACGGTGTTTGATATCAGGAAGACCGAGGAGATGCTGAAAAGACTTCATCCCGGAGTGCGTTTTGGCGTTGCACATGGTCAGATGGCTGAAAAGAGACTTGAGGAGGTTTTGCTGAAATTCATAAGAGGAGAGATAGACGTCCTTGTCTCGACAACGATCATAGGGTCCGGTATAGATATCCCTACTGCCAACACCATTATCATCGACAGGGCCGACAAGATAGGACTCTCCGACCTTTACCAGCTCAGGGGGAGGGTGGGAAGGAGCAATGTAAGGGCCTATGCCTATTTCCTCATACCAGGGATGGACGTTATTACGGAGGAGGCAAAGAAGAGACTCCATGCAATACGGGAGATGAGTTATCTCGGGGCGGGGTTCAGGCTCGCCATGAGGGACCTGGAGATGAGGGGAGCTGGAAATCTCCTGGGTCCCGAGCAGTCCGGCCACATCCACGCGGTAGGTTTCGACATGTATGTGGAGATGCTCGAAAACGCCGTGGCAGAGCTGAGGGGACTTGAAGTCAGGGAGGAGATCGAACCGTCCATTAGCCTGAATGTCGCTGCCCTCGTCCCGGAGGAATATATCGAAGACATGACCCAGAGACTGAGCATGTACCGTAGAATAGCCAATGCAGAAACACACGAGGAACTGGAGGATATCGAGTCGGAGATGAAAGACCGCTTCGGGGACCTTCCGGAAGAGGCAAGGAGGCTTCTCGAAATCATGGGGCTGAAGATAACGGCCAGGGAACTTCTTATCATCAGGGTTTCAGAGACGGACGGGAAGGTGAGATTCGTCTTTTCCGATGAAACGCCGGTGGAGACCGAAAAAATCTTCGGCCTTCGGAAGACCTTCCGGAATGTCCGCTTTCATAGGGACGGCTTTGAGGTGGATCTCACGGGTTTTTCGGGTGAGGAAGCCCTGAGGGAGATACGCAGGGTCATGTCCAGCCTTGCTGCATAGATTTCTCTTTACTTGTCCCTCACTTTCTGATAATTTTACTAAGGTATGAAGAGACGGCAATTCATCATCTCATCTGTATTGTCGGCGGTGATGTTTTTAGCCGGCGCATGTGCCACCACATCCAAAGAGGACAAGGTCCAGAAGGCGACGGCCCATTATCAGCTCGGCATATCCTATCTGAACGACAACAACATCCAGCCTGCATTTGTCGAGTTCCAGAAGGCGCTTGAGCTTAACCCTGAAGACAAGGAAGTCCTTAATGCGATCGGTGTCATCTATCTTTTGAAGCTCGAGGATTATCCCAAGGCAATCGATTATTTCCAAAAGGCGCTGAAGATAGACAGGAACTTCTCTGAGGCTATGAACAACCTTGGCTTCGCATTTGAGAAGTCCGGGAGATATGATGAGGCAGTGGGAGCCTATAAAACAGCCATTGCAAATCCTCTCTACAGGAACACTGAAAAGGCTTATAACAACCTAGGCAGGGTATACTACAGGATGAAGAGATGCGGTGACGCACTGGACGCATACAGGGAGGCGCTGAAGAGGCACCCGGAGTTCCACCTGCCCTACTACGGACTTGCCCTTTGCTACAACGCCATCGCAAGGTATGGTGATGCCGCCACCGCCCTGAAAAAAGCCGTTGAGACGGACCCTGCATATAAGGGAAACATGGAGAAGGCTGCTAAGGACCTCAGGGAGAGGAAACTCCTTGTCAAGGGTGAAGAAGAAAGGGATATTGAGGACCTCCTCGAGATAATGAACTATTAAGAAAAATCAAAAATTCGAAATCCCAAATTCCAAGAATATCAAGCAACAAGAATTCAAACTCCCGAGCGGGGCATGGGCGGTCCTGGCGATCTTGTCCGGGATTTGGAAATTAGCATTTGGAGCCTGTTTTAAACGTTATGCTTCCTTCAGATGTCGAGAGATTAGTTAAAGAAGCGGAAGAGGCAAGGAATCACGCCATTGCTCCTTATTCAGGCTTTGTTGTGGGTGCAGCCCTCATGACAGAAGAAGGAAGGATGTACCGGGCCTGCAATATCGAGAACCCCTCGCTCATGATGAGTTTCTGCGCCGAGAGGGCAGCACTGATTAAGGCGCTGACCGGAGGAGAGAGGTCATTCAAAGCCATGGCCATTGTTTCAGGCGATGGAAGATATTGTTTCCCCTGCGGCTCGTGCAGTCAGATGCTTTTCGAGTTTGCCCCCGATATCGAGCTCTATCTTGCGTCTGATAAAGGCATCAGAAAATATTCCCTTGCCCAGCTTCTTCCCCATTCCTTCAAGCTGTAAGAAGATTTTAAGGTGTTCTTCAGCGTTGTATCAAAGTTGGAGAATGTCTCTCATCCCGCCACTCATTCTGCCCTGCCGGGGAATCAAACAACAGAATCCTTTGATTTCAAAATATTCCGCTTCACAAAAGTCTTAATAAAAAACTCTAATAAAATCCTAAAATTACTTGACATTAAAGAATTAATATGATTCAATTTAAGCTGGAATAGGTAAAATCTCTTTCAAAGGAGAGTATCCATATGAAGAAGGTCATTTATCCTTTCGTGATTTTGCTCCTTGCATCCTGTGGAAGCGACAAGATCGCAAGCCTTCCCGCAGATGCTCCCAGGGAACCCTCTTCTACGAAGATCACCGTTCAGTCAATCCTATCGAATATGGAGAAGGCAAGTTTCAGAGAGGGTGAACTCATCGTCAAATTCAAGTCCGGTATCGTAACACCCTCTTCCGCAAAAGTTCATCAGGCTATGGGAGCTTCCGTTGTGAGGAGGTATTCCTCTGTCTCGAATCTGGAGCACGTAAAACTTCCCACCGGGGTCTCTGTGAAGGATGCGGTCGTCAGGTATATGTCCGACCCCAATGTGGAATACGCCGAGCCCAACTATATCAGACGCAAATCTGCCTTTGTTCCGAACGACCTGTTTTTCGGCCAGCAATGGGCCCTGCGCAATACAGGCACCTTTGCCGGAGGCACGGCAGGCGCTGATATAAAAGCGCCGGAGGCATGGGACATTACGAGGGGGACAGGCAATATCGTCATCGCTGTTCTTGATACGGGTATTGATCTCAACCACGCCGACCTTGTATGGAATATCTGGAAGAACCCCTTTGAAGACCCGAACAACGCTATCGATGACGACGGCAACGGAAGGATAGATGACTGGAGGGGATGGAACTTCGTGAACAATACGAATAGTCCCCTTGATGATGACGGTCACGGCACCCATGTGTCAGGCATTATCGGTGCAGTCGGGAACAACGGCATGGGCACCGCCGGCATGATCTGGAGCGTGCAGTTGATGGCGATGAAGTTCATAGGCCAGCATGCCGACGGATATTACGGGCTCGTGACCGATGAACTCGCCGCAATCGATTACGTAATAACAATGAAAAATAAGGGTATCAATGTGAGGGCCATTAACGCGAGCTTCGGCGGAAAGGACTTTTCCCTCGCTGAAAAGGATGCCATAGTATCGGCCAATAACGCTTCAATTTTGTTCGTGGCCGCTGCTGGAAACGGAGGCGATGACGGTATAGGCGACAACAACGACCTTGTGCCGACATACCCTGCCAGCTACGGACTTTCGAACATAATCTCGGTTGCTGCCACCGACCAGAACGACAAGAGGGCTACGTTCAGCGATTTCGGCCCCAACTCCGTCCATCTTGCGGCGCCGGGGAATTTTATACTGAGCACAATACCTACGAGTATTTTCCCTTCCGGCTATGAGTTTCTTTCCGGCACTTCAATGGCCGCGCCCCATGTAACCGGGCTTACAGGGCTTCTCTACACCTACTACACCGACTTCACACTGGCGCAAGTCCGGGCAACGATATTGAGATACGTGGATGCCCTGCCTTCGCTCACCGGCTGGCTCCAGACCAACGGCAGGATCAACGCGTACAGGGCTTTGTCGTCACTGTTGACCCCGACGAATCTTGCCGCCACTGCCGATTCTTCGTCGAAGATATCCCTTACCTGGAGCGGTAATGCTACTGGCGAAGACGGTTACAAGATCGAGAGAAAGACAGGGGCCGGATCCTTTGGTCAGATAACTACTGTCCCACGCTTGTCGAGGCCTGACGCCATTCCGATGCCTCCTGTGACATATTCGTTCGCCAATACCGGCCTCACCGACGGGACGCGTTACACTTACAGGGTGAGGGCGTTCAACACTATCCCTGCGGATTCTTTCTTCTCCAACGAGGCTTCCGCTGTAACACCCCTGAACCCTCCAACAAACCTTGTTGCGACGGGTATTTCCACTTCGCAGATGAGCCTCACCTGGACTGACAATTCCCAGACCGAGGAAGGTTACGTTATCGAGAGGAAGGAGGGAAGCGTTTTTGTCCAGAGGGGAACCGTGGGACCGAATGCTACGGCCTTCACCGATTCTGGGCTGAGCTCGAATACCTCTTTCACTTACAGGGTAAAGGCGTTTAATACTGCCGCTGGAAGTTCGCTTTACTCGAATGAAGCGACCGGCAAGACTCTTGCCGAGCCGGGGCAAAGTACCGGCGGAGGCGGAGGCTGCTCCATAGGAGCGAGGCAGAATACGCCTACTGCTGCGGCTGACCTTGCCGTGCTGCTTATGCCTCTGCTTCTGACCGCGATACTGAGGCGGAAGAGACGCTGAATCTTTCATTGCGAACAATGTGAAGCAATCTTAAATCCCCTCCCATCCCTTGGGGACGGGAGGGGACATTACGGCAGACCAAACAACTTCACTTAATTAGGGACGGACTGAATATCCGAAAAACAAAGGCAGTCTATACCTACCTTGCGCTTTTTGCGCTCGTGCTCTTATATCATTCTTTCTCCCTCAATTCATTCAAATATCTGATCCCTGTCTTTCTCCTTTCCGCTCCCTACGTCATGGGAGAGAGGATTCACCTCAGGTTCTCGCTGAGAGATATCGGAATGGGTCTCCTTGCCTCCCTGATCATACTCCTTCCTTTCTGTTATCTTTCCTTGGAAGCCGGGAAAGTCTTTGTTCTCCCCCCTCCTGGTTCGGTCCTTTATCAGCTTGCTGGCATCTCTTTTCCAGAGGAAGTATATTTCAGGGGGTTTCTTCAGGAGAAGATCGGCAACAACCCCGGAGGTCTCCTGCTCGTGAGCGTCCTCTTCTCTATCATGCATCTGCCCCAGTTCCTATTCTACGGGGACCCTTGGTCGTTGCTCACCTTCTTCCCTTCGATAGTCATGGGGGTTCTTTACTGGAGGACATCTAATGTCGTGCCCTCCGCCATCTTCCACTTCTTCTCAAATGTCGTGTTTCTCGGCTTTTATGATATACTTTAAAAATGTCGCAGCTTAGATTCTTTACATCGGGCGAATCCCATGGCAAGGCCCTCGTCGGAATCATCGAGGGCGTCCCTGCGAACCTCGCCCTTTCCTCTGCCGACATCGACGGGGAACTTGCCCGGAGACAGTCGGGTTTCGGCAGAGGGGGAAGGATGAAGATAGAGACCGACCATGCGGAAATCGTCTCCGGTGTCCGCTGGGGAAAGACCATCGGCTCCCCAATAGCGCTCCTCATAGAGAACAGGGATCATAAGAACTGGCTTGAAGGCATGTCCGCGGATGCGAAGGATCAGGATTCCATTCCTGCAGTGACAAGACCGAGGCCGGGTCATGCGGATCTGGCCGGTGCAATAAAGTATCGCCAGCATGACATAAGGAATGTACTGGAACGTTCCAGCGCAAGGGAAACCGCCATGAGGGTTGCCCTGGGGGCTGTAGCAAAGAGGTTCCTCTCGGAATTCGGCATTAAGGTCGGAAGTTATGTGATACAGATAGGAACAGTCAGGGGTCAGGGATCAGGGGTCAGGGGTCAGGAGAAAGAACTTTTGGAAATATTCGAAAAGGCCGAGAAATCACCCGTGCGGTGTGCTGATGAAAATGCTTCAGGAGAAATGGTTGCGCTCATTGAAGGAGCCATAAGAGAAGGCAATTCCCTCGGTGGCGTTTTTGAGGTATTCGTGCTCGGAGTCCCTGTCGGGCTGGGAAGCCATGTCCAGTGGGACAGAAAACTGGACGGAAGGCTCGCACAGGCGTTGATGTCCATTCAGGCGATAAAGGCAGTGGAGATAGGCCTTGGAATTGAGATGTCGGGCCGGTTTGGTTCCGAAGTGATGGACGAGATCTTTTATGGAAATAAATCAGAAGCCGGAAGTCAGGAGTCAGACGACTATAGTCCGGAGTCTCAGCCTGCTGCACGCTATATGCTACACCCTGGCTTTTACAGGAGAATGAACAATGCAGGGGGGATTGAGGGTGGCATGACCAACGGGATGCCTATTATTGCAAGGGCAGGGATGAAGCCGATACCTACCCTGAGGAAACCACTCAGGTCTGTAGATATACTTACAAAGGAGCCCTTTGAGGCAGCGTACGAGCGTTCCGACGTCTGTGCTGTTCCTGCCGCCTCGGTGATCGGGGAGGCCGTGGTTTCAATGGTTGTGGCGGATGCATTTCTCGAAAAATTCGGCGGCGACAGCATGGAAGAGGTCGTGGGGAACTACAGGGCGTATCTGGAATACGTGAAACAATTCTGATGAGATGCGTCATCTACGTCTCTCGTGGCAAAAGAGTCTCTTAGTGTGAAACCCGGATGCCGGCAAGTCAGCGTAAAGGACATGAAGATTACCCCTCACCCTTACCCTCCCACACAAGGGAAAGGGCTATTACATTATTCCCATCCCTTGATGTGAGGGTGAAAGGTATTCTCTTATGAAAAACATCGTCCTTACAGGGTTCATGGGTACCGGGAAGACAGAAGTGGGCAGGGAGCTTTCCCGTATTTTGGGCTGGAAGGTCATTGACGTGGACGAGGAGATCGTCAGGGCGAAGAAGATGTCGATAAACGAGATATTCGGCAAATTCGGAGAGCCGGTGTTCCGCGATATTGAGACAGAGATGATAGAGGAGGTTTCCCGGAACAGGAATGTCATCATTTCCACAGGGGGTGGTGCTGTGCTCCGTCAGGAGAACGTGGAAATCCTGAGAAGGAATGGCGTGGTAATCTGTCTCTGGGCAGAACCGGAGACGATCCTCAGAAGGACGAGCAACAACAGCGAAAGGCCCCTTCTTCAGGTGGATGACCCTCTTGCAAGGATAAGGGAACTCCTCGAATACAGAAGGCCCTTTTATGAGAAGGCCGATATCATGATAGATACGGAGGGGAAGAGCCCCTTCAATATCGCAGAAGAGATACTTGAGAGGATGGAATGGAAGAGATAAGGGTCGAGCTCGGCGAAAGAAGTTACGGCATATTCATCGGCTCTGACATCCTTGACGGAATAGGGGAAAGGGTGAAGGAGTTCGGGTTCAGCCTCGTGGCCGTTATAAGCAATCCAAGAGTGTATGACCTGTACTGGGGCAGGCTCTCTGACTCGATCAAGAATGCCGGGCTTGACGCTCACGTAATTACCATTCCCGATGGCGAGGAATATAAGGAGCTCCTCTGGGCTTATTACCTCTACGGAGAACTCCTTAAGATGAGGTTTGACAGGAAATCTGCGGTCATTGCCCTAGGAGGAGGGGTCATCGGAGATATTGCGGGGTTTGTGGCATCCACCTACATGAGGGGCATATCCTTTGTTCAGGTTCCTACAACGCTTCTCGCCCAGGTGGACAGCTCAGTGGGCGGCAAGACAGGGGTGAACCATCCTCTCGGAAAGAATATGATCGGCACGTTCCATCAGCCGAGGCTTGTGTGGATCGACGTGAGCACACTGAAGACGCTGCCTAAACGGGAATTCCTTTCAGGGATGGCGGAGGTGATAAAGTACGGCGTGATACGGGATGAAGGCTTGTTCCGTTATCTCGAAGTGAACAGGGAAAGGGTCCTCGGTCTTGAAAAAAACGCCCTTGAGCATATCATCAAGCGCTCATGTGAAATAAAGGCTGAGGTCGTCTCCAGGGATGAGAGAGAAGGCGGGATGAGAGCGATACTTAACTACGGCCATACTATCGGTCATGCCCTTGAGACAGCGACCGGATATACCACCTTCCTCCATGGAGAGGCGGTCGGCATAGGCATGCATCTTGAGGCGAAGCTGTCTTCATCCCTCGGCCTTATGGAAGGCAAAGAGGTATTGAGGGTCCGCTCCCTCATCGAGTCATACGGCCTTCCTTCGGAGATACCGTCAAGTATGGACACAGAAAGGATATTCTCTTCGATGAAGCTTGACAAGAAGGCGGTGTCAGGTGAGCTGAGGTTCGTCCTTCCCCAGAAGATCGGCTCCGTCGTTATCAGAGGGGTGAGCGATACCGCCAGGATAGCCGAATCCCTCAGAATCTGACGTGATAGCCGGCCTCAAAGAAAAGGTATTGAAGGGTGAAGTCCTTTCCATGAACGAGGCCTCATCGCTTCTTTCCGCCGGGGGTGCCGAGCCCTTTCATCTCTTTTCTGCTGCCTGTTCGATACGGGAGAGATTCAGGCAAAACAAGGTCGATCTCTGCGCCATCATCAACGCGAAATCAGGGGCCTGCTCAGAGGACTGTTCCTACTGCGCCCAGTCGTCAAGAAGCAAAGCCGGTATTTCCGTGTATCCCCTCGTGGACGAAAGCGCTGTGCTCGAAAAAGCTAAGGAAGCAAAGGAAGCAGGAGTGAGAAGATTCTGCATCGTGACAGGCGGCAGAAAGATTGGGAGGAAGGAACTGATCGTGATAGCGTCCATGGTACGGAAAGTGCGCGACATCGGGCTTCTTCCCTGTGCAACCTTGGGGCTTATCGAGAAGAATGAGTTGGCCGTGCTCAAAGACAGCGGGCTTGAGCGTTATCACCACAACCTCGAAACCTCTGAAAGGTTTTTCCCGAAGATATGTTCAACGCATACTTATTCCGATAAGATAAGGACCATTGAGGCCGCAAAGTCGCTGGGCCTTTCCATCTGTTCCGGAGGGTTATTCGGCATTGGGGAGTCATGGCAGGACAGAATAGATATGGCGTTTGCCCTATCGGAACTGGATGTCGACTCCGTTCCGGTAAATTTTCTTATACCGGTAAAAGGAACGCCACTTGGTGACAGAGAGCCCCTGCGTCCCCTTGAGGCCCTGAAGATAATAAGCCTTTGCCGGTTTATCCTGCCAGGAAAGGAGATCCGGGTCTGCGGAGGCAGAAGGCAGACCCTCGGAGAATTCAATTCCATGGTCTTTATGGCAGGGGCGGATTCCCTCCTCACCGGCAACTATCTTACCACGGCTGGGACGCCCTATGAAGAGGACCTGGAATTGATAAGGGAGTACGGGCTCGAGGTTGAGAAAGGCTGATGCAAAGGTTCCTCGAAAAGGCAAAAGCAACGATCCTGAAGTACGGTATGCTTTCGGGCGGAGAGATGGTTCTGGTTGGTCTCTCCGGTGGGCCTGATTCCGTATGTCTGCTCCACGTCCTTTACGATCTCAAAGAGGAGTTCAATCTTAAGCTCCATGCGTTATATGTGGATCATGGCCTGAGACCGGAGGAGACTCCAGGTGAGATAGAATTCTGCAGGAAGCTCTGCGAAGGGTTATCCGTCCCCACCACCGTAAAATCCATAAATGTGAAAACCTATGCAGAGGAACATCGTATTAACAAGCTGGAGGCTGCGAGGGAACTTAGATACAGAGCGTTCGACGAGGTGTTTTCGGAAACAAGAGCCGACAAAATCGCCCTGGGTCACAACGCGGATGACCAGATCGAGACGTTCTTCATGAGGTTTTTCAGGGGATCCGGTCCTGGCGGGCTTTCCGGTATTCCGCCTGTGAGGGCGAAGATCATCAGGCCCCTGATCGGGCTTGAGAGGCGGGAGATAGGGGAATTCCTTGACGAACGGAGAATCAACTTTATCATCGACTCCTCAAACCTCAGGGAAGATTACCTGAGAAACAGGCTGAGACTCCTCTTTATCCCCGAGATAAGGAAGATCAATCCCAATATTGGAGAGACAGTTTCACGGACAATGGACATCTTAAGAGAAGAGGGAAGATATTTCGACCTTATCGCCACAAAGACTCTTATGAAGCTGATATGCAGGAAGACGGACCTCGGCATCGAATTATTTCTCACTCCCATGGAAGCCATGGAAAAAGTTATTCTCCGAAGGGTCCTGAGGAGGGCAATTGAAGAGACCAAGGGGCTCCGAGGCATGGGGTTCATCCATATCGAGGAAGTTATCGATCTGATAAGAAAGGGAAGGCCGGGTGACAGGCTCTATCTGCCAAAGGGACTGAGAGCTATTAAGAACTATTCGACCTTGGTCATCACGTCCGAAGTCCCGCGCAGGCTGGAGCCCCTCCGTCTGACGGTGCCCGGAGAGGCCGTGCTTAAGGATATCAAGGCCGTCATAAGGGCATTTGTGGAAGACAAAGTGGAGAGTTATGGGGACGGAAAGGCGATGGCGGTCTTTGATGCGGATAAGGTTGCGCCCGTAATCTCCATCCGTCCGAGAGGGGAAGGAGATTTCTTTTACCCATTGGGGTTCGGCAGGAGGAAGAAGCTTCAGGACTTCTTTGTGGATGAGAAGGTTCCGAGAGATGAAAGGGACTCGGTACCGGTTGTCGCGTCGGGAGATGACATCGTCTGGATTGCAGGCTACAGGGGGGATGAGAGATTCAAAGTGACCGGCGGGACAAAAAGGTTTCTGAGGCTGGAGTTTAAGAGGGCTTTGTGAGCTGACGACGTGGCTTCCGGAAGATGGCGGGCCTCTTCTTTGTTAGAATCAGGCTTCGGCCTCCGAGATAGCCTCAGGGGATGCATTCGGTTTATAATAAGTGTCATTTATGAGGAGGTTCAATAGTTAATGGTTCGGGTTCGTTTTGCTCCGAGTCCCACAGGCCATCTCCACATAGGAGGGGCGAGGACGGCACTCTTTAACTGGCTCTTTGCGCGGCATGAGGGGGGCGCGTTCATCCTTAGGATAGAAGACACCGACAGGAGCCGTTCCACTGAGGAATATATTGATGCCATTATCGAAGGTATGAAATGGCTTAACCTGGAATGGGACGAGGGGCCGTTCAGGCAGACAGACAGGCTCGACGTGTACAGGAGTTATATCGAAAGGCTCTTAAAGGAAGGAAAGGCGTACAATTGCTACTGTTCTCCTGAAGAACTTGAACAGCGCAGACAGGAGGCCTTAGCCCGGGGAAGGACGCCGAAATATGACGGGAGATGCCTGAATCTCAGTGAGCCCATTCCCGGAAGGATTCCAGCCGTGAGGTTCAGGATGCCCCAAGAAGGCCAGACTGTTGTACATGACATGATTAAAGGAAGTGTTGTATTTGAGAACAACCAGCTTGACGACCTTATCATCATGAGATCCGATGGCTCCCCGACCTATAATTTTGTCGTTGTGGTGGATGATGTGGACATGAAGATAACCCATGTGATAAGGGGCGACGACCACCTGAACAATACCCCGAAACAAATCCATATATACAAGGCCCTTGGTTATGAGATCCCCCAGTTTGCACATCTTCCGATGATCCTCGGCTCCGATAAGGCACGTCTGAGCAAAAGGCATGGAGCGGCCTCCGTAATGGCTTACAGGGATATGGGATATCTTCCCGACGCCCTTGTGAATTATCTTGTCCGGCTGGGGTGGTCCTACGGCGACCAGGAGGTGTTCACAAGGGAAGAACTTATAAGATACTTCTCATTTGAGAATGTTGGAAAATCCTCCGCGGTATTCAATCCGGAAAAGCTCCTCTGGCTGAACGGCCAGTACATCATGAATACGCCTTCTGAAAAACTTGCAGAATTCGTAATCCCGTTCCTTGTCAAGAAGGGGACACTCTCCGAAGGGCAGGACGTTGACCGTGAATGGCTCGCTAAGGCAGTGAAGACACTTAAAGAAAGATCGAGGACCCTCGCCGAACTTGCTGACCGCTTAAGGTACTATGTCGTCGAATATGTGGATTATGAGGAAAGGGCGAAGGCGAAGTTCCTCGATGAAAAAAGCCTGCCATATCTGAAAAAACTTAAAGAACGCCTCGTGCAGCTTGAGGACTTCTCTGCTCCGGAACTCGAAAGGGTTTTTAAAGCGATTGTGGAGGAAAACGGCATCAAGCTGGGTAATCTTGCCCAGCCGGTTCGAGTCGCACTGACCGGAGGGACGGAGAGTCCCGGAATATTCGAGGTGATCGAGATAGTCGGCAAGGACAGAACTCTGAGAAGGCTGGAAAAGGCCGTAAATACGATAGAGGGTATGAGAAAGGAAACGTGACGTGGCCACAGAGGGCTCTGAAAAACCTTTCGATTTTATCAGGGAGATAATCGCGAAAGACCTGGCAAGCGGTAAGTACGGCGGCCATGTCCATACCCGCTTTCCGCCGGAACCCAACGGGTATCTTCACATCGGGCATGCAAAATCCATATGTCTCAATTTTGGCATCGCCAGGGACTTCGGAGGTCTCTGCAATCTCCGCTTCGATGACACCAATCCCACAAAGGAGGAAGTGGAGTACGTTGAGTCCATAAAGGAGGATGTCCGGTGGCTGGGCTTTGACTGGGAAGACAGGCTCTTCTATGCATCCGATTATTTCGAACAGCTTTACCAATTCGCCGTTCAGCTCATCAAGAAGGGCAAGGCCTATGTTTGCGACCTGACGGCAGATGAGATCAGGAAGTACAGGGGCACGTTGACCGAACCGGGCAGGGAGAGTCCCTATCGCAACCGCTCAGTGGAAGAAAACCTCGAACTCTTTGAACGCATGAGAAAGGGAGAGTTTCCTGACGGCTCGCGCACGCTGAGGGCGAAGATCGATATGGCTTCCGGAAACATCAATATGCGCGACCCTGTTATGTACCGTATCCTACATGCGGAGCATCACAGAACCGGCAACCAATGGTGCATCTATCCCATGTATGACTGGGCCCATGGCCAGTGTGATTCCATAGAAGGCATCACCCATTCCATCTGCACCCTCGAGTTTGAGGATCACCGTCCTCTATACGAATGGTTTCTAAACGAACTTGATATCCACCATCCTCAGCAGATAGAGTTTGCCCGTCTCAATCTCAGCCACACCGTACTCAGCAAGAGAAGGCTCATACAACTGGTGCAGGAAGGTCATGTGTCCGGATGGGACGACCCCCGGATGCCGACAATATCCGGCCTGAGGAGGCGCGGCTTTACGCCCGAGGCGATCAGGAATTTCTGCGACCGCATCGGTGTGGCAAGGAGGGACAGCGTTGTGGATAAGGCACTACTTGAACACTGCCTCCGTGAGGATTTGAACAAGCGGGCTCTCAGAGTCATGGCTGTTCTTCGTCCCATCCGTGTGGTGATCGACAACTATCCCGAAGGCAAGGTGGAAGAACTTGACGCGATAAACAATCCTGAAGACCCGTCGATGGGCGCGCGAAAAGTCCGGTTTTCCAAGGTGATCTACATCGAGAAGGACGATTTCCGCGAGAAGCCGCCCAAGGAATTCTTCCGTCTTGCCCCGGGGCGGGAGGTGCGCCTCAGATACGCCTATTTCATCAGATGCATCGGGGTTGTGAAGGATGCGTGGACCGGTGAGCCTATCGAACTGCATTGCACGTACGATCCGGCAACCCGGGGCGGGGACTCACCCGACGGCCGCAAGGTTAAGGCAACGCTTCACTGGGTCTCTGCATCAGATGCAGTTGAGGCGGAGGTACGTCTTTACGATCAGCTCTTCACCGTGCCGAACCCTGCTGATGTGGAGGAAGGTCAGGACTTCAAGCAGTTCCTCAACCCGAACTCCCTTGAAATCCTGACGTCGTGTTTCGTTGAGGCAGGACTCAGAGGGGCACCGCCCGGCACCAGGTATCAGTTTGAGCGGCAGGGGTACTTCTGCGTTGACCCCGATTCCTCCGGTGAAAGGCTCGTATTCAACAGGACGGTGACATTAAAGGACACATGGGCGAAGATAGAAAAAGCGCAGAAGAAGTGAATATTGCCCTGAAAGTTTTTTTTAAGATATAATACTTCGTTCCTGGGTAGCTCAGCCGGCAGAGCGGGTGGCTGTTAACCACTTGGTCGGGGGTTCGAATCCCTCCCCAGGAGCCAGAATTCAATACGCTGATTTTAGCGATTCTTGTTTAACGTAAGACCCTGTGCGGTGATCCCCTCGGGGTCTCGCTGCTTCAGCGGCACTTACGCCCTGTTACGCCACCCTTCACATCCTTCCCGAATCTCGGTTTTAAAGTCCACAGTCCGGGTGCAAGCCTGGGGTTGCGGCAGCTTACCAAAAATGTTCCTTCTGAATTCTCCAGTCTCAGTTTTTGAGCCGCATTGTATAACAGCTTGGCTGGATCCAGACATACCCTTTAACATTTCGAACTCCGCGCGAAGGAATCTGCCGACGGCAAGACCTGTGGGGCCGGCGCAATTGGATTACCAGACAGCAGAAACAGCAGTGAAAACTACTCACCTTCAACGATCCAGTGATCTGCCTCCCAGCCATCGACCTGGTGGCGGCGTTTCAGACTCGCTGTTTCTGCCCCTACTGCCAGGTCCTGGTCCCTGTTCAGGCCATCTGAGCCGATCTTCTGACTTGGCCCTATGTGGTTGGGGATCGCTGGACCTGGGGCTTCAATGAGCTATCCTTTGGAATTTGGCGCTCAAGTCCGCAAGAACTCGTTTCCAGTCAAGAAAATGCCTCTCGCGGAAATAGGTATTGACGTCACTTCTTTTTTTTATTGTATGATATGTTATCTGTTGGGGCGCGTGATGTGATCCTTGTTTCTATCAGGTTCCTTTAGGATCCAAAAAAGGAGAACAACGTTGAATGCCCAGGCTGACATATCCCGATTAGTCCGTGAGCTTTGCGAACAAACACGGCTCACCCAGGAAAAATTCGCGGCCAGGCTCGGCGTGACCTATCCAACCATCAACCGATGGGAGAACAGTCGCGCCAAACTGTCGCCGTAGGCGCTGATGCAGATCGAGGACTTGGCCCGGGGCCTGGGCGAATGAGCAAGGACCTCTTGCAGGAATTCTTCCCCGGAGAGGAGAGCTTACATGGCCAAAGACACGAAAAATGGCGTGAATCTTGGCTTCGAATCTGAGCTCTGGCGTGCCGCCGACGCGCTGCGCGGCTCAATGGACGCCGCCGAGTACAAGCACGTCGTCCTGGGCCTCATCTTCCTAAAGTACATCTCCGACGCCTTCGAGGAGCAGCACGCCAGGCTCGTTGCGGAGAAGAAGAAGGGCGCCGACCCCGAGGATCCCGACGAGTATCGCGCAGTCAACATCTTCTGGGTGCCGCCCGAGGCGCGCTGGACGCACCTCAAGGCACAGGCCCGCCAGCCCACCATCGGCCAGCTCGTGGACGATGCGATGGCCGGCATCGAGCGCGACAACCCCTCGCTCAAGGGCGTGCTGCCCAAGGACTATGCCCGTCCTGCGCTGGACAAGCAGCGCCTCGGTCAGCTCATTGACCTGATCAGCAACATTGACTTTCGTTATCCCTCACCCCGGCCTGCCGGCCACCCCTCCCCCACCTGGAGAGGGGAAGGGGATGAGGGTAGACACGCCCACGATCTGCTGGGGCGTGTCTATGAGTACTTCCTCTCGCAGTTCGCGAGTGCTGAGGGCAAGAAGG
>CAYYWY010000017.1:56761-57950 GCA_964475485.1 uncultured Nitrospiraceae bacterium | reverse complement strand
GTCGCCTGGCTTGTCAAGGTTAATATACCAGCCCTTAAAGTCTGCTGAATCAGCGGTAGATCCCGGTGGGACATTACTAATGCTTGTAACATCTGTGAGATCGGTAAAGGTAACAGAGGTTGTACATTCAAATCCTGAAGAAGAAAAACATGGTTCTTTGACCCCGAACAACCGTCTTTGAGTTATTGCATCATCTGTAGTAGCGCCCAGCTCAAAGTAATATCTGCCTGTGCCGAAATAAAGCCAGAGAATACCCTTGTTTTTGTTCAGTAATGTAGTAACAGAGGATGTGACCGGCCCGATGTCATCCATCACCGCGCTCCATGCCCAATTAGATGGGTTTGGGTCTTCTTTAGTCAGGAGCCTCAAAACCCCTCCCTGATTCCATGTACCATCGCCATGTTTCACAAAAGGAATATATACTACATCGTCTTGGTAGTTTTTATCAGTGTCGAGGGTGGTATTGAGTAAGGAGCCCGCAAAGGCATTGGCAATCCCGGTATTAATCATTCTCACTACATTTCCTGTTTTTAGATCAAGGACAAAAAGCCTCAATGGCTGGTCGGAGCGTCCCAGAAATTGGTAATCGGGAGAGCGTGTGTTGGGGCCCGTCGGGCCTGAGCCAAAGACAACAAACCATTTACCATTTAAATCTTTGTCAGATGCGCCGGTAACTGGATTTATTGCGCTGATTCTCACAACTGCAGGGCCTGATGTCGCAAATCCGAGCATCGAATTCCCGGCTGCATCCGTAGGAGCAAACTCCCAGAGGAGCTGCGGGTTACTCTGGTCGGTGACATCAAGGGCAAAGTATGAAGAATAACCCACATTATTGATAGGGGTCTTTACACAATCTTTGTCATTTATTGAACCATCGCCATTTAGATCCACTGTGCAGGAAGATCCGGAATTCTTGCATGCCCCGCCGTACCTCATGCCGCCGATAAGGATTGTCCTCCAGTCATTTGCTGTCCTCGTCTTATTTGAGACATCGCCTCCGCCCGGAACGCCGATGCTTGCGTCGAAGACGTAAGGGGTGAGGTCAACCGTGTAGGTATGACAATACTCTATCTCTGTAAGATATTTGAGGTAAGGAAGGGCATTCTTCGGTATAAAGGCCCACATCTCCTTACCCAGATCGCTGCCCGTCAGCTTTGCCTTTATACTCGGGGTGGCAGGGTCATTAACA
>CAYYWY010000017.1:56005-56751 GCA_964475485.1 uncultured Nitrospiraceae bacterium | reverse complement strand
GCTCTAATTTTCCGAGTTTAAATGCATGGAGCATGCCATCGTTTCCGCCGGCAAAGACCATTCCCCTCTTTTTATAGCCTTCAGAATCTATATACGACTTGTATGTTGTATCGCTGTAAACCTGGTCATAGGTGTTCAACGGTATCCATGAAGCGATCCTCGGGGTCGAATTCAGCACATCGCCAAGCTTCCAGACCCTTGCGCCCTCTTCTGCGTCTCCCGTGTCGCCATCTCCGTTCAGATCAACAGCCCCTGTTCTTGACCTCAAGCTGTACTTGAATGGAGAGAAATAAAAATCTTCTCCATGAATGTATCTTATAAGAACGCGGGCATCGTCTACGGTAACGCTGCCGCTGCTGTTAAGGTCATCGCCCGGCATAGTTGTCAGATTCAGATAAGGCTGCAAGGTTGCGGCGTTATCGCTGTCTCCATTAGCAGTATCCTG
The DNA here is from genome assembly GCA_964475485.1 of uncultured Nitrospiraceae bacterium. Taxonomy (GTDB): domain Bacteria; phylum Nitrospirota; class Thermodesulfovibrionia; order Thermodesulfovibrionales; family UBA9159; genus CAYYWY01. The sequence continues at coordinate 56,306 of CAYYWY010000017.1, read as the reverse complement.
AGAGAAATTGCCCGGCAGAAAACTTGTTCCATTGATTGTTGTATATATCTTTCTCTTGTTTGCCGCTACGGTAATATCTCTCTTCCACAATTCCACGCCTGCATCCCAGAGGTTTTTAACCCTTTCAAAAGGTATCGTATCAATTATTGTCGCACTGCCGAAGTTATAACGGTCTGCTACAGTGGCATCCTTCTCATGGGCAAAGCGAAGTCTTATTGCCTTGTCATTTGAAAGATCAAGCAGTTTATCAGGTGTCCCGCCGCCACTGTCGTCATCCAGGATACTGCTGCTTACAAATAAT
>CAYYWY010000017.1:55359-55872 GCA_964475485.1 uncultured Nitrospiraceae bacterium | reverse complement strand
AGCACCGAGGCCGCAGTTCCCGAAGATGCGCGCTTCAGCATTTCAAGAACAGCTTTTTCCAATGCTGCCATAAGCTCTTCAGGCTTATCTACCTCGTAATAGAGGCCATCGCTAATATTGGCTGCGTATTGGAGTTTTGCCTTAGTCAGTGTTGTTGCAGCCCCACCGTAGAATGTGGTGTGAACAACAAAGGTTGATATATTCTGCCTCGGCGGAGTGCCGTCAGCGGTATAAAAATCAGAGTTAAAAGAAATCTGTTACTGAAGTGTTAGCAATTCCGGCAGTTGTATATGGGGCCTCATTCGGATAAGTCAGTGAGGCACACGCAGGCGGCATAGGAGAAAATAAGGTGCCGGTCAGGTCAGCCCCTGTCGTCATATAAAGGGCAAAGGTTTTCCTACATGCCCTCAATGGGTCAGTAGCCCAACTGTATGGACTTTGTGTAGTTGCATTGTCTTTATCCTCGTAAGTGCTAGTTTGTCCGTTAAAATACTTGGTGATATCCTGCATCAT
>CAYYWY010000017.1:55049-55332 GCA_964475485.1 uncultured Nitrospiraceae bacterium | reverse complement strand
CGGGCTCTCTGGATATCGCGTTTAAAAGACCTTTAATAAGGTTGGTTTTATCAGTGGATGTGCAGTTGCCGCCGACTGCATCACACAGGATGTCCCTGTTCCTGTCAATAGACGCAGTGCTTGCCTGCCATCTTTTTATGCCAAACCGTGCACTATCTGAGTCATAAATGTTGTTTCTATCTTTATCAGTAAGTTTCTGGATGATTCCGATTCTTTTTTCAATGTTTGCATCATCTGATAGGCTTGATGGATTCGGGAGTTTCACCGCAACCTTAGCGCCTGA
>CAYYWY010000017.1:54694-54907 GCA_964475485.1 uncultured Nitrospiraceae bacterium | reverse complement strand
AACACACGCCGCGGACACATCATTCCATTGGCCATAACTTACAAGGTCTCCTAAATAAGTAAAGACGTCTCCGGCATCTCCCTGCCCGCTCAATTTCGGCCAGCCGAATCCTATAAGCACTTTCCTTGAAAGATCGAGAGCACTCATGGTCGCCCAGTTAAGTATGTTGCCTGAAAAACAGTTAACCCCTGCTCCTGGTGTGCATGTAGATTT
>CAYYWY010000017.1:4127-54646 GCA_964475485.1 uncultured Nitrospiraceae bacterium | reverse complement strand
GTAGATGCTGAATTATAGGCATAATTTGCATTTGACTCAAAAAAGCCGAAATACGATGTGGCCGAATCGTAAGCTGTCCCCTTAAATGCCCTTTTTTCGATCTCACCGCCTTTTTCATAAGCAATCATGATGTTCGGCGGAACCCCGCCCCGCATAACATATGGCGGGATAAGGCAGTAGTCCTTCATCTCGGCAGCAGAAGCAGTCTGCAAGGGCAGGAGGGATAAAAAGGTGAAAAAGGTTAGGAAAAGCAGCGTATAGCGTATAGCGTGCAGCGTGCAGCGGCCCCAAATTCGGGGCGAGTTCGGAGATTGCTGTTTGCTGTTTGCTGAAAGCTGATAGCTGGTAGCTTGTCTTATTGTCTTCATTTCTTACACCTCACGAGTTTTCAGTTATAATAGCTTCTCAGGTTCGTCATTCCCCGACTCGATCGGGGAATCCAGCATCCTTCAGAAAGATTCCGAACCGATCCTCGACAAAGCGAGGACAAGAGTCGGAATGACAAACCCGACAAGCGGGAATCGACATGAACCATTGGCTCACAAGGGAGCATGAAAATTACCAATCACCCTCCCCTTCACCCCTCCCGTCAAGGGAGGGGAATAAAAAGAGTCCCCTCTCCCCTGGCGGGAGAGGGCGAGGGTGAGGGGGTATTTTCGGGTCAATGACAGGCTCCTCTTCGGAGTTTCTAAGTAATCCTCCTGACTCATTGCTACCATTAAACTTAAGCAACTACCATGCCATTTTGTAAGTTATTGAAAATATTGAGAATTTAATATTGAGGGTTCCGGGGTTATGTATCTTAAATCATAAAATTATGTAATGGATTACATAGGACTCTATGCCCCGGATTATAAGCAACCTTTTGTCTGAATAGCGTTTTTTATAACGAACAATACGTCCTTGATGGTTCTTTCTTTTGAAGTTGCAATTTCTTCTTCAGAAGACAAATGCCTGTGATGGGGGAATGTTGCTAGTTCTCTATGATGAGGTGAATTGTCCCATCGGGTTATTAACCTGCCCTGAGCGTCCTGCCAGTGATAGGAATATTTTCTCTTGCCGTCAATGAATAAATAATCCTTGACGTGCAAGAGAGAGCCATCTTTAAATTCAATTCTGGCAACGAGCGATGTGGCTGAACCGTATTGTTTATATTCAAGGACAGAATAAACAGTAATAATGTCTGAAAATTCTTCAATAAGTTTATAGAACACTTTTTAATTCTTCCAGTTTCTTTCCCCAGTATTCCTTCCCCTGTTGTGCAAATTCCCATGCCATCAGGTCATCATACTTTTCGTAATCCTCCGCTCCGGATTCGTATTCTTTTCTGAACTCTTCTAATGTTTTCCCATATTTATTGTTTAACCGCTCCACCTCATCAGTAAACATAGAAATTCTGTAAAGAATCTCGGTAAGTAAAGAATCCTTAATCACATCCTTTACATCTTTGAATTCCAGCTCGTTTATCAGTCTGTCAAGTTTGGCATCTATCTCTAATGCCTTCATTTATAATCACCTCCCTTTACAATAAACCCATTATATCACAAATTCCGCCGTCTATCACTACTTCTTTCCATACAGCCAGGGTAACGTCAAAGTCTATAAAATTGCCACTTGGCTGTCCTTATGTCATTCTCGCTTGTCGAGAATCTTTCTTAAACAGGCTTTAAATAAGGGGAACGATTCCGGACCGATCCTCGACAAGCGAGGACAAGAGCCGGAATGACAAACAAGAAAGAGGACTTTGACGTGACCGTGCTTCCAGTCTTAACCTCCCCCTTCCCCTCAACGGGCAGTTGCCCAGTTTTTGGTCTTCTTGTCCCATTTGCAGAACTTGATAAGACCCGCCCTGTTTGCGCTGACGGCATAGGAATGGTTGTCATCCGTCAGATACGCAGCACCGTTGAGGCCCTCAATAAACCCCTTTCCGTTAAACCTGATGCAGGGGCTGCCGTTGCAGGGAGGCTTAGGGTCATCCTGAAAGGTAACAGAACTCCCGGGGGCCGGACCGCTGCTGCCGCACGCGCTTTTTGTAACAGCGCCGGGGATGCGGAAGGACACTGGTGCAAAGCGGTGGGGGTCAGGCCTACTGATATTTTACCCTCCCCTCACACCTCCCCCTTGACCGGAAGAAGGTGAGGGTGGGGGTGTTTGGCAATAAATTCAACATGCTATGTATTTTCTTTAAAGAATCGATCAATTAGATTATAATGAGAAAAAGTAGCGGGAGGATGGCATGAAAAATACGGAAATCTGGGTATTCATCTTTATCCTTGGTCTTCTCGGACTCAACTGGCCCGTTATCGAGATATTCCATACGCAGGTAGTCGGCTATCTGTTTGTCATATGGGTCCTTTTCATAATCCTAATCGCCTTTGCAGCGCGAAAAGAAAGTTCCGGCAGGTAGCGTCGTAAGAATAAGGGAATGTTTGAGCCATATAATCTCTTCGCCATTGTCTTAGGATATCTTTTTCTCCTCTTCGCCGTTGCTTACTACGCGGAAAAAAAGGAGAAAAGGGGCAAGAGCATCGTCAACAACCCGTACATCTACTCCCTCTCCCTTGCCGTGTACTGCACATCATGGACCTTCTACGGCAGTGTGGGAAAGGCTGCGACTTCCGGGCTGTCGTTCCTCACCATCTATCTCGGGCCGACTCTTATGGCTTCACTATGGCTGGTCGTTCTCAAGAAGGTAGTGAGGCTTGCAAAGGCAAACAGGATCACTACGCTGTCGGACTTCATCGGATCGAGGTACGGCAAGTCCCTTTCCCTTTCCTCTCTTGTCACTATCATCGCGGTCATCGGGATCACCCCGTACATCGGACTGCAGATCAAGGCTATCATCACTACTTTCACCATCATATCGGGGGAAGTAACGGGAAGCTCCGCAGCCGGACTTTTCATAACCTTTATCCTCGGCATCTTCGCAATCATTTTCGGCGCCAGAAGCCTCGACGCCTCCGAGCGTCACGGGGGGCTCGTGTTTGCCATCGCCTTCGAGTCGATCGTGAAGCTGGCCGCTTTCATATTCGTGGGGTTCTATGTTACCTACAGCCTTTTCGGAGGTTTTACCGATATCCTCGACAGGATCAAGGATTCGGAACACTCCGTGCTCCTGTTTATTGGCGCGGGGACCGGGACTGAATATCCAGAATGGATCTCCCTGCTCTTCCTCTCGATGATGGCCATAATGTTCCTTCCCCGCCAATTCCAGATGGCCGTCGTCGAGAACTATGACGAGGAGCACATCACAAAGGCGGCATGGCTCTTCCCGCTTTATCTCTTCCTCATCAACATCTTTGTCCTGCCCATCGCCTTCGGAGGACTCCTCCTCGGCGGCACCGGAAAGATGGCGGACTATTTCGTCCTCACCCTGCCCCTGAACCACGGAAACAAGTATCTCTCCCTATTCGCGTTCATCGGGGGGTTCTCCGCCGCAACGGGCATGGTCATTGTGGAAACGCTTGCCCTGAGCACCATGGTGATGAACAGTATCATCATGCCTGCCCTCATAAGCTTCCATGATGCTCCAAAGTTCCCGGCGGTGGTCCTGAATATCAAGAGGCTCGTCATCCTGGGTATAGTCTACCTGGGGTATCTGTTTGCTTCGTCCATAGCCGAGTTTTACAGCCTGGTGGACATCGGCCTGAAATCCTTCGAGGCCGTCAGTATCTTCGCCCCTGCATTCTTTCTCGGCCTTTACTGGAAAAGGGGGACAAAGGCTGGAGCCGCGGCCGGGCTCCTCGCTGGGTTCGTCGTCTGGTTTTACACCCTCATCATTCCCGCCCTGGTCAAAGCAGGCATAGTGCCTGATATCGGCATTATCGCTTCCCTGACGAACTCGGAGATACTGAACCCCCACAACCTGTTCGGGATCAAGGCGCTCGGAAAATGGGGGAATTCCCTCTTCTGGGGCATGCTTTTCAACCTCATTGCATATGTCGGGGTCTCTGTGTTCACAGGCCAGTCGAAAGAGGAAGAGATACAGTCCCTCGTCTTTGTTGAATCCTATGAGAGGGTCAAGGAACTTTCCCATGGAAGCTCGTACACTGTGGGAGATATAGAAGGCATCCTCGCCCAGTACATAGGCAGGGCAGAAGCGAGGGAAGTCACTCACGGCTTCCTTTCGGGTAAGAACAAGAAAGCAGAGGAGCTCACTTCGAAGGAACTCTTCGAACTCCGGGACGAGGCCGAGAAGGTCCTCTCCGGCGCCATAGGTTCCTCCATGGCGGCCATCATCTTTGAAGACAAGCTCGTACTTACCGAAAAGGAAAGGGGAGAACTCTCTGAATCGATCCGGAACATCACCGAAAGCCTGAGGTTTTCACGTCAGGAGCTGGCGGAGGCGAACAGGAATCTCGCATACCTCAAAGAGTTCAGTGAGAATATCATAGAGAGCGCGCCAGCAGGCATCGTTACGATAGACTCCTTCCTGAGGGTGAAATACTGGAACAAGGAGATGGAGACTATCACCCGGATAAGAAAGTCCGAGGCGTTCAACAGGCCCATCACTGATCTGCTGCCCTGGATAACAATCGAGACCATTATGCAGAATCAGCAGAAGGAGATGACGGTTGACACGTCGTCGCTTCAGTCCTTCAAGATCAACATCAGCCCGTTCAAGGACCCGTCAGGCGGTTATGTCGTCATCATCGAGGATATTACCGAAAAGAAGAAGATGGAGGAGAAGCTGTTACAGACATCGAAACTTGCGAGCATCGGAAAGCTGACGGCGGGCATATCCCACGAGATCGGCAACCCTCTTGCCTCCATTTCCTCACTCGTGCAGGAGCTCAGGTCGCTCCGCAGCGGCACCGGCGGCGACGGTGATTTCACATCCGAATCTCTAAAGACTATAAACGGCCATATCGAGCGCATAGTGAAGATCGTGAGGAGTCTCGGCGACTTTGCGCGGCTTTCCTCGTCTGAGAAGACCGTCTCGAATATATCGGAGATCCTCGACCGCACCATCAACCTCGTAAAATACGACAAGAGGTTCAAGAACATCCAGCTCACTACAGATATAGAAGACATCCCTCCGCTGAGGGTGAACCCTGATAAGATCCAGCAGGTCTTTCTCAATCTTGTCATCAACGCCCTGGACGCTATGCCGGACGGCGGCAGTCTTGGAATTTCGATGAAGAAGTTGTTCGACTTCATCGAGGTGGTCATCACAGACACGGGCACGGGGATCGACGATTCGGTCCAGGACAGGATCTTCGATCCGTTCTTCACCACCAAGGGGCCGGGAAAGGGGACAGGGCTGGGCCTCAGCATCTGTTATGGTATAATCAGGGAACACAACGGAACGATCACCGTAAGAAGCGGGAAAGGGGAGGGGACGACCTTCGTAATACGTCTCCCGATCGAACAGAATGAATGAACGTCTGCTGATTGTCGAAGACGAAGAGACCTTATGCCAGTCCCTGAAAAGGGTGCTCGAAAGGGAGGGCTATATGGTGGATACCATCAGCAATGCCGAAGCCGCCCTCGATATATTCGAATCGGGCTTCTACGATATCATCGTCAGCGACATCATCCTTCCGGGCATCACGGGAATTGAACTCCTGAAAAGGATAAAGGAGAAACTCCCGGAACAGATCGTGATAATCATGACTGCCTATGCGTCCCTCGAAACTGCAGTGGAAGCCCTGAGATACGGCGCATATGATTATGTCGTAAAACCCGTGATGCATGAAGAGATAAAGCAGATCGTAAAGAATGCCCTCAAGCAGGGCGCCCTGCAGGACGAGAACGTCCTGCTGAAAAGTCAGATCGAGAGGGAATACGACTTCAACAGGATAATCGGTGTGAGCCCTGCCATGCAGAGAGTGATGGATGAGATAAGAAGGGCTGCGGATACGGACGACAACGTCCTTCTGCTGGGAGAAAGGGGCACGGGGAAGGAACTCGTCGCAAGGGCCATCCACTTCAACAGCAGCAGGGCCGACCGGCCGTTCATCCCCGTCAATTTCAATGCCGTTCCGAAAGAGACGGTGGAGCCGAGGCTCTTCGGCCATGTGAAAGGCGCCTTTGAAAGCGCGGAGACATCCAGAAAAGGTCTTTTTGAGGAGGCCAGCGGAGGGACGCTCTTCATCCGCGAGATACTGGACATGGACCCCGGCCTCCAGTCAAAACTCCTTGACGTCCTCCGGGACTGCGAGATAATCCCTGTGGGAGGGGTCAGGCGTATCAGAGTCGACCTCAGATTCATTTCCTCCACTTACAGGGGGAGCGGTCCTGCGAATAAATACAGCTTTGATCCCGGCCTTTTCGCAAGGATGAACGGTCTGTCCATAACGCTCCCTCCTCTGAGGGAACGTAAGGAGGATATAGAGCCTCTTGCCCGTCATTTCATGCAGAAATACGCCTATGAATTCTGCAAGCCCGTCATCGACATAGAAAGCGCCGCCATGGAAGCGCTCAGGGGATATTACTGGCCCGGCAACGTCAAGGAACTCCAGAACGTCATTGAGCGGGCCGTCCTCATATCCGAAGAGGATGTCATTGGAACAAGACACCTTCCCCTCCTCCCCCGGTCCTCCTAAGCCGAAAGAGGGATATGATCATCGAAGAAGTAATAAGTTTTCTCAAGAAGGAACCTCCGTTTCAGTTCCTCGACGATGTCACGCTTAAGTCGGTTGCCGGCAGTCTTTCGATGGAATTCTACCCGAAGGGCACCGTCATCCTTAAACAGGACGGCCCTCCGAGCGACTCGCTGAGGATCATCAAGAAGGGCGGAGTAAAGGTCCTCATGAGGGCGGAAAGCGGAGAAGATGTGGTCATCGATTACCGGGGAGAAGGGGACAACTTCGGCTTCCTTTCCCTTATCGGAAAGGATAAGGGAAAAGCGACGGTAATAGCCATAGACGACACAATCTGTTACCTCCTTAACAAGGACAAAGTACTGAAGCTTATCGAGACCTGTCCGGCCGTAACCGAGTATTTCATGTCCTACCTTTCGAGGTATGTGGACAGGACTTACAAGGAAATGCAGAACAGGAACCTCTTCCGCACCAGCAGCGATCGTTTCCTTTTCACCACACCTGCGGGAAATGTGGCAACGCCGGTAGTCACCGTAAGTGAGGACACTTCCATCCAGGAGGCAGCGCAGGTTATGGTAAACCGCAGGATCAGTTCCCTGATAGTGGTTGACAGGAGGAATGTGCCAGTAGGCATCATAACGGACAAGGACCTCAGAGGAAAGGTCGTGGCAAAGCGGCGCGATGTGTCCGAACCTGTCAGGAATATCATGACCATCTCCCTCATAAGGGTGGACGCCAGGGATTCCTGTTTCGAAGCGGTGCTTAAGATGATCAAGTATAATATCCATCACATGCTCGTGATAGAGGAGGGAAATCTCAAGGGGATCATGACAAACCACGACCTGATGCTGCTTCAGGGCACGTCTCCCCTCTCCTTTGCAAACGACATAGAGAACCAGCAGACCATCGACGGGCTTATCACGGTCTCCTCGAAAATAAACAACATCGTAGGGCTGCTTCTGAAGGAAAGCGCAAAGGCAAGCAGCATCACCAAGATCATCACCGAAATCAACGACCGTCTGGTAAAGAAGGTTCTCGAGATCGGAGAGAGAAACTATGGGCATTCACCCGTACCTTACTGCTGGATCGTCTTTGGAAGCGAAGGCCGCAGGGAGCAGACTTTCAAGACAGACCAGGACAATGCGGTCATCTACGCCGACCCCGGATCTCCTGAGGAGGAAAAGGCGATAAGAGAGTTCTTCCCCGCCTTCACCTCCTTTGTGAAGGAGAGTCTCCTTAAACTCGGCTTCCCGGACTGCCCTGCGAACTATATGGCAAGCAACCCGCAGTGGTGCCAGCCCCTCGGGATATGGAAGAGACACTTCTCCCAATGGATCGGAACCCCGACTCCGGAGGCAATACTTAAGTCTTTGATCTTTTTCGATTTCCGTCCCCTTTACGGCAATTTCGCCCTTGCCGATAAACTGAGGGATTTCCTGCGAACCCTGCTCGAGGGTCAGGGAATATTCCTCGGCCATATGGCAAACCAGATAGTGAAAAATGCGCCGCCCGTAGGCTTCTTCAAGTCCTTTGTTGTCGAAAAGAGCGGGGAACATAAGGATGAGTTTAATCTGAAGATAAAAGGGCTCAGCCCGCTGGTCGACGCCGTGAGGCTCTTTGCCCTCGAAAAAGGGATAAGGGAAACCTCTACCCTCGGCAGGATAAACGCCCTCAAGGGCATCCACCCAATAGTGAAGGGATACCCTGACGAGATCGAGCAGGCATTCGAGTTCATCATGGTGCTCAGGATCCATCACCAGTTCGGACAGATAAATGAGGGAAAGAATCCGGATAACTTTATCAATCCCAACAGGTTAAGCAATATTGAAAGGAAGACGCTAAGAGAGGCATTCCACCTTATTACAAAACTCCAAAGTCTCATCGTGGAGACTTATAAACCCCTTATCACATGACAGTTAGCGAGGAGCTAAAGCTTTGCCGCAGAGAACACGGAGCCGTAACAATTGAGTTAGACCACTTCCTCTGCTGCAAGGACATCCCTTAAGCTATTGCGTAAGCAATGAACGAACGGTTACTGATAGTGGAAGATGAAGAGACGCTCTGCGAGTCGCTAAAAAGGGTGCTCCAGAGGGATGGTTACGATGTGGATGCGGTGAACAGCGCCGAGGCAGCCCTCAGAAATACAGAGACCACCGCATATGACCTTATCATAACCGATATCCTGCTGCCGGGGATCGACGGAATCGAGCTTCTTCGCAGGTTGAAGGAGAAGTCCCCCGACCAGATCGTAATCATCATAACTGCCTATGCCTCAATAGAAACGGCAGTCGGGGCCCTCAGGGCCGGTGCCTATGACTATGTAATAAAACCGATCATCCACGAGGAGATAAAACGGATCGTCAAGAACGCCCTCCGAGAGAGATCTCTGGTGGCCGAAAACGTCATCCTCAGGAAACAGGTCGAAGAGAAGTATGATTTTGAAAAGATCGTCGGTGAAAGTAAGGAGATCGCGTCCCTGATCAGCGAGGTGAAGAAGATCGCGAATTCCAGGAGCAATGTCCTGCTTCTGGGCGAGACGGGAACGGGAAAGGAGCTCGTTGCAAGAGCGATACACTACAATAGTGCGCGGCACGACAAGCCATTCGTCCCCATAAACTGCAGCGCAATACCGGAGAACCTTCTGGAGTCCGAGCTCTTCGGTTATGTGAGGGGAGCTTTCACCGGGGCTGTCGGACCCAAAAGGGGGCTTTTTGAAGAGGCGCACGGCGGCACGCTCTTTCTTGACGAGATAGGGGAACTAAGCCAGCAGCTGCAGGCGAAGCTCCTCAGAGTGATCGACGACCACGAGATCAGACCAGTGGGCGGCGTGCAATCCAAAACAGTGGACGCACGAATTATCGCTGCCACAAACAGGGACATTTTCAAGGCCGTGCGGGAGGGGATATTCAGAGAGGACCTGTACTACAGGATAAACGTAATGACGATAAAGCTGCCCCCTCTAAGGGAGAGAAAAGAGGATATCCCCATCCTTGCGAGGCATTTCCTCGAAAAATACTCACAGGAGATAGGAAAGCAGGTCAAGTTCATTGACGATGACTCTTTGAGGATTCTTATGGACTACAATTGGCCAGGAAACGTCAGGGAACTCCGGAATATCATCGAGAGGGCTGTTCTCATCACCGAAAGCAATACCATTTATCCGGAGCATCTGCCCGAGATGTTGAAGATTTCCCGTTCTTTCCTTGCTGAGGCTTTCAATAACGCCCTTTCGATAGAAGATTATACAAAGGAGTTCATTTTGAGATACCAGTCCGGGTACTCAGAGCAAAAACTTGCAGACATGCTGGGTATAACAAGGAAGTCTTTGTGGGAAAAAAGAAAAAGATGGGGGATCCCGAGGAAATAGCTCTGTGTTACTAAAAGCTACAGCTTGGTTTATTTACGCTACTTTTTGTAATGCACTTTAACTAATTGAAATGCCATGATAAATTGCCAGTAAATGGTCATTCTGTTACCATTAGTTACGTCATGATTCCCTGCCTAAAATCACCGCTTCAGAGTTAATTGTTCCTGTCCCTGACGAAACCCTTTATTTTCAAGGTACTACTTGAGCTAAGAACAAATGAGGATTTCAGGCACATTCCTTGCTGCCCGAATGACAGAGTCCATGCCAAGATCGATTAAAACGTGGTAACTAAAGGAAAAAACAGCATAAGACGAATGAACATCGAAGAGGTGGTAGAGTTCCTCAAAAATGTCTCGCCCTTCCAGGAACTTGATGAAGCTACGCTGAAGGAAGTTGCAGGGGGCGTCTCGATGGAGTTCTATCCAAAGGGTACTACCATCCTCCACCAGGATGGACCTGCCAGCGAATACCTGAGGATAGTAAAGAAGGGTTCTGTGAAGGTCTTCATAAGATCAAGCAAGGATGATGAGCTGGCCATCGACACAAGAGGCGAAGGGGACACCTTCGGATTTCTTTCGCTCGTGAGCGCTGATAAGTCAAGGGCAAACGTGGTGGCCCTTGAAGACACCACCTGCTACCTCGTCGGCAGGGGAGCGGTAATAAAACTATTGGAGACTTATCCGGCCTTTGCCGAGTATTTCCTTGTATCTTTTCTTAACAAATATATCGACAGAACCTACAAGGAGATACATAAGAGAAGTCTCCTCTACGGGGGCGGCGATAGACTTCTATTTACAACCCCTGTAGGAGATCTCATCACCAGAGAGGCCGTAACCGCTTCACAGGACATTTCGATAAGAGAGGCCGCTGAGGTGATGTCCCAGAACAGGATAAGTTCAATCGTTCTTCTTGATTCCGAAGGGATCCCTGTCGGAGTCGTCACGGACAGGGATCTCAGGGACAAGGTCGTCTCCAAAGGCAGGAGCGTGCAGGACCCCATTAAGAGCATCATGAGCGTATCCCTCATAAAGGCAGAGGCAAAGGATTATTGTTTCGAGGCCCTTCTGAACATGATCCGGTACGGCATCCACCATCTTCTGGTCATCGACAAGGGAAAGCTAAAAGGGGTCGTGACGAACCATGACCTCATGATGCTACAGGGCACATCCCCCGTTTCTATCGCAAGGGAGATAGAGGCACAGCATTCCATAGAAGGGCTCATCCATGCCTCAAACAAAATAAACAAGGTTGTGGAACTCCTCATGCAGGAAGGGGCGAAGGCGAGCAACATCACAAGGATAATCGCCGAGATCAATGACAGACTTCTCAGGAAGATACTGGAGATCACCGAAAAGAAGCTCGGGACCCCTCCTGTGAATTACTGCTGGATCGTCTTCGGGAGCGAAGGAAGGATGGAGCAGACCTTCAAGACCGACCAGGATAATGCGATCATCTATGAGGACGCGGAAACCTCTGAAAAAGAGGGGGAAGCGAAGACTTATTTTTCGGCCTTCTCGCTCCTTGTAAGGGACAGTCTCCTGAAGTGCGGCTTTTCCCCCTGCCCTGCCGACTACATGGCGAGCAACCCCCAGTGGCGCCAGCCGCTGAAGGTCTGGAAGAAATACTTTACCCAATGGATATCCTCCCCGAATCCCGAGGCACTCCTGAAGTCCCTCATTTTCTTCGACTTCAGGCCCGTATACGGCGAATTCAGGCTCGCTGAGGAACTCAGATCCCACTTAACAGGTTCCCTGAGGGGTCAAAACATATTCCTTGCCCTGATGGCGTCTGTTATAACCAAGAACAGGCCGCCCCTTGGGTTTTTCAGGACGTTCATAGTCGAAAAGAGCGGCGCTCATAAGAACGAGCTCGACCTCAAGCTCAGCGGCATCGGGCCGCTGGTGGACATAGTGCGGTTCTTTGCGCTGGAGACAGGCATTCCCGAAACATCCACGCTCGAAAGGATAGAGGCGTTGAAGAACAGGCACTCGGTGATGAAGGAGCTCTCGGAAGACCTGGAGCAGGCGTTCGAGTTTATAAACCTTCTGAGGATTCAGCACCAGATGGAACAGACCAAGAAGTCCATCACCCCCGATAACTTCATCAATCCCGGCACACTGAGCAATCTCGAGAAGAAATACCTGAAGGAATCATTCCATATCATTTCGAAAATACAGGACATCATTGTCGAACAGTACAAGCCGGGCATGGTGAGCGGCTGATGATGGGACTGGTGGATTTGTTCAGGAGAGCGGATAAGACCCGCACAGAACTTCTGAAGCTCCCTGTAGATGAAGCCTGTTTTGTTGTCATAGATACCGAGCTCACCGGACTCGACCCGAAAAGGGACTCTATAGTCTCCCTAGGCGCAATCAAGATGACCGGCGGGAGGATCGATTTCGGGAAGACCTTTTACAGGATAGTGAAACCCGAGACGGATTTCACATCCGAGAGCGTAGTTGTACACGGCATCACACCTTCCGATGTGGCCGAACTCCCTGCCATCGACAGCGTGATAGGTGAGTTCCTCGCCTTCTGCAGGGGATGCATTGCCGCAGGCCATTTTCTTTCCCTCGACCTGATGTTCCTGAACAAGGAGATGAAGAGGCTTTCCCTGGGCACCTTCGACAACCCTGTTGTGGATACGTTCAGAATTCATGACTGGATTGCGCGCCAGGGCGGGGATTTCAGCAGGCACTTCGGGGAAAATGGCGACAAGGACCTTTTTACAATTGCGACAAAGTACGGCGTACAGGCATCCGGGGCGCATAACGCGCTCATGGACGCCTTTGTCACGGCACAGCTTTTTCAGAGGTTCCTGGGTTTTTTGTCAACCCTCGGCGTAAAGAACGTCAGGGACCTTCTGAGAATCGGGCGGCCATAAGAGCTATAAAGGGAGGCAGGTAATTGAAGGGCGCGGCCATTAAAGGCGCGCGGACAGGGGAGGTGAGAAGAGGCGTAAGAAATGAACAACTGCGGGAAGATGTCGGGCAAGAATACACTATAAGGAGGTAAAGAATGGCAGTGCAGATCGACAGAGAAAAACTTGATGCGTACTGGAAGTATAACGTCAAGCTGACAACGACAGTACTGGCAATCTGGTTCGTTGTCACTTACGTAGCGACCTACTTCTGCAAGGAGCTGAACAGCTTTGTGATTCCTGTGCTGGGGTTCCCTTTCGGATATTATATGGGGGCGCAGGGGTCACTCGCCGTTTTCGTGATTCTCATCTTCGTCTACGCGGCAAAAATGAACAAGGCGGACAGGGACTACGGCGTTGAAGAGGAGGAGGAGGAATAATGGCAAAGAAGACAAGCACATTCATCGATAATCTCGGGAAGATCTACGGTGCATACACGGGGGTATTTATCCTCTTTGTCATCGGTCTCGGCATCGCCGAGAAGATGGGAATGACGCCGAAAGCGATAGGCTATACGTTTATGGGTGTCACGATTGCCGTCTACGCGATGATCGGCATTATGTCGAGGACCGCAAAGATCTCGGAGTATTACGTCGCTGGGCGCGCGGTCCCTGCGTTTTTCAACGGCATGGCCACAGGGTCCGACTGGATGTCGGCAGCCTCGTTCATAAGCATGGCAGGCGCTATCTATGGACTGGGCTATGACGGCCTTGCCTATGTCATGGGCTGGACGGGCGGCTACGTCCTTCTGGCGGTATTTCTCGGTCCCTACCTGAGAAAGTTCGGTCAGTACACAATCCCCGACTTCCTCGGAGCCAGGTATGGCGGCCACTTCGCCCGCTCCCTCGGCATCATATGCGCAATCATCGCTTCCTTCACTTATCTGATTGCGCAGGTCACCGGTGTCGGCATCATTACGAGCCGGTTCCTTGGCATTGACTTCAACATCGGCGTCTTCGTCGGCCTTGGAGGCATACTCGTCTGTTCCATGCTCGGCGGTATGAGGGCCGTCACCTGGACTCAGGTCGCTCAGTACCTTATCCTCATCATCGCCTATCTCACGCCTGTCACCGTTATGTCTTACAAGACTACAGGCATCCCGGTATCGGAGATCATGTACGGACAGGTCCTCCAGAAGATCGATGCGAAAGAAAAGGAGATAATCGCAGACCCGAAGCAGAAAGAAGTCATAGAGATATGGAAGAAAAAGGCTGACACCCTTGCCGCTGATATTAAGGGACTGCCGGATAGTCTCGCTCAGAAGAGGAAAGATCTCCAGGACAAGCTCGCAGTCCTTCCACCCGATGCACCTGCAAAGGACAGGGAGGCTATCGAGAAGGCGATAAAGGACCTTCCCAAGACACCTGAAGAGGCAAAGGACAAGTGGACCACGGCTCAAAAGGACGCAGCTGGAAGGGCAAAGCCGATTAAGCCTTACATTGAGCCCTTTGCGAGGATGGACGCGAAGAACGTCCTTGCCCTAATCTTCTGTCTGATGGTGGGAACCGCAGGACTTCCGCACATACTCATGAGGTACTACACTGTCCCGTCCGTTAAACAGGCCAGAATATCTGTGGGGTGGTCCCTCTTCTTCATCTTCCTGCTCTATTTCACCGCTCCCGCATATGCGGCCTTTGCTAGGTACGAGATCCTGACCCATGTTGTAGGCCAGTCTTTCGCCGCTCTTCCGCCATGGGTCGCCTCGTGGGGCAAAGTCGGTCTTTTTAAGGTAACAGACATGAACGGCGACGGGATCCTCCAGTTTGCCGAGATCGTGCTCAACACGGACGTCATCGTGCTCGCAACGCCTGAGATCGCGGGCCTTCCGTACGTCATCTCAGGCCTCGTCGCGGCGGGCGGCCTGGCAGCGGCCCTTTCGACAGCGGACGGTCTCCTTCTTACAATCTCAAACGCGCTTTCCCACGACCTCTACTACAAGATAATCAATCCTAATGCGTCGATCCTCAGGAGACTCACGGTCTCCAGGACGCTTCTGGTGCTCACCGCTATCATCGCAGCATATGTCGCAACCTTCAGGCTGACCATCATAGTCGAGCTCGTTGCCTGGGCTTTCTCCCTTGCCGCCGCAGGCTTCTTCCCTGCGCTGGTCATGGGTATATGGGACAAACGTGCTAACAAGACTGGCGCCCTCGCCGGCATCATAGCCGGTTTCGGCACTACCCTCTACTACATGATCGGGAGCAGGTTCTTCGGCGTTGACTGGTGGGGAATCAAGACCATTTCTTCCGGTCTCTTCGGCATACCGCTCGGCTTCATCGTAATCTACGTCGTCTCCAGGATAACCGCGCCTCCTTCGCCTGAGTTGCAGGAGTTCGTCGAGAGCGTGAGGTACCCGAAGGGCGCCATTAAGGCAAGAGCGGAAGAATAGCATGGAATAGCCGTATGCAGGCGGTATCCCGGGTTTGACCGTGATGCCGCCTGCATTTCCGAATCATGAAGATCGTCATTATTCAGATAATCAATTATACGCTTTCGTTCATAATGTGGGTGATCATCGGAAGAGTCGCCCTCGGACTCATCGTCCGCAACAGGGAGAATTTCATTCTCAGCATTTTTACAAGGATCACAGATCCCGCATACCGGCTCACCCAAAAGATATTCCCCTTTGCAAGGGGCGGCTGGGTGCCCTTTCTGTCGATCCTTCTCATCATAGTACTGCGCCTTGCCCTTGTGATCATTTTCGAACCCGGAAGGGGACGATGACAGCAGGAGAGGTCTTCGAGCAAAGTGGAACGCTGCAGGAAAAGAAACGTTCTTCGGTCAGATGGATAACGGCAACAGGTTTGTCAGCCTTATTTGAGAGAAAAGGAGGATTCAGAGATGGCAACTGAAGGCATCAAGGTCCTGATGGAGGAGAAGAGGACGTTCCCGCCGTCAGTGGAATTCAGTGGAAAGGCTCACATCAAGAGCATGGAGGAGTACGAGAGAATATACAAGTGGTCTGTCGAAGACCCGCAGGGCTTCTGGGCGGAGATGGCGGAGCAGAACATAACGTGGTACAAGAAATGGGATAAGGTCCTGGAGTACGATTTTATGAAGCCTTACATCAAATGGTTCACGGGGGGGAAACTTAACGTCTCCCACAACTGCCTTGACAGGTTCATCAACACTCCGACCAGGAACAAGGCCGCCATAATCTGGGAGGCCGATGACGGCAGCTACAAGACATACACCTATCAACAGCTTTACTATGAAGTCAACAAGTTTGCAAACGTCCTGAAAAAGATGGGTGTGAAGAAAGGCGACAGGGTCACGATCTATCTCCCGATGATCCCCGAACTTCCCATCTCGATGCTCGCCTGCTCCAGGATAGGTGCCATTCACAGCGTGGTATTCGGCGGATTCAGCGCCCAGGCCCTCAGGGACAGGATACAGGACTGTCAGTCATCCGTCCTTGTTACTGCCGACGAAGGCGTGCGGGGCGGAAAGTTCGTGCCGCTGAAGGCGAATGCAGACGAAGCCCTTGAAGAGTGCCCTTCCATCGAAAAGGTTCTTGTTGTCCAGAGGTCAAAGAGCGGGGAGATCAACATGCAGAACGGCAGGGACAGGTGGTGGCACGCGGAGATGAGCGCTCCGGACATCTCTGCACATTGTGAGCCGGAACATATGGATGCGGAGGACCCTCTTTTCATCCTTTACACATCCGGTTCGACGGGAAAGCCCAAGGGAGTGCTCCATACAACCGGCGGCTACCTCCTGTACACCAACCTCACCTTCAAATGGATATTCGACTACCATGACGAGGATATCCATTTCTGCACTGCCGACATAGGATGGGTCACCGGCCACAGCTATATCGTCTATGGTCCCCTTTCAAATGGAGCCACCAGCCTGATGTTCGAAGGCATCCCCACCTATCCGAATGCCGGAAGATTCTGGGACATTTGCGAAAAACACAGGGTCAATATCTTCTACACGGCGCCGACGGCAATAAGGGCATTGATGAGGGAGGGGGAGCAGTGGGTAAACAGACACGATCTCTCTTCTCTGAGGCTCCTCGGTACAGTTGGTGAACCAATCAATCCAGAGGCGTGGATGTGGTATCACACTCACGTGGGGAAAAGCAAGCTCCCGATTGTCGATACATGGTGGCAGACAGAGACCGGAGGCATCCTTATTACGCCTCTTCCGGGTGCTATGACGCTGAAGCCGGGTTCAGCCAACAGGCCCTTCCCCGGAGTGGTTCCTGCGGTGCTGAAGGACGACGGTTCCGCTGCGGGCGCGAATGAGGGCGGCAAGCTCGTCATCGAAAAGCCATGGCCGGGCATGCTCAGGGGGACATATGGGGATCCTGAAAACAAGCGCATAAAGGAGGTCTACTTCTCGACCTTTACCGGCAAGTATTTCACCGGAGACGGCGCACGGTACGACGAGGATGGCGACTACTGGCTTATGGGAAGAATAGACGATGTGATCAATGTGTCGGGCCACCGGCTTGGTACTGCCGAGGTGGAATCGGCCCTGGTAAGCCATGAAGCGGTTGCCGAGGCGGCTGTGGTCGGCTATCCTCATGAGATAAAAGGCGAGGGCATATATGTTTATGTGACATTGAAGGAAGGTCAGAAGCCGACTGATGAACTGAAGAAGATACTCATCGGCCATGTGCGCACTGTGATCGGACCGATAGCCACCCCGGACAAGCTCCAGTTTGCTCCCGGACTTCCGAAGACAAGGAGCGGCAAGATCATGAGGAGGATATTGAGAAAAATTGCCCATGGGCAGGTAGACGAACTCGGCGATACCTCCACCCTCGCTGATCCTTCGGTCGTAGATAACCTGGTGAAGGGCAGGCAATAACAGAGAAAACCCCGGGAGGAATCACCTTGGGGGCGGTAACGGGGCCGCTGGAGCAATCCTTAGTAAAGGGATTGCTCTTTTTTTGTTGATAATTGACATTGATATGGTAGTATCTTACTGAATGAATTAACTTCCGGCTACAGGGTTTAGGAGAAGATGATTACCATGGATAAATTCTTCATCAGCAGGAACAATTCAGTCCTTGTTGTGGTGGATATTCAGGAGAGGCTGGCTGCGGTCATGAGCGAAAGGGAGAAGGTGGTGGGGAATGCAGTTCATCTCATTGAGGCAGCAAAACTCCTTTCGATCCCTGTCATTCTGACCGAGCAGTATCCAAAGGGGCTCGGTCCCACTGTAAGCGAGATACGGGAGGCCCTTCCATCCTATGAACCACTGGAGAAACTCGCATTCGGCTGTTGCGGAGAGCCTTCATTTCTCAGTGCCGTGAAGTCGAAAGGGAAGAAGAAGGTAATCCTATGTGGGATGGAAACCCATGTCTGCGTGCTTCAGACCTGCCTCGGGCTCCTGAAAGAAAATTACGACGTCCATGTTGTGAGGGACGCGGTCTGTTCGCGGACAAAGGAAAACTTCAGGATAGGAACCGATTTGATGAGGGATGCCGGAGCGGTAATAACAGGCACAGAAACCATCCTTTTCCAGCTCATCGAGAAGGCAGGGACGGAAGAGTTCAGGGCAATATCAAAGAGGATAAAGTAGAGTACGATAGAACAATCAGCGTCGGTGCTCTTTGCAGTATAAACTTCCTCTAAGTTTGAGAATAAGACCTATTGGCCTTCCGCAGGTAACACACCCTGTATGTCCTTTCAGTTCCTGATCCGTCATATTGCCCCCCTGCCCCATATTCCATAGGTGGAGCCTCTTGTCCCAACCTCCCGAGGCAACCATCTGTCCGTCGGGACTGAAGGAGACACAATCAACTGGACTGCCGTACTTCATGGCGCTCACGGGCTCGCCTGTAAAAGAATCCCATATCCTGACGGTCCAGTCATAACATCCCGATGCTATAAGTCTTCCGTCAGGGCTAAAGGCAACGCTCTTGACATCCCCTGTGTGACCCGCTCCCTTGAAGCTATCGACCTGTCTTCCGCTAAATGCGTCCCAGAGCCTTACGGCGAAATCGAATCCGCCTGAAACGATGAACCGGCCATCGGGGCTGAAGGCAACACAATTAACTGCTCGGAGATGCCCCCTCCCGTCAAAATGCTCGATGCGTTTACCTGTTCTGGCATCCCAAAGCTTTATAGTCAGGTCATAGCTTCCTGAAGCGATAAAACGTCCGTCCGGACTGAAGGCAACGCCGTTCACCGCACCGCCATGTCCTATGCCGTCGAAATCCTCCACTGGCTCACCCGTTGCAGCGTCCCAGAGTCTCACCATCCAGTCGAACCCTCCTGACGCAATAAGCCGACCGTCGGGACTGAAGGATATGCTGTCTATGGAACCGCCGTGAACCGTAGGAATAAACCCCCCGGCCTTTTTCCCAGACTTCACATCCCACAGCCTTATCGTTGCATCGTGACTTCCCGACGCAATAAACCGGCCATCGGGACTGAAGGCCACGCTGCTTATCAGCTCCTTGTGGCCTTTGCCCTCAAATCCTTCCACCTGTCTGCCGCTTCGAGCATCCCAGAGGCGCACCCTGCAATCGCGGCTTCCCGTTGCAATAAGCAAGCCATCAGGACTGAAAACAAGACTCTTCACATCATCCCGCCTTTATCGCTTTTTTATATCATAACACAGGGCACAAATCTGAAATAAAGACCGGAGAAGCCTGAATTCACGGGTCTACTCACTAAGGCGCTGCCACCGAGGGCGGCTGATTATGGACACAATGACTTCCGGTCATATCGCCTTTAAGATCGAGCTATAACTGCTATAATGTTATTATGAAGAGAATAATATTACTGGCCATAATTATCCTGGTCTCGCTCAAGGGGGACTCTTTTGCGCTGGGGGAAAACCTGTTCACTGAAAAAGCATCGCCATCGGACGTGACTGGTTCCTTTACCCTGATCCTTTATGGAAACCGTCATCATAACGACGTCGAGACCGTTGCATTTCTTGACCTTGAAGGCGACCGGTACGCTTTTGAACCCTATGCGCCTGAATTTGACTACAGGGTGGAGAAGGGTCTTGCCGGCGCCGAGGCCCTTCGTAGGGCGGAAATATTTGTCGGCTCAAACCGTAACTTCCGGCATTCTCAGCTTGCAAGAGTCGTTGGACCCTCGGGGGAGACCCTTGGCTATGAGGTGAGGCCGCTCTATTACCCTCTTGTCTTCGGTACGCCCGATGTCCTTGACGTAAACTACAATCTCAGAGACAGCACAGTGAGGGTAACCATTAGGCTTAAGCGTCAGGTCGAAAGACAGCTTTTTGGCGGTGATGGAATCAAAGACAGGGACTTCTGACATAGTCGTATCCCTCTGTTTCCGCATCGGAATTTCAGCCTTCCTTTGTACTTTCTCTTGACAGAATTCGCTGGTATTGAGAACATATAGGTAATCATGTGGCGTGTATCCGTAAGGCAAATGGTTCTGATAGCATCCCTTGTGCTGCTTTCTTTCTTGTTTTCTCACCTCTTGCAGACAGCAGAGGCTCAGGCAGCAAGAAAACACAAGAGGTGTGGCAATTGCCATATCACGCCGGACCCGATTAAGGGAGCCGCCCTTTTTGCCGAAGGCGTCGAGCCGTCGTCGGTCTGCCTCAGATGCCACAAATACAGGGAGAATCACCATCCTGTGGACTTTATCCCTGCGGAGTCATACTATGTTTCACCCGGAAAGGAATTCCCTCTTTTCAGCGGGCAGGTACGCTGCCTGACATGCCATGACCCCCATCCGGAACCCGGATATAATGAGACCCCCAAACTGCTGAGGGGCGGACCCTATGCCGACCAGAGAGACATCTGTTTCAAGTGCCATTTCCAGGAGAAGTACGCGGAAATCGACCCGCATATAATGACCGACCCGGATGGAAAGATCAGGGAAGTGAATGGTAAGCCTGTTTGCCTGATCTGCCACTCGGTAAAACCAAACCCCGAAGTCGACAGGACAAAGGACGTGAAATTCAGGGCTGATGTCGGCTTCCTCTGCTGGCGTTGCCATCCTCCCATGCCGGGCGAATTCTTCGCAAAGCATTTTCTCGTAAAACCTTCAAAGCGAATCATGCGGTATATCGAACAGAGCGAAAAAGAGCTGGGAATCATCCTTCCTCTGGTGCCCAGGGGAAGGATCACCTGTTCCACCTGCCACAATCCCCACCAGATAGAGGTCATGGTGCATGAACCAGCTAAACAGGGGGCTGACTCTCCCAAGAAGCTCCGCATACCTCAGAAGGCGAGGTGCGTGGCCTGTCATTACGGCTTATAGAACGCCGGGATGGTTCCCGCCCGTTCACTCAAGAAATCAATGCATTGAACCATGTTAAAATGAAACATGAAAATAGTCTGCCAGAACAAGAAGGCATACCACGATTACAGTATCGAAGAAACTATCGAGGCAGGCATTCAGCTTCTCGGTACCGAGGTTAAATCCCTGAGAGACGGAAAGGTAAACCTCAAGGACAGTTATGTGCTGATCAAGAATTCCGAGGTTTTCCTCCTCAATTGCCATATCAGCCCATACTCTCACGGGAACATCATGAACCATGACCCCCTGAGGACGCGGAAACTTCTTCTCCATAAGAAAGAAATAGAAAGGCTGCGGGGAAAAGCACAGCAGAAAGGCTATACGCTGCTGCCTCTGAAACTGTATTTCAAGGATTCATACGCGAAGTTGGAGGTGGGGCTTGCAAAGGGAAAGAGACTTTATGAAAAGAGGGAGACAATAAAGGAAAGGGAAGCAAAGAGGGCGATAGAGAGGGCGATGAAAAGCCGTAACGCGTGATGCGTAACACGTGATAAGTGAAAAATGTTATACTGTAATCAGGCATTACGCGTAACGTATAACGGTTTTCCGTCGGGGGCGAAAGGGCTCGACGGGAGTCATGAGGCTCAGGTGGCGTGTCGTGGCTCCATCACCACGTAAAAAGGTGGAAACAAACACAAACGCCAATAACGAACTGGCACTCGCTGCTTAATTAAAGCAGCACGCTCCTCAGGAATCGCCTGTGTTCCTGGGACAGCGTCGGACAGCAGGCTGGCACCGGCCATTTCCCCCGGGTCCGGGGCGAGAAAAAGGGGGATGGGATGTTGAAAAGCCCGGCTGTCGGCGGTTCATCATCCGAGACCTAAAAGGCAGGATACACACGTAGAGGCCTGAGGGTAGTGCTTTCGGACGCGGGTTCAATTCCCGCCGCCTCCACCATTGCCGTTGTACATGCCGCTCACCCGAGCGGTTGCAAAACCCCACTGAAATATGAGAAATTATAGCTTATGCAAAAATATATTATGGCAGTATTGTCCTTCCTTTTCCTGCTCATTTCCGGTGAAGCGTATTGCGTGGAGACGAAGACGGCCCCGCAAAAGTCCGGAGGGATCACTTCGTCTGGTCTTGAGGAGGTTACCGTCAGATTCAAGAGGCATGAGGGGTTCAGCCGCATCGTCTTTGAGACCCGGGACGAATCCTTTATAAAGAACACCTCCGTCTCATCGGCCGAGAATCGAATAAGGGTCCAGTTTCCCTCGAACCTCACGCTTAAGCCCCAGGGACACGTAGACATGGAGACATCGCTTAAGGGCAATGTTTATACGATAACGCCCGGCCAACCTTTCAGGACAAAAGTGATGAGGCTTTCCTCTCCGCCGAGGCTCTCGATAGATATCATGCCCGCTGCAAAGGAAGAAGGCGTGAAACCTGCAATGGAAGGCACTTCCTTTGATGTCTTCCCTGGTGTCAGGATAGTCCTCGACCCGGGGCACGGAGGATACGATCCTGGTATATTGTCGGGTGATCTCTCCGCAGGGGGCGGAAGGGAAAAGGACATCACTCTTTCGCTTGCGCGCACCATGGAAGCCGCTCTCATCAGGAAGAACAGGGCGGTGTATCTTACAAGAAGGGCGGATCAGTTCCTGTCGATCACGGACAGGGCACTTTTCGCAAACCAGAAGTCCCCTGACGTCTTCATCAGCATACACCTTTCCCTGTCGGACACGTTTGTGATCAACACATCCGTTTCGGAGCCGTCACTTTCAGATTCTCCTGAAGGCCTCTATGGACTGACCTCCCGGCAGAAGCATTACGCTGAAAAAAGCAGGGTGCTGGCTGAGAGCCTCGGAATGGCGATCAAGGACGAATTCAAGAAAGACATTATCTACAGGAAGATGGACCTTCCCTTGCTCGCGTCGGTGGGGGCTCCCTCTGTAATAATTGAGGTGCCCTCGACCATCATGTATGATCAGGCGATGAAGACCAGGATTTCCCATACCCTTTTGAAGGGAATAGCATCATATGCGGTTAAGTAGCAGGAAGATAGTCTGGAGCTTGATCTTCGTCATCCTCTTTCTGGGAGGGATCGTCGGGGGCTTCCTTTATTTCTCGAGGAATTTCGGGCCGGGGGAGACGAAAGCCCCAGTTGCGCAGGAAGAAAGAAGAGATGAGGGTTCTTCCTTTGTGAGGGTCTATTATCCTTCCGAAGGCCGCCTCATAATGGAAGAGAGGAGAATCCGGCGGCAGGTCTCGATAGCCCCCCTTGCAGATGAAATAGTGGTAGAATTCCTCAGGGGACCCTCAAACGCCGGAAAATCGGTCATCCCCTCAGGGACGAAGCTCCTCGGTGCATATTACGGAACCGACGGCATAGTTTACGTCGATCTTTCCGAAGAGTTCCGGAGAAACTTCCAGGGCGACGCTCTTGCCGAGTATCTCCTCCTCAAGGGTCTCTATGACAGCATCATTTCGAACGTCACAGGTGTCGACGACGTGAAAATTATTGTTGAAGGAAAGGAGATAGAGAGCATCGGTGGACATTTCTTCGCCCAATATCCCCTTAAGAACACGGTAGCAGAGGTAAGGTGATTGATGAACGACAAGCCTATTGGTGTCTTCGACTCCGGCATTGGAGGACTGACTGTACTTAAAGAGATTTTCAGGGAGATTCCGGGGGAAAGCACCGTTTACCTTGGAGACACGGCCCGGGTCCCTTACGGAATACGGTCTGCTGAGACAGTTACCCGCTATTGCTTTGAAAACACCGGCTTCCTCGTAGAAAAGGGAATAAAGCTTCTCGTGGTCGCGTGCAACACCGCCTCGGCCGTATGCCTTGAAGAGATGAGAGGCAGACTGCCCATCCCTGTCATCGGAGTTATTGAGCCCGGGGCGAGGGCCGCGGTGACGGCTACGAGAAACAGGCGAGTTGGAGTTATAGGAACTGAGGCGACTGTGAACAGCAACGCGTACACCAGAATAATAAACTCTCTCGACAGCGCCATCGAGGTCTCCAGCCTGCCTTGTCCCCTCTTCGTTCCTATGGCTGAGGAGGGACTGACCGATGATGAGATAGCGTTCATGGTAGCCGCGAGATATCTGAAGGACCTGAGGGACAGGGGCATAGATACCCTTGTCCTTGGCTGCACCCATTACCCTCTGCTAAAGGGCGTAATATCGAAAGTGATGGGCGAGGGCACCGTTCTCATCGACTCGGCGATAGAGACCGTGAGGGAGATAAGGAGCGCGTTGAGGACATATGGCATAGAAGGACGTTCTCATTCAACCTCTGAGTCCACACACATGTTTTATGTGACGGACTCAACCGAGAGGTTTGTCAGGGTGGGTGAGAGGTTTCTCGGCCAGAAGATAACGCATATAGAGAAAGTAAATGTGGGTCTATGACCATTAGGGAGGCTATTGATGAGACCGGACGGCAGAAGGAACGAGCAGATGCGGGACGTGAGGATAACGAGGAACTTTTTGAAAACCGCGGAGGGTTCAGTGCTTATAGAGATGGGCGACACCAAGGTCATCTGTTCCGCGTCCATCGAGGACAAGGTACCTCCTTTCCTCAAGGACCAGAAGAAGGGATGGGTTACCGCGGAATACGGCATGCTTCCCCGGTCGACCCAGACGAGAATGATAAGGGAGTCGGTGACCGGCAGGATAGGAGGAAGGACCCATGAGATCCAGAGGCTGATAGGGAGGGCGCTCCGTTCAGTGATCGACCTTGAGGCCCTGGGAGAGCGGACCATCTGGGTTGATTGTGATGTAATACAGGCGGATGGAGGCACCCGTACAGCCTCCATAACAGGTGCGTTCATCTGCATGGCGGATGCGCTGAGCCTTGCGTTGAGAAACGGGATGGTAAATAGAACACCTCTTACCGGCCATCTCGCGGCTGTAAGCGTGGGTATTGTAAGCGGCGAGCCGAGACTCGACCTTTGCTATGAGGAGGATTCGGCTGCGGAGGTCGACATGAACGTAGTCATGACGGAAGGCGGACAGTTCGTGGAAGTGCAGGGCACCGCGGAGAAATCACCCTTTTCCAGGGAAGATCTCAACACGCTGCTATCACTGGCGGATAAAGGGATCAGGGAGCTCATCTCCATCCAGAAGGAATACCTCGGTAAGAGCGCCGTCCTCAGCTTCTAAGCCCTTTTTTAAAAGTCGGCAGTATGTTAGAATTATAGCTGGAGGTAATAACAATTGAGCAGTGTTTATAGAAGTCTCTTCATATGGCTGATGATAGGATTGATCATGATCCTTCTCTTCAATCTCGTCAGCACGCCCAAGAAGATGGAAGACGAGGTCATATTCTCGGAATTCATGAGCAAGGTCGAGGCCGGTGAGGTCGACGAAGTGGTAATCAAGGAGAATCTGATCACGGGCAGATTCAAGGACGGCAAGAAGTTCAAGACATACTCCGCCGGGTATCCCGATCTTGTTAAGGAACTGAGGGCAAAGGGTGTCAAGATCGCCGCAAAGCCGCCTGATCAGAACCCATGGTATGTGAACTTCTTCTTCTCCTGGGGGCCCATTATCTTTCTTGCCCTCATCTGGATATTTTTTATGCGCCAGATGCAGACGGGGGGCAACAAGGCCCTCTCCTTCGGCAAGAGCAGGGCCAGGCTTGTATCCGACAAATCGGTGAAGATCACCTTTGCAGATGTAGCCGGCGTCGAGGAAGCAAAGGCGGAGGTCCAGGAAATTATCGACTTTCTCAGGGACCCTCAGAAGTTCTCCAAGCTCGGCGGGAAGATACCGAAGGGTGTTCTCCTTGTAGGCTCCCCCGGTTCAGGCAAGACCCTTCTCGCAAAGGCGATTGCGGGGGAAGCGGGTGTTCCCTTTTTCAGCATATCAGGCTCGGATTTCGTCGAAATGTTCGTCGGGGTCGGCGCCTCCAGGGTAAGGGACCTCTTTGAGCAGGCAAAAAAGAGCGCCCCCTGCATCGTTTTCATCGACGAGATCGCTGCCGTCCGCCGGCACAGGGGCGCCGGTCCCGGCGGCGGCCACGACGAGCGTGAACAGACCCTTAACCAGCTCCTCGTCGAGATGGACGGCTTCGAAGGGACTGAGGGTGTGATCATCCTCGCCGCCACCAACAGGCCAGATGTCCTCGACCCTGCGCTTTTGAGACCGGGAAGATTCGACAGGCAGGTTGTTGTGCCCATCCCCGATGTAAAGGGAAGGCAAGAGATACTGAAGGTGCATACTCGCAAGATACCGCTGGACAGCGACGTGAATCTTGAGGTTATCGCCAGGGGAACGCCAGGTTTTTCGGGCGCAGACCTTGCAAACCTTGTAAACGAGGCTGCTCTCCTCGCAGCGAGGAAATCCAAGTCAAAGGTGGGCATGCCCGAATTCGAGTCTGCAAAGGACAAGGTCATTATGGGAGTGGAACGGAAGAGCATGATCATCAGCGAGACTGAGAAGAAGAACACCGCGTACCATGAGGCAGGCCACGCCCTTGTCGCAAAGCTGACGCCGGGTACGGACCCCATACACAAGGTGAGCATCATCCCCAGGGGAAGGGCGCTCGGCGTCACTCAGCAGCTGCCTATTGACGACCGCTACACCTATTCGAAGGACTATCTCCTTAAAACTCTGAACGTCCTCCTTGGAGGAAGGGCGGCAGAGGAGCTGGCTCTCCGTCATATGACAACAGGAGCGGGAAACGACCTTGAACGGGCCACTGAACTGGCAAGGCGGATGGTCACCGAGTGGGGAATGAGTGAGAAGCTCGGACCGCTGACCTTCGGGAAGAAGGATGAGCAGATATTCCTCGGCAGGGAGATCGCCAAGCACAAGGACTACAGCGAGAAGATCGCCGAGGAGATAGATGAAGAGGTGAGAAAGCTCGTGACCGGCGCTTATGAGGAAGCCAAGAAACTCCTTTCTCACAATTATGATATCCTTGACTCCTTCGCAAAAACCCTGCTCGAGAAAGAGACCATGGATGGCCACGAGATAGACCGGATGATCGAGGAGCTTAGAGAGAAGGGCCAAAAACCTGATGAGGTTAAGGCAGAGGTTCAGGTCTAACGTAGCGTCTCATAAGTAGCTTCACGCCTCTTGCCATTCTGTTCACTCAAAACCGGAGTTTGTGTTCTGTCATGCCCGAGGGCCTTTCACCTCGGCGAATCGCCGAGTCGATAATCGGGCATCCAGGGTTTCGCGTGAAATGGGATGCCGAGGGCAATATCAAGCGCTACAGAAACAGCGGCATGATGCAGCGGTGGCTTGCCGCCGTTCTTATTCATGCGGAGAAAGGATTCAGGAGGATAAAAGGATATGCTTCGATTCCTGACGTTATCAGGAATATCGAGGCGGAGGAAGAAAGCAAAGAAACGCTAAAGAATGCGGCATAAGGAAAAAATCTGATGCGAGCCACTCAGATAGTTTCAACTAAAAACTTGACATTCTCAACAAGGATATCGGCATCGGATATTATGTTTCCCTTCTCTTTGAGAGAAGCGTATATATCGGCAGCTTTCACTACGACATCATCAGTAATTGAAAGGACGTTGTTAATGGCGCAGAACCTATTAAAAAGCTCGGTCTGTTTTTCCGCCTTTTTTGCCCTCAAGCCTTTAAGGATTTCATATTTTGTTATATGGGAGATGTTCAGACAGCCATGTATGTTGATATATTCTGAAGCCTTCGCCAATACTTTGGGATTCTTCTTGAAAAGTTCTGAAAGAATATCCGTATCGAGGAGTGAAGGGGGATGCGCCATGTGTCAGTGTCTTGAGAAACGGCTTCTGTCCAATGCCAGTTTTTCTATTTCCTTAATGTCTTCAGGAGAAAGTCCGCTGTACACCAAAGATGAGAGAAAAAGAATATCAGTGGATTCAGATGGTTCGTCTTCGATGATAAGAGTTACCTTTTTATGTTCAGGGAAGTTGAGCGGAGAGACAGGCTTTAATACGCCTTCTTCAAAAATAGCTTCAATAGTCTTGGGCATTTTGCACCTCCATGTTCAAAGGATAACACAATGGGGGAATATGAATCAACGGACGATGGGAGAAATTAGGAACACTTCCCATATTTTTCTCTTTTTGTGTCAATTGTGGTGAAAGGCTGCATAAATGAACATTTCTTTGGGCTGACTTTTTAAAAGATGGGAGGCTTTTTGCCTCAAATACAACAAAACACATAGCGGAGATAGAACACGGATAATGAAACTTGAATGGCAAAACTTTTTCCTTGATTTTTCCCGCAAAACCCATATCATGGGCATCCTCAATGTCACCCCCGATTCCTTTACAGATGGCGGCGTTTTCTTCGGAAAGGACGCTGCCGTTCAGCGTGGCTTAAAGATGGTGGAAGAAGGCGCCGACATCATCGACATCGGGGGTGAATCCACAAGACCGGGTTCCGATCCCGTGGAATATGAAGAAGAACTGAGGCGAACGATCCCGGTGATCGAGGTGCTTTCAAAGAGAGTGAATATCCCCCTCTCGATAGATACATACAAGGCCTCAGTCGCAAAAAGGGCTCTTGATGCCGGGGCATCCATTGTGAACGACATAAGCGGACTGAGATTCGATCCCGAGATGGCGGGCATCGTGGCGGAATACAAAGTACCTGTGGTAGTCATGCATATCAAGGGAACTCCCAAGAATATGCAGGTTAATCCTGAATACGAGGCACTAATCCACGAGATCATCGATTACCTGAGGGAAGGCATGCGGATCGCCATGGATGCGGGGGTTGGGGAGGATATGATCATCGTAGATCCAGGCATCGGTTTCGGGAAAACCTTTGAGCATAACCTCCGGATACTGAAAAACCTTCATGAGTTCACCCTACTTGAAAGACCCCTGCTCGTCGGTCCCTCGCGAAAGGCATTCTTGGGAAAAATCCTCGATAACGCCCCGACATCGGAACGCCTCGAGGGGACCGCAGCCGCCGTCGCCATCTCCATCATCAATGGCGCAAACATTGTGCGGGTACACGATGTGAAGGAGATGGTGAAAGTGGTAAAGGTGGCCGATGCGATAAAGAGAGAGAGCAGGAACAATTAAAGTCAGCGTCATCGAATATACCGGCAAGCTCGAGGACGGAACCGTCTTTGATTCCACGGACGGCAAGAACCCCCTTGAGTTCACCAGAACTTTCATCCCGAAGTTGGACAACAGCTCCAGATATACAGGGCCGACGGCCTGCCTGTTGTGGGAACGGTTGCACGTTATCTGAGAAATTCCCCCTCGTTGTCATTACTTGGAAAGTGACATACAATACTATCATGGTAAACAAAGAATCCATCCTTTCCTTCTTCCGTGAAAAGGCAAGGAAACCGCTGGGCTTCAAGGAGATTGTTTCTCTTATGAGGCTGAGCCATCCCGAGGCAAGAGCGTTGAAACGCATCCTCAGAGAGATGATGAGGGAAGGCGATATCGTAATGACCCGCAAGGGCCTGTACGGCCCTGCCACGGACATGGACCTCATAACAGGACGTTTTGAAGCCCACAGGGACGGTTACGGCTTCGTGATACCGGAAAAGCCCGGTGAGAGAGACATCTTTGTCCCGGCCCGCTGGACCTCAGGGGCTATGGACAACGACAGGGTGATTGTGAGAATGGAGAACCGGCAGAGGCGCGAGGGAAGGATCATAAGGATCCTCGAAAGGGGGACGACACGCATTGTGGGAAGGCTTGACATCACGAAAACAGCATCCTACGTCAGGCCAAAGAAGAGGGCGGTCCCTTTCGACCTCTATGTATCGCCTCAGGACAGGGGCAAGGCGCAACAGGGAGATTGCGTTGTTGCCGAGATACTCAGTTATCCAACGGACAAGAGACCGCCGACCGGAAGGGTGATAAAGGTGCTGGAGAAGCCCGAGGAGCCGGCTTCCGAAGTTGAAGCGATCGTAGAGGAGTTCAATCTGCCTAAGAGATTTCCCAGGGACGTGCAGGAAGAGGCAAAACTCCTTTATGCGCGGATTCCCCGCCCTTCCTCAGTGACGGAGGGTAAAGCGCGAGTAAGCGCGTCTGAAAGAGGATTGTGGCTGAAGAGGATGGATCTTAAGGACCTTATTACTGTGACAATTGACGGCGAACGGGCGAAGGACTTTGACGATGCGGTCTCGATACGACTAACCCAAAACGGATACCGCCTATGGGTGCATATCGCAGATGTCGGTTACTATGTCGGATGGGATTCCCCTGTCGATAAAGAGGCGAGGAAGAGGGGGACGAGCGTCTACTTCCCCGACAGGGTAATACCGATGCTTCCCAGAGAGCTCTCGGAGGATCTCTGCAGTCTCAGGCCCAAGGTCGAGCGTCTTTCTTTCACTGTGGAGATGGATTTTGACCGGGAAGGATCAAGGCTCAGTGCTAAGTTCTATCCGAGCATTATTGTAAGCGATGAGAGGATGACCTACACTTCCGTAAAAAGGATCCTCGTCGACCACGACATCCGGGAGCGCGAGAGATACGAATACCTCCTGCGGGACTTCGAGCTTATGAACGAATTATGCGGTGTGCTCAGAAAGAGGAGGCTTGAAAGGGGAAGCCTTGACTTCGACCTGCCGGAACCTGAAATCCTCCTTGACCTTCAGGGAAGGCCCGAGGCCGTCCTGAGGGCCGAGAGGAACCTGGCGCATATGATCATAGAGGAATTCATGATCGCCGCCAATGAGGCTGTGGCGGAGCACCTCGAATCCCTCGGCGTTCCATCCCTTTACAGAATCCACGAGGAGCCCGACCCGATGAAACTTGAAGACATCCTGAGGGTCATGCATCCACTGGCGGGACTGAAGAGGAAAACCCTGAAAGCCGGTGACTTCTCTAAGCTGCTCATTGACATAAAAGGGAGCGCCGGAGAGGAAGTCATCAATTACATGATATTGAGGAGTCTCAAACAGGCTCGGTATTCGCATGTTAACGTCGGGCACTTCGGCCTTGCATCGAAATCTTATACCCACTTTACATCCCCTATCAGGAGGTACCCCGACCTCGTGGTCCACAGGATATTGAGAGAGGTCCTTACAAAGAAACGCCTTTCCGACAATAGAATCAGAGAGCTGGAGGGTCTTCTCCCCGACATCGCCTTTCATTCATCCAGGATGGAACGCCTCGCTGACGAAGCGGAGAGGGAAGTGCTGGATGCCATGAGGGTGTGGTTCATGAAGGATAAGGTTGGAGAAGAGTATGATGGGATGGTAGTGAGCATCACTCCTTACGGCATGAAGGTGAGGCTCAGGGATTACTATGTGGAGGGGTTCATCCACGTCTCCCACATGACCGATGACTTCTACCGGTATAACGAAAGGTCCATATCGCTGTCAGGAAGGAACACCGGACGGATATTCAGGATAGGGGATCAACTGAAGGTAAGGGTTGATAAGGTTGACGTGGATGAGAGAGAGATACTCCTCGGGATAACCTCCCGCCCGTCCAGGAGATGATGAGGGCCTCCACAAGATATGAGCTCGTTAAAGCAGGTCCTTGACAGTTTTTACAGGGAATACAATTTCCGGGAAAGAATCCTCCATGATCCCATCGAATTTCCGCATAAATATAAAAACCCTGAAGATATCGAGGTATCGGGCTTCATAGCCTCATGCCTTGCATACGGAAGGGTGGAGTTATTTAAGCCGGTGGTGGAAAAGATTCTTTCACTGATGGGGGAGCATCCTTATTCCTTTCTCATGGATTTTGATGTCGGGAAACAGGGGCAGCGCTTCACCTTCAAATACCGCTTTAATGAGAGCAGGGATATCCTCTGTCTGCTCTTTATCATCCATGAGCTTCTGAAAAAATACTCGTCAGTGGAAGCTGCCTTCAAGAGCTATTACGCGCCTGATGATCCGGACACAGGCAAAGGGATCATCGGACTTGTGGCGGATGTTATGTCCATAAATACATCAGTGATCTACGGAAGAGATAGTCGTCCCCACGGAATGACGCACTTCTTCCCTACGCCGGCAAAGGGCAGCGCCTGCAAGCGGATGAACCTCTTTCTCAGGTGGATGGTGAGGGACAGGGACATAGATTTCGGCATATGGAAGGGAATACCAAAAAATAAACTGGTGATCCCTCTGGATACCCACATTGCGAGAATATCCCGGTGCCTTGGATTAACGCGGCGGACATCGACGGACTGGAAGGCCGCCGTGGAAATCACGGAGGCCCTGAAGAAGTTCGACCCGGAAGATCCTCTTAAATATGATTTCGCACTCTGTCATCATGGCATCTCAGGCATCTGCGGCTCGGGCACAAGGCACCAGGACGCCTCGGCAAGTACGAAGGAGCGGGACATGTGCAAACACTGCGTTTTCGACTCTTGCCGGTAATTAAGGACGTCATGAAAGCGCTGCCGCCCCGCTTGACAAACACTCTAAATAGGATTAATATTATCTTGAATTATGCGTTCCAAGAAAACCCGGCGGGAAATCCAGGAAGAACTTGACGACATTAGGCAAATGCGCTGTTCCGTGATACAATTTTAACCTAAGGAAGGAGGGTCTATGAAAGAGAATGGGTATGAGTATTCAATTGTGAAGGGCTTTGCTTTCTCGTCCATTTTCTGGCTCCTCATCGGTCTTGCCGTGGGCCTCCTTATCGCCTTTCAGCTTGTGGCGCCGAAGCTGAATCTCGCCTCATGGCTCACATACGGCAGACTGAGGGTAATCCATACAAACGGCCTCGGATTCGGTTTCGGCCTCGCAGGCATCTTTGCCTGCAGCTACTATATACTCCAGAGGCTTACTAGGACAACACTCGCCTTTCCGGCCCTGGCGAGATTCCACCTCTACTTCTTCAATCTCGTCATCGCCCTTGCGGCATTGAGCCTTTTTGCGGGGATGAACACCTCCAAGGAATACGCCGAACTGGAATGGCCCATCGATATTCTAGTGGTGATTATGTGGGTTGTCTTTGCCGTAAATGTCTTCGCAACGCTCATAAAGAGGAAAGAGCAGCAGATGTACGTCTCCCTCTGGTACCTAGTGGCCATGACCGTGGCAGTGGCGGTCCTGTACATACTGAATAACCTCGAGGTCCCGGTCAGCTGGTTCAAGTCCTACTCTGTGTACGCAGGCGTCAATGACGCCAATGTCCAGTGGTGGTACGGTCACAACGTCGTAGGCTCTGTCTTCACCTTCCCCATCCTCGCGATGTTTTATTATTTCCTTCCTAAGTCGACAAACCTCCCGATCTTCAGCCATAGACTCTCGATAGTGGCCTTCTGGTCACTGGTGTTTGCCTATCTCTGGACGGGGGCTCACCACCTCGTCTATACACCCCTGCCTGACTGGATACAGACGACAGCAATAGCTTTCAGTATGTTCATGATAGCGCCTTCATGGGGGTCAGTTGTTAACGGATACTATACAATGCGGGGGGACTGGGGGCAGATGAGGTCCAATTATCTCGTGAAGTTCTTCATCTTCGGAGTGACCTTCTACGGCCTCCAGACAGTACAGGGTCCAACGCAGGCCCTCAGGTCACTCTCTTCCATGCTTCATTACACAGACTGGGTCCCGGGCCATGTACATATGGGGACAATGGGCTGGGTGACCATGATTATCTCGGCGTCCTTTTACTACATGATACCCAAAATATACAAGACGGAGATTTACAGCGTAAGACTCGCCAACGCACATTTCTGGCTCGTCCTCATCGGTCAACTCGTCTTTTCCCTCACCATGTGGATTGCAGGAATCCAGCAGGGCGCCATGCTTAATGCCGTAAATCCCGACGGTTCCCTCACCTACAGCTTCATGGAGACCCTTGCGACGATCTATCCCTACTGGACCATGCGAGCTGTCGGCGGGGTTATCTATTTCGTGGGCATTGTCATATTCGTTTATAACCTGATTAAGACAGCCGGAAAACCACAGGCTGTCGCTGCTGCTTAGGAGGGAGAGATGAACATCTATGGGAAGCCGGTGCTCTTTGCCATTGTGGCATTTGGGGTCATCGCCATAGGCACATTGATTACCACATTCATTCCATTGTTCGTCCCCTCAACCGCCCCGACGCTTGAGGGGATTAAGCCCTACACCCCGGCAGAACTGGAGGGAAGGGACATCTATATCCGTGAAGGTTGCAATAACTGCCACACCCAGACCGTCCGGCCGCTCCAACCCGAGGTCGCACGATATGGTGAATATTCCAGAGCCGGTGAGTTTACCTACGACAGGCCCTTTCTATGGGGATCGAGAAGAACTGGGCCTGACCTTGCAAGGATCGGCGGCAAATACCCTGATTCGTGGCACTATCAGCACATGAAGGACCCTCGGAGCATGTTCCCCAAGTCCAATATGCCTGCCTATGCCTGGCTTGCTGAAAGGAAAGTGGGCACTACATACACGGAGAAGAAGATGAAGACACTCGGGTTCCCTTACAGGCCCGAGGACATAAGGGCGCTTGAGGGGAAAACCGAACTGGATGTTCTTGTCGCATATCTTCAGAAACTGGGAAAAGACTTTAAGGAAATCGAAAAGGGGCTGGCGCCGCGGGTTGCAGAGGCCGTCCCCGTGGGGAAAAACCCCTTTGAAGGGAAAGCCGATGCCATAAGGGAAGGAAGGGATATATTTCTGAAGAATTGCTCGGCCTGCCACGGAAATGATGCAAGAGGGGGGATAGGCCCCGACCTCCTGAAGAAAGACCTGAAATTCGGCAGGTCGGACAGCGATCTTTATCTCAGCATCGCAAACGGGAGACCCGGCGGAATGCCCGACTGGGAGAAAACATTGGGGAAAGACAGAATATGGTATGTTATTGCGTTCCTGAGGACCATCGAGGAAAAATAAGCAAAAGGAGGCACCATGCAGGAAAACTATGATGACATAAAAGAACAACCCAATAAGATGCCCCTCGGCATGTTCCTCTTTTTTGTCGGCATAGCCCTCTGGGGCGTTTACTATATCGCCAGTTACACTCCAGCAATCAGCGGCTGGTCCCAAAAGAAGATTTATGATTCGCAGGTGGCAAAGGAAAGGGCTGTCCCAAGACCGGTACTGTATGAGAACCCTTACGAAAGGGACCCTAAGGCAATAGCAGAAGGCAGGCTTCTCTATACATCCAATTGTGCTGCGTGCCACGGAGAGGATATTAAAGGAGGAGTGGGCACAGACCTCACCGGTCATCTCAAGTACGGAGAAACAGACGGTAAGAAGTTCGAATCCATTGCACAGGGAAGACCAAACGGTATGCCTGCCTTTGAACAGCAACTCGGGAGGGACCGCATCTGGAAGGTCCTTGCATATGTTGATTCTGTGCGGGAATATGGACAGAAGCCTTAGGCGGGATACACTTTTCAAGGCAATAGAGGGGGCTACGGCAAAGACCTGATTTGAAGATAAAGACTTACAGAAACCTGGCAGCCCTCGCGGAGGCGGTGATCATCGTAGGGTTGCCGTTTTTGAAGATAAACGGCGAGAGCGCCGTCAGGTTCGACATCCCCACACTGAAACTCCACTTCTTCGGGAAGACTGTCTGGATGCAGGAATTCTTTGTTGTTCTCCTCGCCGTCCTTTTCCTCTCCCTGCTCTTCATCTTCATCACGAACCTCCTCGGCAGGGTCTGGTGCGGATGGCTATGTCCCCAGACGGTACTGCTTGATCTGTCTCAAAAGACCCCCACGACGCGGGGCTGGACCGGAAAGTTGATTCCCCATCTTATCCTGGTCCCCTTATCGCTGATTGTTTCAGCCTCCCTCATCTGGTACTTTGTCTCGCCCTACGACTTTTTCAGCGCCCTTTCGGGTAGGACAGAAAGCCATGCGGTCACCTGGTTTTTCATAAGCATCTTCGTCATTGTATACCTTGACCTGGAAGTCCTTGGAAGAAGGTTCTGCAGGACAGTATGCCCCTATGCAAAACTTCAGTCCACGCTTTTCGACAAGAGTACCCTCGTGGTTGAGTTCGACGGCAGTCGCGCCGAACAGTGCATGGGATGCGACAAATGCCTCCGCGTCTGCCCGGTAGGCATCGACATCAGGAAAGGCCTCCAGATGGAATGCATCGCCTGCGCGGGGTGCATCGATGCCTGCGGGTCCATGACGGCGCAAAGGGGGATAAGGAGTCTCATCAGGTACAGTTTCGGAGAGGGCAGGATCGTCAGACCGAAGACGGTCATCCTCTTTCTGCTCACTGTCCTCGCTTTTCTGTTCCTGCTTTTCAAACTCTCGGCCCTCCCACCCTTCGCGTTCGAGGTGTTCCGTTCAGGAGAGCTTTACCGCGTTACGGAAAAGGGTGAGGTGATGAATATCTATTACCTCATCGTAAGGAATACGGGGCCAGTGGATTTGACCCTTGGCATAACAGTCGAAAGACCTGATACAATTAGAGTAATCGGTCCCGAATCCCTGACAGTGAAGGCAGGGGGGACCCTTCATCAGAACGTGATTCTGCTGTCCCGTGTCAGAACCTCTGCAGAGGAGCGGATTGCCTTTATCCTGATAGGGCCTGGCGGGTATGAAGTTCGGAGAGAAGGAGTATTCTTTTCGCCTTAAAGGAGGCATTTCTTGAGCGGATGGGTCTTCCTCGCTTTCACCTTGATCCTTTTTGTAGTGTTTGTCGGAATCATCTTGCATTACTACAGCCCTAAGAAAAAGGAAAAGGTCGAAGAGCCGAAATACAGGATGTTCGATGAGGACGATAAGTGAAAAGGCAGGGACCGGCCTTTATAGTCATTGCAGGAATCATCCTATTGGCCGGATTCACCGGGGCCTGCAGGCTCTCCCCGACCGAGGCCGAAACTGATTGCGAGATCGACAAGGGCAGTTGCACAAAGAGGATAGGCAATACCGTCGTTACCTTTGATGTTCATCCGAAACCAATCAGAGTGATGAAGCTCCTCTCATTCACACTTATCGTAGACCTTAAAGACTCGACTTCCGGCGCAAAGAAGGAATTTCGGGAAGTGCCCGATGAACTCACCATCTACCTTGGCATGCCGGGCATGTACATGGGAAGATACTTTATTCCGATGAAAAAGGGCCCTGACGGAATACACAGGGGTGAGGGAGTGATTCCAAGATGCCCTAGCGGTAAGAAACTATGGCTCGTCGAAGCGGATATACCGCAAGAAGGGAAGATCGGTTTTACATTCAATGTCAGCGATTGATTCCCTGTATCTCTTCGTATTCGGCTCAGGTCTTCTCGGCGGGTTCAGCCATTGTGTAGGTATGTGCGGCCCGGTTGTTGCAATGTATTCGATGGGACTGAAAGACGGGGGAATCAAGCCTCACATCCTTTACAACCTCGGAAGGATTACGACATACAGCATCATAGGCGGACTAATAGGAGCGGCGGGCTCATTCACCAGGGTAATCAGCACCGTGGAGAGATTTCAGGAGATCACTCTCGCGCTCATCGGTACGGCGATGGTTATCATGGGACTCTCCCTCGGCGGATGGCTGCCCTCCCTGAGAAGGAGGATGCAAGGAGGCGGCGACAAAGAGGGTTATTCCCCTGTAATACGTTTTATAAACCGTGTTGTCCCATTTCTGGCCGGAACGAGGTCTGCCGGAGCATACTACCCTATGGGGCTGGTGCTCGGCTTCGTTCCCTGCGGCCTGCTCTATTCCTCCCTGATCGCAGCGGCTGGAGCCGGCGCTGAGGCCAAGACACAGGTTGAGGGATTCCTCCGGGGCATGTTCATGCTTTTTTTGTTCGGCGCCGGAACCTCGCCGGCCATGCTCCTTCTGGGCGGAGTCGTGACATCGAAAGGGGAATGGGTGAGAAAAAGGTTTTATAAGGGCGCTGCGATCATGGTGATCGTCATGGGCGTAATCTTTTTTTCCCACGCGTTCAAGTAGGTGAGGATGTGAGGATTTGAGATGTCAACTCTGAAATGCGACCATTGCCTTCTGATCTTTCCGGAAAAGGACGCCATTCGCGATGAAGTGGATGGAGCAAGCAGGGTATTCTGCTGCAGCGGCTGTCGGGGAATATACAGACTGATCCACGAAGAACATCTATGCGAATTCTACAAGAGGAGGAAAGGCTGGACTCCCGGCCCTCCGGACGATGCGGACGTCCAGCTGGATATCTTCCAGAACTCTGTAAGAACCTTGGGAGACACTGCAGAAATCGATATCCACATTTCAGGGATACGGTGCGCCTCTTGTGTCTGGCTCATCGAGCGTTATCTCGGAAAGTTCCAGGGTATAACCAATGTCATCGTGAATTACGCCACCCACCGCGCGAAGATAAGGTGGCTTCCGGAAAAGATAGGATTTGATTCTATTGCCGGTAAGATCAGGTCCCTCGGATATATCCCAAGGCCATGGAGTCCTTCCGAAAGGGAAACGAGCCTCGCGATGGAGAGGAAAGACCTCATTGTCAGGTTCGGTACAGCTTCTTTCCTTTCAATGCAGCTCATGCTCTACACTGCCGCGCTCTACGCAGGGTATTTCGAGGGAATAGACCCCTTCTACAAGAAAACCTTCGAGGTCATTGCATGGGTCATTTCGACTCCCGTGATGTTTTACTGCGGACATCCCTTCCTGAAAAACACGCTCCATGGAATAAGAAACCGTTCATTCAGCATGGATACCCTCGTCTTCACAGGCTCCTTCAGTGCCTATGCCTACAGCGTCATTGCGATATTCACGGGAGGCGAGGTCTATTTCGATACCTCGGTGATGATCGTCACCCTCGTACTGCTGGGGAGGTTCATGGAGTCTGGAGCGAAGATGAAGGCAACAGGGGCCATTTCCTCGCTTTTGGCTCTTCAGCCGAGGGAGGCACGGCTTATAGGAAAATCCTCGGGGGAGAGGTTCGGGACTCCCACACACATTTCTGTGTCAGCCCTCGGCGTCGGTGATCTCATCGAGGTCATACCCGGACATAGGATACCCGTTGATTGTGTGGTTGTCGAGGGCTCTTCAGAGGTCGACGAAGCCATGCTCACAGGAGAATCCATGCTGGCAAGAAAAACAGAGGGGCATGAGGTTTTTGCCGGGACAGTCAATCTCAACGGAAGGCTTGTTCTCGAGGTCAGAAGGACAGGGGGTGAAACAGTCCTTGCCGGAATTATCAAGGCCGTTGAAGAAGCGCAGGCGAGGAAGGCTCCTGTCCAGAAGGTTGCAGACAGGGTCGTGAGCTGGTTTGTTCCAGCCATCTTAGTCCTTTCTGCTGCAACCTTTGCCTTCTGGCTTGTAAAGGGAAGCGATATAAGGGAATCCCTGATGAATGCCATCTCGGTTCTCGTCATCGCATGCCCCTGCGCCCTCGGTCTGGCCACACCCCTGGCGATTCTCACAGGCTCAACCCTCCTCTCTTCGAGTGGAATACTCGCAAAGGGAGGAGACATTATCGAGACTGTCGCCTCATCGGATTTCGTGTGTTTCGACAAGACAGGGACCATTACCGCTGGCGTGCCCTCGTTGGTGGAGATAGTGAGTTACGGGACGGACAGGGAGCATCTGCATCTTCTCGCCGCATCCCTTGAGAGGAATTCCGAGCACACAATCGCAAAGGCTCTCAAAAAAGGCGTCGATGAATCCATCCTCTGTGACGTTGAGGAATTCAAGGCACACCCCGGAATGGGCGTTCAGGGGACTCTGAACGGCAACAGGCTTCTGGCAGGGAATGTCCCCTTCCTTCAATCTCTCGGCGTGACCATTTCGGGTTCTCAGATGGAGGATTTCCGTTCACTCTCTTCCAAAGGCAATTCCGTCATAGGGCTTGCCGCAGGCGCTGAACTCAGGGGTTGGTTCGTGATCTCCGATGACGTAAGGCCAGAGGCGGCTCGGGCTGTCGAAGAGCTGAAGAAGCTCGGATGCGCGGTGAGTCTTCTTACAGGAGATCATCGGACGGTTGCTGAAAGGATAGGGGAAAAGGCGGGGATCCCGACGATTGACGCGGAGGTCCTGCCCGTTCAGAAGGCTGAGAGAATTAGGAAATTAAGGCAATCAGGCCGCAGGGTAATGATGGTGGGAGATGGCATCAACGATGGGCCTGCACTCACCGAGGCTGACGCAGGGGTCGCTTTCGGAAACGCCACCGACATTGCGGTTGAGAGCGCGGATGTTGTCCTGATGAGGAATGACCTAAGGTTGATACCCACACTCATTGGGGCCTCAAGAAGCATATTCTCGGTCATCAGGCAGAACCTCTTTTGGGCGTTCTCTTACAACCTTATCGCCATCCCTCTCGCGGTCTCGGGAAATATCCATCCCATCATCTCAGCAGCCTTCATGTCACTGAGCTCCCTCATCGTCGTAGGGAACTCGTTGAGATTGTACAGGGTCGGGAAGGCCTGAGCCGGCTTATTCACAAACACAGCCGGGTTATTATGACTCGGCCCCCAAAAGCGGCCCTTTGTACAGCCTCGCCCTGGCCACCTCTCCGGCCCCGGGCGCCCTTATCCACTTCAACGAACTCCTTCGGATGAGTTCATGCCATACCTCGGAAGGTTCCTTTTCGAAGATGGTCTCTGCATCGGCAGGCAGCACGTGCCAACTGCCCAGCGCGACCTCACGTTCCAACTGCCCTGGGCCCCACCCTGAATATCCAGCAAATACATGGAAGCTCTTCGCCGTTTCACCTTTCTTGATCATCCGCGCAAGGAGTTCCTTGCTTGAGCTGATAAATATATCATTATACACATGATGAGAATCCTCGGGCCTGCTCCAGGAGCGAATGAGAACGAAAATCTGGTCCGGCCTTACCGGACCCCCGTAATAAAAGGTGTCCGGCCGTTTCTCCAGTCCTTCCACGCCTGGGAAAACCGTTGAGAGTCTTACCTTTGTTGGACGGTTGATCACAAGGCCCATAACCCCGTGTGGGCCGTAGTCCACGAGGAATATGACCGCCCCGACGAACCTCGGGTCCTTCATCTCTCGGCCGGCAACGAGGAACTTTCCCCGTGAGAGTCTTTCATCTAACAGATAGCGCGTAGTAGAAGCATAGGGAATCCTTGTGGCGAAAAGCTCAGCGGGCCTGCCGGGGAAGCCTTGTCCGGACAAAGATATATCAGAGGTGAGGTGCGTCAGAACCATCATTAACGCAAGCGTAGAAAGATACGGGTCAAGTGACTTCAAATACCTATTCATTTCATCATCCCATTAATTATTGCTATACAGTCGCTTTTGGCATTACCGGGCAGGCTCTCACCCCGAGATACTCACGCCGATCAGACGCCCAATAAGGAAAGAAACGGCTGCAGCCGAAAGACCGAAAACCACCTGTCGTGCGCCGGAATAGAGAACAGAACGGCCCGTGAAAAGGGTAATGGCTGAGCCTATAACGAAGAGGCCGGCTGCGCTGAAGAGCGCGCTGGCGATGACAGCCGCAGTGCCGTCCAGAAAAATATAGGGGATTACCGGTACGGCGGCTCCCCCGGCAAAGAGCAGAAAAGAGGCCAGGGCAGCCTCCCAGGCCGAGCCGCCGAGACTCGCAGGGTCGATCCCCAGCTCATCCCTCGAGAGGGTCTCCAGCGCTGATTCATGACTGCTCATGATCTGTGACGCCAATGACCTGGCAGAGGACTCGTCAATGCCCCGGGACTGATAGATCAGCACCAGCTCCTCGACCTCCTCCTCGGGAGCCGTTGCGATCTCATCCTTTTCAGTGAGTATCTGCTTCTCATAGAGTTCCCGCGAACTCTGCACGGAGATCCACTCGCCCAGGGCCATCGATATGGCACCTGCCAGCAGTCCTGCGGAGCCGGCAAGGAGGATTCCCGTACCGGCCATCTGACCGCCCGCAACACCCATGGTGAGACTGAAGTTTGAGAGCAGGCCGTCGCTTGCACCCAGGACGGCTGCCCGCAGGGCATTCCCGCCCGCAGCCCGGTGGCGTCCCTCAATCCTCGCCAGCGCCGCCCCCTCCATACCGCCACGAACGGTCTTTCCTATCTGACGCAGCAACACGGCATGGGAGCGTTCGGCGGATACCATGTCTGCTGCCTCAGGCTGCTTCGCATACTCCCCTGCGTTGATCCTCTCCATTGTCGAGAGCGTGGGGAGGATGAGATTTACTCCAAATCGGCGTGCAAGCCAGACAAGTGTCCTTGTGCGCCAGGACAAACGGAATTCAGGCACATTAACTCCATTCGTCCTGAGTCTCTCAGCCCATGCCTCAGCATGGTTCTCCTCAGTGGCGGCCAGACGCAAATATACTTCAGCGAGCTTAGGGTCGTTCTCTCTCTCGGCAATGGCACGGTAGATGGCGGCACTGTCGAGTTCGTCTCTCAAGTTCGAGAGATAACGTCTTATCTCCTTAGGGTTTGCCATGGCACAAGCCCTTTTCCTGCTTCGGTAAAGAGGCAATAGACTCCTGCCTTTTTCAAGCCTGACCCGAACTGCGTTGAGACATTAGACTGTCTGGGTCGGAGGATAAGGCACGCACATCCCGGAATGCACTTGAAACAAGAAGGTGGTGCTTGCGTTCCAACCCTTGCCCGTTGTCTCTTTGAGACTA
The DNA here is from genome assembly GCA_964475485.1 of uncultured Nitrospiraceae bacterium. GTDB lineage: Bacteria > Nitrospirota > Thermodesulfovibrionia > Thermodesulfovibrionales > UBA9159 > CAYYWY01. Next base: position 12,222 of record CAYYWY010000017.1, on the reverse strand, counting down.
ATCGTCTCACGACTTCACTCCTTACTTAGTCACCGCATGAGACGCAGGGTAAAGATGGGCAAGACCACCACCCTTCATCTGCCTAACTCTGATTAAAGGCTACTCCTTTTCATGGTCCGTGTCAAGTCCTTTGTCTTATGCCTCGGCAGCATTGCTACTTGACAGGAACTCTGCCCTTGCCGAAAATATAACCTGTGAAAAAAGTGCTCATCGTAGACAACCTGATGCCGTTCATCGAACAGGAAAAGGGCATTCTCAGCGACAGGGGCCTTCATATCTTCACCGCGTTATCCGGAGAAGAGGCTTTGACTATCCATAGGACGGAAAAGGTAGATCTCATTGTCACACGTCTCGATATGACCGGAATGTGCGGAGACACACTCTGCTCCCTCATCAGGAGCGACGATTCCCTGAAAAGGGTATCCCTGCTCCTCATCTGCGAAAACAGGCAGTCCGACCTTGAACGGTGCATGAGATGCGGGGCGAACACCTACATCACAAGACCCGTTGATCCCGCAGCATTCATCGAGAAGGTGGGCAGCCTAGTGGAAGTTCCGAAGAGGTCGGGCATACGGGTGCTCGTAAAGGTGTCGGTCAAGGGGAATGTGAAGAACCAGTCATTCTTCTGCACTTCAGTTAATATCAGCACTTCCGGCATTCTTCTTGAGATGGACAGGATCATTTCCCGAGGTGATGTCGTTACATGCTCCTTTTTCATCCCGGGGTCGGACAGTATAGCAGTCGACTGCGGGATCGTGAGGGCCGTGACTGTTGCACCCGGCCTCTTCCATTACGGCGCGCGATTCCTCAATCTCCGGCCGGAACATGAATCTGCAATAAAGGCATTTATAAGAAAGAGGACTGCATAGGCCCGAAAGACATGTGGACGATCTTTCTTCTTATCTTCCTCGCCACTGTGCTGGGGATCGCGGCCTGGCTCCTTTTCCTCTGGACGGTGAAGACCGGTCAGTACGATGATGCCGAAAGGCCGAAGCACAGGATGCTGGACGACAATGATGAGAAGAGGGAGTAGATTAAAACTCATCGTTGAAAAAAAAGCACCCTTGCTTTAAACTAAATTTGCATGCAGGAACTGATAAAGCCGCTGATACAAAAAAATAATTCTAAGATCCTTCTCCTCGTGCTCGATGGCGTGGGAGGGCTTCCCGTAAACGGAAGGACGGAGCTCGAGGCAGCCGCCACTCCCAACCTTGACGCCCTCGCACGGAAATCCGCATGCGGGCTCCATATCCCGGTGGCATACGGCATAACACCCGGAAGCGGTCCGGGCCACCTCGGCCTTTTTGGGTATAACCCCATTGAATACCCCATTGGAAGGGGAATTTTAGAGGCACTCGGTCTTGGACTTGAGGTTAGAAAAACCGATGTGGCTGTAAGATGCAACTATGCAACAATTAAAGATGGAATTATCGTCGACAGACGTGCCGGCAGGATACCAACGGAGCAGAATAAAAGGCTCACAGAAAGACTCCAGAAAGAGATACCCAAAATCGATGATGTAGAACTTATATTTGCCCCGGGTATGGAGCACAGATTTGCCGTACTTTTTAGATTCCCGAATGACCTTGAGCCTGATGCGGGGATGCTTCCCGATACAGATCCGCAGAAAGAAGGAAAGGCTCCGCTGTCTATTACGCCTCTGTCAAAAAGCGCAGAGAAGGTGGCAAAGGTTGCCGAGAAGTTGATAAACAAAGTGCAAGAGATACTTAAAAGTGAAGAAAAAGCGAATTTTATTCTAACGAGGGGATTTGCTCAAATGCCCCATATTCCAACATTCGAAGAGGCATTCGGATTGAAGTCCCTTGCCATTGCAACATATCCCATGTATAGAGGCCTTGCGAGGCTTGTGGGAATGGATACCCCTGCAATTGAAGGGAGCGTCGAGGATGAGATACGCTTCCTGAAGGAGAAGTTTGAGGAATATGACTTCTTCTTCCTGCATGTGAAGAAAGTGGACTCCTATGGGGAGGACGGGGATTTCGAAGGAAAGGCGGCCAGGATCAGTGAATTCGACCTCCTCCTGCCGGACATACTCTCCCTGAACCCTGACGTTCTCATCATCACAGGTGATCATTCAACCCCATCGGTCATGAAAGGCCACAGCTGGCATCCAGTGCCGCTGCTACTGAACTCTCCATATGTGCTCGGAGGGTTGTCCTCCTCTTTCTCGGAAAGGGAATGCGTGAAAGGGGAACTCGGCACCCTTCCTTCCGTCAACATCATGCCTCTGGCTCTTGCAAATGCAGGAAGACTGAAGAAGTTCGGAGCGTAAAGGCCGTAACCCGTAATGCGCGACAGGTTGGATGAAAGAAGGGGCAAGGAGGCATCTTCTGATGCATCACATGTCACGGCTCACATGTCACGCGCCTCGTTAATCGATATCCACTGCCATCTCGATATGTTCGATGAAGAGAGCAGGGATGATGTAATCCGCAGGGCAAGCGATTCAGGCCTCGAGGCCATCATCACCATGGGCTCGGACCTCAAGAGTAATTTCACGAATATCGCGATAGCCGAAAAGTACGACATGGTCTATGCGTCCGTGGGCATCCACCCCCACGACTCAAAGGACTTTACGGATGATATATTCGCTCAGCTGAAGGAATGGGCAAACTCCTTACGACTTACACCTTCACCCCCCCATCCCCCCCTTACCAAGGGGGGGCAAAGGGGAGGTAAGATCGTTGCCATCGGTGAAACCGGTCTCGATTACCATTACGATTATTCGCCCCGCGAGATACAGAGGGAGGTTTTCAGAATGCACCTCGCCCTGGCAAAGGAGACAGGGCTTCCGGTGGTGGTGCACAGCAGGGAGGCAAAGAAGGACACCCTCGAAATACTCAGGGGAGCTGGCATTGCAAACGGAGTGCTTCACTGTTTCTCGGGAGACATGGACATGGCAGAGCAAGCGATGGAGATGGGCCTTTGCATATCCATTGCGGGTCCAGTCACTTTCAAGAATGCTAAGAGACTCGCAGGGATCGCAAAAGAGATACCCGATGACTACCTTCTCATCGAAACCGATGCACCATATCTCGCCCCAGAGCCCCTGAGAGGCAGGAGGAATGAACCTTCACATTTAGCCTACACCGCGAAAAAGCTGGCGGAGCTCAGAGGGGTCAGCCCTGAGGATATCGCGAGGATCACCGCGCTCAATGCCCGACGGCTCTTCCGGATAGGCGGACTTCCTCCCGAGGGTGAGATCGCTTACAGGATAAGGGAAAACCTCTACCTTAATCTCACCAACCGTTGCACGAACAAATGCTCCTTCTGCGTGAGGTTCCATACGGATTATGTCAAGGGATACAACCTCAGGCTCTCCCGTGAGCCGACCGAGGATGAACTGAGGAATGCCATAGGTGACCCCTCACGCTACAGGGAGATCGTCTTCTGCGGATACGGCGAGCCCCTGCTCAGACTCGATGCAGTAAAGAGCCTTGCAAAGTGGATAAAGGAGAGGGGCGGATCAGTAAGGATCAACACAAACGGGCACGGCAATCTCATACATAAGAGGAATATCCTTGGAGAACTCCAGGGCATCGTCGATTCTCTTTCCGTCAGCCTCGACGCCCATGATGAAGATGCCTACAACAGGATCTGCGCTCCCGCATTCAAGGACGCATTCAGTGCAGTCCTTTCGTTCATAAGAGAGGCGAAGAAGTATATCCCCAATGTCCAGGCGACTGTGGTGGAAATGGAGGGGGTGGATGTGGAAAAATGCAAAAAGTTAGCGGATGAACTGGGTGTGGTACTCAGGGTGAGGAAGCTGGACGTCGTCGGCTGATCCACTCGCTGAATGCCTCGATGACTCTTGGGTCAAACTGCCTGCCTGAGAGACTAACAATCTCTTTCACTGTTTCACTGCCAGCCTTCTTCCTCCTGTAGGGCCTGTCGGAGGACATGGCATCAAAGGCATCAGCTACTGAGAGTATCCTTGCCATTAGAGGGATGTCCTCGCCCTTGAGGCCCAAGAGGCTGTTGCTGCCGTCCCACCACTCGTGATGGTATTTGATCCCGAGGATTACATCCCGCAACTGAGTGAACCCGCCGAGAATCTCGGCTCCGATCAACGGATGCCTTCGCACGATCCTCTCTTCGTCCGGTGTGAGAATATCCGCCTTGTCAAGTATCTCCCTCGGAACCGCGATCTTTCCGATGTCGTGGAGGAGGGCGCAGATCCTGAGCCTCTCAAGCTGTTTCCCGGACAAGTCCATCGCCTCACCGATACTGAGGGCGTACTCCGTGACACGCTCCGTATGGCCCGCCGTCCAGCGTGAAGATGCCTCGAGAGCCTTCACAAGGGACTTGATGGCCGACAGTAGGAAATCCTCAAGTTCCTTGTAAAGGAGTGCGTTTTCGATAGTTATGGCAGCATGATACGCCATCGCCATCATCAGCTTTATATCATTTGAATAAAACTCCGATTGTGATTCCCTGTCGGCGAGCACAATGGCGCCTATCACCTTTTCCTTTCCCGAAAGGGGACACACAAGAATGGATCTCTCCGCATGGGCATAGTCGGCAAACCCCGCGTCTGAAAGCTTGCAAAAGGCAACTGGCTTTCCTGCCTCCACGGCATTCCATATCACCTTATCACCACTTAAGATAACAGTATCTTTGCTCCACACACCCCGGAAACTCTTGGTGTAGAGCCTCTCCCTCGTCTCGTCGAGGAAGAGGACGGCCGCGGTCTTCACGTCAAGGGTATTGATCGCCTCATCAACTACCCTTTCGGCGATCTCGTCCACGCCTATGCCGGAGAGGATGTCGGAGAGCTTATAGAGAAGGGAAAGCTCCTCGTAGGCATCGCTGAGCTCCCGCACGGTAAGCTCGAGGTCTTTTCTTAAATCGGGATTTTCTGCGTCCAGACTCATAAAGGGCTATTTACCGTTCATGACGTTATTGACGATCTCAAGAAGGGCCTTGGGGCTGAACGGCTTCGTGATATACATGGATGCCCCGCACTGGAGTCCGATCTGCTTGTCGGCGTCCTGCCCCTTTGCAGTGAGCAGGAACACAGGGATGTCCTTAAGCTCCGCATCCGACTTCACGGCCCTGCATATATCGATCCCGCTCACCTCGGGCATCATCCAGTCAAGGATAACGAGATCTGGTTTCTCCCTCCTTATTACCGGCAGGGCATTCTTGCTCTCCCTGAGGGCGATGACCTGGATCCCTGCCTTCTTCAGTTTGTCCTCGATCATCATGAGGATAAAGGGTTCGTCGTCTATAACTATCACCTTCCTCATGTTATCCCTTGAGGGCTTGCTGCCTTCCGCACTGGGAGGTCGACAGTCACAAGGGTGCCCCTTCCCTCCTTGCTTCTTATTGTCAGACTCCCGCCGTGAAGGACCGCGATATCCTTGCAAAGGGAGAGACCCAGACCGGTGCCTTTCTTCTTGAGACCGTGAGTTCCCCTGAAGAATTTCCTGGTGAGAAGCGGGATGTCACCGGCAGGGATACCCCATCCCGTGTCCGCAACCTTGATCCTCAGTGTCCCTCCTTCCCTCCTGACCCCTATATCGATCATACAGTTATTCTCTGAATATGTCAGGGAATTGCTCACGAGATTCACCAGGAGCTGTTTAAGCTTATCAGCGTCTCCCCTAAAACCCAGGACATTGTCCGACACATGGGTTTCGAACAGGACGTTCTTTCGCCTTATTATATCCGAAAACGCCCTTCTTGTTTCATTAAGGAGAAGTTGGAAGTCCACCTCACCCTCATGAAATATCTCCTCCCCCGATTCTATTCTGGATATGTCAAGGAGATCGGAGACCATGCTGGAAAGCCTTTTGCCCTCGTTCTGGATGGTCTCGATGTACTCCCTGGCCCTGTCCCCCTCCACTTCCCCCTCAATCAGCATTTCGGTCATACCTATTATGGCCGAGAGTGGCGTTCTGAACTCATGTGAGACGGTGGTGACGAACTCAGTCTTCATACGGTCGATCTCCTTCTCCCTTGTTATGTCCCTGAAGACCTCCACCGCACCGATCAGCATACCGTCCCTTGTGATGAGCGGGGCGCAGCTCACTGCCATGGAAATCCTCTTGCCGGAGGGATCGATATAGTCCGTCTCCCTGTTCACCGAGGTTCCCCTGATGGCGTAAGAGAGGGGGCATTCCGGCCCGCAGAGGGCCCTCTCCGTCCCCACCTCCTTGTGCGTTATCACATCCACGCATCTCCTTCCGATAAGATCTGATGACGGGATGCCGAGGATCATCTCGGCCGTCCTGTTAACAGAGGTGATCACACCCTCGGTGTTGACAGTATAGAGCCCGTCGCTCATGCTCTCGAACACGATACTTGCGAGGCTCCTTTCCGCCAGCATTGCCTCGTAGAACTCCGACCGCTCCATTGCAACCGCAAGGATGCTGGACACAATCTCAAGAAAATGGATGTCCTCCTCCCTTAATTCAACAGGCACATTAAAGTAGAGGGAAAACACCCCAAGGGTCTTCTTCCCGGTAAAGAGCGGTACCGAGACTGCCGACTCGCTTCCCGACAGGGGGGACCGTACTTCGGGAGAGGCTGAAAACGTCCGCACAACCACCGGTTTCTTCTTCTCCACTGCGTGCCGCTCGAGGGAATCAGGACCGAAATTGAACTCCCTCGGGATGGAAGGGGTTTTGAACTCGCTCAGAAAGGATTTCACTGAAAGATTGTTATCCTTGTCAAGGTCGAGGAGGAGGGCAAAGTCGGCATTAAGAGAATCCGCTATAAGACTGAGGGCGGTATCGATGGCGCCCCTTATGTCCGAGGCAGAGGTGAGGCGCGAGGAAAGGGACAGAAGGCTGTCGTGCTCCTGCATTCTCCTTTTCCTCTGGTACTCATAAAGGGCGTTGATCCTGTCGTAGAGTCTCGTGTTCTCAAGTGCGATACCCGTCATGTCCCCTACCGAAGCCAGCACCCTTTTTTCTTCCGCCGTGAAATTATGGGGTTTGCGGCTCATCATGTAAAGGGATCCGATCATCTCTTCCTTGCCTTTCAGGGGGATGCAACAGCAACTTCTTATATCGGCTCCCGGCGACCATTGAAATGCCGTTTCGTCCATTTTGTCCATATCGTCGATAGTATGAATGGTCCCGTTTTCGATTGCCACGCTCGGGATGTTGCCGCCGAGGGGAAGTCTTCTGCCCGTGAGCGAACAGACAAGCTCCTTCCTCTCCCTGTCGACAAGAAAGATCCCCCCCTCGTCCATCTCAAGCATTGCGGTCAGTCTCTCGACAACGTTCTTGATTGTGGCCTTTGTGTCGAGGGATCTGCTGAGGATGGCTGAGATGCCATTGATGGCCGTAAGTTCCCTGTTCTTCTGTGACAGGGCTGCCTCGAACCTCTTCATTTCAGTGACGTCCCTGAGGAGTTCGATCACATTTACTACACTGCCATCCGCATCCCTTATGGGACACGCCAGGATCTCATGCACTACCTGCTCTCCGTCGAAACCCACATGCTGATGTACGGTTCTGAATGTCTTTCCGGTGGTAAACACCTCCTTTACCGGGCATTCCTTCCCGCTCAAGAAACAGGGTCTGCTCATCCTGTGGGAAACCATGTGACAGAATTCACCGACCACGCTGGAGACTCCGCTATGGGCCGACGGCATAGTGCTTTCGAAGTTCATCTTTTCCGTCACGGCCTTGTTTGCCTTCACCACCATGAAATCACTGTCTATGATGAGAATCTCATCCTCGATGCTGTCCATGATGATTTCGAGAAAATCCCTTGACTCCTTTATCTCTGTATTCATCCGCTGAAGTTCGGCCGTCTTGCTCTTGAGGGAAACCGCCATCTCATTGAACACCTCTATGACCTCCCCGAGCTCGTCCCGTGACGGCGCATCGAGAGATATGTCCAGCTTACCGTCCCTTATGGACATGGCGCCCCTGTGCAACTCCCTCACAGGCAGGAGGAGTTTTCTAGATAGAAACATCGAGAGGATAAAGGCGAGGATGAACACATAAAAGGATATGGAGAAGAAATCGCTTGCAAGCCTCTTTGCGATGTCCTTATGTGCTTTCATCAGTTCATCGAGTTCGTCGTGTGTGGATGCGACTATCGCCAGCATGAGCGC
>CAYYWY010000017.1:3036-4117 GCA_964475485.1 uncultured Nitrospiraceae bacterium | reverse complement strand
TATGAGGAGCATCGTAAATAGCCTGTATGCGAGCCTGCTCCTAAACATTAAACAGTCTCAACCCCGCAGCTACGAAGCACATTGCGATTCCCCACGAAGCAAATACCGCTATCAGAGGTCTTCCACCCTCGGACGTGATGGAGTCGAAATCCACAGAGAGTCCTATTGCCGCAAGTGCGGAAGAGAGAAGGAACTTGCAGACCGGCTCCATGAGGCGGGGAACCGGCTCCATGGCATCAATAAGGTTTACGGCGACAGCAAGGACAAGGAAGGCGATCATGAACCCGGGGACGGAAAAACCCTTTTCCTTCCTTCCGTGGAGAAACAGCATTCCCAATGCAACGCACAGGATCATAGAGACCCTTATCAGCTTGAACTTCAGTGCAAGAGCGGCGACACCGGGCCCTCCTCCCTGGGCAGCGATCTTTACCTGTCCCATCATGGGAATCGTGACGCCTGAGAAAAAGGCGTACTCAGTGCCGGAAAGACCGAAGATATGATGAAACGTGGGATAGAGTATTACCGCGGTAAGCCCCATTACCATGATGGAGATAATCGAAATGGATGTGTCCTCCCGCCTGGCTCGGACGAGGGGAGAGAGAACGGCGATGGCGGATGCACCGCAGACCGAAATTCCGGTGGCAAGCAGAAGGGACAGCTGCGACGGAAGGCGCAGCGCTCTTGAGATGACAAGGGCCGAAAAGAAAGTGAAGGCGAAAACTACGAGAATGGAAAACCATGTCTGGTAACCGATATTGTTGCTGAAGGTTAGCTGTGTTCCGTAGAGTGCGATGCCGACGGGGAGAAAAAACCTCAACATGATATCGATGCCCTTCTGGAGCTGCTCCCTGTTTGCGAGCACGTTCGACAAGAGCATGCCGAAGATTATCGAGATCGCAAGGGGCTCAAAAGAGGCGTGAACCTTCGAAAGCAGAAAAGAGGCCGTTGCTATCAACAGAGAAAGGGCTACCCCATGTGAATCTCCTCCCATACAGGATGTCTATCCTGAAAACTACAATTGAAAAATGCGGATGTTGCGAAAAAACTTATTTTCGATACCTTAATGTACCTTTCACTAATG
>CAYYWY010000017.1:0-2936 GCA_964475485.1 uncultured Nitrospiraceae bacterium | reverse complement strand
TATGCATATAGCATTTCAAGGTAATCTCAATAATTCATCGAGTTAAATAAATTTTTGAGCAATGCCTGCATTTTCCGGGTCAAACTCTCTTGCCGCGCAAGACCGCGACAAAAAAATCCGCTATCTTCTCCATCTCGACCTCTCCCTGCGAGCCGTCCCCGAGGTTCTTCCATTTTACCCTGCCCGAAGAGAGCTCATCATCCCCCAGGATCAGAACATAACGGGAAGAGAGCCTGTCCGCCTTCCGAAGCTGGCTCCGCAGTGATGAACCGTCATACCCCGCCTCCGTCCAGAGCCCCCTTGCCCGTAGCCTTTCGGCCAAGAGAAAGCCTTCCTTTGTAGCCTTTTCGCCTAATAGGGCGATATAAACATCAGGAAATGGTTCCGTAATGCCTTCTTTTTCCTTGACAAGTCCGGCAAGTCTCTCCATACCAATCGCAAAACCAATGCCAGGCATAGGCGGCCCGCCGAACTCCTCCACCAGCCCGTCATATCTGCCCCCTGCTGCCACCGCCTTCTGAGAGCCCAAATGTTCGCTGGTGACCTCGAAAGTCGTTCTCGTGTAGTAATCGAGTCCCCTCACCATATCCGGGTTTGTCACGTAGGGAATGCCTAGCGAGCCGATTGCGGAAAGGACCTCCCTGAAATGGCTCTGGCAGTCTTCGCAGAGGAAATCCGTGACCTTCGGCGCGCCTTTTCGCTCTTCAATGCACCGCTCCACTTTGCAGTCGAGTATCCTGAGGGGGTTTTCCGTGTATCTTCTTTTGCAATCAGGACAAAAGTGCTCTATCTTAACGGAGAAGAAATCCTTCAGAACCTTTCTGTACCCCGGCCTGCACTTTTCACACCCTATGGAATTGATCTCGAAATTCAGCCCTCTGAGTCCGAATCTTTCGAGGAGGGTCCTGAGCACGGAGATGACCTCCGCATCCATGAGGGGCCCTGAAACGCCGAATGCCTCAACACCGATCTGATAGAACTGTCTGAACCTCCCCTTCTGCGGCCGTTCGTATCTGAACATCGGACCACAGTAGTAGAACTTCTGGGGCGAGGGAAGGTTATAGAGATGATGCTCTACATAGGCCCTTACCACAGAGGCGGTCCCCTCCGGTCTGAGGGTTATACTTCTGCCCGCCTTGTCGGGAAAAGTGTACATCTCCTTTTCGACTATGTCCGTTGTCCCGCCGATGCTCCTGACAAAGATGGCGGTGGGCTCTATGATCGGCGGCCTGATCTCCCTGAATCCATAAAGGGAGAAGACCTCTTTTGCCGCAGATTCCATCCTCTGCCAGACAGAGATGTCGGGGGGATAGATGTCCTGGACACCCTTGAGGGCATTATACCGATGTGAGGAGCTCACGTCTGGAGACCGCCTGCTTCTTCCCCTTCCCTCTCCCTGTCGTACTCAAGCATCCTTAGATGGCTTTCTATGAGCCTCTTCAGCTCTTCCTTGAAGTGCCTGCGGATGCCCTTGAGGTCAACGATGTCCTCATGGATCTTTACCACTTTCTCCTGGGCCTCCTTCATCATCGAGTCGGCCTTGATCTCCGCCTCCCTCATAATAAGCTCTGCCTCTTTTCGAGAGTTTGTCTTGTACTCCTCCACCATCTGCTGAGCGGTCATGAGGGTCTCTCTCAGCGTCGTCTCCATGTCCCTGTACTCCTTTATCTGATTCTCTGCCCTGTGCACCTGCTCTTTCAGGGATGCGTTTTCCCTGAGGAGATCCTCCATCTCTTCCCTCACTATCTCGAGAAACGCATATACCTCCTCAACATCGAAACCCCTGAACTTCATGGGAAACGTCTTCTGCTGGATGTCCAGCGGTGTGATTCTCATGGAAAGACCCCTCCTTTTATTTTATAGCCAAGCTCTATCAGAGAACGAATCAGAAACCTCTGGATGAATATAATAACAAGGATCACTACCATGGGAGAAATGTCGATGGGTCCGAGCCGGAAACCGATCAATCTCCTTATCGGCCTGAAAACCGGTTCTGTGACGGAGCGGAGGAAACGCACAACCGGGTTGTATGGGTCAGGGCTCACCCAGCTAATAAGAGCCGCTATGACAACGACCCACATATAGCCGGAAAGGACGATATCGAGGATGTTCGCAATAGCCAAAAGCAGATTGCCCAGTATAAACATTATTCATTCCTCCCAAGTTCGTCAGCCCTTTTCATGGCGGCCTGGAGCGCGCCTTTCACCAAGCCTTTCAAGTCCCTCTCCTCAAATACCTCAAGTCCTGCAGCCGTAGTTCCACCAGGGGATGTGACAATCTCCCTCAACCTCTTTGGAGGCATCCCTGTTTCAAGGAGCCTTGAGGTCCCTATGAGAGTCTGAATCGCAAGTTCCCCGGCATCATTCCTTCCCAGGCCCATGCAGACCCCGGCATCGATCATCGCCTCCACGAAAAGAGCGACAAAGGCAGGCCCGCTACCTGAAAGCGCCGTAACGGCATTCATATATCTCTCCGGCAGGGTGAGCACTTTTCCCACCGACATGAATATCTCCCTCACCATGGCAATGTCATCGTTCGGGAGACATTCGCACAACGACATAACCGACATTCCCTCCCGGACGATTGCAGGGGTGTTGGGCATAACCCTGACGAGCCTTCTTGTCCTGAGCCTCGACTGAAGGTAGGAAAGGGTGACGCCTGCGGCGATGGAAACTACGGTCTTGTCCTCCGTGACAACGTCTGCAATCTCTTCAAGAACTTCTGTCATGTTCTGGGGCTTCACCGCAAGGATTATGATGCTACACGAGGATGCCACCGGTTTATTCAAAGGGGTCGTCCGTATACCATATGAATCCTCAAGGTACCTCCGCCTCTCCTCCACAGGCTCTGCCACTATTATATTCCCCATTCCACGGGAAGTCATCCCCTTAATCAGCGCCTCTGCCATATTCCCGCCGCCGATGAAACCTATCATT
>CAYYWY010000016.1:31749-58419 GCA_964475485.1 uncultured Nitrospiraceae bacterium | reverse complement strand
AACCATTGAGAATTATACCCTTTTTTGAATTTGCAGAATTCATTTTACACTATCGAATCGAGATGATCCCCTTTGACGTGGATTATAACCTCACGGCAAGAGACATTGAAAAAAACGATGCCACCATAAGGAATGTACGGCTCTGGGACCACTCTCCCCTCCTGAGAACTTACAGCCAGCTTCAGCAGATAAGGACGTATTACAAGTTCGCCGATGTCGACAACGACCGTTACGAAGTCAATGGAGAATATATGCAGGTAATGCTCTCTCCGAGGGAACTGTCTTACAACGACCTCCCAAGCAGGACGTGGATCAACGAGAGGCTCATCTTTACACACGGGAACGGCATCACCTTCGGACCGGTAAGCAGGATAAGCAGGGAGGGACTTCCCGAATTCATCATTAAAGACATACCGCCCGTCAGTCAGGCCGACATCAAAGTGAGGAGACCTGAGATATATTACGGAGAGCTTTCGAATGATTATGTGATAGTGAAGACAAAGGTCCCTGAGTTCAACCGGTTATCCTTGTATGGTGCTTGTCGGACATGGAAGTATCTGAATTTTTCTTAAAACTGTTTGTAATTCTGCTTTCTGCAAAGTTCTTTGCAGAGGTCTTTGCATTTCTGCGACTTCCTTCTGTGCTGGGGGAGGTCATTGCAGGAATAATCATCGGGCCAAGCCTTCTGGGCATAATAGTTCCTGATGCAACATTTTATCTTCTCGCAGAGATAGGAATACTCCTGCTTCTCTTTGAGGTCGGGCTCGAAACTGATGTAGGGCAGCTTGTTAAAGTAGGGGTACAGTCATCACTCGTTGCTGTTACAGGAGTATTGCTTCCTGCCCTAACAGGTTTCTGGATAAGCAGCAAGGTTCTGAACCTTCCTCTTATCGTTTCCCTTTTTGTCGGGGGAACCCTTGTGGCAACGAGCATCGGGATCACCGTGAGAGTGCTCGTAGACCTGAAGAAACATCATACGAAGACGGCTAAAATTGTTCTGGGCGCGGCGGTATTGGATGACATCGTAGGGGTAGTCATTCTTTCCGTTCTTTACGACTTTGCGGTCAAGGGGCAAGTCAATCTATTCAATACTGCAAGGGTGGTGGGATTCATAACGGTTTTTCTCATCATCGCTCCGATCATTGCCAAACTCCTCATGCCCGCCATATCAAAACTGTCGTCGGCAAGCAGAACCAAGGGGATGATACCTACTATTATTATCTCTCTGATCCTTGGAATGGCCGTTATTTCGCACGACATCGGAGCTCCTGAGATACTTGGCTCCTTTGCGGCCGGCGTTGCACTTGCAAGGCGGTTTTTCCTTCCTTTCGGGTCCGCCATGGGTCATTACAGTGATGAACTGGCCGAGAAGATCGAAAAGAACATGAAACCAATAATCAATCTTTTCGTCCCCATATTCTTCGTTATCGTCGGGGCTTCCATCAATCTGAAGCTCATTGACTTCGCCTCGCCGGCCTTTTGGTACATGGCCGGACTTCTGACCTCTGGAGCCGTAGTTTCAAAGGCGCTAAGCGGTATATGGGTCAAGGGAGGATTGAGGGCAAAACTGTCAACGGGAATCGCAATGGTTCCGAGAGGAGAGGTCGGATTGATATTTGCAGAGGTGGGGAAGAAGAGTGGAATATTCGACGACACGATCTATGCGGTCATCGTATTTGTTGTTGCACTCACTACGCTTTTTGCCCCTCTTGCGCTGAGATTTGTTATGAGGGTTGAAAAATGAGTCGTATCGACTCGGCGTAAAGGCAATACTGCAGCTGAAAACGGGCTGAAAACAGCCAGTTGCCTTGCGTCCGGCCTTTCAGCTGATATAATCTATTCAAACACGATATTTCCGGTTTCTTGTCCTGAAAAGAACCAATAGGTGAAAAGGCTTCTCTTGATATGGATGCGCTCTTGAGAAAAGAAGTGCAGGAAAGGCTCGACGAGATCGGGGATGCGGATATCCTCGTGGGGATACCGAGCTACAACAATGCTCGCACCATAGGTCACGTTGTGAAGGCTGTGCAGGGCGGTTTTGCCAAGTATTTCCCGGACAGGAAATGCGTGCTTGTTAATTCGGACGGCGGGTCCACCGACGGGACGATGGAAGTAGTGCAGAATACCGCCATTGAAGATTTCCAATCGATCCTTCTTCATCACAGGGTAAGGCCGGCTTTTAAAATAACAACGCCATATCACGGCATCCCCGGAAAGGGCAGCGCCTTCAGGACTATCTTCGGCATAGCCGGTGCTCTAAACGTGAAGGCCTGCGCGGTGGTCGATTCCGATCTGAGGAGCATTACGCCTGAATGGATCGAACTCCTGATAAAGCCGGTAATCGAGGGAGCATTCGACTATGTTGCGCCCCTTTATCACCGCCACAAGTTTGACGGCACCATTACAAACAGCATTGTGTATCCAGTCACAAGGGCGCTTTACGGCAGGAGGGTAAGACAGCCTATCGGGGGGGATTTCGGTTTCTCCGGAGGGCTGGCCAGGTTCTATCTGGCGAAAGACGTCTGGGAGACGGATGTTGCGAAATACGGGATAGATATATGGATGACCACCACTGCCATCACGAATAATTTCAGGGTCTGCCAGGCGTTCCTCGGGGCAAAAATACACGATCCTAAGGACCCCGGTACGGATCTCAGTTCGATGCTATACCAAGTCGTCGGAGCCACGTTTGACCTGATGGAGACTTATGCAGACATTTGGAAGGCCGTGAGAGGCTCGACTCCTGTGCCGACATATGGTTTTCAGTATGCGGTAGGGCTCGAACCGGTACTGGTGAATCTGAACGGGATGATCGAGAGGTTCGGACTCGGCGTTAAGGAGTTATCCGGGATATGGAAGGAGTTTCTTTCTGTCGACATTCTGGATTTCCTCCGCAGGATATCACTGTCACCTAGGGAGGGTTTCCACATTCCGGATGATATATGGGTTGAAATCATCTACAGCTTTGCGCTTGCATCACACAAGAATATAATAAACAGGGAACATCTCCTTAAATCTCTTACCCCCCTCTATATAGGCAGAACGGCCTCTTTCGTCATTGAAACGTGGGAAAGCGATGCCACTGAAGTCGAAAGCAGGATAGAACGATTGTGTGGTGTTTTCGAAGAGAAGAAGTCTTTTGCATCGGATAACTGGGTCAATCCAAAGGGAGGTTTATCATGAATATTCAGGATGTGATAATCGAATCTCTCGAAGGAGTGTACGGGAGGATCGTACAGTTTCTGCCGAATCTCCTGACGGCAATTATTCTCCTTATTCTCGGCTTCATCCTAGGAGCGGTCCTGAGGTGGGGTTTCCTCAGGCTTTTCAAGGCCTTTAAGCTCGACAAGTACTTCGAAAGGTTCGGGCTGGCCGACATGCTGGGAAAGGGAGGGATAAGAGAGCCTCTGTCCGTCCTGCTTTCAAAGACAATCGGATGGATCATCGTCTTTACCTTTGTGATTATTTCACTGCGCGCCCTCGATGTCCCTGCGGTGGAGAGACTTCTTGAAGGGTTTTTCTTCTATCTCCCCAATGTCTTTGTTGCCGCCCTGATACTTTTTTTCGGCTATTTCCTCAGTGATTTCCTCGGGCGTGCCGCATTGATTGCAGCCGTGAATGCCGGAGTAAGGGTGTCGGGGTTGATAGGGAACCTGGTGAGACTGGGTATCTTTCTTCTTGCTGTTACGATGGCCCTTGAACAGCTCGGGATCGGCAGGGGGACGATAGTGATTGCCTTCGCGCTGGTCTTCGGCGGGGTTGTCCTCTCTCTTGCTATTGCCTTCGGCCTCGGGGGAAAGGATATCGCAAGGGATTACCTCGAAAAGAAGATGAAGGGTGAGGAGAGGAAGGACAACATAAAGCATCTGTAGATCGGGAAAGACTGTGATAAGAGAAAAGAATGTTAAGGGTATTTAAGCATAAATTCAGATCCGCATTTTCTGAAAACGACTGTATCGCCACGCCTCTTCCTTTTGAATGCTGTGCCTTCCCGCACTTTGGACACTTCACGTAAAGGTGCAGGGGGGTGAACCAGATTGAGCTGAAGTAGAGCTTAGGTTATGCTACCATAACTATCGTGGAAACTGAAATCCTCAAATCACTTGTCATTATCTTCGGCGCTTCTGCCCTGGTCGTATTCATTCTCCACAGGGCGAGAATTCCCTCTATCGTGGGCTTCCTCATTGCAGGAACACTCATCGGCCCGCATGGAATCGGGATTGTGAAGGACAGCCGTTCTGTAGAGATTATGGCCGAGGTCGGCGTTATCCTCCTTCTCTTTACAATAGGAATTGAGTTTTCAATTGCTCGGCTTATGAGGATAAAGAAGGCGGTGATCGGAGGGGGAGGCCTTCAGGTGTTGACGACCATCGCGCTCACGGCGTTCGCCTCCTATCTTATATCCGGGAATGGCAGCCGTTCGGCCTTTTTCGGCTTTCTCGTGGCATTGAGCAGCACGGCCATCGTGCTTAAGCTGCTTACCGAAAAGGGCGAGATAGACTCGCCCCACGGCCGAATTATGACAGGCATCCTTATTTTTCAGGACCTCTGCGTCGTGCCCTTCATGTTTCTCACGCCCTCGCTGTCCGGAGAATCCCTGGACATGCTTGACCTGCTGATTGGGATGGGAAGGGCGGTAGTGATTATCGCCGCTGTGCTTTTAAGTGCGAGATGGCTTGTCCCGAACCTTCTCCACCAGGTCGTGCACACAAGAAGCAGGGAACTTTTCATCAGCACCATAATACTCCTTTGCCTTGGGATCGCACTTCTTACCTCCCGCTTCGGTCTTTCCCTTGCCCTTGGGGCTTTCCTGGCAGGGCTTGTCATCTCTGAATCCGAGTATGCTCACCAGGCTACAGCGGACATACTGCCTTTCAAGGACAGCTTCATTGGCCTCTTTTTTGTTTCAGTGGGGATGCTGATGAACATCGGCTACATGATGGATAACTGGCTGAAAATTGGGCTTGCCGTCTTTGCGATATTCCTCCTCAAGATAATCACCGGGATAGCCTCCTCCCTTGCGATCGGGACCCCTTTGAGGACTTCCGTTCATGCAGGTCTCGGCCTCGCGCAGATTGGTGAGTTTTCCTTTGTGCTGGCTGTTTCAGGAAAGGCACTCGGGATTATCGACGAGGAGTTCTATCAGATCTTTCTCTCCTCTTCGGTAGTAACAATGATGATGACGCCTTTTGTCCTGAGGGCCGCGCCTTCCGTGTCCGCATGGTTGAGTTCGCGGCGGATAGTAAAGAGGGTTGCAGGACTCAAGAGGGTTTCGGAAGGGGAGGGGTTTCCGCGAAAGAGACACGGGCACGTGATCATCATAGGATTCGGCCTTAACGGGAGGAACCTGGCGCGTGTGCTGAGAGAGAGCGGGGTTCCCTATGTCGTGCTTGAGATAAACAGCGATACCGTGAAGGAGATGAAGGCGAAGGGAGAGCCTGTATATTACGGGGATGGTACAAGCGCTGAGATACTCCACAAGCTTGGTCTCGGAAGGGCGAAGCTTCTCGTCGTAGCCATATCTGACCCTGCCTCCACAAGGAGGATCGTCTCTATAGCGAGGCATGAAAACCCCGAGATATACATCGTCGTCAGGACGAGATACCTGGCCGAGGTGGATGACCTTAGAGCTTTGGGGGCAGATGAGGTCATCCCGGAGGAGTTTGAAACCTCCATTGAGATATTCTCGAGGGTGCTTGCCAGATATAACTTCCCCCGCAGCCTGATAACGGATATGGTGGACAAGGTAAGAAGCGACAGCTATACTGCCCTGAGGAGTTTCGAGGTCCCCAAGAGACACCTCTTCGAAGAAGTGGAATGGCTTCCTGAAATAGAAGTCGACGGCTACAGGGTCTCCGAGGGGTCGCACCTCGTTGATAGGAGCATAGGCGAACTCCAGATAAGAAAAAGGACAGGGGCAACCGTTGTGGCAGTGCGTCGCGGTCCCCGGGTCTTTATCAACCCTGAACCGGATTTCAGGTTTAAGGCCGGGGATATCATACTCTTTACCGGAGAGAGGAAAAGCATGGAAACGGCATTGAGCTATTTCAGGGGCGGTGAGTAATGGTTCTCTGGATAGGTTTCATCGTATGTACACTCGCCATTGTTTATTCGGGAACGAAACTTTCCCGCTACGGCGATATTATCTCCGAAAAAACCGGCATTGGAAGGACATGGATAGGCGTTGTGCTTATGGCATCTGTAACATCTCTGCCGGAGCTTGTTACAGGAGTAAGCTCTGTTACCTATGCAAATGTTCCTGACATCGCAGTCGGCGATGTGCTCGGAAGTTGTGTGTTTAATATGCTTATCATTTCTTTTCTTGACGCAATGCATCGTCCAACGCCAATATCCTCAAGGGCGCATCATGGACATGTGCTCTCTGCCGGCTTCGGAATACTGCTTCTGAGCATAGTTGCCATAGGCCTGTTTTTTGGGAACCGCATCCTTCCCCTCGGATGGATTGGGCCGTATACCCTGTTTTTTGTAGTTATCTATTCTATTGCAATGAGGCTGGTCTATTTTTACGAAAAAAGGCAGATTTCTGCATTTGTAAAAGAAATAGCAGTAGAATTGAAATACGAAAAAGTCCCGACAAGGACAGCCGTTGTTAATTACATTATCAATGCGCTATTTGTTATAACTGCTGCTATCTTTTTGCCGAAGATCGGCGAAGGCATTGCAGAAACCACAGGTCTTGGACAGACCTTTGTTGGAAATATCTTTATCGCCCTTTCCACATCCCTTCCAGAAGTAGTAGTCTCTATGGCTGCTGTAAAAATAGGTGCAATAGACCTCGCGATCGGTAATCTGTTCGGAAGCAATATATTTAACATTTTCATACTTGCCCTTGATGATATCTTTTTTATTAAAGGCCCCATTCTCTCCTTTGTCAATCCAAGCCATATCATCTCAGCCCTTTCAGCTATTGCCATGACGACCATCGCGGTCATAGGCCTGACATATCGGGCGGAGAAAAAGCCCCTGCTTTTAGCATGGGACTCTATAGGGATATTGCTGATGTATGTGATAAATCTTATGCTGCTTTTTATGCCTTTACCTTTACAGTTGCTACAAATACCGGCACTGCCAGCAACAGCACAGCTGCCATAACCCAAAACGAAAAGATATAACCGTAATTTGCAATAAGAAGCCCTGCGAGAATAGGGCCGGCTGCATGTCCGATATCAAATATCGTTCCGAAAGCTCCCATTGCGGTTCCGAAATGCTTCTCTTTGCAGATGTCGACGACAAGGGCTGCTGAAGAAGATGTGACGAAGGCTTCCCCGAGCCCGAAGGCAATCACGGCGAACATCAGAAGGGAAAAGCCTTGGAAAAGAGGAAAGGAGGCGAAGGAGACGGCGCAGAGTATCATTCCGACGGTTATAATGGGCTTTCTTCCGTAAGTGTCCGATATCCTTCCCATAAGGGGTTTCGAAAGAATGGTAACAACAACCTGTATGCCCCAGAGAATGCCGGCCTGGAATTCATTGAGGCCCGCGACCTTTACGGCATAAATGGGAAGGAATGCCTCCAAAGCACCGACCGTCAAGTTCTGAAGCCCCTCCGTGCTCGAAGTCACCACAACCCGCCTGTCGCTTATCACTTCCTTTATGCCTGACATGAACTTCCTGTATGCCTCCTTCAACCCGTTGTGCTTCTCTGGCGGCTTTCCGCTCTTCAGGGCCCCAAGCGCGAGGATAAGCGACAGCAATCCGGCAAAGCCGCTTACGAGATACGCTGTCTGAAAATCTCCAATCGAAGGACTCGGCGCGCCGGGCGTTTTGTGAAGGATGAATCCGCCGAGGGGTGCGCCGAGGAGGTTGCCGATGATCGTGACGGAGGAAAACAGCGAAAGCAACTCTCCCTTTCTTGCGCCGGCCACGTCGGTAACGACTGCCATTGACACCGGTCCGTATACTGCGGTGGCGAGACCGTGGATGAAGCGTATCACAATAAGCAGCTGGTAGTTCCTGATTAAGAGATAGGCAAACGGCATGACCGCAAATACAACAAGGCCGATCAGCATCGTTCGCTTTCTTCCGATGACGTCGGACAATGCTCCAGATGGGAGTTTGAAGAAGATGCCGGTCACCGTGGATATCCCGACTGCAAATCCTATGGCCTCGGGTCCTGCTCCGAGGTAGAGAGCAAACAAGGGGAGTACCGGACTCCTGGCGAGGGAGTAGGAGAGCCTGGCAAAGAAGCCCACTGTGCAGAGGGCGTTAAAAGGTGAAAAGATCGTTTTCATTCGGCAAAAAACGGCGCAAAAATCATGCCCTCTGTGTAGATCATGAGCTCAGTGCTTTGTCGGAGTCTGTCTGTCGAAGTATATACTCTTGCCCCTGATACTCACAGGAATGCCCATGGCCACATCTGCACTTATATAACCCAGGGCCCTTGCTGCGGCCCCCACTCTCTGCTGAACGCGGTTGTCCACATTCAGAAGGCTCGCAGTCTTTGCAGCGGAGGAGAGGGCGACCCCGATATCCATCATCCTCATGACACAGTGCGGCCCGGAGTAGCCCATGTCCTTTTCCCTGATTTCCCTGTTTTTTGCAAAATCGCCGCATGTAGGATGACCGCACCCTCCGCAGTCATATCCCGCTGTCACCGGCTTGGCGAGGCCTATAAGGAGAAGGGAGTCAGAGTTCTCGATGTTCGATGCGTCCCTTAGCCAGTACGCCTCGTTGGTGCTCCGGTGGGCATACTCCTTCATGGCTTCAGCAATCTTTCTCAAGTCTTCCTCTTCGGTTATGACCACTATCTCAAGGAAATCCTTTCCCCCCGCCTTCGGCGCTGTCCTCGCCGAGGCAGCCATGAGATTCACTACCATCTGAGCAACGTCTTTCATCCGGACCTCCTCTTTCTGACATGGTTTTTTAGAGGGTCTTTGATGCATAGAGCATTTCAAAGACAGCTATCCCTTTTTCAAGGGCCTCGTTATCGTCCTTCGCTGTTTTTCTTATTCCAACGAGAATCTCCTCAATGCCTCGGGACTCCGGATTCCGATATTTGTCGTCCTTCACGTCGAGCTCGTGGACTATTTCGGCAATCTTCTTTAGAGCCTTTTCCTTGAGGCCGAACGCTTTCATAAGCACCTCAAAGGTGCACATGCCTCCAACATGAGTGAACTCACCTCCTCTCACATCAAAGGCCACGGAATCTTTTGCAAGGGTCTTGACCTCCTTGTCTTCCAGAAAGGTGAAAACCGCTTTCTTATCCACAAACTTGAGGATTAACCAGGCCGATGCCATCCTGTCTACAAATGGCTTCGCCCGAGTGAGCCAGGTCTTCCCGGCGTAGTCTTCTTTCTTCTTCAGGGAAATCATGTTGGAAGCTTGCGTATCTGGAAGTTCATACAGGGACCTCAGTTCGTTGTCTATCATGTTTATTTTTTCTTCCAAAGCCTTGCCCGGTTCTGAGGAGAAGAAGTCGATGCTCTTTATACCTTCATACTCTTTTCGGTATCTCTCAAGTATATCGATTAAGGGCGTTATATCAGCGAGCGTGCTTCCCTTTCTTATGCTGCCCAGATTTCCTTCGAGTTCGTTAAGGCCGGTCTCTATCTTCCTGTAATCGTTTTTCCTGTGAGCATTAAAGAGGTCTGCTATCTCTGAATCGTTCATGGTCTCTATGTGTCGCACCCTGATAAAGGCGGCCTGTCCGCCGAAGGAGGTGACTTCGGAGACGAGCCACTGACAGAACTCATACCGCTCGTCGTTATACGGGAGTATATAGACGGAGCCCTTGAGCAGTACGGCACCGACTTTCGACAGTCTCCTCCATATCCTCATCCTGTTGCTGACAGGCCTTGAGGGAATACGGTAAAAGAAGATGAGCCACCGTTCATGATGATGTAACATATATAACAAGGATATCAACAATAACAGTAAATGTCAATGCGCTGTTGAAGAGAGGCAATATCAAGCTTCTTAAGACCTTAACAAAGAGATTTAAGTAACGGCGTGAAGTCATGGTTATACTTAGATAAAATGTGAATGAGAAGCGTTGTTATTAGGCAGGAAGTTTCCTCCTTGGTGAATCCTTGGGCTAAGGAAAATAATGGCTATTATATCACCTAAAGTTATGGCTTGACATTTCAGGTAATCAGCATTCATACTTTAGAATCTGCGCAACTACATTATCCTCCTTTTCTGGGGGGTAATTTAATGGAGGTGGGCGTATGCCAAGGAAGTCTGTTTCAGTCCTGAGTCTCATTATTTTCTCCGGTCTGCTCCTGTTGAGCTACGCAGGGCTTGCGGAATCTCAGACACAAAAGCCAAAAATAACTCCCATATGCAAGCAATGCCATGCTCCTGATGACAAGATTCTGAGGGGTACCCTCGGAGGTGTCTCGGGGAAGGCAGGGACAATCCAGGTACAGGTTGGACCTGCAGCCTGGCTTGTCAAGTTTGACGATGAGACCAAGCTCGTCGGGGCAGAAAAATTCAGCAAGATTCCTAAAGAGAAAGAGATAGCTATTGCCTTTACAGAAAAGGAGGGTTCCCTTTACGCCATCAGCGTGTCGGTCAAACCGCCAGCAAAGGTAGCAGAGGACAAACTAATCAAGACCGAAGATGTGGCGAAACTTGTGGAGATGGGGTCCGAGAAGGGCAACTTCGTACTCGTAGATTCACGCCCGGGTCCGAGATACCACGAGGGTCACATCCCTGAGTCCATCCTCATATATGACGCTGATTTCGATAAGAATACAGAAAAACTCCCAAAGGAGAAAGACAAGCTCCTTATTTTTTATTGTGGCGGGGTTACCTGAAGGCTGAGTCCTTCCTCCGCAGGTAAGGCGGAGAAGCTCGGATACACGAATGTCAAGGTTTACCATGACGGTATGCCGGAATGGAAAAAAGCCGGCAATCCCGTCCATTCCACAATGCAGAATCTCAAAGATAGCATCGAAAAAGATATCCCCACTGTCCTTATAGACCTGAGGCCTGTGGATGAAGCGAGAAAGGGCCATATTGGAGGTGCTGTCTCCGTACCTTCCTCCGAGATTGCTAACGCAAAGGAGAAGTTCCCCGCCGACAAGAGGGCGCCCGTCGTGCTCTATTCAGGCGATACAAAGTCGGCCCTCGAATCCTTTAAGATCGTGAGAGGGTGGGGCTATACCAATACATCTATCCTTTCAGGAGGATTCGAAGGCTGGAAGAAAGCCGGTAACCCTGTTGCAGCAGGAGAGATTAAGACAGCCGTTGTTTATGTTCCGAAGCCGAGACCCGGGGAAATTTCCATCGAGGATTTCAAGCGGATTGCCGAAACGCTTCCCCAGAACGTTCTCATTCTCGATGTCCGTGATGAAGACGAGGCTATGCAGGGCATGCTCAGGGGAGCCAGGAACGTACCTACTCAAGAGATATCATCGAGGCTGGCCGAACTTCCCAGAGACAAGGAGATTGTAACGCACTGCGTCACTGGTGTCAGGGCGGAGATGGCGTATCACACGCTTAAAGAGGCCGGCTACAAGGCCCGTTTTCTCAATGCGAGCATCAAGATCGACAAGGACGGCAAATACGAGATAAGCAAAGAATAGAATGATTGAAAAAACGAATCGTGAAGAAACGCCTCTGACCCTCCATCAGAGGCGTTTTCTTTAACTGCTGAAGTAAGCCGAATTCCGCTCAATCCCGAAATACCCGCGATACACGATCTCCTTGATTGCCATATGGGAAGAGCTGCTCAGTTTCTTCAGCTTACGGAGGGAGAAGGTGGAAGCAATGATGAGGGATGAGAAACCGCACAAGACCTCCAGGCCTGGAACCGAGAGCCCCATACTGCCCGCGTAACCCAGTATTGTCCCTGTCACAAAGGATCCAAGTGGGATAAGATATGCAAGGAGTAAGCCTTTTCTTCGGGTGTCTGCATCGAGACCGACCTTTACAGTGTCGCCAGGCACTGCATTTACGGTGTTTCTCACTCTGAGCGTGGAGACCCCGCCCGAGGCCTTGCAAAGCCCGATCTCCGCTGCGCCACACTTCCTGCAGGATTCCCATCCCTGGAGCAGTACTATGGCGAAGTCTCTATCCACTCCTATGACTTTTCCTGTTTCGGGTACCGTTGGCTTCATGAACATAGTCTAATAGAAACCAGCCGGCGGGGATATGTTCTAAATCATATGGTCATTGCCCTATGGGCGGAGAGAAGTGAGTTGGGCCATGAGCTGTTCGATTCACTTCGCGAAAGGATATTTCTTCAGGAAGTATATGAATTCCTCAGCTGCATGGGATGGTTGAA
Source organism: uncultured Nitrospiraceae bacterium (assembly GCA_964475485.1). Lineage (GTDB taxonomy): Bacteria > Nitrospirota > Thermodesulfovibrionia > Thermodesulfovibrionales > UBA9159 > CAYYWY01. Next base: position 46,170 of record CAYYWY010000016.1, on the reverse strand, counting down.
ACTTGTAAGGCAGGATAAGCAGAAACTTCCTCTCGATTCTGCCTTCTCTCGGCAGGAGCTCCTTCAATTTTCCCTGCTCCAGTTCCTTCTGTACTGCCCACCTTGAAATGATTGAAATACCTACACCGGCCTTCACAGCTTCTTTCACGGATTCAGGGCTGCCCAGGACGAGAGCGACATGGATATCCCGTATGCTGATGCCGTGGAGTCCGAAGTAGTCTTCGATTACCTGTCGCGTGCCTGAACCCTCTTCCCGAATGATAAAGGGCTCCCGTACTATCTCCAGGATTGAAAGTGCCTTTCTCTGTACAAGCGGGTGCATGGGAGGGACTATGAGTACCAATTCGTCCGACAGTAATGGTTCGGCTTTCTGGGAGCTCTTCGTTGCTTTGCCTTCGATGAGCCCGACATCCACGAATCCCGAAGATAAGAGGTCCTCTATCCTTTTAGTGTTTCCGACGACCATCTTTATCTTCACCTTCGGATGGTTCTTCTTGAAGTCGATTACCACCTGGGGGAGGACATAATTTCCGAGGGTAGTGCTTGCCCCGATTGTTATTCCGCCTTTTATGGCGCCGGTTATGCTGTTTATCTCTTTCTCTGCCTCGATATAGTGCTCAAGGATGTGTTTTGCGTGTCCGTAAAGGACTCTCCCTGCCGGGGTGAGATTGATCTCGCCTCCCGACCTGTCGAAAAGCTTGGTTCCGAAGAATTCCTCCAGCGCCTGAATCTGCAGGCTCACGGCAGGCTGCGAAAGATGAACGATACGAGATGTACGCGAGAAGCTTTTCGTCTCGGCAACGGTACAGAAAAGCTTCAGTTTAACGTCCATGTGTATACTCTACCATAATCGAGGCCATAACAAAAAAACAGAGATACACGCTTTTCCTGAGAGCGCGGCCCTATTACCCGGGTTCTTGCCGCCGTCAGGGATATAAATAATAACTATAAGCGCATAAGTCCAGAGCATCCTCATAGTCATTCTTCTATATTTTATGGAATGCCTGCTAAGGGAATGATGTGGAAAGACTGCTCAAGGGAATTGTCGAATGTCAGAAATTATCCTTCAGGAAGGAAGAGGAATTTTTTCAGGGGCTTTCGACCGGTCAGTTTCTGGAAGTGCTTTTCATCACGTGTTCCGATTCCCACGTAGATCCGAACCTCGTCACCCAGAACAAGCCAGAAGAGCTTTTTATTGTGAGCAACGTCGGCAACAGATGTTTTCGCGCTCGCTGGCGAATCTGGAACGATCAGTAGCGGGTGAGGAACCCGATGATTATGTCTGCGCAGCATCCCATATAAACGCTATAAACACTGCTTAGAGAGGTTCTTGCAGCCTTAACCCTTAGCTGATATGATTGCTAATAAACACAAGGAGGCATCTTTATAGTGGTGCTGGCAACTCTCAAACAGGTGAGGAGACTGATAGTAGCGGTAGTTGGCTTTACTGTTCTTCTTATCGGCATTGCGATGCTAGTACTGCCGGGGCCAGCCTTCGTCGTAATACCGCTCGGGCTGGGTATCCTTGCCACGGAATTCGTTTGGGCGAGAAGATTACTGAAGAAGATGAAGGAAGCGGTGATGAAAAACAGAAAAGGAGGAAACGCAGATGAAGCCAAGTGAAAGGGAAGCAGAGTACATCGCAAGGATGGAATTCGAAAAGAGGAAGAAGTTGGAAGAAGAAAAGCACAAAAGGCTTGCTGAAGATGAAAAGAAGAGGTTAAAGGATCTCCATTATATGAGGTGTCCGAAATGCGGCATGGAGTTGATAGAAATTGATTACAAGGGCATCAAGGTCGACAAATGCTCTGAGTGCGAGGGCATATGGCTTGATGCTGGCGAACTCGATGCCGTGGCAAGACTCGAAAAGACCGGTCTCGACAAGCTGTTCAGCGTCTTCAAGAAATAGCTTAGCTTTGCTGCCTCAATCCTTGAGAAAGAAGGGAGAGACATGTCCTGGTACATGAAAGGCATAGATGAGGTCATAAGAGAACTTGGGTCCTCTCCTGAAGGCATCTCTTCGGAAGAGGCGCTGAGGCGAATCGAAAAGTACGGCCCCAACGAGCTACAGGAGAAGAAGAAGAAGACTCCTTTCACGATGTTTATGGATCAGTTCAGGGACTTCATGATCCTCGTCCTCGTTGCAGCCTCTGTAATATCGGGAATCATCGGCGAGCTTTCAGACACCGTGGCCATCGTGGTGATCGTTGTCCTGAACGCTGTCATCGGTTTCATTCAGGAGTTCAGGGCAGAGAAAGCCATGGCAGCCCTGAAAAAGATGGCAGCACCTTCCGCAACGGTAATACGCGAGGGCTTGTACATGGCCATATCACCTTCTGAAATCGTGCCGGGGGATATTGCAGTGCTGGAGGCCGGCAAGGTTATCCCAGCGGACATGAGGCTCATGGAATCAGTTCAACTCAGAATGGAAGAGGCTGCTCTCACCGGCGAGTCGGTGCCTGTCGAAAAGCATACGGGGCCTCTGCCCGGCGAAACGGTCCCACTCGGCGACAGAAAGAACATGGTTTATAGAGGAACTATAGTATCACACGGGAGGGGGAAGGGTATCGTGGTGGCGACGGGCATGGAGACTGAACTCGGAAAGATCGCTTCCCTCCTGCAGGAAGAAGAGGAAGTGAAGACGCCCCTTCAGAAGAGACTTGCCGTCTTCGGCCAGAAGCTCGCATATGCCGTTCTCGCAATATGCGCTATCGTTTTCGGCATCGGGATTCTGAGGGGAGAGCCACCTTTGCTCATGCTCCTTACCGCTATCTCCCTTGCCGTTGCTGCAATCCCTGAAGCCCTTCCCGCAGTGGTGACGATCTCCCTTGCCATAGGTGCCAAGAAGATGGCGAAACAGAACGCGCTCATCAGAAGACTGCCCGCAGTAGAGACACTCGGCTCTGTTACCTACATATGCTCTGATAAGACCGGCACGCTCACGCTGAATAAGATGACGGTGGAGGAGATATGGGTGGACGGGAAATTAGTAACGAGTAACGAGTTACGAGTTACGAGCAAGGAGGAACTTGGCAAACTTGTCACTCGTTACCCTTCACTCACTACTTTTTTCAGGGCTCTTGCACTGAGTAACGACGCCCGCTTGGATGTTTCGGGTGATGTAGTTGGCGATCCCACTGAAGTTGCCCTCTTCGTTGCCGCAAAAGAAAAGGGCTTTGACAAGATGGAGGTCGAGAAGGAATTCCCCCGTGTTGCGGAGATTCCGTTCGATTCCGAAAGGAAATGCATGACAACGTTTCACAAGTGTGAAGTGAGAAGTGAGAAGTCAGAAGGAAAGAATGAAGGAACTCCTTACTTCCCATTTCTTACTTCTTACTTGTCCTTCACAAAAGGTGCGATTGAGGTCTTGGTCGAGAAATCCGACAACGTACTGACATCCGGAGGACCAAAGGCAGCGGACAGGAATGAGACACTGAGGATAAGCGAAAGAATGGCCGCAGACGGACTGCGGGTATTGGGTGTTGCCGTGAGAGGATGGGATAAGATTCCAGAAGATATGTCTGCAGAAAGTGTTGAGACAGGGCTTACGATTATAGGCCTTGTAGGAATGATGGACCCTCCGAGGGAAGAGGCGAAAGAGGCGGTTTCGCTTTGCAAGGCAGCAGGGATAAGACCCGTCGTGATAACTGGAGATCACCCTCTCACGGCAAAGGTTATAGCGAGACGCATAGGGATTCTTGAGGATGACTCCAAATCCATCTTGACAGGCAAGGAACTCGAAGAGCTTTCCTTGGAGAAATTCGAAGAGAGGGTCGAACATATAAGGGTCTATGCGCGGGTGGCTCCCGAGCAAAAATTGAAGATCGTAAAGGCGCTTCAAGACAAAGGACAGTTTGTTGCCATGACCGGAGACGGGGTGAACGATGCGCCTGCCCTGAAAAGGGCCGACATCGGCGTTGCCATGGGTATTACAGGAACGGACGTTGCCAAAGAGGCCGCCCACATGATCCTCCTCGACGACAATTTTGCCACCATAGTGAGAGCGGTGAAAGAGGGCAGGAAGATCTACGACAACGTTAGAAAATTCATAAAGTACCTTCTCACCACGAACTCAGGTGAGATATGGACGCTCTTCCTTGCGCCTCTCGTGGGTCTTCCAATCCCTCTCCTGCCCATCCATATCCTCTGGATAAACCTCGTGACCGACGGGCTCCCTGCGCTTGCGCTTTCTGCAGAACCTGCTGAAGGAGATGTGATGAGGCGGCCGCCTAGGCATCCCAAGGAAAGTATATTCGGCCAAGGCCTCGGTCTCCATGCCATATGGGTAGGCCTGCTCATGGCAGGCGTTGTCCTATTTGTGCAGGCATGGTCATTGAAGACAGGCCATGCCCACTGGCAGACGATGGTATTCACAGTGCTCTGTCTCACCCAGCTGGGCCATGTCCTGGCAATACGCTCGGAAAAAGAGTCTCTTTTTACTATTGGTGTCTTTTCAAACAAGTATCTACTGGGCGCTGTTATTCTCACCTTCGGCCTCCAGATGGCGACCGTCTATATTCCTGCTCTGAACCCGGTGTTCAAGACAGAGCCGCTGACAATCGATGAACTGCTCATGAGCCTCTTACTGTCCTCGGTCGTTTTTTTTGCGGTAGAAGGAGAGAAATTCCTCAGGAGGAGACGGGCAATTTACGACGAATCTCAGTAGGTCCACGGCAGCGAAAAGCTCTGGTTTTTCGATGAATGGGCGAAGTTTCCCTAAACCACCGTTTCAAGGAAGATAAAAACGATGTTCTCGACGATAAAGAATCCCGCAGCGAGAATCCAGAGCGCCCTCCCGACTGTCTTTGGTTTTGCCCTTGAAAGCCGAAACACGCCGAAGACCAGGAGGAACCATATCACCGAGGCCCATTTCATGTTGAACGGTGAGACCCAGAGTATCAGAAGTGATATGAAGATGCCGAGCACAAGATACGGTCCCCAAAGGTGCCATTTGTTCTTGCTCTCAGCTGTCATCCTCCTTGCTCTCAGGGCGCCGAGCATATGTACCTGCCACCAGGAACCCATGAAAAGAAAAAGGACGGCATAGCGGTCAAGCCTCGCAAGCATCATGTCATGCCTTGGGAATGCTCTCGATTCCACTGCCCATATGGTGAATATGAAGACCGCCGGGATCACTGCCATGAAAAGGAATCCGAAGAGGTCGAGGACATAGGAACCGAGGGGTGTCTCTTCCTTGCCCTTGTTCTCCTCCTTTGCGGACTTGAAGAACTCAAACCCGAGCAATACGGGGATGATCAGATATGCGAGCTGCTGATACCTGTAAGTATCCATGTTGCCTCCCCAAAGTGCCGGAAATATTATTTTTTGTAGAGAGTGTTTATTTTGTGTGCCAGACAGCCAGCGCCGAAGCCATTATCTATGTTCATCACCGCAATGCCTGGTACGCACGAGTTCAGCATTGCAAAAAGCGCCGTCAGCCCCCCGAGGCTTGTGCCGTAGCCTGTCGAAGTCGGTACGGCTATAACCGGCTTGTCAGTCAGGCCGCCCACCACCGAGGGGAGGGCGCCCTCCATTCCGGCCACCACCACGATGACCCGTGCATATGAAAGCGTCTCCCTCTTGTCCAGCAGTCTATGAATCCCCGCCACACCGATGTCGTAAACGGTCTCCACCTTGCTCCCCATAAAGGATGCTGTGACCGCAGCTTCCTCTGCAACAGCCGCGTCCGACGTACCTGCCGTAAGAACGAGGACATTGCCTATCCTTTTCTTAGACCGGACTCCGACAACGATTGCGCCCGAAGCGGGGTGGAACACGGCTTTTCTTAATCCGAGGGCCCTGTGTACTTCCTCATTTGCCCTTGTAATGAGAAAGCTCTTGCTCCTCTTATACATGGACACTGCAATTGCCCTTATCTCCGAAATCGTCTTTCCCTCCGCAAAGATAACCTCAGGGATTCCCTGGGTCAGTTGCCTGTGGTGATCGACCTTTGCAAACGACAGGTTCTCGTATGGAAGGTGTCTCAGCCTCTGAACTGCCTTCTCGACCGTCAATTTCCCTGACTTCACGGCAGACAGGATACCTGCGATCTGGGAGCTATTCATGGAACTCCGTCTTCAAGGACCTATTCATCAGCTCGGCCACCGCAAGCCCTGGATCCTTCCCTTCATAAAGGACTCTGTACACCTGCTCCACAAAGGGCATCTGGACATTGTATTTCTGAGAGAGTTGATATGCGGACTCGGCGGTGGCGACCCCTTCAACCACGCTCTTTGATTCTGCGAGGATATCGTCCAGTTTCATGCCCAGGGCAAGTTTCGTGCCGAGAGTGTAATTCCGCGAAAGGAACGCAGTGCAGGTGAGGATGAGGTCGCCCAATCCGCTCAGTCCTGAAAATGTAAGCTCCTGAGCGCCCATGGCGACTCCGAGTCTCTTGATCTCAGCAAGGCCCCTTGTGAGGAGGGCCGCCCTTGAGTTATTACCGAGCCCGAGCCCGTCAGAAATACCCGAAGCAATCGCAATGACATTTTTAAGCGCCCCTCCAAGCTCGACCCCTAAAATATCGTCATGGGTATATACCCGGAAATAACTTGTGTTGAATATCTCCTGGAGCAGCAACGCTGTGGGGAGGTCGGTGCAGGAAAGCGTGACAGCAGTGGGGAGCTTCCGACATACTTCCTGTGCGAAGCTGGGTCCGGAGAGGGCCGCTATCCTGTGGGATGTGAGCTCTCTGATTATGGATGACATGGTAAGGAGTGTTTTCCTCTCTATACCCTTCGATGCGTTAATAATGACCGCCTCGGGGATCATATAGGGAATGGCAGCCTTGAGCGCTTCGCGAGCATATTGTGTCGGAACAACGTTCAGGACATACCTGGCCTTGTTCACTGCCTTCTCCAAATCATGGGTTATGACGATATTGTCAGGTATAGGGAAATCGGGCAGGTATTGAGTATTGACCCTCACCCGTTTCATTTCCTCACAGAGGTCTTCCTCGTATACCCAGAGGGAAACGTCATATGCCTTCTCTGCGAGAAGACGAGCAAGGGTTGTTCCCCAGCTGCCTGCACCTATGACGGCGATATAACTCATGGAAACGCAGGTTGAATATAACAGATTAACGGACGGGGATGCAATGAGGAGCAAGGCGGGCGAAAGGTAAGCAAGTAACGTTATTTCCCTGAGATTTCGGGTATGATGCGTTTGTATTCTTCGTACGGGATCTGGGAATGCCATTTCCCTGAAGCAATACCAGAGCCGATAACAATGTAAAAGAGCAGTATGAGTAAAACCGGATATAGATACGGCCGGAGAATTTTTCGTTCTTTACCGGTCTTGACGGTAACACTCAGAGCATCCTTCGAAGGGCACGAGCTCACACAGGTCAGGCATCCGAAGCATTCAGGAGAATCCATTGTCTCCTTCTTCTCCACATCGAGGAGCGACGGGCAGTTCCTGTTGCAGGACCCGCAGTGGACGCACTTCGCCTTGTCTCTTCGTATCTTTACAGGGCTGATCGAGCTGAGGAGTCCGAGGAGTGCCCCATAGGGGCAGAGGTACCTGCACCAGAAATTCTTGTAGAGGAGGGAGAGACCTCCGAGAACCAAAAGAACAGAGGATGTCAGCGTCGTCATCTGAACAAAGACGTTCATGGTTCTCACATCGGCTGTTACATAATAATCGGTCATAAAGAAGAGCACGAGCATATTCGGTCCCATTGCAATGCCTATGAAGAATAGGAACAGGGACATGAGGATGTACTTCAGGGACCTGATCGAGGCATCGACGTGCTTCTCCATCCTGAAAGATCTTCCAAAGATTCTTTCCCCCGCCATCCAGAGGTACTGAGAAATCGTCCCTATGGGACAGATCCACGAGCAGAAACCCTTCTTCATCAGAAGAGAGACTATGAGGACGGCGACGAACATGACAAAGGCAGCTGGATGGATCGGCTCCACGGTTCCTGTAAGAAGGAAGTACTTCAGGGACATGAGTCCTGATATGGGAAGAAATGCGTCCACTGAGGACGGCCTCTCGACAAAGGGATGTCCGGGTCTCGTAAAGTGAAGTACAAACTGATAGAATTGATAGCCGATGTGCAGGGTGAAGAGAAGGAATCCCAGCTGTACAGCGTACCTTATCTTCCTGATGTATGCCCTTTCCATTCCCATCTTTTCTATTATCAGGAGCGAAGAGTACGGCCGGTATGATTTGCATCATGCCCAGCATTCTTGCCCTTTCTTTTTGTTCGTATCTTTGTAGGACAAATATCTGATAAATTTGAATTTTACAGACTTAATCCCGCAAAAGAATCGGACCAATAGCCATCTACTCGACCCACTCCGAGATGCGGACGTTGGAGATATGGGAGATCACGAATACGAGCGGCACCATCCGTTTCACCACCACAACAACCCCGTGCAGGTACTCTCAATCTAAGGCGGCAACGCCGGACACGCCTGCCATACATCACACGCCGGTGTGGAAGGGCGTCACGATCGTACCGGAGCGGGGCAAAGTCGAGCTGTTGATGCCCGTTATGGATTACACCGGATGGCGATGTTCCACTGTCATATCATGCTGTCAGCATGAAGCATGTGCCTTATTCGACCACGCAGACGGCAGTGCCTGCTCCGCGGTTTATGATTTTTGTCGCGACGCTCCCCATAAGGAAACGCTTCGTGGCGGTCATCCCGCACCTTCCTACAACAAGTGTCTGATAGTTGCCGTCTCTGGCCTCCTCGAGGATGCTTTCCGCCACATCCGTTGAATCGGAGATCGTCTTCGTTTCGATCTGCTCGGGAGCTATCCCTTTTTTTGTAAGCGTCTCGATGGCTGCACTGAAAATAGGTTCCGCCTTTGTTTTCTGGTTTTTCACCCATGTATCGACGACCCTCTTCCTTGCTTCTCTCTCCTCCCTTGTAAGAATATGCCCGTCATCCCAAAGAGAGGTCGAGAGGTAGGGCAGGACATAGAGAAGGGTTATCTGCAGGTCGTTCAGTCCCGAGAACTGCCTGCCTGCGTAATCCACGGCCTTTAATGCACACCTTGAGCCGTCAACTGCAATCAACACCTTTCGCATTTTTCCCTCCAGGGTTCAGATCAAAAGCATTTTTCGAATCAACAAACCATCCCTTTCAATCTCCATTTTACTAAAAAACAAGCGTTTTTTTTAGGAAAAGCACGATTAAGAAAAACTAGCGCGCAATTTAATAAACCTTTGGGACAATAGAGCCACTCGAAGCATGAAGCTGTTTGCAAGGAGGCTATGCAACCGCGGCAACAGACCCTGGTTTGCGGTGTCCTGTCCTGAAAGGGAAAAGAGGATTCTTGCCGGACATCGGAAAGACTGAGGATTGAGAGTACGCAGGAGACTTCAGGGCGCCAAACGAAGGCCGGCCCGGTAAATGGCCGCAACTCCTCCTGCGGATATGAAATCCTTGTCCACGAGAAGGAAATTGCCTCTTTCCATCTCCTCTTCGTCCATGCATGCGGCGCTGAGTATCTGCCCAATGGAGAGTCCGGCTTTCCGGAATAACCTGAGCTCCTCAATGAAGGATTCGCCATGGATCACTCCTTTTGAGCCGCTGTCTGTTCCGATACGGAGGTTCACTCCTATGGAAGAAGCATAGGATATGGACAAGAGATGTCCTTCGATCACTTCTGTGATTCGTCTCTTTTCAGAAACACCGAGAGTTGATGTCAGACTCAGAAGGGCGAAGACCGTGGGCGTCCATGAAACCCCCGACTCGGCCATCATATGAAGAGTCTCTGTCGATACAAAGAAGCCGTGTTCGATAGAGGAGACCCCTGAGCTCACCGCGTCTCTAACAGCCCTGTCCGAATTTGCGTGGCATGCCACCTCAAGGTCTTTTTCTTGGGCCTCCGCGACAATGGTCTTCAGTTCATCGGTCGAGAACCCCCCTGCGGTCACGGATATCTCACCCTTTAGCGAAACTATTCCGGAATTTATCACCTTTAGAAAGTCCGCCCCTGCATTCGAAACCTCCCTCACGAACTGAATAATCTCTTCTGCGCCTGAAACCGCCCTGCCGAGAAAAGCTCCGTATCCGCCTTCTTTGTAAATGGCATACCCTGAGGATCTTATAGTCAGTCTTCTCTCTGCGAGCCTCCCGGTCTTTAACCCGATGCCGCTTCTATGTCCCATATCTTTCAATGAGAATATGCCGCAACTTTCGTATCTCTCTATTATGGCCTTCATCTCATCACACGAGGCCGTCCTTCCGCTAAGAGTGAAATGCATGTGTGCATCAGCAAAAGGCGGTATCCTTATCAGCTCGCTATCGCCTAAAACATCGTGCATATATGTATATATGCTTTAGTGTAGAGCCGGCATTTGTCAATGGCTGGTTCGAAACGATTGTGAAAAAGCGAAAGAATTATGTACTATTAGACATGTTCTTGGTGAGGAGGTTGACTATGAAGGCCAAACTGTCGGTCGTAATGCTCGCGGTAGTGCTTCTCGTTTCAGCAGGATATCCTGGAGAAGGCGATGCCGGGGTGGACGTGCATGTTGGTGTGAGCGTTTCTCTGCCTAGGGTTGTGCTCCATTCGCCTCCTGCCGTGGTCCTTATACCTGGGACATACGTTTACTTTGTCCCTGATATTGACGCGGATATCCTTTTCTACGGCGGGCACTGGTACCGTCCCTATAAAGGGTATTGGTACAGGGCGGTGGGGTACAACGGTCCCTGGGTTCATACCGTAAACACAAAAGTGCCCCGGGTGCTCATTGACCTTCCCCCGGATTTCCGGCGAGTGCCTGCCGGTCACCAAAGAATCCCTTACGGGCAGCTCAAGAAACACTGGAAGACATGGGAAAAGGAAAGGTACTGGGACAGGCGGGAGAGAATGGAAGACGTCAGGGAAGAAAGACGGGAGCGCCGGGAAGACAGACGTGAATTCAGGGAAGGCAAGGGAAAGGGCAGGGGAAAACACAGTGACGATTGAGCAAGGTCATTAACATCCCTTGGAACCCCTTGTGAGCCATGAGGGAACCTTTCGCCCCCTCTGCTTCATCTTCTTGACGAGTTTCTCTCTCACGGAGGGATTCACCCCTCCTCAAAGGAGCTTCCTGTATCCCATCCTGAGGATCAGGGCAGAAGAAAGATAGACTGTGGCAAGGATGAGAAGGACAAGAAAAAGTATCTTCATGAGATAGTATACCTTAATTGAACTGGGATTCGTCTGTTTATTTTCTCTCGAAGCATGAGGAGGGTAATTGTCTTCTGGAATTGGTTTAGAATTGCTATGAAAAAGGTGCCTTTTCTCCTGCGAGTCTATCCGGTGAGAAGAGCCTTATACATCTTTGTAACGGCAGTGGTTTTTCTTTCGCTGCCTTTTCCGTTCCTGGGAGAGCCGGATGACGGGAAAGTGAGTTCTTCCGGAGCAGGGATACCCATCCTCATCTACCACCGCTTTGGCCCGGTCGTGGCCGACAGCATGACGGTGACCACTCCTGCCTTCGAATCACATCTGAGATACCTGAAAGAAAACGGCTATGCCGTAGTCCCGCTCAGGCAGCTTGTTAACTATTATCTGGGGAAAGGGCCTCCGCCGCCTCCTGGCTCTGTCGTGATCACTGCCGATGACGGCCACAAAACCGTATATACAGACATGTTTCCACTTGTAAAAAGATACAGGATTCCGGTGACGCTCTTCATCTATCCCTCTGCCATCTCCAGTGCCTCCTATGCCATGACATGGGATCAGCTGAGAGAACTGAAGAAATCGGGATTATTCGACATTCAGTCCCATTCCTACTGGCACCCGAACTTCAGGATGGACAGGAGGCGGTTGAGCCATGCTGAATACGAAAAGGCCGTGGACATGCAGTTGAAAAAATCAAAGGAGAAACTGGAGAGGGAACTTGGAGGAAAGGTGGATATGCTCGCATGGCCCTTCGGGATATACGATGATGAACTTATTAGCCGTGCAATGGCGGCCGGCTATATCGCTGCCTTCACCATCGAGCGGCGTCATGCCATGAACGCAGAAAATGTCATGACGATTCCGAGGTATATCTTGACCGACAGGGAAAGGGACAAGGCATTTGGGATGCTCCTGAGGGGACATCTCAAGAGGTGATTCACCTGCGGTGCGGGCTCTGATTCTCGCGGCATATATGCTAAAATCATAGGAAGCTATGTCCGGAAGATATGCCATTTTCCCGCGTATCCTCTTTACGGTGTTTTTCATATTCTTGCATGAACATGCAGACGGGTATTCAGTCACCGGAAGGGTGTTTGATTACTTCACGAAGATGCCTGTGAAGGGAGCTATGATTACGACAGGGAATGAAACCTTTGTTGCCGACGAAAGGGGGGCTTTCGGAATCCCGGCCCCTGTGCGCAGGTTCGGGGTGAGGGCAACGGGATACCTGAGGAGCGAACAGCACGTGGCTCCTTTCCCGTTTCCCGCGCCTGTTCAGGTCTATCTTGTTCCGTTTTCACCCAAGGCCATTTATCTTACCGTCTATGGTATCGGAAGCAGGAGCCTCAGGCAGAATGCGTTAAGACTGATTGAAGAGACAGAGCTGAATGCACTCGTAATTGACATGAAGGGGGACCGGGGCATAGTGCCGTACAAGAGTGCGGTGCCCCTTGCATCTGAAGTAGGAGCGCAGAGGGTTATAACTGTGAGTGATATGAGGGGTCTTGTAAGATCTCTGAAGGAAAAGGGTATTTATCTCATCGCGCGGATCGTCGTCTTCAAAGACGGTCTTTTTGCCCTTGCAAAACCCGAGGTGGCATTGAAAACACTGTCGGGAGCAATATGGCGCGACAGGGAGAATCTCTCATGGGTCGATCCTTCGATAAGGGGTACGTGGGATTACAGTATCGACATCGCGCTGGAGGCTGCGGAGTTCGGGTTCGACGAGATACAGTTCGATTACGTGCGTTTTCCTGACACAGAAGCTGTCACGTTCTCCGTGCCGAATACCGAGGAAAACAGGGTTAGCGCGATTTCAGGCTTCCTTGCTGAGGCAAAGAGGAGGCTTGCGCCTCACAACGTCTTCCTCTCTGCAGATATCTTCGGATATGTCTGCTGGAATTACAATGATACCTTCATAGGCCAGAGACTCGAAGACCTTGCTTCCCAGCTCGAATATCTCTCCCCCATGCTCTATCCTTCGGGGTTCAGATACGGGATTCCGGGATACAGAAATCCGGTGGCAAATCCTCATGAGATAGTGTATCTGAGCCTCAAGAAGGCCCGTGCCAGGACTCATCTCGCCGCCAATCGCTTCAGGCCTTGGCTTCAGGCATTCAGGGACTATGCCTTTGACCGGAGGCCTTTCACTGGCAAGGAAATACGCGATCAGATAGAGGCTGCCGAGAAGTTCGGCTCCCACGGCTGGATGCTCTGGAATCCCCGCAATGTGTATTCCAGTGAAGGTCTCAAAAGGCAGCGAGAAGAAACGCCTATGCAATGAATAAAGGTGAACATATAAAGAGACGACAAGTGTGATGAAAGTGTCTTTAAGAACAGGAACTATTGTCTTGCTTGCTGCTCTATTATTGCCAGTTTATCTGCAGGTCCTGCACGCTCAAGACGTCTCGCCTGCCCGGCAACGGATGTCGGCAGTTGCGGAGACAGTCGAACAGTCCTTAAGAGACAGCATGATTCCGGGTGCCGTAGTACTGGCAGGTAGCCATGGCAGGGTGGTCTTTAGAGAGGCCTTCGGAGAGCGCGCACTGGTGCCTCAAAGACTTCCGATGACTCCGGACACGGTTTTTGATCTTTCCTCACTTACAAAGGTCATTGCAACGACTACTGCTGTGATGCAACTTGTCGAAAGGGGAAAGATACGCCTCGACCAACCTGTAAAGAGATACTGGCCACAATTCAAAGGCAAGGGGAAGGAAAGGATAACAGTCAGACACCTGCTTACCCACTATTCAGGGCTTCGAGCATCAATCAGTCAGGAGAGATGGTATGGCTATGATGATGCCCTGAGACTCATCTCAGAGGAGAAACCTCTTTACCGTCCTGGCGAACGTTTTCTTTACAGCGATATCAATTTCATCGTCCTTGGCGAACTGGTGAGGAGGATTTCAGGGGAACCGTTGGATGTCTACTGCAGAAGAAATATCTTCGAGCCTCTTGGGATGAACGACACAGGCTTCAGCCCGCCAGCTACGTTGAAGTCCCGGATAGCTCCAACGGAACGCCTCTCCCGCGAAGACGGGAGGATGCTCCATGGCGAGGTCCATGATGCCACAGCAAGGAGAATGGGCGGCGTGGCAGGCCATGCAGGTCTTTTTTCGACAGCGGACGATCTGTCCCTCTTTGCTCAGATGATTCTCCTGGAGGGCAAAATAGGGGCTACCCGCATTCTCAATCCCGAGACAGTGAAGGAGATGACGCGCCCCCAGTTTTCGCCCAACAAGAGGGTCCTCAGGGGGCTGGGGTGGGACATCGAGTCGCCTTTTTCTT
>CAYYWY010000016.1:0-31700 GCA_964475485.1 uncultured Nitrospiraceae bacterium | reverse complement strand
CCGGAACATCCCTCTGGATCGACCCCGGATCAAAAACCTATCTCATCATTCTCACAAGCAGGCTGCATCCTGACGGCAATCGCGATGTGCGGTCGTTAAGAGCGGAGATAGCCACTCAAGTAGCGTCGGCCTTGAGAGTGAATGCATCTGATGGGCTGTCGCTGGACGGACGATCCACGGGTTACGCTTCAGTGACTACGGGAAAGAAAGGAGTAAAGCCCGACAATGTCATCAGCGTACGGACAGGGATAGATGTCCTGAAAGAAGACAACTTCAAGAGCCTTTCAGGTCTTGCCGTGGGACTTGTAACCAATCATTCGGGCATCGATTCGTCGGGGAAGAGTACTGTCGACATTCTTCGTGACGCGCCTGGTGTGAAACTGAAGGCCATATTCAGCCCAGAGCACGGTATTACGGGCAAGGAGGGGGGAGAGGTCCCTTCCTCCGTGGACGTGTCGTCCGACCTTCCGGTGTATAGTCTGTATGGGGAGGTGAAGCGTCCTACTGAAAAAATGCTGGAAGGACTGGATGCCCTTGTCTTCGACATTCAGGACGTGGGAGTAAGATTCTATACCTATATCAGTACACTCGGGTACGTTATGGAAGCGGCTGCGAAAAAGGGCATACCTCTTTATGTTCTCGACAGGCCTAATCCCATCGGCGGTTCTACTGTCCAGGGATTCATCTCCGACGAGGATATTGAGTCCTTTACTTCATATTACACCCTGCCTGTCCGTTACGGCATGACCATAGGCGAGGTTGCCCGCATGTTCAATGGGGAAAAGGCGATAGGAGCAGATCTGCGTGTAATAACTATGAGGGGATACGAGCGATCCGCTTGGTATGACGAGACCGGACTACAATGGATGAATCCATCCCCGAACATCAGGAGCCTGAGGGAGGCATTGCTTTATCCGGGCGTGGCCCTCGTAGAGGGCGCCAATGTGAGCGTCGGCAGGGGAACGAATACGCCCTTTGAGGTTTTGGGCGCTCCTTGGGTAAATGGTAAGAAGCTGGCGGCATATTTGAACGGGCGAGGAATTCCCGGGGTGCGTTTCATGGCTGAGTCCTTCACTCCTTCAGAAAGCCGTTATAGGAATAGGCTCTGTCGCGGCGTGAGGATCGTTGTACGGGATCGCAAAGTCATCGATCCCCCGGCCCTCGGTATAGAGCTCATATCTTCCCTCTATCGCCTCCATCCCGGTGAGTTTCGTATCGACATGACCAGAGAACTCCTTGCTTCCCGCGTAACTTTTGAAGCCCTCAAGAAAGGCAGGGATCCGAGCGTTATTGTGAGGCAGTGGAGGAAGGGCCTAGAGAGATTCATGATAACAAGGGAGAGATACTTGCTCTACTGACCTTTGCGTGAATATACCCTAACGTTGCATAAAAACAGTCAAGCGGCACGTTGAAGGCGGTTGAGGTAGAGAAGAAGGTCACGTTTAACAGCAGAATTGGCAATCAGGAGGCCATCTTGCGAGTGGTAATGCGTAATTATTTGCTGAGATTTATGCAACTGTAAGGTATATATGCTTGAGGATGAGGAGTATCCAGGGAGTGGCGTGAAGAAAGAGGTCGAACCAGTCTATCGGACGCATCGGTCTTCCCTTAGCAAGCATCGAGATCTTCTCGATGAGGTGGGGCGGAAGATAAGGAGCAAGCCCGAGCGTGAGACAGGGAAAGATTATGGCGCTCCAGGATAGCTTCTCCAAGAGCTGTTCCATGCTGAAAGTATACCACAGCGGGGAGGAGTTTTTTTAAGTAAGGCGTTGGAATGAATAAGAAGAAAGAGCTTCTGAAAATAGCCTCTGAAATAGAGAAATGCTCCATGTGCAAAAGATGGGGAAAGGGAAAGGCGGTGCCGGGAGAGGGTAATCCGGATGCAAGGGTCGTTCTCGTGGGGGAGGCCCCAGGCAGAGAAGAGTCCGAAACCGGGCGACCCTTTGTGGGAAGATCGGGGAGACTGCTGAGGTCTTTGATAAGGGAAATGGGTATGGATGAAGAAGAAGTATTCATTACGAGTCCTGTCAAATACCTCCCTGTCCGGGGGACCCCCTCAATCGAAAACATCGCCCACAGCCGCGCTCACCTCATGAGTCAGCTCTCCGTCATCGAGCCGGAGATCGTCGTCCTTCTGGGTAGTACCGCCTGCCAGGCGCTTCTTGGGAGGAGAGTGCACGTTACAGAGAAACACGGAAGCATAATCCGAAAAGGCGGCAGGATGTATTTCGTCACCCTTCATCCCGCCTATGCATTGCGTTTTCCCGAAGGCAAAAGCGCATTAATTCGCGATTTCAAGAAGTTGAAAAAACTCGTTTGCAGGGTTGCTAAAGATTAGATCAAGATACTGAAGGTATTGGCCGGGGACGGCTTATGCCGCCCCCATTGAGAGTTTTCTTGAATACCTTGAGGCATTCTATTCGTCCATGGCATGCAGGATGGAGTGAAGTTTGCTTGCCAGGCTCTCCGAAGGCAGCACGACCACCTTCTTGCTGTCAGCCGTGGCCGAATACCGGGCCTCGCTCTCAGCTTCCCCATACGCATCGCGCAGCTTCTGCATTAAGGCGTCTGTCTTCTTCTGCGAGAGTCCCTTTCTCGCTATCAATTTCTTGAGATTGTGTGCTTCTGCGTCCCCTTCCAGGAACCAGACGATGCCGAACATCCCGGGTGGTTTGCCGAGAAACACATAAAGTGCATTGTCGGCAGGAACGGCCTCGTACCTGTCATTGACTTTTCTTACGAGGGACTCAATCTGGGGGCGAAATTTCTCAATCCGCCTTGCAGCCAATGAAGACGCGTCAAGAGCGGGGAGTTCTTCGTTCTTACCTCCGAGAAGTCTGCCTAATAGACCCATTGTTCCTCCCTTCTTTCCCGTATTTATGTTTGTCGCAAGGGAACAATTCTCAAAGAGAGGCAGGGGGAGAAATCCCCGAATGAAGAGGAAAAAACCACCGGAGGTATTTGTCATCCTTTGGTTCTCCGGACCATTGTCTGAGAGGTACCGTCAAATTGCTCCTCCGATAGCCTACGGATGTTATATTATATTAACACAGTCAGTGGATAAGACAGGCTTAAACTAGTTTCTTTTAAGCACAAGGACGCAGGCGCCCAGAAAGATCATTCCGACGCTGAGAACCTGTCCCATTGTAAAAGATCCCAGGACGAAACCGACCTGCGGATCAGGCTCCCTGAAAAACTCGGCAAGAAAACGGAACATTCCGTACGTTGCGAGAAAGATTGCTGAAAGTATTCCTGATCTGTATCCCTTTCCCTTGAGAATCCAGAGGAGGGTGAAGAGCAGGACACCTTCGAGGAGGAATTCATATATCTGGGAAGGGTGTCTCGGGAAAGGTCCGCCCGAAGGGAATACCATTGCCCAGGGCACGTTCGTAACCCTGCCGTAGAGTTCACCATTGATAAAGTTTCCGAGCCTGCCGAGTCCAAGTCCTATGGGAGCAGTAGCTATGACAAGGTCGGAAATCCTCCAGAAATCCACACGGGTCTTCCTGCAAAAAAGGAACCCCGCAACGGCACTCCCAATGAGTCCGCCGTGAAAGGACATGCCCCCATGCCAGACAGCGAATATCTCAAGGGGGTTCCTCAGATAGGATGAGAGATCGTAGAATATCACATACCCAAGGCGCGCGCCAGCAAGCAGGCCGAGGATTATGTAGGAATAAAGCGACGCTACAGAATCCCTGCTTAAACCCAGGCCCTTTTTCCTTATTTGATACCTCACCAGCATATAGGATGACAAGAAGCCGATGAGGTACATCATTCCGTACCACCTCACGGCGAAGGGGCCTATTCTCACGATCTCGGGGTCTATCCTGGGATATGGGATCATCACACTATTATACATTTAACATACATACAAACGTTATACGGCTCCCCATTTTCTATCTTTGGGCCAATCCTAAATCTGTTTTAAGGTTCCTGGAAGCATCTCCAAATCCGTGATTGAAAGAAAATAGCTCACCCTGTATTGCGTTGTATTTTGGAAATACATAACAGGAGGTTCTTTAATTCAGGTATTGTGAAGGTCACTTATGTTGGCTCCGCGAACTCCGCGTCTCTTGCACCGCTGATTTTTTTCTTGAATAATTGTGGATTTTTTTTTATGATTAGAGTTGAGGATTTATCATGTTAAAGGAAAAAGTTGAAGAGGTTCTTGAGAAAATAAGGATCGGCCTCAGGACAGAGGGTGGAGATATTGAGCTCGTGGACATCAGGGACAACATAGTCTATGTAAGGCTAAAGGGTACCTGCGGTACATGCGCTATGTCGACACTTACGATGAAGAACTGGGTTGAGGCAAACCTGAAAAAGGAGATACCGGAAATAGCTGCTGTTCATTCCGTATGAACAAAGAACAGGGCAGAGGCAACATAGGGCATAACGTATACCATTACTCAGTCCCGGGCAACAGCCTGAGAATCCTGTTTTTTCTGTTTCTCATTCTTTTAGCCTTCATAAACCCCCTCAATGCATCGGACAAGGCCGAGGTGAAGAACGTCCGCTACTGGTCTTCACAAGGATATACAAGGGTCATCGTAGATTTGTCAAAGGCCGTGGAGTTTACAGGGAAACGCCTATCGGATCCTGACAGGCTCTATTTTGACCTTATGAATTCAGGGGTCCCAAAAGAGATACAGAGTAGGCTGCCTGTTGGCGACGGGATCCTCAAGTCCGTGAGAGTGGGACAGTTCGATCCCATTACGGTGAGGATTGTCCTTGATCTCGAAACCATGGAAGATTTTAACGCCTATATCCTGGATGACCCTGCAAGACTAGTTATTGATGTAAATGCCAAAAGGCACGAAAAATCCGCACTGACCCGGAAGACTGTCGTCCTCGATCCCGGACACGGGGGCCATGACCCCGGCGCTGTGGGAAAGAAAGGGCTCCAAGAAAAGGATGTGGTTCTTGATATAGCACTTAAGGTAAGGGACATCCTGTCAAACGAGCCCAATATCGTGGTTATCCTTACAAGGGATAAGGATGTCTTCATACGCCTTGAAGACAGGTCCCTGATCGCGCTCCAAAAAGAAGCTGACCTCTTTATCTCGATCCATGCCAACGCAAGTCCTAACAGGAGCGCAAGGGGCATCGAGACGTACCTCCAGAACTGGACGAACGAGGAAGAGGCAATACGGGTGGCTGCAAGGGAAAACTACTTATCGGTAAAAAAGATGAGGGAAAAACTGGCGCAGTACAAGAACGATGATTATGTGAGCAGAATGCTGAGTGACCTGAGCAGGGACTATAAGAGGAATGAATCTGTTGCCCTTGCCAATTATGTCCAGGATTCGCTCTACTCAGGCGTGGCAAAGATTCACAAAAAGACCGTCAACCTCGGCGTGAAGCAGGCATTGTTTTTCGTTCTTATGGGAGCTTCCATGCCACCATCGATCCTCGCCGAGGTCTCCTTTATAAGCAACCCTGAGGAGGAGAGGCTTCTCGGGCAGGAGTCTTACCGGACCCTGCTCGCGAGGTCCATAGCCTCGGGGATAAAGACGTATTTTTCACTTCCGACCCCTGAACAGGGGACGGCTGTAACTAAAAAGGCTTCGAGATCTGATGCAGGCCGTTCTTTCTCAGGAGCACGCATTAAGCGGGACCGGAACCTGTTAGCCGTACGGTGAAGAGCGTTTGTACGCGAGACTGAAGATTTGGCTTTATGTTGTCTTCCTGGTGACCCTTTTTATCGTTCAGGACATAGGGTTGCACATTTTGGCTGCAGGAACAGTCTTATTCTTTGCCCTTGTCATCCTCCCCCCTAAGAAACTGAAGAGCGGATCCCTACCGATATTTCTGTTTCTCCTGTTTACCTTCGGAGGAAACCTTTTCTTCCATTCGGGGAGAATACTTTACAGCGGCGGCTTTTTTTCGATAACCGATGAGGGTCTAAGTCTGGCCGGTTTGAGAACGCTGAGGGTGTTTTCGATGATCTTTGCCGCAAAAATACTGACCTCAGTGCTGACAGTTGATGAGATGATACAGGCTATGGCCCGGATGCTCGGGCCTATTGAAAGAATCGGTCTCCCGGTAAAGGACTTCTTCTCTGTTATGGGGTTGACATTGAAGTCCTTTCCTCTCCTGATGGCGCACCTTCTAAAGACGTACCGGGAAGAAACGGTAAATAATGAGGTCCGGGGGTTTACCAAACGCCTGAGGCATACGGTGTCTTTCCTTATGCCGGTGTTTGTGAAGAGCATCCGATCGCCTGAGAGTTTTTTTGAGAGTCAAAATGAGTGAAGGCATCGACATCTTGATAAGAAACGGCAAGATATATGACGGTAGCGGTAGCGAACCCTTTGTCGGCGATGTCGGCATCACGGGCGACAGGATAGTCGCTGTTTCGAGAAGACAGGGACAGTGCGGCAATGGGGCAAAGAGGACCATCGAGGCCGGGGGTCTTTCAGTAGTACCTGGTTTTATAGACAGCCACGCGCATTCCGAATTCACTTTGCTTGCGGATGGTCGGGCCGAAGGGAAGATATTCCAAGGGGTCACAACCGAGATCAACGGCAACTGCGGATTGTCTGCAGCTCCTCTTTACGGAGAAGCCCGGGAGCACAGGGAGAAGGACCTGAAGGAGCTGGGAATCGGTGAGAGATGGTCTACATTAGCCGAGTATCTGCGTGTGCTGGAAGAGAAAGGGTCTGCCGTAAACTTTGCAACCCTTGCCGGGCATGGCAATATAAGGGCCTCAGTGATGGGATATTCCAACAGGAGGCCTGACAGCTCGGAGACTGAGCGGATGAAGGCGCTTTTGAGGGACGCAGTACGAGAAGGCGCATTGGGCCTTTCTACCGGACTCACTTACCCTCCGGGTGTATATGCAGAAACAGAGGAGATCATAGGACTGACGCGATGCATCAGGGAACGGATATACACGTCTCACATGCGGAGCGAAGGAGACGGGCTTATCGAGGCTATTAAAGAGACGATACGGATCGGCAGGGAGTCGGGGATTGCAGTTCATATCTCGCACATAAAAACCGGCGGAAAATCGAATTGGCCGAGGATAGACGGCGCGATCTCCGAAACAGAGGAGGCGCGTTCCAGGGGAATACGGCTTACGTGTGACAGATACCCCTATACCGCCGCATCGACCGATCTTGACGCGCTGCTTCCCTCATGGGCCTATGAAGGCGGCGCCGAGGAGGAGTTGAGGAGGCTGCGCGATTCCGAGACAAGAGAGACGATCAGGAGAGAGATTCTTTCTCAGCATCCTGACGATGGTTACTGGAGTGGCATCATCATATCCTCGCTTAATTCCGAAGGAAACAAATGGATGGAGGGGAAGGATCTGGCGTCTATTTCTCAGGAATTGGGAAGGAATCCCGCTGACTTTCTCCTGGACATTCTTGTTGAGGAAAAGCTGAGGATCGGCGCTATCTTTCACACTATGAATGAGGAAAACCTCGTAAGGTTCCTCAAAATGCCCTATCTGATGATAGGCTCCGACAGTTCAGCCCGCTCCTTTGACGGTCCCACTCAAAAAGGAAAACCCCATCCAAGGGGCTTCGGGACCTTTCCGAGGTTTCTAGGTAGGTATGCAAGGGATATGGGACTGCTGAGGATCGCAGAAGCGGTTCATAAAACGACTATGTTGCCCGCAGACACTTTCGGTCTAAAGGGAAGGGGACGGATAGCCCCTTCTTTTTATGCAGACCTGGTGGTTTTTGATGAGGAAAGGGTTGTTGACACTGCCGCCTTCGACGATCCGTACCGGAAACCCAAGGGCATATACTATGTGCTGGTGAATGGTTCTCCAGCTGTGTGGAAAGGCGCTCTCACGGGTATTAAGGCTGGAAGGGTATTAAGGAATGGGGGATAGGATAAATGCCGGGCCGGTGATCGGCATTACGATCGGGAGGGAAGGGGAATACCTGAGGCTGAAACACGACTATTCTTCAGCTGTTATCGAGGCGGGTGGCGTGCCCGTTCTTTTGCCTCACAGAAACGATCCCTTTGCGGTCGCAGAGCTGATCGAAGGGTTGCTCATCCCTGGCGGAAGGGATATGGACCCCTCATACTATGGCGAACCACCCCATCCATCTGCCAGGGTCGTTCTTAAGGAAAGGACCGATTTTGAAATAGGGCTTCTGAAGGCTATAATGGAATTCAGGAGGCCTGTTTTCGGGATATGTTACGGGATGCAGCTGATTAATGTCGCTTTAGGCGGCGACCTCTATCAGGACATAGAATCGCAACTCCTTACAGGGGTCGATCATAGGAAAGGTAACCATAGGATCACGGGCAAGGAATATCCGATAGAGGGCGAATTCATGGTAAGTTCATCTCACCATCAGGCGGTGAAGAGATTGGGCGGCGGCCTTGAGGTGATCGCAGTCTCCGACGATAATATTCCCGAGGCGATCAGATTGAATGGATATCCTTTCCTCGTAGGTGTTCAGTGGCACCCTGAACGTTCCTCCGATGAGTTGTCCCTGAACCTTTTCAGAAACTTTGTGGAGGCTGCCTGTGAATCCAAATAGATTCTATCTTATCATGTTTCTTGCGATTTTGGCCGTACTCGGCTATCTTTCTTACCAGATATTCCATCCCTTCCTGACCCCTATTGCATGGGCGATTGTGTTCTGCGTCATCTTCTACCCTGTTTATGCATTTACGCTGAGGTTTATCAAATGGAAGGCGGTGGCGTCCTTGCTCACGCTGATACTGATACTTGTAGTGATCATAGGACCGTTCTCTTATATCTCCTATGCCCTTGTGAGCGAGTTGAGCGATTTTGTAGGCAGGATGGACACGGACGTGAAATCACTTACCGCCCTTATGTCTGACGAACGAATTGTGAATATCTTCAGGAAGATACAGCCCTATACGGGCCTTGAGGCCCCGTCGGAAGAGGTGATCGTTGAAAATGCGAGGAGGCTCGGGAAAAAGGTCATTGAGGGTCTCTCTGCGGGCTTTACGAACGTGTTGAGCGTTGCACTGAACTTCATATTCATGGCCTTCACCATCTTCTTCCTCCTGAAAGATGGACCGGGATTCATGTTGAAGATACGGGATTACATGCCATTTTCAGAGCAGCACAGGGACAGACTCACGAATCAGATGAAGGACATGATAGTTTCGACGATATACGGGGGAGTGGTCGTGGCTATCACCCAGGGTATCCTCGGGGGGCTGGCCTTCACCATACTCGGCATCGGATCACCGATTTTCTGGGGAACCGCAATGTCGCTTTTCTCCTTCGTACCCATGCTTGGTACCGGTATCGTATGGCTGCCGGCCAGCCTCATCCTCTTGTTTGAAGGCGCATACGCTAAGGGGGTGGCCCTGATCCTCATCGGGATATTCGTGATAAGCATGGTGGATAATGTGCTGAAGCCCCTTATCATAGGAGGAAGGACAAAGATGCCGACGGTCATCATCTTTTTCACCGTGCTTGGGGGCATAAAACTCTTCGGGCTTCTTGGACTCGTGATGGGCCCCCTCGTCTTTGCGCTCTTCTTATCCGTATTCGAAATATTCAGGACCATCGAAGGAGAGGCGGGGCAGTGAGCGGAAGGGAAGGGGGTTGCCCTCACTTCCTGCCTGACCGCCGAGCATTTGAATCGCAGTTAGTTTTGCATTTTCTGTTCTTAAAATATACTATTGAAATTTCCGAGGATTAGTAGAAGGGTGTTAAACCATGGAAAAAACGGATGTGATAATTACAAGTGTATTCTTTTTTCAGCCGGGTCATTTCTAAGAAGGCCCTCTCTCCTGGCTATCTTTGCCGTCTTCGCTATCCTCTCTGTTTCCGTTTTCTCCTGTTCCCATCAGAACCGCCTGAAGGGCTACGTATATTACCGCTTGAGCGCAAATCCCACCACCCTCGATCCTGCCCTCATCGTTGACGTGGCGGGAGGCTTCATTTCCGCAAAGCTCTTCAATGGCCTTGTGAGGCTGGATGAGGAGCTGAATGTCATCCCGGATATTGCTGAAAAGTGGACAATATCTGGTGACGGACTGACCTATACTTTTAAGCTGAGAAATAACATTAAATATTCTAATAATCAACTGGTTACTGCGCACGACTTTAAGTACTCCTTTAGAAGGATACTGGACCCAAAGACACGATCTCCGAACACCTGGGTGCTTGAAAAGATCGCAGGAGCCAAGGATTTCATGGAGGGCAGGACAGAGGATATTTCGGGCATAAGGGTAATCAGCGAACAAGCCCTTGAGATAAGGCTGGAGAAGCCCTTTTCGCCCTTTCTCTATCTTCTGACAATGCCTGCTGCCTATGTGGTTCCTGAAGAAGAGGTAAAGAAATGGGGGCCTGATTTCTCGACCTATCCCGTCGGCACTGGTCCTTTCGTTCTCAAGGAGTGGCTGCTTAACAGAGAGTTGAGACTCGAAAAGAACGAGGCGTACTTTGAGAAAGGAGCAAAGGTCCAAGGAATCGTTTACAGGATTATCCCCGAAGACCTGACCGCGATGACCGAGTTCGAGCTCGGAAACATCGATGTCATCTCAGTGCCTGCAACCGAGTTCTCAAAATACAGGGACGGCTCCAAATGGAAGGACCTCATGGCGTCCATAAAGGGGATCAATATCTATTACATCGGCTTGAACTGCTCGGGGCCGCCCTTTGATAATCCGGAACTCAGAAAGGCCATGAACCTTGCCGTTGACCGGAAGAAACTGCTCTCGACATTCTATGAAAACAGGGGGAGGCTGGCGGCAGGACCCGTCCCCGACCTTTTAAGAAAATGGGATGCCCCGCCTTCTTATGAGTATGATCCGGAAAAAGCTCAGGAGATAGTTGCCTCCTTAGGGATGAGGGGCCGGACTATTCATTTCTATGTCACGGCCGATCAGGAGGTTGTTGACGCGGCCGAGTTCATCCAATCCTATATCAACAAGACAGGGCTTAAGGTAAAAATAACCCAGATGGAATGGAGCGCATTCAAGGAGGCGATAAACAGGGGCGAGCCTGACATGTTCTGGCTGAGCTGGTGGGCCGATTATCCGGATCCTGAGGATTTCCTCTTCCCTCTTTTTCATTCATCAAACATCGGACCCGCAGGAAACAGGGCCAGATACAGAAATCCTGAAGTGGATCTTCTCATAGAACGCGGTCAGGCAGCCCGGAACGAAAAGGAGAGGGTAAGGTTTTACGAGAAGGCTGAGAAGCTGATAGTTTCGGATTCGCCGTGGATTTTCTTCTGGCATAAGACAGACTATACACTTAGGCAACCATGGATAAAGGACTACAGAATATACCCCATTTACAGTATTGACAAGGGAACAGACATTGGCTTCTGAGCCCGTAACGCGCTCTCATTTGCGTGTTACGCGAACAGGGTTCACGTGCGTCTCCTCTTTGTTTTCCCGCTCAGGTAGGCCTCCGAGGGCCTCCATCCAAAGGAAGAGAGGTTTCTGAGAAAGGCCAGGACCATACCGAGAGCCTTGCCGCTCATCACTCCTGCCGCTGCGCCGATAATCATGGAAGGCAGACATACCACATAGGCCAGTCCGGTTACCGGAGCCACAAACAACGAGCATACCCTCTGCCATATCCTGTCTTCTTCGTGGTAGGTAAGCATCCTCTTTCGCTCCTTTCCTCTGTCTCCTGATTTAACTATAGCAGTTTGTCCCATGCATTATAATTGGAAGAAGTTCCTATCTTGCCGGGAATTTAATAGTATTTTCGGGGTAAAATGTCCCCTAATGTAAACAAGGGGGCTTTTCTGGAGTAAAATAGAATGAAGGAACGGGAACGAGAAAGGAGAGAAAGATGAAAGAACAAAGGATAGGAGTGATAAGCCACTACTATACCCATTTGGCCGTGGCTGCTGTAGTCATGGAGGGAGAATTGGCTGTGGGAGACACAATTCATATCAAAGGTCATACCACAGACCTGACCCAGAAGGTGGAATCCATTCAGCTCGAACACAAGAATATTGACCGGGCAAGGAAAGGCGAGGATGTCGGGATCAAGGTAAATGACCATGTGAGAGAGCATGATGTAGTCTACAAGGTAGTGGAGGAATAAAGTACAAAGCATTACTGATACAGTCTTGTCCGCTTGTAGAAGAATGGTTTGAGAGCCTTAAGGGCAGTGACTGAGAGTACCGGCTTGAAAAACCAGGAAACAAGAGACCCGCTCCCCAGACAGCGTTTGCAATAGGGGTGGACGAGCCGGAATCGTTTGAACCCACTAACGATTCTCCCGACCACTTTGGATGAAAGAACTTCCTCCAAGCTGGCATTGTTGAGATTGCCTACCGCTGTTTTGCCGTCAAAGTCCACACAACAGAGGGTTACATCCCCGTTATAGAGCACGCTGAAGTGGTCCCTCATGCCGAAACAGTAACCTCCCCATGCATTGATGATCTTCCTGTCGCTGAAGGCGTTTCCCCAGTCCTCAAGCACATAGGTTTCAAAAAAGAGGCCAGGATAGACTTCGACCACGTTCCATTTGTATGGGACAAGAGATTCAATACGCTTCGCCGCCATCTCCCTCTCTTGCCTCCCGACACCGAGGATGTCATATATGTAACCTGACCAATATTGAAACGTTGTGCGTAGTTCTTCTGCTGAAGAGATCACCTTCAACCGGCCCACCTTCCTTTCCATCTCCCTCTTTCGGAACATCGTGTTAAGAAAACGGAACTTGAAGATCGTTTCGGGCCATTTTGCCCTGTAGGCCTGGAAGAACCTTAGAATACCCCTGATGTAGGAATCAAAAGATAGGGATCTTGATTTCCTGAGTTTAAAGGACTCGGCGTCAGGCGTCTGGAGGGAAACATCGATCTGGTGAAGGTTGTATTTAATGAGGCGTCTTCCCACCTCGCCGCCGAGACCGCTTCCGTTCGTAGTGAGTCCAACCCTGACCTTTCTGTCAAGGGTATGGAGAAGTATATCAAAGAAATCCAGGTGCAATGTCGGCTCTCCCATTACATGGAACGTGATCTTTTCGCATATGCCCTTTTCTCCGATCTCGTCGATAATGCGCTTTGCAAGCCCTGTATCCATATAGCCGAAGGGACGCTTCATCACCGATTTCGGACAAAAGAGGCAGTTGAAATCACAGACGTTAGTGAGTTCTATATGTACCCTCTGGAGGGGGACATTGATATGGCCGAGATGCCTTTTCTTCATTTCAGACTATCCGGAAAACAGCAATTCAAGCTTTATAACGGGACTGACGAGAGCAAGGCCACGCGAAAAGGCCTCCGGAAAAGGTTCGGAGGCCTTTTCACCGAAATCCTCTTATTCTAAAACAGTCCTTTTACCTTGCCTGTATTTACATCAACGTCCACCCTTCTGTATGCAGGGTCTGAGGCTGTCCCTGGCATCAGCTTGATGGCGCCGGCGACGGGAACTACGAAACCCGCGCCCTTGTATGTGAGAATGTCGCGTACATGAAGTTTCCATCCTTTCGGTACCCCTTTTAGGTTAGGGTTGTCTGTTAGACTCAGGTGGGTCTTGACCATGCACGTGCCGAGTTTCGCGATCTCAGGGTCTTCCTCCATCCTCTTTGCCTTTGCGAGTGCCTCCGGGGAGTATTCCACCCCGTCGGCCCCATAGACTTCGGTAGCGATAAGCTCGATCCGTTTGCGGAGGGGGGTATTTAGTTCGTACAGGAACCTGAAGTGAGTCGGCTCGTTGCACGCATCAACCACCGCATCTGCAAGTTCCAGGGCGCCTTCTCCACCGTACTGCCAGTGTCTCGAAAGGGCGACACGGGCGCCTGCCGACTCGGCGATTTTTCGGACGGCCTTGATCTCGTTGTCTGTGTCGGTGTAAAAAGCGTTGATGCAGACAACAGGGTTGATGCCTGCTTTCTTCACGACATTAACAAGGTGAATGAGATTCTCGCACCCTTTCTCGACCCACCCCACGTTTTCGCCCTTGTATTCCTCAGGTATGGGCTTGCCGGGTACCGGAATAGGGGCGCCGCCATGGCACTTCAACGCCCTGATGGTGGCTACAAGAACTGCAGCGTGAGGCTTGAGTCCGGAGAACCTGCATTTCAGGTTCCAGAATTTCTCAAAGCCGATGTCCGCCGCAAATCCCGATTCGGTCACATGGTAATCGCCGAGCTTGAGGCCGATGCGGTCCGCGATTATGGAGGACTGGCCGATCGCGATGTTCGCAAAGGGACCGGCATGCACAAGCACCGGCTGCCCTTCGATGGTCTGCATAAGATTAGGATTTATAGCCTCGACCATCCATGCGGTCATTGCGCCGGCCACATTGAGGTCTTCAGTGGTGACGGGCTTGCCGGTTTTGTCATAAGCAACGACGATCCTTCCCATCCTCTCCCTCATGTCCTTCAGGTCCGTTGCAACGGCAAGGATAGCCATGACCTCGGACGAGACGGCGATTGCGAAGCCGGAGCGCATCATGAAGCCGTCATCCTTACCTCCAAGGCCGATTACAATGTCCCTCAGAGCCTGGGCGCAGAAATCCATTATCCATTTCATCTCGACGTTGCGGGGGTCGATATTCAGCCTCTTCAGATTCCGTTTTGCAAGCTGCTCGTCAGTATAATTGAACTCGTGCTGCATCCTGGAGGTGAGGGCGACCATGGCGAGGTTATGGGCATTCATAATGGCATTGATATCCCCTGTAAGTCCGAGAGAGAAGGGTGTGAGGGGGATGCATTGAGAAAGACCCCCGCCTGCTGCGGAACCCTTGATGTTCATAGTTGGTCCTCCGGAAGGCTGGCGAATGGCCGCAATTACCCTCTTACCCCTCTTGCCGAGACCCTGTGTAAGACCCATCGTTGTCGTCGACTTCCCCTCTCCGAGGGGGGTGGGCGTGATGGCGGTGACATCGATATATTTGGCGTCGGGCCTGCCACTGAGGCGCTTGAGGATACTGTTGAAATCCAGCTTTGCTACG
Source organism: uncultured Nitrospiraceae bacterium (assembly GCA_964475485.1). Taxonomy (GTDB): domain Bacteria; phylum Nitrospirota; class Thermodesulfovibrionia; order Thermodesulfovibrionales; family UBA9159; genus CAYYWY01. The sequence goes on along the minus strand of CAYYWY010000016.1, from coordinate 16,823 downwards.
TAATGACCGTGGGGAAGAAGCTCGTGTTTTTCCAAACCGAGCTCATCTCCCAGTTGGTACACCGTTTTCATGTGTGCTTCTGCTGCTTCTGCGATCTCCCAGTCCGCGTGTTTGGTCGGATCAAGCGGCATTTTAGATTCCTCCTCTGAAATTTAATGTAGCCGCAGGCTTTGGCCTGCTACTCTAAGAACGACAGCCGGTCGCTGAAAAGGCTTAGTAACTTATGAGAGCATTCAGAAACTTCTCGTTCATCTGTCTGAGATTCTTACTGAGAACGAGTATAAGTCTCTTCATTATCTTTGTGGCAAGCAGCAGGTCTTCGCTCTCCATCCTTTCGAAATCCTCTTTCCTTAGGAATAAGACCACGGCCTTTTCGAGTGCAAGCGCATCCGCCTCGTGAAGCCTCTGCTCGATGATAGACAGCTCACCGAAGAAACTCCCCTTTCCCAGGACTGCAAGGGTCTGCTTCCATCCGTCGGGGGTGATCTTCAAAATCCCGACCTTGCCTGAATGTATGAGAAATATGCCCTTTGCTTCTTCCTTTTCCTTGAAGATGTGCTCTCCTTTTTCGAAAGTCAATTCCTTTACCATACCGCCTATGCTCTTGAGTTCAGCATCATCGAGTTCTTCAAGAAGGATCTGTTGTTTTAATACCTCGGGACTGACCATACGGCCACCTCCATACCAGCTATAAACGTTACTATAGTGCAAGAAGCAGGTCTATTTCAAGGGCAATAAGTTAATATAGATACTAATAGATACTGTAAAACCACAGCACCTATAAAGGTTCTATTCTTACCGCGCAGACTTTCAGTTCGGGGATCTTACAAACCGGGTCAGTGGCGGTGTTTGTCAGGATATTGGCAGCCGCTTCCTTGAAATGGAAAGGTATAAAGATCATGCCCCTCAGCGGTCTGTTCGTAACCCTGGCAGGGATATCTATGCTTCCCCTTCTTGAAGAGACTCTTATTTTCTGCCCATCAGCAATGCCGAGAATGCCTGCATCATCAGGATGGACCTCGACATAGGGCCTCGAGGCAATCGCCTCTATGGCTGCGGTCCTTCTTGTCATCGTGCCCGTATGGTATTGAAACAACTGTCTCCCTGTGGAAAGAACGAAGGGATATTCATTATCGGGCAGTTCTGCCGACGGTCGGTAAGTCACCGCTGTAAATCTTCCTTTTCCTCTGGGAAAACCTCCCTTAAAGAGGTAGGGTGTTCCCGGATGGTGCAAGGTAGGACACGGCCATTGCAAACCCCATTTTCTGATCCGTCTGTAAGTTACGCCGGCCACGGCAGGCCAAACTCTTCCTATCTCCTGAAAGACCGCTTCGATAGAGTGGTATTTCATCTCATAACCGAAGCGTTTGCATAATTCCGCAATTATCAAAGAGTCCCTTTTCGCCTCCCCGGGAGGATTCACCGCCTTCCTGACACGCTGGATCCTTCTTTCAGTATTGGTGAATGTCCCTTCCTTTTCCGCAAAGGAAGCCGCGGGAAGCACCACATCAGCCAGTTCTGCAGTCTCGGAAAGAAAGATGTCCTGCACGACGAGGAATTCGAGTTTCTTCAATGCCTTTGTGGTATGGCTTACGTCAGGGTCACTGAGAACAGGGTTCTCTCCCATTATGTACATGGCCTTAAGTGTTCCCTGAATGGCAGCGTCCGTCATCTCTGTTGCGGTAAGACCTATCCTGTCGGGAAGTTTCATGCCCCATTCCTGCTCGAATTTCTCCCTTATGGAAGGGATATCGACCCTCTGGTATCCGGGGTACGTATTTGGTATGCAGCCCATATCCGTCGCACCCTGGACATTGTTCTGACCTCTCAGGGGGTTCACGCCTGCGCTTTCCTTGCCCAAATTGCCGGTCATAAGGGCGAGGTTCGCGATGGAATAGACATTGTCTGTTCCATGGGTGTGCTGGGTCATTCCCATGGTGTAGTAGATACCGGCATGCCCGGCATTTCCATAAAGCAAGGCTGCCTCTATTATCTTCTCTTTTGGGACACCGGTAACCTTCTCACCGACCTCGGGAGTGAATTCGGCGAGGGAGCCCCTAAACTTTTCAAAATCCTCGGTGTGATTATTTATGAACTCACTATCTTCCAGACCCTCACGAAGGATCACATGCATGATGGAGTTGAGAAGGGCGACGTCCGTACCAGGCCTCTGCTGGAGCCACAGATCGGCAAACCTTACGAGGTCTATCTTTCTCGGGTCAGCGACGATTAGTTTGGCGCCCTTCCTGACGGCCTTCTTCATCTTCAGACCGATTATGGGATGCGTTTCTGTCGTATTGGATCCGATCACGAAGAGGAGGTCGTTGTTTTCTATCTCGGCAACCGAGTTTGTCATTGCCCCCGAGCCGAACACGGTGGCCAGACCGGACACCGTTGCGCTGTGTCAGTAACGGGCGCAGTGGTCGATGTTGTTCGTGCCGATTACGCCCCTGATGAATTTCTGGAAGAGGTAGTTCTCCTCGTTCGTGCAGCGTGCCGACGATAACCCCGCAATGGCGTCTGGACCGTGCTTTTCCTTAACTGCATTCAGCCTCTCCGCTACATAATCGAGGGCCTCATCCCATGAAGTCTCCTCGAATTTTCCGTTTCTCTTTACCAGAGGCGTGGTCAGACGGTCCGGGCTGTTGATAAAGCTGTAACCGAATCTCCCCTTCACGCACAACCAGCCTTCATTGAGGGTATCCTCCTTCGAGCTCACCCTGACCACTTCGTTGTCCCTCACGTGCAGGGTGAGATTGCATCCGCAACCACAGTAGGCGCAGGTCGTATCCACTTCTCTTATGCCCTTCTGTCTACCCTTCTGCTTCCACATCTTCCCTGTAAGGGCTCCTGTGGGGCAGACCGACACACACTGGCCACAGAACTCGCAGTCGAGGTCCTTTTCAAAAGGAGGGCATACTTTGGATTTGAATCCCCTGTATGCGAAATCGATGGCGCCTACCCCCTCCACTTCGTCGCAGACCTTCACGCATCTTCCGCACATGATGCATTTTTCCATGTCCCTTTCGATAAATGGGTTTCCGTCGCGCTCGGTATAGATCCTCCGCTCACCTTCGAACCTGTTCTCCCGGATACCATAGAAATAGGCAAGTTCCTGGAGCGTGCAGTCGCCTGCCCTTTCACATACCATGCAGTCGTTCGGATGGTCGGAAAGGATCAGTTCAAGGATGGTCTTTCTCAGACCCTCGATATGAGGGTTCGTGGTCGTCACCTCCATACCGTCCGTCACAGGAGTGGTACATGATGTTACAGGCCTTGGAATGCCCTTTATCTCGACAAGACAGAGTCTGCAGCCCCCGAAGGGGGTGAGCTTCGGGTGGTGACAGAGGGTCGGGATTGAAATATGGAGCCTCTTTGCCGCGTCAAGGACAGTCGTTCCCTCAGGAACACTTGCAGTCTTACCGTCTATGGTCACTTTCAGCATAATTACTCCCTGTTTACCGATGCGAATTTGCATACGTCGAAGCACGCACCGCATTTTATGCACAGTCCGGAATCTATTTTGTGAGGTTTCTTCTTCTCTCCCGTTATTGCCCCGGAAGGGCATGCCCGCCTGCAGGCCCCGCACCCCGTGCAGGTCTCTTCCAGTATGGAGTAAGTCAGAAGGTCTTTGCAGACCTTTGCTGGGCATTTCCTGTGAAGGATGTGGGCTTCATACTCCTCCCTGAAGTATTTGATAGTACTGAGGATCGGATTGGGAGCGGTCTGCCCAAGGCCGCAGAGGGACGCGACCTTCACGTCCCCGGAGAGCGACTCGAGGAGCTCTATATCCCCTTCTCTGCCCATGCCCTTTGTGATCCGGTCGAGAATCTCCAGCAGTCTCTTAGTACCTATTCTGCACGGCACGCACTTGCCGCAGGATTCGGCCTGGGTGAATTCGAGGAAGAATTTTGCGATATTGACCATGCAGTCCGTCTCATCCAGAACGACCATCCCTCCGGAGCCTACAATTGAGCCGGCCTGTGCAAGGGACTCAAAGTCAACGGGTGTGTCAAGAAGTGATGCAGGTATGCATCCTCCTGACGGCCCGCCTGTTTGTACCGCCTTAAACTCCCTGTTACCGATAATGCCTCCTCCGATGTCATAGATGATCTCGCCAAGCCGTATGCCCATGGGAACCTCAATAAGTCCCGTGTTCTTCACCTTTCCGGTAAGGGCAAAGACCTTGGTTCCTTTGCTCTTCTCTGTGCCTATCGATGCGTACCAGGAAGCGCCGTTTCTTATGATGTAAGGGATGTTCGAGAGGGTCTCCACGTTGTTGATGACCGTGGGCTTTCCCCAGAGACCCTTGTGAACGGGGAAGGGCGGCTTTGCTCTCGGCATCCCCCTTTCTCCCTCAATGGAAGCGATAAGGGCGGTTTCCTCACCGCAGACGAAGGCGCCTGCGCCGAGTTTTATCCGAAGGTCGAAACTGAAATCCGAACCAAATAGATTGTTCCCGAGATGCCCCAGATCTTGAGCCTGGGCGATTGCAAGCCTCAGTCTCTCCACAGCGGCCGGATATTCCGCCCTTATATAAACGTAGCCTCGGCGGGCTCCTATTGCATATGCTCCGATCATCATGCCTTCGATGACAGAGTGGGGATTGCCCTCGATGATAGACCTGTCCATGAACGCGCCAGGGTCGCCTTCGTCCGCATTACAGACGATATACTTCTCATCTCCCGGCGCTTTGCGGCACGCCTCCCATTTCACCCCCGTCGGAAACCCAGCACCGCCCCTGCCTCTGAGGCCGGATGACGTTATTTCGGAGATGACCTCTTCAGGGGTCATCTCCGAAAGTACCTTTCTAATCCCCCCGTATCCGCCGACCTTGATGTATGCCTGGATGTCTTCGGGGTCTATTGTGCCGCAATCCTTGAGAAGGATCTTGTATTGTTTTTCATGGAAGGCGTAATAGGAATCGTCGATGAGCCACTCGGTCACCGGCTGGCCCTTTATGAGGTGCTCCTGAACGATCCTCTTGGCGATGTCGGGTTTTATCCCCTGATATGTGACGCTGGATTTGCCGTCGACAACGTCGACAAGCACATCCCTTGCGCAGAAGCCCCTGCATCCGACCTTCTGGTAATGGCAGGTGAAATCCAGTTCGATATCGACGCAGAAGTCGCTGATGGCCTTCTTGAATGCCTCGATGACCTCCTTTCCCCCGGCGGCGAGTCCGCCGGTGCCAATGCAAACCCTGACGATTACCTTTTTCTTGTTCTCTTCATTTTCCGGCATCGGACTGGTCTCCCTTCACCTGTTTAAGGAGCTTTGAAGCGCTCTCGACCGACATCTGGGCATATGCCTTGTTATTGACCAGGACCACAGGGGCTATACTGCATGCGCCGACACACCTCACAACTTCGAAGGTGAATTTCCCGTCTTCGGTGGTCTCACCCTCAGCAGGAAGGCCGAGGTCCCTCTGAATACGCTCTGCGATCTTGCTCCCTCCTTTTACATGACACGCCGTGCCGCAGCAGACGGATATGACGTTTTTCCCCCTTGGTTTCAGATGGAACTGGGAATAGAACGTGACAACACCGTAGAAACGGCTTGGAGGGATGTCTAGCTTTTTGGAAAAATAGTTGACCGCCTCTTCAGGAATATATCCGAGGGCGTCCTGAGTCTCCTGGAGGAGGAATATAACATTGCCGTCCGTTTCCCGGTACCTTGCTATAATGTCGTCGAGTGTCGCAAACATAAGGCTATTTTATAAACGCATTATAATAATTAATCGTTTTTCTTTTTTCAAGTGCTTTTCAAGCCCAAACAACGCAGAATCGCAAGGCGTCACCGTTTCTCAAAGTCACCCTTTTGCACCTGAGCAATAAATATAGTTTACCATGTATAATATATTCCAATCAATGAGCTCCAAGTATCGGAAAGACCGACCCCCAGACGACCTCGCGCATCACTGAAAAAAATACCCCACCCGAGGGCGGGGTAAGTGGAGGTCAGTCCGGCCAACACAATCTATGCAGGCACCTTCTCAGACTCTGACAGCCAGAGGAGCCTTGAGGCGCTGATTACATGCATGTTCATGCGCTGGATCATCCCCTGCACGGTTTCTTCAAACTCCACTCTTTTAAAAGGATTCGGAGCGACGATCGTTTCTCTTTTCAGCAGTCTCCATATTTCACTCTCATTTGCCTCTCTCAAGGGCTTTCCCATCTCTTCAGAGAGAGAGAGGAATATCTTACGGTGGAACCTTGCCCCCGAGGGTTCCACAACCTTCCTGACCTGCTTCACTCTGCCCATGTAGTCCACGACCGTGCCGTCCGCCTCGACGTATGCCGCAGCCGGCAACACGACATCAGCCTCCTTTGCGAGCTTTGTGAAGTGAGAGGCCTGTACGACAAGGAAATCCGTGGCAGGCCTCCCATCAAGCGGCACTTCCCCCACCACATAGAGAAGACCTGTCTTTTCTCTCGTCATCTGACCGTAGGTCATGCCCTCTTTCTTAATCCCCATAAGGAGCACTCCTTTTGCATTGCTTTCTGCCGGCACCGAGACAGCGGTTCCTTTCAGCATGGAGAGGTTTGCAGAGACATGATAGAGGGCGGGGGTTGACAAGATCAGTGGATTTTTCGAACCGGCAAGGAGTTCAGCTGCCTTCTCGGCCAGCCCGCTCACAAATGCATCAGAGACTGCAGAGGAAAGATCCTCATTTCCCTGAATACCCCTTGCCATGGTTGCCTTTGCGAAGGCCCTAAGCATCTCCGGCTCATCGCCCAGAAGACTTACGGCAGCCACGGAGGAGATGCGCGGCGCCGAGGAATTTACTGTGATCAGCTTTGCCCCTGCATTGACCCTTCTCCTTATGATCACGTCAAGAGCCGGCAATTCCCTCTTCCACTGGTCGGGGTCGAGACCGACAAGGATGACGAGGTCTGCCGTCTCAATATCAACAGCTCCGGGTGGTAGAGTCGACTCATCGCCATACAGGCTCACAGTGCTGTCAAAGTTTCGCGAATTCACAACGTCGGAGGCAAAGGCCTTTAAGACAAAAGCATCTTCATTCAGGATACTGCCGGTCGTGACGAATGCAGCATCTGCCCCCACCTTCTTCAATTCGCCGGCTACGGTCCTTAAGGCGTCCTCCCACGTTGTTTCCTTCAGTTCCCCGTCAATGCGTTTCATCGGCACCCTGATACGCGTATCTGCCTCGATGCAGTCAAACCCGAAGCGCCCATAGGCGCAGATATATTTTTCGGGCGGGCCGTCGGGGGCACCCGCGTTTATCTTCGCAATCCTGTCGTCCTTTGTGTAAATGATCGTGTCGCAACTGTTTCCGCAAAGGAGGCAGGCCGATTTCACCTTGCCATATTCCCACTCCCTTCCCCTGCGCCACCTGTCGGCCTCAAGAATGGCGTTCACCGGGCAGACGTCAATGCAACTTCCGCAAAAAGTGCACCCTGATTCCTGAAGGGGCCTGTCGTTTGCAGTAGTGACCTTGGAGCCTACACCCCGTCCCATGAATTCAAGGACGTTGGTCCCCTGATCCTTGCAGACCCTGACGCATCTTCCGCAGAGGACGCAGTAATCCGGATCCCTTTTTATGAACGGATTGGCTTCGTCAATTGAAAACCCGAACTTCTTTCTCGTAAAGCTCGACTCTTTGATTTCGAAGTCATATGCATAGTTCTGGAGGTTGCAGACTCCGGCCTTGGTACATGTCATGCAGTCGAGAGGATGCATTGAAAGGATGAGGTCGATTACGAACTTCCTCGTTTCGAGTATCTTCTCGGTCTTTGTCCTGACCACCATCCCCTCCTTCGCTCTTGTGGTGCAGGCGATCATCGGTGCCTTCAGCCCTTCGATCTCGACCATGCACAGCCGGCATGCACCGATACCCTTAAGTCCTTTCAAATAACAGAGGTTGGGGATATGTATTCCCCCAAGCTCTGCCGCATCGATGAGATTCGTTCCCTCAGGGGCATGGATATCCCTGCCGTCTATTGTTAGCTTCACCGTTTGCACCACTGAAAAATCCTCCTTTTAATATGTTACACGTGACACGTTACTTCGAACGCCACTTATTACAGATCACGCACTTCGCGTTACGGATTTTTTTTGTTTATACGCCTACCGGCTCCTCCTTCTTTGCCTCAACTATTACAATGGCCCCTGTCGGACAGACCCGACGGCATTCGTCACACTTGACGCACTTCTTCTGCCGTATCTCAAAAGGCGGGTACCCTCTCTGAAAGGGTTTAGCCTTCTGTCCGAAGACCGCATGATACTTGCATACCTCAAGGCAGGCCCCGCAGTTGTTGCACTTCTCGGGAATCACCCTGTATTCTGCGTAAGAGAGGCACTCCATCGACTGACATGTGCCTGCTATGTGCTTCTCGTATTCATCGGTATCCATCCACTCGAGCATAAACCTGGCGGTATCTTTCCCCTTTTTGCACATGGAGGACTCAAGCATCTCCACTGCGATCCTCCTGAGAGCCCGTAAATCGTCATCCGAGCCTTCGGCGTTCACTATCTTCCGGAGTCTTATCTGAGCCTCGTAGCTTCCCATGGCGCAGGGGAAACACCTTCCGCACATCGGCCCGGTAAGAAACTCCTCGATATAGTAAAGCGCCTTCCGTACCGGACAATGCCGTTCCTCGGCCTGAGCCTTTATTTCATCAACCTTCATATCCTTCTTTTCTACCACGACATTCTTGTCAGTCATACCGTGCCTTAATAAATGTCCTCTGCCATATAGATGACCTCCGGGAGGAGGTAGGAAACGAGGTCCCTATAAGAGACGACACCTACGATCTTCTCATCTTCCATTACCGGGAGATGCCTGATCTTTTTTTCGGACATTAAGGTGATCGCGACGCTGATATCCGTAGAAGAATCGAGGGTTACGGGCTTGGGGGTCATGATCTTCTCCATCGTAACCTCCCTGAAATTGATGCTTTTTGCAAAGCAGTGCATGATATCCCTCTCGGTGAAGATTCCGGCCAGTTTGTCGTTCTCGTCAAGTACCAGAATGGAACCGACATTCTGTCCGTCCATGACCGTAACCGCATCTGCAACAATACACGTTGTCTTGCAGGTAACCATCTTCGAAGGCTTCGATTGCAGAAGATCTTTAAGTGTCATTCTTGCTCTCCTTTCGAGTAAATCGACCTTTTCAGGGGGTATCCTGAACTGCTCCTGGAGTTTAACTATGCTCTGTTTCCTTATCTTGACCGCACCAACAGGACATGCATGGAAGCAGGCCTTGCATTTCGTGCAGGCGTCCTGATCTATAAAGAAATGCTCCTTTGTCTCCTTCACCGCGCCAAAGGCGCATGCCTGTTTGCAAAGACCGCAACTTAAGCAGTCGGCGGAATTGATGACGAAGACTCCTGTCCCCCCGCAGACGTTCGCCCTGCAAAACCTCCCATAGATGTGCTCTTCGTATTCGTCCCTGAAATACCTGATGGTGCTGAGGACGGGGTTCGGGGCTGACTGTCCGAGACCGCACAGGGACCCCTTTTCGATCTGTCTCCCCATTTCGATAAGTCTCTCGATATCGCCGTGTTTGCCCTTGCCGCTTGTGATGTCCCGCAGTATCCGGAGCATCTGGTAGGTGCCTATCCTGCACGGGGGACATTTTCCGCATGATTCCGACTGGGTGAAGGAAAGGAAGTACTTTGCCACGTCGACCATGCAGGTATCCTCGTCCATGACGACCATCCCCCCTGAACCCATCATCGAGCCGACCTTCCATAGGGAGTCGAAATCTGCGCGGGTATCGAGAAGTCCTGCAGGGATGCATCCTCCTGAGGGTCCGCCGGTCTGAATTGCCTTTATTTTCTTGTTGTTGAGTATTCCGCCTCCAATGTCGAAGATGATCTCCCTGAGGGTCATTCCCATGGGGACTTCAACCAGTCCGGTGTTCTTGACCTTGCCGGTCAGGGCGAAGACCTTTGTCCCCGGTGATGTTTCGGTCCCTATACTTCTGAACCAGTCCGCCCCTTTTTCGATTATCGGAGGGACACAGGCGTAGGTCTCAATATTGTTGAGGTTGGTTGGGTATCCCCACACGCCACCGCCCGGTTCGGAGAGCCTTGGAGGACGAGGTCTCGGGAACCCTCTTTCTCCCTCGATGGAAGCGACAAGAGCGGTAGATTCGCCGCAGACGAACGCGCCTGCACCCTCTCTGACATCGAGGTGGAAGCTGAAGTCAGTTCCGAGAATATTTCTGCCGAGAAGGCCGATCTCTTCGGCCTGGCGTATCGCATGCCTCAGGTTTCTCACTGCAAGGGGATATTCATGCCTCACATAGACGAAGCCGAAGGAAGCTCCGATGGCATAGGCACAGAGGAGCATTCCCTCAAAGAGACTGTGCGGGTCGCCTTCCATTATAGAGCGGTCCATGAATGCGCCGGGGTCGCCTTCGTCACCGTTTGCGATAACGAACTTTATGTTACCGGGTGCGCTCTTCGTGTGCTTCCATTTCTTGCCTGCGGGGAACCCTGCGCCGCCTCGTCCCCTCAGGTATGCACGGTCGACTTCATGCAACACATCATCGGGACTCATCGTCGACAAGGCTTTCTCCAGCGCCGCATATCCTCCCACAGCAATATAGTGCTGAATGCTCGTCGGATCGATCTTGTCGTTGTTCCTGAGCGCAATTCTCACCTGCTTCTTGTAAAACGGCAGATCTGGCATCTCAATAGCAGGCTCGCTCAGTATGTCCTCGCGGTAAAGGGCTAACCTGAATGGAGTGCCGGCCAGGAAAGTCTCACTCATGAGGGAGGACACCTGACCGGGCTTCACCTTCTGATAGAATATCTCCCCGGGCTCCATCTTCATGATCGGGCCCTTCTGGCACATTCCCTGACATCCGGTCTTGATGATCTCGACATCGAGGGCCCTCTTCTTTGCCTCATCCTCAAGCGCATGAATCACCTTCGGGGAGCCCGAAGCGGTACAAGCGGTGCCGCAGCAGACCCTTGCTCTTTTCCTCTCGGGGGGGAAGACCTCCCGTGAAAGCCTCTCCCTCAGTCTCCGGAAGTCCTCAATAGTCCTTAATCTCTGCATCATTTCACCTATCTCTTTACCATATTGATGATTTCTTCCAGTTTATCGGAACTTATATCGCCTATCACCTCTTCATTGACAGTTACAACGGGGGCAAGGCCGCAGCAGCCGATGCATCCAACTGTTTCGAGAGTCACGGACATATCTGACGTGGTCTCACCTTCCTTCACAGCGAATTCCTCTTCCAACCTCCCGAGCACCTTCGAAGCGCCTCTCACGTGGCAGGCGGTTCCCATACAAACGCAAACGATCTTTTCACCCCTCGGCTTAAAGTAAAAATGTTTATAAAAGGACGCGGTGCTGTATACTACGGAAAGAGGGATGCCGAGGTTCCTCGAAAGCTCCTTCAGCTTTTCTTCGGGCAGGTAGTTGTGTTCCTTTTGTATCTCCTGAAAGGCATGGATCAGCAGGCCTCTCTTCCTCTGGTCTTCGCTAAGAATCTCGCCGACCTCGCGAAAGTAGTCTTCCTCCAGTATCTTTTCCGGCATCACAGTGCCTCCTTTGGTCACTCTCGTGCTTAGTGATGTAAAGTTTTTAACTTTAGCAATCAGAGCAGGAATTAATCAACAGGACTATGAAATCATTAATATTTTTAATTGGGTGGACTTGTGGTCACCTTTAGTAACATAGTATGCTGTCATACATTACGTACGGTAACATCCGGGGCTGATATTAGATTTACTCCTAACAAGATTGCTTGATATTTGAAGACATTTTATTGCTGGGCATGTTACAGCAATACACATACTGAAGAATCTTCACTCTGAACAAACCTCGGCGGCTGCCCTGGTACGAAACTCAGCGCAATGCCCTTCTTCAGTGCCTCTTCTCCTGATGCTGGTCCTGGGAACTCCCAGTAATATGGACCACTCAAGCACGCGATGAGCCAACCCTAACAAGGGTGGGTCGCAGCGCTCTCAGAACGTCCTCAGGGTCGATACCGAGGAGACAGCCGCGCCTTCCGCCGCTGACATATATCTTGCGAAGATTGAGAATCGTCTCTTCCATAAATACCGGCATTTCACGACGCGTACCGAAGGGAGAGATTCCCCCTGCCTGATATCCAGTGTACTCCTGAGTCCTATCGGGAAGGCAGGGCGTGATACATTTTGCGCCGGTGATCCTCGCAAGCTCCTTTATAGAGGCCCTCATATCGCCATGCATCAGAACAATAAGGGGCTTGCCGTCGGCCTCGAGAAGGATCGTTTTTACGAGGGCATGTTCGTCTATATTGAGGTCACGGGCACAGTCGGAGATCGACACCTTTTCATCAGGCGGACAGACATGGACTGTGAACGCAATCCCAGCCGAGCGGAGGAATTCCATTGCAGGGCTGGCAGGGGATGTGTCTTCAGTCATTTCTTGCACCTCGTTTCGGAATATTCCTATTTTATCATTTTGCAACCAGAAAGAGCTGTACTATTCCTCGAAGCATTACAGACAATGAACCCGGCAACGAGAGCAAGATAAGCCCTTATTTCTTCAACCCCTTCAGCCCGAATATCTTCACTTCCTTTTCCTTCCCCTTCACCTTCGCCGGCGCAAGCTCCCTTAACTCGATGTGGCCGAACGAGCCCTCCATGATGAGCGGTTCAACGTACCCGAAGGTGTTTTCGGTCATGAGTATCCTCGTCCCGTACTGCCTTGTCAGCTTCTCCACCCTTGCAGCAAGGTTCACGTGATCGCCGATCGCAGTATAATCCATCTTCTTGCCAGGGGCGCCGATATTGCCTATAAGTACCTCTCCCGTATTGATTCCGATGCCCACATCAAGCACATCGGAACCCTTTCTTTTCCATTCTTCCTGCAGTTTTGTCAAACTCTCCGACATGTCGAGGGCGCATCTCAAAGCGAGTTCTGCGTGATTTGGTTGTTCAACGGGTGCACCCCATAGTGCCATTATCTCGTCACCTACGAACTTATCAAGGGTTCCGTCCCATCTGAATATGATCTCAGCCATCTCCTGGAAATACTCATTGAGGAGGGAAACCACTTCCTCTGGCTGCCTTTTTTCAGAAAGGGAGGTGAATCCGATCACATCGGAGAAAAGGACGGTGACTGTTCTCCGTTCGCCTCCGAGCTTCGTCTTATCGGGATTTTCGATGAGTTCCTTCACTATCTTGGGCGAAACGTAGCTCGAAAACATCTGGCGTATCTCCCTGGCCTTCCTCTCTTCATAGAAGAAACGTATGGCAGTGACGGTGACAAAGATGCCGAACATATTCGCCACAGGGTAGAGCAGGTTTGCCCAGATGTTTTGAGAAATCAGAAGAAAGCAGGCAACCCCGACATAGGCAAAAATGCATCCGGTCGAAAGAAGAGCGCTCGCAATGGCTTTTAACCTCGGAAGGACGACCCCCAGAAGAACCCCCGAGAGGACGATGGCAAAGAGTTCGACAATCCCCGGGCTCTTTCTGATGAAATTGTTAAGAAGGATGTTTTCGACGACATTGGCGTTCTTTTCCACACCGGGCATGTTGGCCGAAAAGGGGGTTACCTTCTGATCGTACGTGGCAAGGGCCGAAGTTCCGACGAGAACGATTTTGTTTTTCAACAATTCGGAAGCCGTTCTGCCCTTAACAACGTCTAAAGCGGAAATATAAGTAAAGGTGTGTTCCTTTCCCCTGTAATTTATTACGGCCCTGCCGTAGAGGTCGGTCGCGATGAAGGCATTGCCAAGGCCGATACCGGAGCCTCCGTAGAGGATCATCTCCTTCATAGGAAGCCCTAAGGCCTTGCGCGCGACCTGCAAAGCGAACTGGGGATAGCAGTCTTCGCCGTACAGAAGGCTGAGGATCTCCCATCGCTGAGACCCGTCCATGTCGGGCAGGGTATAGACGTGACCCAGCGTGCTGGCGCCGGCAAGCTCCGGAAGAGGGGGGATGACCCTTTCCGCCTTGATCGCAAAGTCTTTCCACCTGATTCCTTTCTGTGTCCTCACCTCCATAAATGCTGCGTCCCACAGGAAGTCAGGCGTCTCACGTGCGGGAGAAAAGACTTTTCTTTCCTGAGGAACATCGAAGGCTGTGGCCAGCACAACATTGCCTGCCTTTCTCACAGCTTCAGCGAGTTTCTCGTCGGTCTCAGACCTTTCTCTTTCCGTAAACATAATGTCAACTCCTATGACCTTCGGACCGCAGGAAGAGATATTGCGTATAAGCCGGGCCATGACATCCCGGCTCCATGGCCATCTGCCGATTTCATTCAAGCTCTTGTCGTCGATGGCAACGATAACAATATCCCTTACACGCGGCTGCTCTTTTATAAGGTTTCTCAGGTGCAGCCTCAGGTCATAGGTCTTGCTTTCGAGGTTTTCGCGTATTATCGGGGGGTCAAACAGCTGCAAGGTCAGAAAGAGAGAAGTGAACATAAGCGGTATCAGGCATAGCAATACCCTCTTCTTCATTGGTAAGATTATACAGTTTTGGGGGAAAACGAACAAGGGATACGTTGCCGAGAAAGAGAAAAGGCACGCTGGAAGCTGCAGTACCGTGCCGGGCTTACTGCGGGCTATTTGTCGCCATAGGTTATCCCCCGCCTCCGGTGCAGAGAGAAAGGGAAGGCGGACTGGCACAGAAGAGTCCGCCGCATGCGGTATTATTCGTCTCGTCCGATTCAGACACGGCGTCAAACGGGTCAACTATTATCCTGAAGGTGGTAGCGTAGACGCCCGCGACTGCGTCAGCCATAGAGCCGCCTGCCGGAAGCGTCATGACAAAGGTATCGCAGCTGGAAAAATAGAGGTCGCGGTACATTACAAAAATCAGGACATTTTGCGCTTCCAGACTTCCATTGTTCACAACAGCAAAGGTTATGTTCATTCCGTCGTTTAGTGCATTGCCGATTGATAGGTCTATAAAGTCGGCCCTCAGCGTAGTGGCAAAGACCTCAATGGCGTTTGTATCTATATTGCCTGCCTCATCTCTTGCCCTCACCACAAAATAGTATGTCGTATTCGGCGAAAGTCCCGGCGCGCGGAACGAAGTGGCGCCGGGAGGTGTTACGAAGCTCGGAATCGCGAAGTTCTCCATCCCCGATGCTACAGACATGTAGATGAGATAGATGATCTTCGTCGATGGGCTGACATCGTCGGAGGCAGGGGTCCAGAAGAGATCGATTTCCGATTCGGAAACGGCGACTGCCGAGACGGCGCCTCCGAACTGTGGCTGCTGCACGTCGGGGGGTGCGAGGGTCTTCGCCGATTTCTCGACGGTATTCGTATCCGTGTTGCCCCGTTCGTCCATCGCCCTCACGACGATAAAGTAAAGCGTGTTGGGGTTCAGACCGGTCAGGGTGAACGTAGTGACTCCCTTCGGAGTGGTGAAGCTCGGTGATGCAAGGTTTTCCCCGCCCGAAACTGTTGCGACATAAATAAGATACTGTATTTCTGAAGAGGGGGTCACATTGTCCATGGCGGGCTGCCAGAAAAGCCTCATCGTTGTTGTAGTAACAGTGTCAATGCCCGCCAGACCCGAAAAAACCGGGGGCTCCTGGTCAGTGGATATCATGGTAATGGAGAGGCTCAGAGGCTGTCCGGTCAGATCCGCAAACGTTTCCCCTTTATAGAGGATGTTCAGGGACGCATCCCTTGCCTCTACCAGAAAATGCCTGTTTGCGCCGTTGGGGACATCGAAGGTCTCAGAAAAGCCAGTCTTGCCCGAAACGGAAAAGACCCTTTCGATGGTCGTCATGTCGGCAGCCGAAATCACGACCTTGATGGTGAGGATTCCGGACGGTATTGCGGGTGAGTCATTCGCGAACCTTGAGACGGTGCTGGATGCTGCCCTCGTCTGTCCTATGGTTATGGTCACTGCCGTCTTCGGGGATAGAGTAACAGTGGGACTTCCACCGCCTCCGCACCCGTCCAGGATGAACGTGATCGATACGAAGATGAGTACCGAAAGCAGCCTTTTCATAACGTCCTTCTCCATCATTTGAAGATCAGATCAATCGTCACAGGCGTCGTTGCCCTCGCGGGCTGCTGTTGAATGGGAGGAGCGTAGGGGACATCCAGCAGCAGCCATCCGGGCTGGAATACAGTCGGCCCTAATATCGGTATCTCGAGGTCTTCGAAGTCTGTGGCGGATTCCAGCCTGTCTATCTCGGATTGAGGCGCCCTGAAGGGAAGCGGGAAGCGTTCGCCTTCAACGATGGTGATCATCATCCCCTCGGTAAGAACTACTTCGTCCGCTATCTTCGGGTCGATGCTTGTGATGACAAGCTCGCCTTCAGTGCATATAAAGGTCACAAATTTCTTCCCGTTCACCACCCCGGATTCCGTAAGAATGATTGTACCGCGTGCAGCCGCCACAGCTGCCGGGGTGTGAATCTCAAGACTCGTTTTTCCCACAACAGACTTCATCTTACCATCTATGAGATTAAAGATAGATCTGCCGCCCTTGTCCCTGGAATAAAGGAACTCGCGTATCACTACCTTTGATTTATCGCCCATGCTCAGGACGCTGTCGTCTATGAAGAGCATCTTTGCCCTAGAGGCTTCCATAGTCGATACCGTATCTTTCAGAAGTATTCCGTCCTTCGCTCTTGCCTCAAAGGCCTTAGCGTCCCTCTCTATAATCGCCGTGCCGCGCACGGCGATCACTGTGCCGACATCATCCTTTGCAGCAGCAATGCCATACGCCCCTGCAACGCACAGGGTAACGACAAAGAATGTCAGCAGTTCCGTCAATTTCACCTAAAACCTCGCATTCAGGAAAAGGCTCGTTACCGCCCGTTTGTAGTCGAAGACCGGTGTGTTTGACTTGTTCCTTACATAGAGTTGACCG
>CAYYWY010000015.1:40484-59457 GCA_964475485.1 uncultured Nitrospiraceae bacterium | reverse complement strand
ACGTTTACGTGAGGCTTTACCCTCTCATATTTCGCCTTTGCCATGTCTCCTCCTTTATTCTCCTTTTACCTTAGCTATGATCGCATCGGCAATACCCTTAGGCACATCCTCATAGTGTGAAAACTGCATGGTATAGGTCGCCCTCCCCTGGGTCTTTGACCTAAGGTCAGTCGCATATCCGAACATTTCCGAGAGGGGAACCTCCGCCCTTATCACCTGGGCATTGCCCCTTTTTTCCATGGACTGTATCTTCCCTCTCCGCGAATTAAGGTCTCCCATGACATCTCCCATATACTCCTCAGGCGTGACGACCTCAACACTCATAATTGGCTCAAGAAGGACGGGCCTTGCCTTCTTTGCCGCTTCCTTGAATGCCATGGAACCCGCGATCTTGAAGGCCATTTCCGATGAGTCAACCTCGTGGTAGGAGCCGTCATAGAGGGTTGCCTTCACATCCACCACCGGATACCCTGCCAGAACCCCGGTATCCATCGCCTCTTTCACACCCTTTTCGACTGCCGGGATATACTCCCTCGGTATAGTGCCTCCCACTATCTTATTCACAAATTCGAAGCCCTTGCCCGCTTCTGAGGGCTCAAGCTCGATATACACATGGCCATACTGGCCGCGGCCTCCGGACTGTCTCACGAATTTTCCCTCGGCCTTGGACGGGGTCTTTATCGTCTCCTTATAAGCGACCTGCGGCTTGCCAACGTTGGCACTCACCTTAAATTCCCTCAACAGCCTGTCGACGATGATTTCGAGATGCAGTTCGCCCATCCCTGAAATGATGGTCTGACCGGTCTCCTCATTAAAAGATACCCTGAAGGACGGGTCTTCCTGAGCGAGCTTCGCGAGGGACTGTGAGAGCTTCTCCTGATCGGCCTTCGTCTTCGGCTCTATTGCGACTGAGATCACGGGGTCCGGAAACTCTATGGACTCAAGGACTATCGGGGCCTTCTCATCGCAAAGGGTATCACCAGTAAGCGTGCCCCTCAGACCGACGGCGGCAGCGATATCTCCTGCCGCAACCTCCTTGACCTCTTCGCGCTTGTTTGCATGCATCCTCAGAAGCCTTCCGATTCTTTCCTTTGTATCTTTGCTTGAGTTATAGATATAGGAGCCGGCGCTAAGCACGCCTGAATAGACCCTGATAAAGGTAAGCTGACCTACGTATGGGTCGGTCATCACCTTGAAAGCAAGGGCTGCAAAGGGTTCCTTGTCTTCAGCCCTCCTCACCGCTTCAGAATTGTCGGCCGGGTTAATGCCCCGTACCGGGGGAATATCAAGAGGTGAGGGCAGGTAGTCCACAATAGCGTCTAGGAGGAGCTGCACGCCCTTATTCTTGAAAGCGGAGCCGCAGATCACCGGGGTGAGCCTCATCTCGATAGTTCCCTTTCTGATAGCTCTTTTGATCTCGTCCTCACTTATCTCTTCGCCTCCCAGGAATCTCTCCATTATGCCTTCATCCACGTCGGCCAGGGCTTCGAGCATCTTCTCCCTGTATTCCTTCGCAAGCGGCATCAGACCGTCGGGAATGCTGTCTTCCACATACTTTGCCCCAAGGGTCTCGTCATCAAAATAGATCCCTTTCATCCTTACAAGGTCAAGAGACCCTCTGAACTTGTCCTCGGCGCCTATCGGGATCTGAATGGGCACGGGATTTGCTCCAAGACGGTCCACCATGGACTTGACGCTCATAAAGAAATCAGCGCCAACCCTGTCCATCTTGTTCATGAACGCAATTCTCGGCACGCCGTACTTGTTGGCCTGCCGCCAGACAGTCTCTGACTGGGGTTCAACACCCGCCACGGAATCGAAGACGGCCACCGCGCCGTCAAGGACCCTCAGCGACCGCTCTACTTCAATAGTGAAGTCCACATGTCCCGGCGTATCGATTATATTTATCCGGTGGTCCCTCCAGAAACACGTGGTTGCAGCAGAGGTGATAGTGATTCCTCTTTCCTGCTCCTGAACCATCCAGTCCATGACAGCTGTGCCCTCATGGACCTCGCCAATCTTATAGGTGACTCCTGTATAGTAGAGGATGCGCTCGGTTGTGGTAGTCTTTCCCGCATCGATGTGCGCCATGATACCAATATTGCGGGTTCTTTCTAAAGGGAATCTTGACAAGTGCGCGCTCCTCTATTCTTACCATCTATAATGCGCAAAGGCCTTGTTCGCCTCCGCCATTCTGTGGGTGTCTTCCTTCTTCTTTATGGAAGAACCTGTGTTGTTAAACGCGTCAATCAACTCCCCGGCCAGTCTTTCCCTCATCGTCTTCTCGCTCCGTGCACGGGAATAGTTGATGATCCACCTGAAAGCAAGTGCGGTGCGCCTGGACTGCCTGATCTCCACAGGGACCTGGTAGGTTGCGCCGCCGACCCTCCTCGGCTTCACTTCCAGAACAGGCTTTACATTCTCTATAGCGCTCTTGAAGACCTTCAGGGGATCGTTACCCGTCTTCTCCTTTATAACATCGAAGGCACCGTAGAGGGTTCTCTCAGAAGTGGACTTCTTTCCGTCCTCCATCATTATATTGATGAACTTGCTCACAAGCTTGCTGTTGTACTTTGGGTCGGGGAGAATCTCTCTCTTCTCTGCGACTCTTCTTCTCGGCATCTTCGTTCCTTTACTTCGGCCTCTTGGCCCCGTATTTAGATCTTCCCCGCCTCCTGTCCGCAACACCCACTGAGTCCAGTGTACCTCTAATGATATGGTACCTGACGCCGGGGAGGTCCTTCACCCTCCCGCCTCTGATCATCACGATGGAGTGCTCCTGAAGGTTGTGTCCGACTCCGGGGATATAGGAGGTCACTTCCATTCCATTCGTAAGCCTCACCCTGGCGACCTTCCTCAACGCAGAATTCGGCTTCTTCGGGGTAGTGGTATAAACCCTTACGCATACCCCTCTCTTCTGGGGACTTCCCATCAGCGCGGGACTCTTTGTCTTTGTCTCGATCTTCTTGCGTCCCTGTCTTACCAATTGCGCTACTGTCGGCACTTTTCCTCCATTTTTTCTTTGCTCACACTTCCGAAACTTAGGTTTCGCGGTTTCTACGGGAAAACTTTGAAAGCTTACCAGAACAAACTTTTTTTGTCAAGCTTTTAAGGAATACCGTAATCACCCCGTATGGAGAAAGCACACTGACTCCACCAGCAGGGATTGATAGAATACCACCGTCCATGGGCGAAAATCAACGGGGCAAGTACGGCCCTTATACAGAACTATCTCAGGTCTTCCTTCAACCATCCGTTCAGATATACAGAGAGCGCAACATACTAAGAGAATCAATCCGGATTAATCCGCATAAATAGCCCACTATTATGCTACCACAAAAGAGAAAAAGCTCAAGAATCATTGTCCGTTCGTCAGGGATTGACCATATTATCTCGCCGCTGAAGTTCATGATGCCTGCGTACCCTCGCGCTGATTGTACTTAGTCCTCCGTCATCGTCCCGAAAGCCTTCCGGACCTCAGCGTAAACGACATATGTGCAGCCTGCCCATAACCATGAACAGGTTAAACTGCATCCGTAATCTCGGGAGTAAAAAACCCCGTGCTCAAGTAGCGGTCACCCCTGTCAGGGAAGATCACGACTACCTTCCTCTCTTTTCCGAATCTCTTCGCAACGCATCTTGCTGCAAACATTGCCGCGCCTGACGAGACGCCCGCGAGGATGCCTTCTTTAAGGGCCAGATGTCTCATCGCCTCTATGGCGTCTTCGTCGGTTACGGAGATCACTTCATTATATATCCTGGTATTCAATACGCCAGGATAAAAGCCTGCGCCGATGCCGGCGATCTTGTGAGGTCCGGGCTCTCCTCCGGAGAGGATAGCGGAGCCATGTGGTTCCACTGCCGTGATCCAGATACCGGAATGCCTCTCTCTAAGAACTTCCCCCACTCCTGTTATCGTCCCCCCTGTTCCCACGCCGGCGACAAAGGCATCGGGAACGCCTCCAATGGCATCAATGATCTCAAGTGCGGTGGTGTTCCTGTGTGCTTCAGGGTTTGCAGGATTCTCGAACTGAAGAGGCATGAAGTAGTCGGGGTTTTCCCTTAATATCTCCTCAGCCCTTTCAACCGCCCCAAGCATCCCCTTCTCACCCGGAGTAAGGATCAGCTCTGCCCCGTAAGAATTAAGGATATATCTCCTCTCAATCGACATTTTTTCAGACATCGTTAGAATAAGACGGTAGCCCTTCACAGCTGCTACCATCGCCAGTCCGATGCCGGTGTTGCCGCTTGTGGGCTCGATTATCGTGCCTCCCGGCCTGAGCTTCCCTTCCTTTTCAGCGGTCTCGATCATCGACAAGGCTATCCTGTCCTTTACCGAGCCGCCCGGATTGAACCCTTCGAGCTTTGCCCATACCTCTGCATCGTCCGGCTTGCACAGATTATTGATCCTCACAAGGGGGGTATTGCCGATCAGGGACAGGATATTCTTATGGAGCCTCAAGGAACCTCCTCAAATCCTTTCCCTGAGATTATATCACATAGAAGCCGCGGAACTTACGAGGACTTCAAAAGAATTCTCTCATTATTGAATATTCCTCCTCAGCTCATCCTTCTTTCAGACCCTCCCTCTTCAGCGAGCTGAAACAACCCCGTTTCTCTCCGAACTTCCTGTTCGGCGGGCTCCCTGTGGCGGCTGTGGCTGCACAACATCTTCCTGGAAAGGTGTTGTGCGGAACTATGTTGAAAAGCTGTACGGATAATCATACAATATCCACATGGAGAGAGAACTCATCACTGAGGATATCAAGAGCATACTGAGGGATACTTTCAGGGAGTTGAAGGATGAGGTTGTCATCGAAGTCTATACACGCAAAGGAATGAACGACGATTTCAATGAAATAGCGGTTGGCCTGATAAGAACCCTTTCAGAGCTTTCCGGCAAGATAAAGCCTTTTTTTCACACCATCGGCGACGAAATGTCGAAGAACCGCAAGGTCTTCAGGTCTCCAACGGTTCTAATAGCCCCCGACACCTACTCCATCCGATACACCGGTGCTCCTGTGGGGGAGGAGGGCCGCTCCTTTATTATGGCAATCCTCATGGCCTCCACGGGCAAGACCTTTATCTCTGACGATTCGCGGCAGAGGCTCAAAAGGCTCAAGGAGAAGAGGCTTGTCAGGGTCTTTGTGAGCCCAACCTGCCCTTACTGCCCCCAGCAGGTTCTCTATGCGATATCATCAGCCATCGAAAGGAGAGATCTGGTTTCTGCGGAGATCGTGGAGATATACGAAAACAGGGATCTTGCTGAAAAATATGCCGCATTGTCCGTCCCGAAGACCTTTGTGGGGGAAACCCTGACCGCCTCCGGACTCCAGCCCGAGGAGTATTTCATGGAATCCCTGATTGAAGGCAACCCTGTGGAATACGTGGCGCCCGCAGGAAGGGAGGAACTCAGGGACTACGATGTCGTGATAATCGGGGGCGGGCCGGCAGGGCTTACGGCAGCCGTATATGCCGAAAGAAGCGGCCTCAGGAGCATTATATTCGAGAAAGGAAATGTCGGGGGGCAGATCGCAATAACCCCGGTCGTCGAAAATTACCCCGGTTTTACGAGTATCGCAGGAAAGACCCTGGTTGACCTAATGGCAAAGCAGGCCATGGAGTATACTCTCATCCTTCAGGGGGTGTCGGTGAACGATGTTAGAAGAACCGATGCTATGTTCGAGGTAACTACAGGCAGGGGAATTTACAGGGCAAAGGCTATAGTCATCGCTACCGGGGCGGACAGCAAGAAACTGGAAGCCCCAGGAGAAAAGAGGTTCTCGGGACGGGGAGTGAGCTACTGCGCCACCTGCGACGGTTATCTTTTCAAGGACGGCAAGAGCGTCGTCGTCGTAGGCGGCGGCAACAGCGCCCTGACCGACGCCCTCTACCTCGACAGCCTTGGGGCGCACGTGACCCTTGTTCACAGGAGGGATTCCTTCAGGGCCGAAGAAAAGCTACAGCAGAGCGTTTTCCAGAGGAATATGCCAGTGCTCTGGAGCAGCCGTGTCGTGGAGATCCTCGGCGGCAGGCTCGTCGAAAAGGTCAGGATAGAGGATATAAAGACTGGGAAAACGAGAGACATGAAGGTTGACGGGGTGTTCATCGCCATAGGCTATGAGCCAAATAACGAGATAGCAAAGAAGCTTGGTCTGGAGATGGACGCGGAAGGTTATATCAGGGTGGACGACAAGATGAGGACTTCGATGCCCATGGTCTACGCAGCAGGGGATATTACCGGCGGTGTGAAACAGATCGTCGTGGCAGTTTCACAGGGCTCCGTAGCTGCGCTCACCGCTTTTGAGGACATATCGAATCCCTATTGGATAGAGAAGACGCCCCCTGCCTAATCAGCAACCTTCGGGAAGATGACGATGAAATCGCTGCCCGAACCGACCCTGCTCTTGACAATGATCCTTCCGTTGTGCGCATTTACGATCCACTGCGTAATTGCAAGACCAAGACCGGTCCCGCCCATCTTCCTTGAACGTTCCCTGTCCACCCTGTAGAACCTTTCAAATATATGGGGAATCTCGTCCTCGGGTATGCCTATCCCTGTGTCGCTGACGGTCACTTTAAGGGAACCGTCTTCCTCCGTGGTGGCGATCGTCACGGTGCCGCCACGTGGCGTGTATTTGATTGCATTCGTGATAAGGTTCGAGAACGCCTGTTCAAGAATTCCGCTGTCGCCGTAGAATTCCAGATTCTCACGGTACTTCTCAACGATGGAAAGGCCGTCATACCTCAGGCGCTCGATGATATTTTTCAACAGCTGATTGACATCAAACCAGTGTTTTCTGAGTTCGAGGATATTGTTGTCGGCCTTTGACAGGAAAAGCAGGTCATCGGTAATCCTCGAAAGCCTCACGATGTCCGAGAGATTGTTCCTCAGAAGATCCTCGTACTCCTCGGACGTCCTCTTCTTCCTCAGTGCGACCTCAATGCTGCCCCGCAATGACGTAAGAGGAGAACGGATCTCATGAGACACATCGGAAGTGAAGCGCTTCTGGGCTTCCATGGAATGCTGGATGTTGTCCAGCATATCATTGAATATCCTCACAAGGTCTTCGATCTCTTCCCCTTTCACGCCGATATCTATTCTCCCACCCAGTCTCCCCTGACGTATCTGCTCTGCAAGGGATTTGATCTTCACGATCGGGGAGAGGGCCCGGCCTGCGAGGAACCAGCTCATCAACAAAGAGACGGCCAGAACGATGGGAAAGAAGATAAGAGAGAGACGCGAGAGGATGGCGATGTCCTCATCCACGTCCTTTAGCGACTGCGAAATGCTGACAAGGGTATTCTCATCGAGGGAGTAATAGAGCATGCGGAACTTTTCCCCTCTGGAGTTGATGGTGTCGAACTCGGGGCCGCCCTGAAAAACCTTTGCTACCAGATCCCAGTTCACAGGCCAGGAGGCATTGGTTTTGAGGGAACTGATATGCACTTCCCCCCTGCGGTTGACGACATGGTAATACTCGTCCCCGACCTTCTTGATTATGTTTTCATTATCCTTCATCATTGTGGGGTCGAACCCGCGCGGGAGGTCGGCAGCCTGTTTCATGAGGTTCCTGTCGATGTTTTCATAATGATTCTGCCTGAATTCCACGTGGATGATGAAGTTAAAGACGAAGAACATGAAAACGACAACGATGGTATAGACCAGCGTGAGCCGCAACCTGAAGGTCTTAGTTATCATCTCCTGCCTTCAGGATATACCCTGCGCCCCTGACGGTATGGATCAGTTTCCGGTCGGACCCGGAGTCGACCTTTTCCCTAAGGAATTTGATATGCACATCAACTACGTTGCTGTTCGGGTCGAAGTTGTATCCCCATATGTTCTCGATGATCTGTGTTCTCGAAAGCACCCTCCCCTTGTTCCTGAGCATGTATTCTAAAAGCGAAAACTCCTTTGGAGTAAGAAGTATCTCTCTGTCCGCCCTGAAGACCCTCCTCGAGAGGAGGTCCACTCTCAGGTCTTCGAGAGAAAGTTCACTGACAGAATCGGAAACCCTCCGCAGCAACGCCTTTATCCTTGCGAGGAGTTCCGAAAAGGCAAAGGGCTTCGTGAGATAATCGTCCGCTCCGCTTTCAAGTCCCTCCACCTTGCTGCTTACCGAATCGATGGCGGTGAGCATCAGGATAGGAGTCTTTATCCCCTTTTCCCTCAGCTTCTTGCAGAGTTCGATGCCGTTCAGACCCGGAAGCATGATATCCAGCACCATCAGGTCGTATTCACTGGTAGTTGCCATGAGCATTCCTTCCGTACCATCCTCCGCAACGTCCACAGCGTAGAACTCCTCTTCCAGGCCTTTCCTTATAAAGGCAGCAACGTTCTTCTCGTCTTCAACAAGCAATATCCGCATGTCGCTCAATCCCCTCAGACTCCGGAAGGGCAAAGGACATCCCTATTCACAGGACTCCTCGGTGCATTTGATTGCGTCGAAGGCAAGGAGAATCCTTTTTTCTCTTTCCAATCTCTCCGCCGGATAAGGCATTAGTTCACTGGAAATGAGGATTTCCGATGCCCTTGACCTGTCGGGTACCGCATCAAGCCCTTCCGCGATAAGATTTCCTGAAATGGAATCCAGGACCCTTGCCTGGAGGCCGTCAGTAACCACCGCAAAAGGTATCTGGTACTTATCCACGACCCGCGAAAAGGCCAGGACGTGTCTCTCCCTCGATTCAAGAGCGCCTGGAGAGCATTTGATCGCCATGATCCGTTTGCCCCCGAGATTGAGAAGATAGTCGACGGATGTCGGCGTCTTTGCACCGTCGAGGTCAATCTCGAATTTCCTGTCGATTTCGATATCTTCGTCAAGATATCCCTTCTCGTGAACAAGGAATGCACGTACTGTCTGCCTTATCAGGGCGAGGCTCGTCGCTGCCCTCGCCTCTGCCTTACCGATCTTTTCCTCGATTAATTTCCGACGGTCAATACCTTGTTGCATCGACAGTTTTCAGTGAAAAGACTTCTCTTTCACATGGATGACATTCAGGGGAATGGAGTTTACAAGGATGCCGTCAAGGTAATTCTCAACCCAGTATGTTCCCGGTTCCCTGAACTCGATATTGAGATGAATGGAGATGTCCCGGTGTTTGTGCCTGGCATTTCCCAATTTCAGTCGTGTCAACGTCTCCCTTAAGATGCTTTTCCTGTCAGGCGAAAGTATCCGGAGTGTAGCGTCGAATTCTCCAGTGCCATCGGTCCATTCATTCACCGTGGCCATTCTGGGATGCACGGCCGGGAATTGAGTGGCATAGACGTTTTCGAAAATGCCCATCAGGCTGATCTTCCCCCCCGCCTCCTGTCTCACATCGTCGCAGAGAAGAGTATAGTTCAGGCTCGGTCGTGTCCTTTCGCCCATGTGTTTATTATACCTGAATTACCGAAATCTTCTCCAACTTAACCCTGCCCCGCATACCCAGAATTTAAGAATTCTTACACCGTTTTTGCAACGGATCTTCTAAGAAATAACATAGACACGAAGATTGCTATATTAAGCATAACAATTGTAGCTCCTGTAGGCAGGTTCCAGGAAAAAGAGACCAATATCCCCGCAAGCACTGATATGACGCTGAAAAGGCAGGAAAATGCTATAGCGCTTTTAAAGCCCTTTGCCACCTGAAATGCCGATACAGCCGGCAGTATGAGAAGGGCTGAAACGAGCATAATTCCGACCACCCTCATTGCAAGAACCACTGTAATGGCTGTCAGCAATATAAGTGCTGTATTAACTGTCTTTGTTTTGATTCCGGACACGCTTGCCAGATCTTCATCGAATGTAACAGAGAGCAGTTCATGGTAAAAGAGCATGATTATAGTTATCACCACGGCAGAGAGAGTCACGGAAAGCAACACCTCTTCCCTGCTGATTGCAAGTATATTTCCAAACAGATAACTGAAAAGATCGACATTAAATCCTCCCGCAACGCTCGCTATTAAGACCCCTGCTGCTATGCCTGAAGCTGACACTATGCCTATAGCAGCGTCTCCATATAAACGCGCCTTTTCCATAAGTTTCATAATGCCATATCCGCTCAGAAGAACAATCGGGATGGAAGCATAAACCGGATAAACCTTAAGAAGCAGCCCTACTGCAACACTTCCGAAGGTCACATGAGCAAGGCCGTCGCCTATAAGCGAAAGCCTTCTAAGGACAAGAAACATTCCGAGCGTAGAGCAGAGCATAGCAATAAATGAACCTGCTATTATAGCCCTTTGCACAAATCCGTAATTTAAAAATTCAATAAACTCCATTTTAATCATGCCTGCGGCAGATAAGGTGCTGCGACCCGTGCCCGAAGTATTCGGACATATCCTTTGATTCACAGAAATCCTTAAATGTGCCGTAAAAAATTATTTTTCTGTCAAAATACAGAAATTTAGAGGCGTATCTCCCCGCGCTGCCCGTATCGTGAGTAACCAGAATTATGGTCACAACATTTTCCTTGTTAATCTCGGAGAGGATAGAAAAAAACCTCTCCCTCGTTTCCGGGTCAACAGCAGTGGTAGGTTCGTCAAGTATTAAAAGCTCCGGCTCGTTTATAAGCGCCCGTGCAATAAAAACTCTTTGCTGCTGGCCTCCTGAAAGCTCTCCTATATTTCTTTTTTTCAGGTCAGCAATATCCATCATAGATAAAACTCTGTCAATTGCGGATTCATGAGGTTTCGCAATTTTTTTCGGGAAAGACATCTTCGGGATAAGCCCCATTGCAACAACCTCTTTAACCGTTGCCGGAAAGTTCGGATTGAAAGCGAGCCTCTGCGGTATATAGCCAATCTTATGCCATTTATCGAACCCGGAAATATGATTACCGAATAGAAACACATCTCCTGAAACAGGTTTGAGCAGTCCCAAGATTGTCTTGATTAGAGTGCTCTTGCCTGAACCGTTAGGCCCGGCAAGAGCGACATAGTCGCCTGGCTCTACAATGAAGGATACGCCGCTAAATATATCTGAGGCATTATATCTGACAGCCAGATTTTTAACCGATACTATTGGCATTGCAAGCCTGTCTTTAAATTTATAAGATTCTGCTCCATTATGGAGATAAATGTTATGCCCTTATCCATCTCCTCTTTTGTGAGATTATGCGCGCCGTGAAGCTGCAGGAGTGATGCGCCAGTCTCTTTAGCTATCATATCTGCAATCCTCGGCGATATAAGCTCTTCGTAGAATACATGCTTCAATTGGCGCTTCCTGAGTTTATCCACAAGCTCTTTAAGCCATTTGGGCGCAGGCTCTGCATTTGGAGAAAAGCCCTTATATGCCGAGATATATTTCAGATTATACCGTTTTGCCAGATAGCCGAATGCGAAATGACCTCCGTGAATAAAGGCATCGCTCTTGCAATTGCTCAGACCGTCCTTAAATCTCTTGTCCAAATCTGCGAGTTTTGCCTTATACACACCTCCATTTTCCGCATAGAAGTCTTTGTTTGATGCATCGGCTTTCGCTATGCCGTCAAGAATTGCATCCGCCATCTTCTGCGCATTGCCTAAGTCAAGCCATATATGGGGATCCATTTCTTTTTTATCATGTTCTTTGGCTGCATGCTTTTTGTCGTGTTTGTGGTCATGTTCGGATTCTTCCGTTTCTTCAATCATAGTTATTCCTTTGCTGGCATCCACAACCATCAGGTTTTTATTGTCAACACCCTTGAGGATATTTTCCGCCCACGGCTCCATATGTTTGCCCGTATATACAAATATATCGGCCTTATTGATTCTTATAATGTCTTCCGGTTTAGGCTCAAAACTGTGAGGCTCAACGCCCGGAGGCAGAAGGAGGGAAACAGCTGCATGTTGTCCACCTATATTCTTCGCAAAGTCATAAAGGGGAAAAAGAGTCGTGACAATTATAATTTTTTTCGTCTCAGGCTGCTTATCATCTTTTTTCTGGCACGATGCTGTCAGCAGCAATACGATGCAAAGCAGAAACACATGCATAATTAAAAGTTTTTTCATATTTTTACACCTCTCAAAAAAATTCAAGCTAATCCTCACATCTCCTGAATCCCGGCGTAATAAGCCCGTCAAATCCAAAAAGCCTGTAAAAGAAGGGAACGAATTGGAGCAGATGATGCGATGCACCTGCGCTATTCCGCCATCTTAAGTCTATGCATAAATGTAGGAAAAACGTTTTGAAATGCAATTAAAAAGGCGGGGCACCATTTCTGCCTGGCCCTTGCAGGGGCAGGCATTATTTCCGGAAAAATATCTGTAATATGGCTATTAACGCGCCTATCTGACCTGCCCAGAAAATGAACATCCACTTGATAATGTCGGCCTTCATCTTTTGCATTTCAGTTCTCACTTTTTCTATTTCAACCATTAAATCTGCTTTAATATTTGAAAGGTCTTCTTTAGTTGCAAGAATGTCCTTTTTTTCGTCAAACTTCTTTTCAACTTTGGCTTCAATATACTCAACTAAAGTCCTGGCTTCTTTTTCGCCGAGCTTACTCTTTAGAATCTCATAAAGTTCAATTTCAGCAACCTGCATAGAAGCCCCCTTCAGTATTACTAACTTAAGTTTAGCAAAAGCAATCTTTAAAATCAAACACCAAAAAATAAGGCGGGGCATTTGCCCCGCCTTATCACGCATCACGCTTTTTAACTCCCCCTTCCCCCCTCTTAAATTAAGAGGGGGATGAGAGGGGGCGTTAATTTAGAAGCTGAGTTGAACTCCATGCCTTACTGCATAAGCATTATCTGCATCCCTGGTCGGGAATCTGTATGCATCACCGGGCCAGAAGTAGCCGCCCTCAACCCAGTAGGTCAGGTTCCTGTCGATCTTGTAGGTGAGCTTGGCATCCAGTTCCCATCCGAGATCGTCATCAGCAGGACCGCCGTTGAGAGAAACGTCCTTCGGAGCATTCAGCCAGTAAAGGGCAACGTAGCCGGAGAGGTCCTTTGCGAGATTCGCCGCGGCGTCAACCTTCACATACTGAGTATTGGCGATACCGCCTTTCAAAATGCCTGCTCCGGTCTTCACGCGGTAGTCATACACGTATGTGTAGTGCTGGACGTTCGAAATCGATGTCACAAAAGTCTCGAACTTATTGTCTCCGTCATTGTCGCCGCTTCCATAGGCATACTCGATACCAAGAGTTACCGGCTCAAGCTTGTAGCTCGCTCCTACCATTGCGGCCCAGCCGCGGAATTTCATTTCGCCAGGAATGTCTGTTATCTTGCCCGACTGCACTTCGAGATCGCCTTTCAGCTTAAGGCCAGCAACATCGACATTGCCCCTCAGACCGAAGTTCCAGAGGTGCGCGTCCTGGCCTGCCACCGGGGGGGTAGTAGCTGGAAACGCGTTCTGATGATCAACATAAGTTATATCACCACTAATCCCAAACGTCTTCGTGTTGTAAGCAAAAAGAGCCACATACCCGTTTGCGTCGTCAGCCCTGGCATTCGTATCCTCGCTGAACTTCGCGGTGAGCAGCGCAAGATGGAGTTCCTTAGTGGGATCAGCAAAAAGGATAAGCGCATCGTCGCCGAAGAGTGTGTGGTCAAAGAAGAGCCTGTTGCCAAGGGCAAGAGGCATGTGGCCGACCTTTATGCCCGCGGGGATTCCAAGAAGCCCCGACCCTTTGTGCTGAATCCATGCCTCGAGGATATCGAGCGTGCCCCTTTTGGCGTCGCCGAACTGGTAAATACCCTTGGAGCCATTACCTGGCTCGCCCCATGTCCATCCCGTTGATGTGTTGCCGTTTGCCCCTTCGATCGATATATATGCCATAGTGCTCGGGGTAACCTTGGCCTCAACGGAGAGCCTTATCCTCTGGTCATAGCTGCCGCCTTCCTCCGTACCTGCTGCGGTGGAACCGGTTGTTTTCACATCGTCATTGAAATCCTGCGTATTCTTTTTTAACTCACCCCTGACCCTCACATCACCGCCAATAGTTATCTGGGTCTGGCCCTTTGCCACGACCGCCTGAGTTTCCGCCGGTATCTCAGCGTGAATGGCAAAGGCGCTGGCTGCAAAGCC
Organism: uncultured Nitrospiraceae bacterium; assembly: GCA_964475485.1. Lineage (GTDB taxonomy): Bacteria > Nitrospirota > Thermodesulfovibrionia > Thermodesulfovibrionales > UBA9159 > CAYYWY01. The sequence continues at coordinate 45,457 of CAYYWY010000015.1, read as the reverse complement.
GAGTACAAAAACTACGCCTAAGAATATAGCTAAGTACTTTTTCACTTCCTAACCCTCCTTGTTTTTAGGTTAGTAAGATTCATCCCGTGAAACGGGACTTCTCGCAAAAAAACTGACATAGAAACTTCATAACATCTCTTTTCAATTCTGATTTCTCCTCTCTATCACCTCCCCCGCCAACAGAATCCGGGCTTCCCATGGAAGCGGTGTTATAACCTAAATATAGGACAAGACTATTCCTGGGTCTATCAATTGTAAAGGTTATAGCATTCCCGGCCATTTTTGTCAAGATTTTTTTGTTAAGAAACATCCGTCTTCCGAGTCTTGCAAAAAGGAGGCCAGCAAGAAAGTGACGGGTGACGAGTAACAAATGACGAGTAAAAAAATATTTATAATTTGAGAAGTTATCCTGTTACCATGAAAACGGTATGGATGGCTTGTCGCACTGCTACAAAACAAGGAATTTGTATTCTTTTTACCACAGAAGTGTGGATTATAAAGACAGTAACAAGTGACGAGCCAAAAGCGTTATATGCTAAAATGATAAACATCTTAACGCTTCGGGAGGCTTAAATAATGAAGGGTCATCATAATCTGGAAGTCTGGAGACGGAGCATAGAGTTTGTGACAAAGATCTACAAATCTACGGAACGATTTCTAAAGAGCGAAAAATGCTCATAGGGCTCGCCAAGGTCCTGAGGAAATGAACTCGTTACTCGTTACTCGTCACTCGTTACTGACAACGGTCCATAAGAGAATCCTCCTTGAACTACTCCAAACATTTGCATTGAGCCTTGTCGCCCTGAATTTCATTCTCATGATGGAAAAGGTGCTGAGACTGAGCCGTATGCTTTCAGGAGTCGGGGCCTCCGTGTCGGATATGGCACGAATCGTTTTTTATCTGCAGCCGCAGCTCATGATCCTCACCATACCCATGTCACTCCTCCTGGCAACGCTGCTGACCTACGGCAGGCTGAACGCCGACAATGAGTTAACCATCCTTAAGACCGCGGGGATGTCCTTCAGGGGAATTTCCTTGCCCGTGCTTCTGTTCGGGTCTCTCTGTTTTGTTATGGGACTCTTCGTGAGTTTCTCTCTCGGACCGCTCGGCGCGGGCAAGGTGAGAGATACCATAGCGCGCATCGTTACGCAGAAGGCGCCCATGGCCATTGAGGCCGGCATATTCAATACTGCGTTCAGGGACATCGTCATCCTCGTTCGGGATAAACCCGCGCCTGATGAGCTGCGGGGAATCTTCATCTATGACAGCAGGAACCGGAAAGAGCCGAAGGTTCTTTCCGCAAAGGAAGGCAGGGTTTACGCGGACAGGGAATACAATCTTTCCCTCTACATGAAGGACGGCTTTATCCATATCGTAAGGCCCGCAGGCTCAACCGAGATATTCTTCAGCGGCTATAACCTTTCACTGAATCTCTCCGTGGAAGGACCCACAAGGAAGAACAGCGAGCTGACGCCCCGGGAACTCCTCAAAGAGGCGGAGGGGAAAGAGCCGAAAGAGAGGATACCCTTCTTTTTGGAGCTGCACAGGAGATTGTCGCTGCCGTCACTCTGTCTGCTCCTCATGTTCCTCGGGCCGCCCCTCTCTCTGCTCTCCGGGAAGGGGGGAAGACTCGGAGGGCTCACGCTCGGCATCGGGGTTTTTACTGTTTTTTATATAATGCTGGTGTACGGTGAGAATATAGCCCGAACCGGAAAAATTCCCCATTATATCGGCGCATGGCTCCCCACGATCATTATCGGCATCTCTTCCCTGTGGGCCTTCAGAAGGGCGGGTTCGAGATGAAACAATCATGCTGCTCACCCTCCCCTTTATCCCCTCCCCTCGAGGGAGGGGATACTTTAGATTCCCTCTGCGGGAAAGCAACCAACAATCCCCTCTCCCCTTGTGGGAGAGGGTTAGGGTGAGGGGTAGGAGTATTCACAGAATGAAGATAATCCAGAGATACTATCTCAAAGAGTTCTTTAAGCTCTTCGCCATTATCGCATGCGGTCTCGGCCTAACCTTCAGCCTGATGGAGCTTATCAACAGGATCAATGACTTCATTCCCAACAGGCCATCCATGAGCGCCCTACTTCTGTATTCCGGGCTGAATCTGCCTCAATACCTGCTCTACCTCATGCCTATGGCAGCGCTCATAAGCGGTCTGTTCGTTTTTGGTCAGGCAGGGAGGAAAAAGGAGACCACGGCGGTTAAGGCCTCCGGCGGCAGCATGAAGGCCCTCCTCAAGCCTTTCGTATATTCAGGGGTAGCTTTGAGCATTGCCGGTTTTCTGATGGGTGAGTTTGTTGTCCCGGATTTTTTAAGAAGGGCTCATGTCCTCAGGGATACCCTTACAAGGAAAGAGAATGTTCTAACCTTTAAAGAGGGAAGCGTCTGGATGAGGGCAAAGGGTGCCATCGTCAAGATAGACCTGTTCCTCCCTGAGAAGGGTGTCGTCCAGGGGGTAAGCATCATGAAAATGGACGATTACATGCTGACGGAACGGATCGAAGCGGATTCCGCCGAGTGGAAGCCTGTGTGGGAGGCATCGGAAAACCCGAAGAGGGGAATCTGGTATCTCAAGGGGGTAACTGAATATAAGATTAAAGACGGCACAGTGGCAACGCATAAAGAGCTTCAATCCGACATCATCGGCTCCCCCGAGGTCTTCAGGGAGGATATGCAGAAACCTGAAGAGATGAATGTGAGAGAGCTCATGGCATATACAAAGCGATTAAGGAACGCGGGGTTCAGAAATATCAAGCTCTCTGTGGACATCCATTCGAGGATCTCGTATCCCCTTATCAATCTCATCATGCTTGTCCTCGGCATTGCGCTGGCGTCGAAAGGACACATGGGGAGCGGCCTTATCACCGCAGCAATAGGTATCTTTATCAGCCTTCTCTACTGGGTCGGATACACTGCGTCCCTTTCAATGGGGTATGCCGGGCTCCTGCCCCCTGTGATGGCAGCATGGCTTATGCCTGTTCTTTTCGGAGGGATAGCGTTCTACTTTTTCAAGAAGATACCGGAGTAAAACAGTGACAAGTAACAAGTCAAGAGTGAATTCGACGGGATTTCGAAAGATGGAAATGTTTATTGGACTTACGAGATCTTTAGAATCATAATCTTGTCGCCCGTCACTCGTTACTTGTTACTCGTTACTATCTTCACCCCTGCCGACGTACCTATTCTCGTTGCCCCAGCCTCGATGAGTTCCTTCACTTGATGAAGGGTCCTTATCCCGCCCGATGCCTTTATGCCATAACCGGCGCCGGCAACCTCCCTGATGAGACGAACATCCTCGACAGTCGCGCCTCGAGGACCGAATCCGCTTGATGTCTTTATGAATTCGGCCCCCGCCCCGGCCGCAATCTCCGAGGCCTTTCTCTTTTCCTCCCCGCTCAGGTAGCATGTCTCGATAATCACCTTGCGGACGATCCCCCTCGTGGCGGAAATCACATCGGAGAGGTCTTTCTCTACCTCGGTCCAGGCGCCGGATTTCGCCATGCCTATGTTCATCAAAATATCGAGTTCGTCACAACCCTTCATGACGGTTTCCAATGCCTCGTAGACTTTTACCTGTGTAAGCGTCATACCGAAGGGAAAACCTATGACTGAAGTCACTTTCACCTTGCTACCGGAAAGTATGCCCTTTGAAAACGGGACAAAGAACGGATGGACACAAACAGAGTGGAACCCGAACTGAACCGCTTCACTGCACAATGTCTCAATTTCCCCCACTGTCGCGTCAGGCCGAAGGAGAGTGTGATCGATGAGTCTTGCGATATCCGCCTTTTCCATATCGTGGCTAAACCTCAGAATTCATCGGAATTTTCCCTATTCATATCCCCACAGCGAAGGGCCGCTTCCCTTTATGTTTATCACGTAGGATCTCACCTCTTCCCTGTAAGCCTTGTGGAGAAGCCTTGCAACGTCTCCTGCTCTGTAATGGACTGCATCGACCCGGCTCACGGGCATAACCTCCATGGTGGTATTTGTCATAAAGACCTCATGCGCAGTGTAGATGTCATCCCTTGTGTACTCTCCCTCCCGAACAACGAGTCCCTCTTTAACTGCAAGCTCAAGGACGATACTTCTTGTTATTCCGTCAAGAATTCCGCACGCCACAGAGGGAGTGCAGAGAACGTCGTCCCGGTAAAAGAACAGGTTGCTTATTGTGCCTTCCGCGAGAAAGCCGGAAACGTTCATCATTATCGCCTCATACACGCCCGCCCGCTTTGCTTCGACCTTCGCCAGAATATTGTTGAGGAAATTCAGCGATTTTATCCGTGGGTCTATTGCATCTCTATGGTTTCTCCTCGTCTCCGAGATGATCGTAGTTATTCCGTTTTCATAGAAGGCCCTCGGATAATCCTTCATGCCTTCGGCGATGATGACCAATGTCGGCTCCCTGCAGAGATCCGGGTCAAGGCCTAGGGGTCCCTCACCTCTGGAAACGGTCACCCTGATATAGGCGTTCCTCAGGGAATTCGCCTCGATAGTATCGAACGTCGCCGCCTTGATCCGCTCGGGATCAACCGGAATTGAAAGCCCTATCATGGATGCTGAACGGCGTAGCCGAGCAAGATGTTCATCCAGCATGAAGACAACGCCGTCATATGTCCTCATAGTCTCGTAAACACCGTCGCCGTAAAGAAACCCGTGGTCAAATACAGAGACCACAGCCTCTCTTCTTGGCACAAGCCTATCGTTAAGATACACGTACATGGTGGAAATTATACCATTTAGAAATTCCCTTTATCGGAAAAAAAAGAACCGTCATTCCTCAGCTTGACAAGGGAATTCATTCTCTTCCAATTGGATCCCAGCTCTACGAGTCGTAGACCTTCGCGGGAATAACATCAAAAAACTATGAAACTCATTCCCCCAAAATAGCGATAGGATTTTGTCATTGCGAGCAAAGCGAAGCAACTTCGCAGTTTACGCTTAGATTGCCGCGCACCCTTCG
>CAYYWY010000015.1:0-40424 GCA_964475485.1 uncultured Nitrospiraceae bacterium | reverse complement strand
CCGAAGCAATCCCGCCTTTTTCGTCGAGGATTGCGAGCTGCGGATTATAGTCATTCCGATATTTGACTTTCGTCTGCTAACTAATATATCTTAAACAGCCATTATGAGATTCTTCCCCAAAGAGATCGACTTTTTCGAGATATTCGACAAGGCGGCTTCCAACCTTACCAAGGCCACATCTTTGCTCGTCGCACTCATGGAAAACTTCGACAATCTCGAGGCGCGGGCCAAAGAGATATACGAGGTGGAGCAGGACGGAGACATGCTCACCCACGACATCATGAAAAAGCTGAACAAGACCTTCATCACCCCCATCGACAGGGAAGACATACACGCCCTCGCGTCCCGAATGGACGACATCCTCGACCTCGTGTGGGGCGGCGTCGACAGGATGATCGTGTTCAAAATCACCGAACCAACAAAAGAGGCGCTGGAACTCGCAAGGGACCTTCACCGCACGACAGAGGTTCTCCAGAAAACCATGAGGGAGCTGCGTTCAAAGAACTATTCCCATGTCCAGGAGCACTGCATCGAGATCAACAGGCTCGAAAACAGGATCGACAGGACATTCAGGGATGCGCTGGGAAAGCTGTTCGACGATATGAGAGACCCCCTGCAGATCATCAAATGGAAAGAGATTTACGAACACCTCGAAGACGCATCGGACAGGTGCGAGGACGTCGCCAATGTCCTTGAAGGCATAGTCCTCAAGAATGCTTGAAATAGTCATCATCACAGTCTTCCTCGCAATTCTCTTCGATATCAGCAATGGCTGGAACGATTCCGCCAACGCAATTGCCACTGTCGTCTCAACTAGGGTGCTTTCACCCATACAGGCGGTTCTCCTTGCCTCGACGATGAACATCCTGGGAGCCTTTCTGACAACAGCAGTGGCGAAAACCATCGGGAAAGGGATAGTCGAACCGACTGCTGTCACAGAGATTGTAGTAGTCTCCGCTCTTTTCGCGGGATTCTTCTGGAATACGGTAATGACGAAATTGGGGTTGCCTGTAAGCGCATCCCATGCCCTTATAGGCGGCCTCATCGGCGCAGCAGTGGCTCACGGCGGCCCGGGCATTCTCAATATCAAGGGCCTGTCGACAATCTTTTCCTCACTCCTCTTCTCACCTGTCATGGGGATCGTCTTCGGTTTCCTCTTTACAAAATTGATTCTCAAGCTCTTCGGCACTCTCTCCGTCGGAAATATCAACCGTCTTTTTGGCAGACTACAGATCCTCTCTTCAGCATTCATGGCCTTCAGCCACGGTTCGAATGACGCGCAAAAGGTAATGGGCATTATCACACTCTCCCTCGTAAGCGGGGGGTTCCTCCAGTCGGTTGAAGTGCCGTTCTGGGTCATCCTTACCTGCGCACTCGCAATGGGTCTCGGGACGGCATTGGGAGGCTGGAAGGTGATCAAAACAATGGGTGTCCATATGTTGAAACTTGAACCTATTCATGGCTTTGCCGCCGAGACTTCTGCCACCGCAATTATTCTGGGATCCAGCCACTTCGGCCTTCCCGTCAGCACCACTCATGTGATCACGACAGCGATTATGGGCGTGGGATCGACAAAAAGACTCTCGGCCGTGAGGTGGGGAATTGCGGGGAAGATCATTATGGCATGGATATTCACACTACCCGCCTGCATATTCCTCGCCTGGGTAATCTGCAAGGCTCTGGAGCTGACCGTCCGCTGAGTCAGTCCGTGACTTCGTTACGCGATGAGTTTTTCGAAGGGATAACTCTTGAGGTAGGTTAGAAACTCATCCACCGCATGGGAAGCAATGGCGTTCTTGTGAAAGATAAGGGAGAAGTCCCTCAGAAGCCTTTCTTCCTTGATGCTCAGCAGTTTCAGGCTGCCGTATTTGCTCTCCTTTCGAGCAGCCCATCTCGAGACAATAGAGATGCCGATGCCGCTCTCCACCGCCTCTTTGATCGCCTCGGTGCTCCCGAGCATCATGGAGGTCTTCATATCATGGGTACTGATGCCGTGCTTGTTCAGGTACTTCTCGATTATCTGTCTGGTCCCCGACCCTTCCTCCCTCAGGATGAAGGGTTCCTTCGTAACATCATAGATCGAAACCTCTTTCTTCTTGGCCCAGGGATGCAACGGAGGGACGATCACGACAAGCTCGTCTGAGAGGAGTTTCTCGACTATGAGTTTCTGACGCGCCACATCGCCTTCCACAAGTCCTATATCGATGTTTCCTGCGTTCAGGGACTCCACGATCCGCTTCGTATTCCCCACGGACAGATGCATCTTGATCTTCGGGTGGGTCTTCCGGAAATCCGCAATCACAGCGGGCAGCAGGTGGTTGGCGATAGTGGTACTTGCGCCGAGGCTTATGCTGCCCTTCACGAGACCAGTGAGTTCCCCGATGTTCTTCTCGGCCGCCGAGTATAGGGCGAGTATCTCCTTGGCGTATTTATAGAGTATCTCCCCTGCGGGAGTGAGCGAGACGGTGCTCGATGACCTGTCGAAGAGTTTAGTCTCATACAGCTCTTCAAGGGCCTGAATCTGGAGGCTTACGGCAGGCTGGGTGAGATGAATTATCTCCGAAGCCTTCGAAAAGCTCTTTGTGTCGGCAACCGTGCAGAAGACTTTTAGTTTGTGATCTTCCATGTCCATTAATTTTTTTTATTATAATAATTGCATTTTTAATAATAAGTCAAGAAGCGGGCCGGGATCCCTTTTTCCCGGAACTGCTGCGGACTGTCAGAGCTACACCTCTTGCGTTCTCCAGTAAAGTATTCTGGTGCACTGCGGGCACTGGATGATCTTCTCGTTTTTCTTTATCTCAACAAAAAGCTGCGGAGGTATATTCATATTGCATCCCTGACAGACCTCATCCTTTGCCTCCACAACAGCAAGACCCCTTTTCGTCTCCATTAGTTTCAGATAGAGGCTGTAGAGTTCCGTGTCAATTGCCTTAACAAGTTTCTCCCGGCGGTGTCTGAGCTCATCGATCTCCTTCCTGACGCCTTCGGCTTCCTCCTGGAGCTTTGCCCTAAATGTCTCGATCCTCTCTTCTTCCGCCTTCACACTTTTCAGTAAGGAGTCCGTCTCCGTCTGGGCGGAGTCAAGGGCCTCCATTGCCGACAGGATATCGTCTTCCACGGCCTGTCGTTCTTTTTCCACAGACTCTATCTCCTTAAGGTGCGCCTGATATTCCTTGTTCGTCTTTATCTCCGATATACGGGCTTTAAGCTTCTTGATCCGCTCCTGTATCTCATCCAATTGCTGCTCCCGGTCCTTTTTCTTCTTTGCAAGGGCATCCAGCCTCTGTTTCGCCTTATTATACGCGGAACGCGCATCCCTCAGTGGCTGTTCAACGGAGGAGACCTTCCTTGGAATGGTCTCGATAATATCGGTCCTTTCCATAATGGCGGAGTCTGTCGTCTGGAGCTCTACGAGAATTCTCAGGTCCTCTGTCACAACGCCTCCAAAAGAAAGTGATGAGTGACAAGAAACAAATTGAAAACCGCTCATTTAACCCGTGACTCGCTATCCGTAACTATCTTTGAAGTGGGCCCACCAGGACTCGAACCTGGGACCAACCGGTTATGAGCCGGTAGCTCTACCAGCTGAGCTATGGGCCCGGCAAACAGCAACAAATAACGGGTTAAGAGTAACAAACAAGGGATAAATAATCGACCGCCTATCAATCTAATGCCTCTGTATGTAATCCTAAATTTGGTGTCATCGAGAACTCGTAACTCGTTACTTTAAACTCGCCACTGTTTCCAAGTCAAGGGCTTTCGATAAACGTTCTCAGCCACTTGCTCCGTGCGGGATGCTTGAGTTTGCGAATAGCCTTGACCTCGATCTGCCTGATCCTTTCCCTAGTAACGTCAAACTCATGGCCGAGCTCCTCAAGAGTGTGAGGGACATCCTCTCCGATGCCGAACCTCCTCTTGATGATCTTTGCCTCTTTCGGATTGAGGGTGCACAGCACCTTCTCTATCTGCGTCCTGAGATCATCATTGATCGCGATGTCGAGAGGGGAAAGCGTCGCCTTATCCTCTATAAAATCCCGGAGATGGCTGTCCTCCTCCTCTCCGATGGGGGTCTCAAGGGAAATAGGCTCCTTCGTGATCTTCAGGATCGTCTTCACCTTCTCCACCGGCATGCCGACCCTGTCAGCGATATCCTCGGCAGACGGTTCATCCCCGAGTTCCTGCACAAGCTCCCTCGTAGCCTTGGAAATACGGCTTATGATCTCAACCATATGCACCGGGATTCGAATAGTCCTTGACTGATCCGCAAGGGCCCTTGTGATGGACTGCCTTATCCACCACGTCGCATATGTGCTGAACTTGTAACCCCTGCGGTATTCAAACTTGTCCACCGCCCTCATCAGCCCTATGTTCCCCTCTTGAATCAGGTCCGGAAAGCTCAATCCCTTCCCTATGTACCTCTTTGCGATGCTGATCACAAGCCTCAGGTTAGCTTCGATCATCGCGCTCTTTGCCTCGGATATCTCCGTCTTTCCCTGAGCGAACAACCTGAGGGACTTCTTCATTTCCGCAAGACTTCCGCCTATGGACTGTTCGCAGTCCTTTATCTCTTTCTCGTAACCACGGTGCCTCTTCAGCAGTGCTTCCCTGCCCGCCCCGATGACGGAGCTACCCGTGGCCCCCGACGTCCTTGCTTTTGTCGCTCCCTTCTTTTTCGTATCCCAGCCGGTGGTCTTAAGCCTTTTCCCGAGAGTGGCTGCCTTATTTTGGAGGTCCTCTATCTTCTCGATGGTCCGTTCGAGCTGCTCTGAAAAGGCATGCATTACGTCCTCTCTCAGTTTCAGGCTCCTGACCCTTTCCAGTATCTTCTCCCTTTCCCCGCTGGACAATCCCGTGTAACAGCCTTTTGTGCTCTGAGAGGCGCCAGCTGCTTCAGACCCCGCACCGGTTTTTTCCATCTTTTTGCCGGGAAAAGCCCTGCTCCTGCTGCCCTTCTTCCGATGAAGGCATATCGACCTGATCTCCTCGGTAATAGCAAAGAACCTGTCCGCTTCGCGCGCCATGGAGTCGTCTGCATCACCTTCGTCCAGTACGATCTCCGCAATAGGCGCCTCCCCTTTCTTAACCAGATCACCAAGGGAAACGAGCTTCTCGACCGCAAAAGGCAGGGAAAAGATTGCCTTTGTGATCTTTTCCCTGCCTTTTTCTATCCGTCTTGCAAGCTCGATCTCACCTTCCTTCGTAAGCAGAGGTATGCTGCCCATTTCCTTGAGGTACATCTTCACAGGCTCGTACTCGATATCCGCAAGGGCGGCGTTCTCTTCCGCCTTCAACCCCTCTTCATAAGTGTCCTCGCCGTACAGAAATACCTTCTCCTCCTCAGGCGGTTCATCCTGCATGAATTCAAGGTCTTCCCTCTCGTCCTGCTCTTCAAAGTAATCGAAGCCTTCCTTCACCCTGCCTCCTTTATCAGTCTCCGCTTTTCAAGAAGGAGAGCATTCAGCGCCTCCCTATCCCCTGTTGCACGCGCCTCCCTGCTCCTCGCCTCGAGCCTTTTCATCGCTTTCCTCCTTATACAGTCCTCTATATTCCTATCAACATTGTCCGGATCAAAACCCGGCGCAACCGCAAGACGGGTAGACAGAGTCATCTCTTCGTCGCTTAGAGATGACTGGATGGATTCAAGAGTCGCCCCGGCTCCTTTGGCTGCAAGTTTATTCAGAATACTTCTTACCACCGGATTTATGAATTCCTCTACTGAAACAACGCGCAAGACAGAGGCCAGTTTTTCAGGAAATGCTATCACGCCGCTCAGGAGGAGGAGTTCTTCGTCGTAGCAGAGGTTTCCATGCAGCCGACCCAAAGCAGGCGAGCCTCCTCTCTTTTCCTTCCGTCTTTTCTCCATTCGCCTCAGCTCTTCCCTTAATACCGACTCCCGGATGCCAGTCCTTTCCGAGATTTCCCTCAACAGTTCTTCTCTTATTATCAGATCGCCGCACTCGGCAATAGCACCCAGGGCATCCCTTACAGTCTCTGTCTTGTCACCCGCTGAAAAAGAAAGAATGAATTCCACAGGGGACGCCGCGCCGGCAATGAGTTCGCTGAACTTCGCATCTCCATGTTTTCTCAGGAAACTGTCCGGGTCGTCTTTTTCTGGCAAAAGGAGTATCTTCGGCAAGAAGCCCTGCTCAAGAAGGATAGGGAGAGATCTTCTTGCAGCCGACTTTCCGGCGTCGTCACCATCAAAGACAAGCACTGCCTTTTTTGTGAATCTTTTCAGTTTCCTGAGATGGGCCTGGGTGAGGGCTGTCCCGAGGGGGGCAACGGTGTTGTCAAACCCATGCTGGCGAGACACTATGACATCAAGATATCCTTCCGCAATAATTGCATATCCTCTTTTCCTTATTCCCTCCTTTGCCATATTCAGCCCGTAAAGAGTCTCTCCTTTCTTGAAAATAGCGCTCTCCGGTGAATTCAGATACTTGGGAAGCGAATCATCCATAACCCTCCCGCCGAACGCTATGATGTCGCCGTCCACATTGCAGATCGGGAATATTATCCTGTCCCTGAAAGTGTCATATATCCCTTTCTCGCCTGACGAAGCAACACCCGACTGAAGGATTGCATTCATGGGAAACCCTTTTTCTTTAAGGTAGTTTGAGAGATAATGCCAATCCCTTAGCGCATATCCAAGGGAAAATAAACCTACCGTCTCTTCCGTCAGTCCTCTCTTCTTCACGTATGAAGATGCCGTATTGGACCGCGCCAGGTTTCTCCTGAACACATCCGCGGCAATCGAGTGTATCTCAAGAAGCCTTCCCCTTTCGCTGTCGCCCACTGACCAGGATCGGTATTCTTTAAGGTTAATCCCGGCCTTCCCGGCGAGAAGCTTGAGAGACTCCTGAAACGTGAGATTCTCGTATTTCATCACAAAGCTGATAATGTCGCCTCCCGCACCGCAACCAAAACAGTGGAATCTCTGCTTGTCGGGGCTCACCATAAAAGAAGGGGTTTTTTCCGAATGGAAGGGGCAAAGTCCTTTGTAATTCTGACCTGCCCGCCTGAGTTCGACATAATCCGATATCACATCCAGTATATCGAATCTTGCCTTTACTTCCTCAAGAACTCTTTCATCCATCATAAATAAAAGATAGCAACGAGCGACGGGCAACGAGTAACAAGTTCATAAATCATTGTCGTTCCTCATGTTAGATAAAAGGTATCTTGACTCGTCACTTGTTACTTCTTTACTCGTTACTGGTTGGTTAATCTGCTGAATCGCCTGAACCCGGAACATTCAAATACATTTAACGTTGTCCCGCAGGTCCTTGTCAGCTCGTCTAGGAGAAGATTCATCCCAAGGTTGTCGCTCGATATGTGTCCGGCAATGACAACATTGAGGTGGTTCTTTTCCGCTTCCTTGCGGTGATCCTCACTGAGATGCATCGCTACAATGGTATTGACTCCGCTGGCAGCCATGCTCGAAAAGATCTCTTTGGCACCCTCGGTGCCACCCGTCATGTCAACAAAGATCTTGCCAGCCTTTCTCTTGCCAGAGCCTAAAAGGACCTTTGGCCCCGCCCCGTTTCTGGCAGCTTCTCTATATTCAGGCATCTCCCTCAGGATATCCATCACATCGGCCACGGTATACGGCTTCTTCCCGTCAAACGTTTTCTGGAGATACGTGGCAACCATGTTGTCCGAGGGTGTATGCAGACAGATGAACGGAGTGCCCAAGAGTCTCGCGGCATCCACAGCCCTTGTGTGGTTCGCCGGCATAAGCCTCCTCTCCACTTCCTTTATCCTTCCCTCCATGAGGTCCTCGGCAGTACTGATGGGGATGCCGAACCTGTGCAGGATGTCGGACTGAATACGCATAACGTCATAAAGGTTCGCATATGCCCTTCCTCCGGGGTGATGGGCCACGATCAGGTCTATCTCCTCGCCCTTTTCCCTAAGCCTCTCACAGAGCAACACCTCACCCACGTCTATGTCGACACCTACAAGGATGCTCCCGACTTCCTCTTCACCGGAACCGTTCAAAATCCTCGAATCGGAGTAAGGATTTTCGAGCGTCTCGGCATCGAAAAAGAGGCGCTCCTCTTCCTTTAGGGAGGTAAACTCCTTTTTTCTCGCCTCAAGGTCTCTGGCAACGATCTCACTGCCCCTCGGGTCGTTTTCCGCACCTATAGAGATGGCTTTCTGATAGAACTCCCTAAGTTTCATGAGACCTGGCGCCGGACTCCAGCAATTCCTTCACTCGCTGATTTACATATTTCCCATCAGCTACGCCTCTGACCCTCGGCATGAGAATGCGCATCACCTTGCCGACGTCCTGCGCACTCCCGGCAGATGCCTCGCGTATCGCTTCCGAAATGATCCTGTCCAGCTCTTCATGACTGAGCTGGCGTGGCATATAGGCCTCAAGAACGGCGATTTCCTGCTCTTCCTTCAGGGCAAGGTCTGTTCTACCCGCCTTGGCGAATTGCTCTATCGACTCGCGCCCCCTCTTCACCATGGAAGCAAGAACTTCCACGATCTCGTCATCGGTAAGTTCCCTACCCTTCTCGATCTGCTTGTTCTTCGTAGCAGCCTTCACCATTCTCAGCACAGAGACCCTCTCGCTTTGAGATGCTTTCAGGGCCTCCCTGAGGTCGTCGTCGAATCTCTTGAGCAGGGACATCCTATCTCATGACCGCCCGTACTTTCTTGAGTGCCTTCTTACGAGCCGCAAGCGCCTTCTTCTTCTTCTTGACGCTTGGCTTTTCGTAGTGCTCCCTCTTTTTTATCTCCGAGAGTATCCCTTCCCGTTCACACTGCTTTTTGAACTTCCTGAGCGCGTTCTCGAAGGAATCACTCTCACGTACCCTGACAGAGGGCATTCATATACCCCCTCCTCTCTATTCTTGATTTTGTGTTCAGTCTCCCCGCACACGCAGGAGGTGAAATACTTTAGCAATTACGAACACACCATGTCAAGGATGATTCCCGCGTAATGAAAGGACTTTTTGACGCATCCAAAGACTGCCTCAGTTCGCCTGGCGGCTGCCTCGATCATTAACAACTCAGGTATCTTTCAGGATTCAGGGTTCCCGCTGCCATTGCCTTTTCGCCGGAAACACCCGCCCTGATCAGGACCCCTATCGAGCCCGAAAGCGCCATGCCGCTGCCGGCAATACCGCCCCCGGTCTTACACAATGGCCTTCCCTTTCCCGCGCCTCTCACCGAATCGGAGACAAGGACGATCTTCTCCTCGTCCTTGACCCGGAAGATAAGCGCCAGTGCCTCGGTACAGAGATGGAATCCGTCAGCAATAACCTCCACATAGGTGTCGTTATCCATGAGACCAAAGCCAGCAAGACCTGGTTCCCTGTGGTGGAAAGGCCCCATTGCGTTGAATATGTGGGTAACACCGCTCGCTCCCGCCTTCTTCCCTTCCTCGGCTCGTCTGTATGTTGCATCGGAATGACCCATGTTGACTCTTATCCCGGCATTCGCGCATTTCTCAATAACCCTGAGGGCGCCGGGCATTTCAGGAGCAATGGTGAGTATCCTGACAATCTTTTCATATCCGCAGATTAATCTCTTGAGAGAAGAAAGAGAAGGCATTATAAAGTACCTCTTATCCAGAGCTCCGCATCTTGCCGGATTCAGGAACGGTCCTTCCAGATGAACGCCGAGTATGAGTGCCGGGCTCTGAGCTTTTCCCTGTTCCATTTCACTCCCCTCCGATCCTCCCCTGGCAAAGGGGAAGCGGGGAGACGTCTTCTGGATCTCCATGGCCTTTCTTACCGCTTCAATGTCCGCCCTCATCTTCTCGACAGGGCCCGGATACACTGTCGGCAGGATAGCTCTCGTTCCTGCGTTTCCGTGAGCTTCTGCCATTTTAAGTATCGCCACGGGGTCTGACGACCTTGTATCGTACTTTCCAAATCCATGAGTATGAAGATCGATGAAGCCCTTGCTTGTCAAAGGAATACTCATGAGCCCCGGCACCCGAAGAGCATCAATATACTCACTCACCCCTCCCCCTGAGAACCTATTCCTCCACTGTTATGGCCTCTACAGGACAATTCTCTTCTGCCGCCTCGCAACATCCTACGTATTCGCACGCCTCGGCATCTATCACCTCGGCCTTTCCGATCTCCTCGTTAAGGTGAAAAACCGCCGGGCATATCTCCTGGCAGGTACCGCACCCTATGCATTTCTCGACGTCCACCGTGACCTTCATCCTGCCTCCTCGATGATCGCTGCGGCCAGAAGGGGGAACATTATCTCGTGATGTCCCGTGAGGGCATACGACTTTCCTTTCGCCACCGTCGGCCTGCACAGGACGTTCTCCCTCGGACGGTAATGCTGTATAAAGTCCATATTCACTGTGGTAATATCCTCCACCTTGTTGCCGAGATTCCTTGCTACAGTCAATGCCTTGAGGAAGACCTCGGGGAGAATAACCGCGGACCCGAGATTGATAAACACACCGCCTTCGAGGTCCGAGACCACTGACGCCAACAGCCTGAAATCCCTCAGACTTCCTTCACCGATCGCAGCACCGTCGGCACCGGGGTGCATATGTGTTATGTCCGTTCCCAGGGCCACATGAACGGTCATGGGGATGCCGAGTCTGAACCCTTCGGAGAATATGCTTCTCTCCTTGAACCTGCTTCTGCTCCTGAATATGTGCTCGCCGACGGACAGGCCAATCCCATAGCCTTTTCTCACCCCACTCTTTATTGCAGCGTTTATTTCCCTACCGGTCTCCCTTGCCATGCCGAACCTCCCGTTGGATATCTGCGCCGCAACATCCTCCGAGGTTTTGCCCGAGTAAGAGAGTTCGAAGTCGTGGATGATGCAGGCGCCGTTCGTCGCCACAGCCGTGATTATCCCCCTCCTCATCAGATCAATAATCACTGGAGATATCCCCACCTTTATCGGATGTGCGCCCATGCCAAGGATAACGGGTCTTTCTTCCGCCCTCGCCTTCATCACTGCCGAGGCAACCGCCTTTAAATCCGAAGCGGCAAGCAGCGAAGGCAGCCCTTCCATGAATGTCCTGAACGGATCACCCTTTTTGTGCGGAACAGCGCCGGCACTTAACTCGACCTTGCTCTTTCTCAACGAGAGGGGATATGTTTTTATTTTTTCCAGGGAAACGGGTTTGTAGCGCTTCATATCTAGGATTTTACCACAGGGCATCCAAAAAGATACGTCCGATCGGGTGCCGCGCACCGCAGGTGGTACCCGTTCGCTCTCCGCCGGGAACTGGACGTTTTCATTTTGCCTTGACCTGCCTTGGCCGAAAAATAGAGATAGAAAGTTGTCATTGCGAGTGAAACGAAGCAATCTCGCCTTTTGCAGTGAGATTGCCACGAACCCTTCGGGTTCTCGCAATGACAGGTAATTCAAGGCGTTTATAGTTCTATCTCTATTTTTCGGCTTGGCTTGGCGGTAGCGTTGATTTTGTCCGGTTAGTTGTGCTATTTTACCTTGCTGAAGAAACTTGTTAAATTTTTGAGGAGGATACTTTGCCAGGAAAAGCAGCTCCAAAAAAAAATCTTTCGGCCCTCAAGAGGGTCCGTCAGGCAGAAAAGCACAGGCTTCGCAACAAGGCCGTGAAAACAGCCGTTAAGACCGTCGCCAGGAAGGTCGAAGCCGCAGTGAGTGAGAAAGACAGGGAAGCGGCCGTAAAGGCACTCGTTGAAGCTGCGAAGGTAATCAGCAAGGCGGCATCAAAAGGGGTTATTCACCGCAACACCGCATCCAGGAAGATATCCCGTCTTGCGAAGCTTGCCGATACCGTGCTCAGGCCCGAAGCAGCCTGACGAGCAGGTACTCGAGAGGGAACGTTCCGCCTGAAGTCTTTATGCGCAGGTCTGCCTCATTGAGGAGTTCAAACACCCGGTCATAGTGCGCAGTCCTTGCCGTGTCTTTTGCATACATGCGGCTGTAGTGCCAGTTGATCGCACCCAAAAGCCCGTATGGCTCCTGTGTCTCCTGGAGCGACCTTGCGACCCTGAAGACCATATCCGCATCCCCTTTTCTGAGGGCGTCTACAAGGTCAAAGACATCGCAGTCAATGCCTCCCCTAACAATGCCCATAATATCCCTGGCTTCAACGCGGCTTTTGCCGATGAGCGAAAACTTCTCGAGCTCGGCGGATATTATACCCACATCAGGGCCTGCCATACCCAACAGATACTCCACCGCCTCATCGGTCATCTCCACCCCTTTCTGACGCGCCTTTTCCCTGACCCATAAAGAAAGGTCCTGAGGACGAATATCCAGCGATATGGCCTTGACCTTCTTCATCACCTCTCTGAATTGGGCCTTCGGAGCACCCTTGTGCAAAAGTACGAGAACGGTAGAGGACGAGGGATTCTCGATATAGTTTTCAAGTGGCTTCATGCCCTTCTTGGGTAGCCCCTGGACATTCTCGATAACAACCATCCTCTTTTCCCCTATAAATGGGGCGGTGTTCAATACGTCCACTATCTGTTCAAGAGGAGGGGTTTCCTCGACGCCGCCCAGGTCAAAAACGTGAAATGAGAAGTCTCGTTCATGCCCCGGGACCTTCCTCGCAGCCGCCATGGAAGCTTCTTTCAGGACATACGGGTCATCGGCATACAGGAAATATGCCGGCGACCGAAGTCCCTTCTCCATTTCCCGGATGAAATGCTCGATGCTCATGCCGGTGCAGAGGAATTATATTCCTCCGGGTCCTCCGTAAACAACCGAGGCGGTTATCTCCGAAGAGAGGTCCCTCAACGCCCTTTCTATGGCCGTTTCCTTCAGGGCCATCACATTCTGGAGATCTCCGACGCTCGGAAAAGAGACGATAGACACGCCGCGGTTCCTCAACTCCCGGGCCTTCCCTCCCGGGTCTGTAAGCCTGAAATCCCCTCTGATGATAACCTCATACTCAGCAGCCGCCCCGGCCTTTTCCGAAAGGGTCTTAAGCTCAAAGAAAGTGATGCTCCCGCTTATCCTGTGCCCTGAAGAGCCGTCTATAAGGAAACCGCTCTTCATCAGCTCATCAGCAAGGGCTGCCAGCATCCTGTCTTCCAGCCTCGGTTCATAGGTCCTGTTCACGATCTTGCCGATAGCGACTGACTGAAAGGGGAGGTTTCCCCTTCCGTGAAGTGTATAGCCGCAAGCTGGAACAAGTAACGCGCAGCAAGTGATGAGCAACAAGTTTAAAGAACGGCTATATACAGACTTAGCAATTCCACTTAATTTCATTTTGTTCAAGACCCGCAACTCGTCACGTGTTATCAGTCACGATATTTACAAGCTTTCCTTTGACGACGAAGAGCTTCTTCACTGCCTTGCCCTCGAGTATACCACGTATCTTCTCTTCCCTCATGGTCCTCTCCTCAATCTCCCGGTCGGAAAGACCCTGAGGCACCATCACTTTTGCCCTCACCTTGCCGTTCACCTGGATCACAAGCTCCATCTCCTCTTCCTTTGCAATATCATCATCCCATTCGGGCCAGCTCCGCTCGAAAATGCTCGGCTTATTGCCCAAAGCCTCCCACAACTCCTCGGCAATGTGCGGCGAGAAAGGAGAAAGGAGCAAGAGAACGGTCTCAACTGACTTCTTGAAAACCTCCCTGTCTCCGTCATTCTGCGGCTGAAAGGCAGAGAGTTCATTCACCAGTTCCATGAGGGCGGCAATGGCGGTATTGAAATGATACTCCCGCTCGATATCCATAGTCACCCGTCTTATCGTCTGGTGCGTCTTCCTCAGAAGTCGTGACGCGTTGTCCGTAACACGTGATGAGTCCGTGTATTCCATGTTACGCGTAGCGCGTAACGCGTCACGGTTTCTATAGACGATTCCCCAAATCCTGTTTAGAAACCTGTGAGCCCCCTCGACACCCTTGTCCGACCATTCCAGGTCCTTCTCAGGAGGGGCGGCAAAGAGCGAGAACAACCTGGAAGTATCCGCACCGTACCTTGAGATGAGATAATCAGGATCCACCACGTTCTTCCTGGACTTCGACATCTTCTCCACTCTGCCCCTTGTAGCCTCCCTACCGCAATGCACGCACCTTCCCTCCTTCACCTCCTCCGGTAAGAGCCATCCGTGTTCAGGGCACTTCACTGTTTCCATGCAGACCATTCCCTGAGTTAGGAGATTCGTAAAGGGCTCATCGAAATCAAGAATGCCGATATCCCTCATGACGCGTGTGAAGAACCTTGAGTAGAGCAGGTGCAGGACGGCATGCTCCACTCCGCCGATATACTGATCTACGGGCATCCAATAGGCGATATTGCTTCTGCCAAGGGCCTCCTCGTATTTCTTCGAGCAATACCTCACAAAATACCACGAGGAATCCACAAAGGTATCCATCGTATCGGTCTCGCGCCTTGCCTCGCCTCCGCATGCCGGGCAAGCCGCTTTGAGAAAATCCTGCGACTCCAGAAGGGGGGACCCACCCTTGCCGGTGAACTTCACATTTTCGGGGAGTATCACCGGGAGGTCCTTTTCGGCCACGGGAACGATACCGCATCGCCCGCAATAAAGTACTGGGATAGGGGTCCCCCAGTATCTCTGGCGGGATATTCCCCAGTCCCTGAGCTTGTAATTGATTACCCTCTTGCCGAGTCCCTGCTCCTCGATGAATTTCCCGATCTCGGCCTTTGCAACGTCACTTTTCATTCCCGTGAATTGTGCGGAGCTGACAAGGACGCCTTCTCCCTCGTAAGCCCTGTCCGGAAGTAAGGGGTGAAGAGTGAAAAGTGAAGAGCGTCCCTCATCCTTGAGTTTTTCACTTGTTACTTGCGACCTGTTAATGCCTTCAGGCAATATCACCACGCGTATCGGAAGATCATACTTCTTCGCAAAATCGAAATCCCTCTGGTCGTGGGCGGGCACGGACATGATAGCGCCGGTCCCGTACTCCATAAGAACAAAATTCGCCACATAGATTGGTATCTTCTCTCCGTTCATGGGATTGACAGCGTAATGACCCGTGAATAGCCCCTCCTTTTCCTCCATCTCGCCATACCTCGCCTTTACAGCATTGAGGCGCTCTTTATCGGCGACAAGCCCGTCCGAGAGTGGATGTCCTGGCGCAAGACAGATAAACGTAGCCCCCCAGAGCGTATCGGGCCTTGTCGTGAATATCCGTATCCTCTCATCCCTTCCGAGAACAGGGAAGTCCATTTCGACGCCTTCGCTCCTGCCAATCCAGTTCTTCTGCATCGTCACAACATTCTCAGGCCAGCCCGAGAGCCTCGCGCATCCCTCAAGGAGTTCTTCGGCATACTGGGTTATTCTGAAGAACCACTGTTCCAGCTCCTTCTGGACTACCTC
The DNA here is from genome assembly GCA_964475485.1 of uncultured Nitrospiraceae bacterium. Taxonomy (GTDB): domain Bacteria; phylum Nitrospirota; class Thermodesulfovibrionia; order Thermodesulfovibrionales; family UBA9159; genus CAYYWY01. The sequence continues at coordinate 25,144 of CAYYWY010000015.1, read as the reverse complement.
GCTATCACACCTCCAGCATCTTCCGTCTATCACCTGCTCGTTGGCAAGAACGGTCATGCATGAGCCGCACCAGTTTACAAAGGAGGACTTCTTATATGCCAGCCCTCTTTCGAACATCCTCAGGAAGAACCACTGGTTCCACCGGTAGTATTCAGGGCTGCAGGTCGTCACCTCCCTGTCCCAGTCATAGCTCAATCCCATGCGGCCAAGCTGCCTCTTCATGTATTCTATGTTGTCGTAGGTCCACCGGGCGGGATGAACCCCTTCCTTGATGGCGGCGTTTTCAGCTGGGAGACCAAAGGCGTCCCATCCCATAGGATGAAGCACATTGTACCCTCGCATGCGCTTGTACCTCGCAATAACATCTCCAATGGCATAATTGCGCACGTGTCCCATATGTATTCTCCCAGAAGGATAGGGAAACATCTCAAGACAGTAAAACTTCTCCCTTGAGGAATCGGTTTCTGTCGTGTAGAGCTTTTCCCGCAACCAGTATTCCTGCCACTTGAGCTCAACGATTCCGGGGACATATCTCTCTTCCACGGTCCATCTCCTTTTCTGACTTAGAGACAAAAATATCTGAAAAATACCATAAAATCTTTCTCCTTTACAAGGACAGGCCATAATTCGTTAGAGAACTGAAGAGGCTGTATCGAGGCAAAACCCAGGGAGTTTGACAGGGAGCCGAAGGGACAGAAATGGTGAACTTCACTATCTCAAGTATGTCCCGTAGATAGAATAGATAAAATGGCCTGTAACGGGAATCGAATCCTTGCCCCATTCATCCGGCAGAGGCCAGTAAGGTTCGCCATCTTTCAGGGCCCGCATCGCCGCTTGATCAAGGCTCCTGTGGCCCGAGGTCCTCAACAGCTCCACGTCAGACAGCCTGCCGTCCTTCTTTATCGTGAACTGGATATAAAGGTCACCGTAGATTCCCTTCATTGCAGCTTCGGGGGGATATATCCAGATCCCTTCAATCCGCTCCTTCAGCCTCAACATGTACGCTTCATACTTGAACTCCTTCGTGTCGAACGTGATGCTGTTGCCCGCAGTCTTCTCTTCTCTCTTTGCAAACCTCTCCACAATCTCCCTATCGAACAGTTTTTCTCTAAGCGTGGCCGGGGGAGAGATATTCCCCGGAACCTTCTGCGATTTCACCGAACCCACTTTCGGGATGTCGGCGCCGGGCAACACGGGCGATCCTTTCTGTTCATTAAGTCCCTGACCACCTCCGGTGGCAGCACCAGGAAATATATCTCTGCCCCCCACCTTCTCTTCCGGTTGTGACAACGGCGAAGGGACTCTTGCCGTCTCTTTCCCCGGCTTTGCTGCGACCTGAGGTGCGGGTTTCGGAACAACAATATGCCCTCGGGACGCCGGAGCGCCTGGGGATCCTTTCACCATATCGGACGGGAACTCCCTTCTCAGTTCCTCAGGGGTAACAAGCCTTGTGAAAAAAGGCGCTCCTTCCTCCCTCTTCGGTTGAGGATAAATGAGGACAAGTGCCGCGAGCAAGAGATGCATCATGATAGAAAACGTCAGCGACATTCTCCATTGAGGGGGTCTGTACCTTATGTCCTGAAGGAGGGATTTCATTTGCGGGAACGGTCCTTTCGCGGCTCAGGTCAAGAAACTCCTGAAAAGGTTCATGTAGGAAAGAAGGCTTCCCTTGCCGTGATCCTTCCTCAGCCAGAGGGCCATCGCCGCCTCCTGCACTTCCGGCCTCCTGTGGAGCTGCACAATCCTTTCCATCCTGTGATCGCCTTTCAGAAAGTATGCCCAGAGTCTTCTCATCAATGAAAAACGACTCAAAAACCTTTTTTGCCACATTCTTTTATAGTCAGCCGGCTTGCCGGCCATCACCGCAGTCGCGGCCATCTCGCCGGACTTCATGGAGTAATAAATCCCTTCGCAGGTGAATGGCATCACCTGACCTGCGGCGTCTCCTGCGAAAAGTATCCTTCCGGAGTGAAAAATGTCTCCCCGCCACAGTGGGATTCTGTACCCCCTGAACGGACCGCCGGACTTAAGATCTCTTCTTGTCTTAAATCTCTGCCAGAGATCCCTTATCCCTGCATGTCCGAAGGCTCCTGTCCCAGCTGAAACTCCTTCCTTCATCGGGAAAACCCACGAGTAACTACGCGGCGCATGAAAAGAGCCGAACCAGAATTCGCAGACATCGGAATACTCGTCCCTTATCTTTTCAGAGAGGGTAAGGAAACAGGGGGACGGCCTGATATTCATCACTGCCCTCACCCTTGAATTCACACCGTCCGCAGCGATTACGTAATCAGCCCTCACCTCCATCCGCTGCAAGGTCCCGCCGGGATTCCGTGATACTACCTGCGCCGTCACTGTTCTGCCGGTGTCCGGAAAACCTATGAAATCCGCCTCCAAAATCGTCGCGCCGGCTGCTTCGGCCTCCGCTCTGAGGGCACGGTCAAAATCTCCTCTCTCCACAATGGCGATGGAACCGCCTCTTAGAGTTATATTCAGTATCTCACCGCCCGGAGACACGACCTTCACCTCGCTAACATATCGCTTCACCGGATACTCAGGGATTCCAAGTTCCTGAAATGCCGAATAAGGGATACCTCCTCCGCATGGTTTGACAAAGGCAAGATTCCTCTCCACAAGGAGGGTATCGACTCCTTTGGATGCGAGAAACCGTGCGGCAACGGCTCCTGCGGGGCCGCCTCCGATTACCAATACACGGGTCCTGAACATCATGGATGCGAGATCTGTCGTCTGAACGACATCAGTTCAAAAAACCCGGAGGGAAAGGGCAGTGTATCTTCGCTCGCTTGGAGGAATTCTTGTTCAGAAAATAGGCCGATATCTTAAAGAAATAGTCTCCCACCGAACCTGAGATAGTGCCATCTCTGTTTTCGCCCCACCCCACGGTCTTCTCGTTGTTATTGATAGCGATGATGACGTAGATAAGACCCTGCTTCATCCCTGCCACGTCCTCTTCACTGGGAAAAGGAAGTCCCTTGGTGGGGCCAAACTGGGTATGGGAATGGAAGTCCCCTATGATCTGGAGCTTGTCGAACTTCTCAAGGATCGGCTCCAGCTTCTTATGGTTCTTTTCGTGGACTACAACACCCTTGTGCCTCCTGCTCGCTGTCTGGAAGCTGAAGGCATGCTCCACAATGAATCTGTCCTCCAGTCTGTATCCGAGCAGATACCCCAGGCATTCCTTCTTGTACACCTCAGCCGAGCTGAGCAATATGTCGATGAATGCGTTCTCGGAAAGATAAACCCTCATCGCACCCGGGAGAGCACCTCACCGGATTCTCCCGCTCCCCTTCTATTTCTTCCGTACGGGACACCCCACGGTAAGAACAGGGCACCTTGCGTTTCGCACCACCCTTTCGGCGGTGCTGCCGAATATCACCCTGTCGATCCCTTTCCTACTATGGGTTCCCATGACGATCAAATCAATAGAATTTTCCTCAGAAAACTTCAATATCTCTTCGTGCGGAACCCCTTTCAGAACCTTGTAATCGATGTCCTTGTATCCCCTGAGTTCCTCGATGCAGCACTTCTCGATTTCCTTTCTCGCATTCACCTCAATGTCCCTGTACATCTCGTCCATGCTGACGTGGGGCACATACCAGCCGGTGGCCCTGGCGACATCGTACATAACATGAATAATGTAAAGTTTTGCCCCATAATGCTTTGTGAGATCCGCCACAAATGGGACGGCGTGCGCAGAGCCCTCTGAAAGGTCCGTGGGGAAAAGAATCCTTTTAATCTCCATAATCAAGCCTCCCTTAAATATTTTGCTGCATCCTCCGGGGATGTTGTCAAGACATAAAAATCCGAACCCAGCTCGAACCCGCTCGTCATCAGAAGCCGGGGCATAATCTCAATGTGCCAGTGGAAATCATCGCCGAGCGTGTGCCAGTGGTTGCGCCTCGGGATCCTGTTTGGGGCTGTATGGATAAAGTAATTGTACGGCGAATCCCCCAATATCCGCCTTATCTTCTTCAATATCGTATAAAGCATGAGACTGAGGTCCTCCATCTCCCTCTCCATGATGTCCTGAAAAGCGCATCCGTGCTTCTTGGGCAATATCCAGCACTGAAAGGGAAATTTGGGTGCAAAAGGACTGAAGGCGAAGAATTCCCTCGTCTCAGTTATCACCCTGTCGCCCAGTCTCGACTCCTCCCGCATAATATCACAAAAGATACACCGCTCCTTATACGCGAAATACTGCTTGGCGCCGTCCAATTCCTCTTTTATGAGCTTCGGTATGATGGGAGTCGCCATGATCTCCGAGTGGGGATGGCTGTATGTTGCGCCGGCCCCTTTCCCTGAATTCTTGAATATAAGGATGTACCTGAGCCTCTGGTCCTTTTCAAGGTCTGCTACCCTTTCCCGGTAAACCCGAATGATCCTTAGTACCTGCTCGGCACCGATGTCCTCTGGCTGCTTGTTATGTTCAGGGCTATCGATTATTATCTCGTTGGCGCCCACGCTGTTCATCTTGTCATACATCCCCACGCCTTTCCTGCCGAGATCCCCCTCAACGTGCAGCACGGGCCTGAAATTAGGGATCACTCTTGTCCACCACGAGCCGTTTTCGCTTATCGATGTTATCTCAGGCGGGGTCTCCTTTTCCCTTCCGGGACAGAGTACGCAGGAGGTCTCCTCTTTCCTTTCCGGGACGAGGTACTCTTCGGGCGATCTTGAGTCGCTCACCACAGCGACCCATCTCCCCAGGAGAGGGTCTTTTCTAAGTTCATGCATCAGGAATTCCTCTCGTAGAGCATCCTCAGCCCTTTTAGCGTCAGGTCGGGCTCTATGGAACACTCCCTCTTCATGAACCGGGCCATTATCTCAGAATATCCCCCCGTGACCACCACTCTCAAAATGCAGCCCTCTTCCTTCTCAATCGCACCAATAATCCCCTCCACTGCCCAAGCCGTTCCGTATATGATACCAGAAATTATACATTGAATCGTGTTTTTCCCCAAGGCCCTTATTCCCGATGGCCCGGCTATCCATTCAGGAGCCAGCTCAACGGCCGGGAGCTTTGAGGTTCCCCGGTGCAGTGCCTCGCCCATCAGTCTTAATCCCGGCAATATGGCGCCACCGAGGAACCGGCTGTCTCTGACAGCGCTTATGGTTGTTGCAGTGCCGAAATCAACCACTGCCACCGGAGACCCGAAAGCCTCCACAGCCGCCACCGCATTTACAATCCTGTCGGCGCCGATTTCTTCAGGCCTTTCCACATCAAAAGTGAGCCCTGTGTCCAGAGAACAGTCCACGGTCAAGGGTTCCCCAAGGCTGATTTCCTTCACAGAACGAGCAAGGGCATCAGTAAGTTCCGGCACAACCGAGGATATTATAACTCCCAGGGGTTTTTCAACATTTTTTCCTGACAGGAGCTTCTCGAGCTCGCGCCTGTAGAGGCCGGGATCACCCTGGGGACGGGTCGGGATTTCAAGCCGGTCCAAAAGATGGTCTCCGGCAAAAATGCCCGTGGTTATTGAAGAATTCCCAATATCTATGACAAGAAGCATCGCCTTTTACCCTACCTTACCATGGTCAATGGTCACGTCCCCGGCGCTGATCACCTTTTGGATGCCTGAGGGCAGTCTCACAATCAATCGCCCATCTCCATCCAGGGCCTCTGCAATACCTTCAAGGGTCTCTTTGCCGGAGATAATTCTGACACTTCTCCCCAGGGTGGTAGAAAGACGTCTCCATTCATCAAGAATCCGATCCCTGCCCCCCTGTGCCAGTTTGTCATACCAGACCTCCATTTCATTCAGGATTCGCGAGATGAGACTGGTTTTCGGGAATTTTTTTCCTGTTTCAATCCGCATGGAGGTCGCGGTCGTTCTCAGTTCAGGGGAAAAGTCATCAGCGCCGGAATTCAGGTTTATCCCGATACCAACTACCGCAAAGAGTATTCTGCGCCCCTTGGACTTCATTTCGGTCAGGATACCGCCCAGTTTTTTCCCTGACACCATGAGGTCATTGGGCCATTTGATCTCCACATGAAGGCCGCTCAGCTCCCTCAACGCACGTGCAGAAGCTACTGCTGCTGTCATGGTCAGCAGCGCCGCATCAGTTGGTGTCAAAGCGGGCCTGAGAATAATGCTCATGTAAATATTACCTGCCGGAGATACCCATTCCCGCCCGAGCCTTCCCCTGCCCTTTGTCTGACGGTCGGCCGCCACAACGGTCCCGTGGGGCGCATCCCTTTCTCCCAGTTCCATGGCAACGGCGTTCGTGGAGTCCACCGTGCCCATAGAGATCACGCTCCAGCCCTCAGGCGGCTCCACAGACGTCTTTACCCGGCCCATATACCTTCCTTAATCACCGCTGGAAAAACTGTTTCCACAGGATGCCGATCTATTCCTCAGGGAGAATCACCACCTCAATCTTCCCTTTCAGCCCGTCTGCAAACCTCCTGGCATCATTCCTATTGCCGACAATGGAGCCGTAGTGCATAGGGATTGCTATCCTTGGCTTGATCTCGAGCGCAGCCTGAATCGCCTCTTCCGCGGTCATCACATAGGTCCCGGAAACAGGCAGAAGGGCGATGTCAGCCTTGAAGGTCTTCATCTCCGGAATGAGGTCCGTATCGCCGGCGATGTAAATACGCTGCCCTCTTACAGTGAAGATATAGCCCACCCATCCCTTGTCCTTTGTGTGAAACTGCTTGTTCGTGTTGTAAGACGGCACAGTCTCTATGTCGATCCCGCCGACGTTAATCTTCTCTCCCCCCTTGATCACCTTGATGTTCCCGGACAATTTTTTTGCGCAGTCCGAAGGAGCGACGATCACCGTATCAGGTCCCTGCAACTTCTTCACGTCATCGGGGGAGCAATGGTCATAGTGATCGTGGGTAATAAGAATTATGTCTGCCCTGTCCTTTTTCTTGATCTTGAATGGGTCCGTATAGATAACCTTTTCTCCCACAACCTTGAATGTGTCATGCCCGAGCCAGTGAATGTCTTTTATCATCTCTTTAACCTCCTTCTCCCCGGCAGACGATCCTGCGGGGCAAATGGTTAATAGTAAAAGGATAAGACACAGCAAAGAACTCTTTCTTCTCACACGAACCTCCTTTTTGCGAATCATTATCGGGGCTTCAGCCCTATTAAAATAGCCTATGATTACTGAAGAAAACAGGAACCGGCTCTCAGTTTCCCTTTCCTATATACCTCCTTATACACGCAGTATAGCACAAGAACTCATTCCGGGCCGCTGACCCTCCGCCCATAATCGCAGCAAATGTATACCCAAATCCAGCGATAAGAAATGTCATTGCGGACGAAACGAAGCAATCTCGATTTTCTTAATGAGATTGCCACGACCTGTTGGGTGCTCGCAATGACCGTCCTGGCGACGTATTGATCCTGTTATCACCGGATCTGGGATATAGTAACATCCTGGAGGGTGTCTTGGACTCAGGGTGAACTGTCCTTGTCACTGTCAGGATCCATCCATCGGCAGATGACATTCCGATAGGAACAGGAGGGAGTACTTCACACAAGAAAGGGCCGGGAGAAGTCCCGGCCCTTCGCCGTTTCAGACGGCTTTCACGCGCTTCTGGAATTCATGCTCCGGCCAAAAACCCTCTTCCGCGAGGGCGTTCATAATGTTCTTTCTGCTGATGAGCCCGACGAGCTTCTTGCTCTCCCTGCTCTCCACCACAGGGAGGATAGAGAAATGCTCCTTATACAGGATATCGACTATCTCATCCACACTCGTATCGGGTGTTACGAAAAGAGGGGTCGCACAAACATCTGCATGTCCTGCGTGACCGCAGCTCATCACGGACTCCGCACTGAACTCATTGATAGTCCTTCCCTCTTCCATGGCATCGAGGATATCGTGCTCCGAAACGATACCTATCACCTGAAGGTTTTCATTCACCACGGGAAGGGCGGGATAATTCGACGTCATCTTGCTGATGAGCTCTCTTCCGTGCAGCTTTGCAGAAAGGCTGAACCTTGGATGCATTATGTCCCTAGCGCACAATGTGTTGTAACTCTTGCTGGCTTTCATAACACATTTCCCTTCCGGGCCTCGCCCGCTCAAAGTTCATAATCGGGAGTAATCATCAACCGATTACCCTTTCCTTATAAATAGGATAGAATATATCCCGTTTATTGTCAAGATGTCTCTTGAATATGCAACTGCTTGATATCACATCAGTTTTTAAACTCGGCCTGCTGTCCGGCTCGTAAGGGAAGACTTCGTGCGGTCGCTTTATCTCTTTCGGCCGCCCCTCTTTTGCGCAGGTACGGGAGGAGGTTCTGCAATACCCACCTCGATGAGCCTTTTCTTTATCTCCCTCATCCTGTCCCTTATCTCTATGGCCCGCTCGAAGTCGAGCATTCTGGCGGCTTCCCTCATCTCCTCCTCAAGCCGCTTTATCGTCTCTTCGTCATAGCCGTACTCAGGTGCCTCCTCGGACACTGGCACCGTCCAATAGTCTGACTCGTATATCGAACTGAGGATATCCTTAATGCTCGACTTCACGCTCTCCGGGGTTATTCCCGTCTCTTCGTTGTATCTCTTCTGGATACTTCGCCGCCTCCCGGTCTCCTCGAGCGCCCTTTTCATCGAGCCGGTGACCGTATCTGCATACAGAATAACCTCCCCGCCCACGTTCCGGGCAGCCCTCCCGGCGGTCTGGATAAGGGAGCGCTCGGACCTGAGAAAGCCCTCTTTGTCTGCATCGAGGATCGCAACGAGGGAGACTTCGGGAAGGTCGAGCCCTTCCCTGAGAAGGTTCACCCCTATGAGGACATCGAACTTTCCCTGACGCAGATCCCTTATCAGTTCCACCCTTTCAAGGGTATCGATATCCGAATGCAGATACCGCGCCCTCACCCCCAATTCGATGTAGTAGTCGGTGAGGTCCTCGGCCATCTTCTTGGTGAGGGTGGTGACGAGCACCCTTTCGCCTTTTTCCACTCTCTTACTGATTTCATAATACAGGTCATCCACCTGACCGGAGGCCGGCCTCACAGTCATTTCAGGGTCAATGAGCCCGGTGGGCCTTATTATCTGTTCGACCACCCTTCCCCTTGCTCTTTCCAACTCGTAGGGGCCCGGGGTTGCAGAGACATAGATCGCCTGATTCACGCGGTGTTCGAACTCCGCAAAGGTGAGGGGCCGGTTATCCAGGGCGGAAGGGAGCCGGAAACCGTAATCCACAAGGGTCTGTTTCCTTGATCTGTCGCCCTCGTACATGCCTCCGACCTGAGGTATCGTCGCATGGGATTCGTCGACTACAACGAGAAAGTCTTCAGGGAAATAATCGATCAGGGTGTAAGGGGGCTCTCCCGGGAGCCTTCCGCTCAGATGTCGCGAGTAGTTCTCGATGCCGTGACAATACCCGAACTCCCCGAGCATTTCGAGGTCAAACCTCGTCCTTTGCTCGATCCTCCTGGCCTCAAGGACCTTGCCTTCCTTCAGAAAAAATTCCACCCTCTCCTTCATCTCCTCTTCTATCCTTTTCAGAGCAGGTTCAAGGCGCTCCCTCGGGGTGATCCAATGGCTGTTGGGAAAAAGGGCGAACCTCTCGAACCTCCTCAGTCTTCCGCCGGTCAGGGGATCGAACTCATGGATCGCATCGATATCGTCCCCGAAGAACTCCAGCCGTATCGCCTTGTTCAGAGAGAACGACGGGTATATTTCAACAACATCTCCCCTCACCCTGAAACAACCCCTCCTGAAGTCCGAATCAGAGCGGTTGTACTGCATCTCCACAAGCCTTTTCAAAACCTCGTCCCTTTTGGTATGCATACCTTCCTCGATAAAAAGGTGCATCTCCATGTAGTCCTTCGGAGAGCCTATCCCGTAAATGCAGGAGACCGAGGCCACCACAATCGTATCTCTTCTTTCTAGAACCGCCCTTGTCGCGGAGTGCCTCAGCCTGTCGATATCGTCATTGATCATGGCATCCTTTTCGATATACGTGTCGGTCGTGGGGATGTATGCCTCCGGCTGGTAATAATCGTAGTAACTGACAAAGAACTCCACGGCATTATCTGGAAAAAGCTCCCTGAACTCTCCATAAAGCTGGGCTGCAAGCGTCTTGTTGTGAGCAATCACGAGGGTGGGTCTCTGGATATTGGCGACCACGTTTGCGATCGTGAACGTCTTGCCCGATCCGGTCACCCCGAGGAGAACCTGGTGTTTCAGTCCTCTTTCGATACCGGCCGTCAATTCTTCAATCGCCTTTGGCTGGTCGCCTCTTGGTGTGAAATCCGTCGAAAGCTTGAATTCCATATATCAACTAACCTTGCACGGGCACTGCTTCCTCTTGCAGAAATTGTTTGCAACCGATTCCATTTTTCTATACTAACAGATTCCCGCAGAACAGTTGGGAGCTATTGACTCCCCTCTGTTTTCAAGCGCCCTTTCTTCTGGTAGAATCCTTTCAAGAATGCGAGACTCACTAAGGAGAGGTGACCCATGAACGAAGAACACGGGAAACTCGTGAAGACTACTGTATTCCTTGAAGAAGAGGTTCTTGAGGCGCTGGAAGAAATGGCTAGGGAATACTCGATGGAAACCAACCGGAAATGGTCCAGGGGAGCTGTGATGAGACTTGCACTGAGCGAATTTTTTTCGAGAAGGGGCAAGATTCTATGACGGTTTTTCAGAGGAAATCCGGGCTTGACAAACCCTCCTTTTTCTGCTTATATGGGTATATTAAGTGAATCTACAGATTTAGGGGGTTGTTCTACTGATGTCTCCTGCAGGAAGAAATCTTTTCCTGTGATTAGTCTGTTCTGACATAAGCATTGCCGCGATTATCGCAGATTTAGTATATAGAGTAATCCTAAAAGTTGAGGAAAACGCTGATTTGGCTTATGAGCCATCTCATCGTATAAGTGCGTTTTTGGCTTTCCTTACGTCACAGGTCGGCACAGGTCGGCCGAGACCACCCATATCTTTGGGAGAAAGAAAATGAGAAAGGAGATGAGCGATGAGCCATATGCCCTAAGGCAGTTCAGGAGTTATCCTTTTCACCGGAGGAAACCAATTTAACCTATTGAAAGGAGGTATAGATGACGAGAATCTTTCGATGGGCTCTTTTTAGCACCGTAGTTTTCTCATCGTATTTCATCCTTTCCCCGGCAGCATCTGCCGAACCATTGAGGATTAACGGATCCACACAGTTCTTGTGGGGTGACGACCTTCTAGGGGACAGCCAAGCCATCCTCGCCCAGTATCTGCGGATCAATTATGCCCCGATAGGGGAAAGCTATACTGTAACAGGATATGGAAGGTTCTGGAAGGATTTCGAAAGCGGTTCCGCCAGGGACAACGATCTTCTCGGGAGACTCTATTATCTCTACCTTGATTACCGTATCTCCCGGAACGCATCCTTCCGGCTGGGCAGGCAGTTCGTGAATTTAACCGCCGGCACGTCAATTATGGATGGAGTCACAGTGAATTTGGACAATATCGGCCCTGTGGGCATCACCTTTGCCGGCGGAAGGGACGTGAAGTTCTCACTCGACTCGGAGCATTCAAGGTCCGGGGATTCCTTCTGGGGAATAGATGTCCATCTCCAGAATGTCAGGTCAACGCAACTCGGCATAAGCTATGTAAGAAGATATGACGAGTGGGACCGGGCAAGAGAAGAGGTGGGCATGAACTTCAGATACTTCCACAGGTATCTCAGCCCTTATGCGGAGGTTAAATACGACATCTTCTCAAGAGCTGTGGACGAGGCGACCGTGGGTATCGATGTCTTCCCTCTCAGCAATCTCATGATCAAGGGAGAGTTCTTTTATTCCTATCCCACCTTCGATTCCACCTCCGTTTTCAGCGTCTTTGCAGTTGACAGATACCGCGAATACCTGATCCGTGCCGAGTACAGCCTTGACGCTCCAGTGACGCTTTTCGCCGCCTACGCGCGCCAGACCTACGAGGATGGCGATAACGCCGATGCCTTCGTCGCCGGCGCCAGGGTCTATCCGCTGAAGAACCTTACCGTGAGCGCCTCCATCGATTACCGCACCGGCTTCGGAGGGAACCTCTGGGGCTTCGAGGTGTATGGCGACTACAAGGTGAACAACAAGATATCATTGGCAGCCGGGGTTCAGTATGATGCATACAAGAGGCCGGAAAACCTCAACAACGGCAATGCGCAGCGTTACTGGATAGGGGGACAATGGACCGTGAACAAGAACGTCTCCGTCAACGCCCGTATCGAAGATAACGTAAATGAAAACTTTGACCACAGGCCGCTTGGAAGAATCGCCTTAAACTGGAACATTTAAGAAAGGAGGGTAGAGTGTTAAGAAAGACAAACCTGTTCATCGTATTAGCCCTTGTTCTTGCCGTCCCTGTGGCCTGGTCTCTCACTTCCCACAAAGACTACGCGACTATGCCGATAAAGGACTGCAATTCCTGCCATCAGTCCAGTGGAGCTACCCTTAACCACGGCGCCATGTGGGCGCAGGAACATAGATTGTATGCGGAGAAATATCCCAATAACTGCAAGGACTGCCATCAGCAGTCTTTCTGTCTGGATTGCCACACGGGGGGCGGGATAGAGGCCGATCTCCATGTCTCCACTTCGGGTGTGGATTACATGCCCAAGTCCCACAGGACGGATTTCAGGGAGATACACCCCATCAAGGCACAGGAAGACCATAGGTCATGTCTCCGCTGTCATGATTCAAAGAAGTTCTGCGATGAGTGCCACAATAAGTTCAATCCCAATGACTTGAGGATACTTTCCCACAGAAGGGGATTCTCTGACATAGAGCTGACACAGGGCGGGCCGAAACACTCGCTCTTCACGCCTTCAATGTGTTCCACCTGCCACCCCAACAGCATACTGCCAAAGAACCAGTGGTCGGCAGGCCATGCAAGGGAAGCGAGAAAGAACCTGACTTCTTGTCAGACCTGTCATCCCGAAGGGGATGTCTGCATGAAATGCCACAGCGCAGTGACCGGCCTGAAGGTGAACCCTCATCCGAAGAACTGGGATAAGACCAAGGGCAGACTTGAACGCGCAGGCGACAATAGAACATGCATCAAATGCCATTAATACATAAAAAGGAGGAGAGAGCAATGATCAAGACGTGTATCAGAGCTTACTTACAGATGACCGTGCTGGTTTCTGCCATGGCGCTCCTGTTCGGCTGCGGAAGCGGCAACAAAGGGCCGGCTGCAGAGCCCGGCACAGAGGCCGCAACGGTCGTCGGCGTCGATGTCTGCGTGAACTGCCATCCTAATCAGAAGTTCGACTGGGAGGGCAGCCGCCACGCAAACAACAATTCCATTCCAACATATCTGGATACCGTTGCACTCTGTCTCACATGCCATGACCCTGTCGGCGACGGCCAGAGGGTAGTTGCGTTTCTCCCGGGCACCAACCCGCGGCCTACAAATGGCTGCGAGTCCTGCCACGGACCAGGAAGTCTCCACTGGGGACTCGGCCCGATTGCGCTTTACCGTGTGGCTGCGACCGCAACACGCTCAGCTCAGTTCAATACTTGTACCGAATGCCACCAACTGCTTGATCCCGCTGGAAACAAGGCGATTCCTTTCCACACTGATGGGCCGAGGAACATAGCAGATTCCCATTTCGGCACTTCAGGAAACTGGCCCGGAGGCAGCGGCGCGAACACAAAGGACATCACCGGTTACTGGGTCAATCCTCTCGATGAGAAGGCATGCAGCAACTGCCACAATCCTCACACAGCCGATGTCAAAATCAACCAGCAGTGGAATGCGTCAAGACATGCGGACAAGACCGCTGCCGGTGCATGGGCTTTCTACAACTGGTCAAGGAGCGACAGGGCAGCATGCCAGAGATGTCATACAACAACGGGCATTATCGCGAAAGCCACCGCTGATGCAAACAAGACAACATACACTCCTCCTCTTAGCCAGAACGACAACTGGATACCCGAGATGCTCGCGTGTAACGGATGCCACACAAACAACAGAGGAGGGCTCCGGAATCCTGGCTCTGTTACTGCTGATTACTCATTTGCCGACTTTACATATCCGGACATCAACGTTTCGAACATCTGCATGGAGTGCCATACTGCGAGGGAGAGCGGCGAAACCATCAAACAGATCACCGCAAACTTCAGCAACCGGTCATTCATCAATTCCCACTACCTCACCGCGGGCGGCACGCTCTTCACAGTCACTGGATATGAGTATGCCGGACGCAGTTACGCAAATCCATCCTTCTTCCTCCACGACAAGACCGGTCTTAACGACACGAACGGCACAGGCCAGAAGGGTCCCTGCGTGACCTGCCACATGGCCTTCAACACCGGTAACGCGAAGCATACATTCCTGCCTATCGGCGTTGAAAGAACAGACCCTGATAATCCAAAGAAGATCACGAAGGTGACCGACATCAGAAGCACTGTCTGTGAGAAGTGCCACACAGGCACGCTTGAACTTACCGTTGCCGAGTTCGAGGAACAGAAGACGTTGCTGCAAGAAGCCATGGAAGCCTTCGATACCCAGCTCCGGTCGCGCGGCTACTTCTTCTTCGAGTCATTTCCCTACTTCTTCACCCAGCCGGGCGGACAGGGCGGAGGGGTCACGAACTGGCTCTCACCGGGCGATACCGACACTACCGGCAACACCACCGGAAGGAACAACATGGGCGCAGCCTTCAACTTCAACCTCATAGAGCACGACCCGGGCGCATTCGTGCACAATCGTTTCTATGTTAAGCGGCTCATATATGATTCCATAGACTGGCTCGATGACAATGTTCTCAACAACTCCGTCCAGTCAACCCTCAACGGGCCATTGCATGCCGGCAGACCCTACCAGGCAGGCGCAATTGCATACATTCTGAGTGCAACCGGCGGCCGTCCGTAGCAGTTTTTGCAGAGACCGCTTTGAAAAGACCCGCCCAATTCGGGGCGGGTCTTTCTATGGGCAACTATATGCTTTCCGCTTTGGCAACAGGGATGAAAAAGCCTTATAATGAAGATAAGAGAAGATTCGATGATATCAGTGGAAGGTAGATTAAGAGAACTTGGTATAGAACTGCCCGCAGCCCCTTCGCCTCTGGGCTCCTATGTTCCATGTGTCCAGTCCGGCAGTCTTCTCTTCCTAAGCGGTATGCTTCCTCTGAAAGAGGGCAGGCTTTTCAGGACAGGAAAGGTCGGAGAAGCCCTCTCCCTGGAGGAGGCAAGAGAAGATGCGAGGCAGACGGTGATAAATGCGCTGAGCATTGCAAGAGCCCATCTCGGAAACCTTGGCCGTATCTCACGGTGCATCAAGCTCAATGGTTACGTAGCCTCGACACAGGATTTCACCGACCAGCCGAAGGTCCTCAACGCCGCCTCGGACCTGCTTTGCGAGATATTCGGAGATGCCGGGCGACATGCAAGAGTCGCTGTTGGGGTATCGGTCCTTCCGCTGAATTCGCCCCTCGAAATCGATTTCATTTTCGAGATAAAAGAGTAAAGCCCTTCTCACTCAGGCCTTTTGTAAGGGCCACCGGCTTTGCATTCCACTTCTGATTATATTAGTCTAATACTCATGGCAAAACCTTTAGTCGTCATAGTCGGCAGGCCGAATGTCGGAAAGTCTACCCTCTTTAACAGGATGGTTGGTTCCCGGGCCGCCATTGTTGAGGACATCCCAGGCGTCACCAGGGACAGGAACTACATGGACGCCGAATGGGGCGGAAGATCGTATATTGTCGTAGATACCGGCGGCTTCTACCCGGAACCCGAGGAGGATATGTTCCGGCAGGCGAGGGAGCAGGCTCTCTTTGCAATCGAGGAGGCAGACCTGATCGTCCACCTCCTTGACGGAAAAGAGGGACTGAATCCCGGGGATCTCGAACTCGCGAAAATACTCAGGGCGTCCGGAAAGAAGGTCTTGTGGGCGGTCAACAAGATCGACGCTCCCACGAGGGAAGACAGACTCTACGACTTCTATCGTCTGGGGACGGATGACATACTTCCGGTATCTGCGGCAACCGGATATGAATTCGACGAATTCATGGACAGGGTCGTTTCCCTTCTTCCTACCGTGGAGGAAAGGGAAGAACCCGATCTCCCCAGGGTGGCGGTTGTGGGGAGGCCGAATGTAGGAAAATCAACGCTCGTAAATACCCTCCTCGGAAAGAGGCGGATGATCGTGAGCCCAGTCCCGGGAACGACAAGGGATTCCGTGGACTCCGTCTGCAGATATTACGGGAAAAGATATCTTCTGATTGACACCGCAGGGATAAGGAAGAAAGGGAAGGCCGGTTATTCAATCGAACGTTACTCCATGGTGAGGTCCCTGAGGAGCATTGAAAGCTCAGATGTAACTGTCATAGTTCTTGATGCCTCTGAAGGCATCGTGGATCAGGACAAGAGGATAGCGGGTACAGTCGAGAGGTATGGAAAGGGCGCAGTCTTTTTGTTCAATAAATGGGACCTGGTAGAGGATCCCGAGTCTGCATTCAGGAGATACATGACGGAATTTCAACGGGAGCTGTGGTTCTTCGGTCATGCTCCTGTGCTGACGGTATCGGCCCTTGAACGCAGGAGGGTCACAAAGGTATTTCCCATGATCGATGCGGTTATCATGGAAAGAAAAAAAAGAATAAGCACCCCCGAGCTTAATTCCCTCCTTAGGGAAGCCGTATCCCGTTCGCCCCTGCCTTCTTACAGGGGCAGACCCGTAAAGGTCTTCTATATGACCCAGGTGAGGACGGAGCCGCCCGAGTTTGTGGTGTTTGTCAATCATCCCGAGGCAATGAAGGACTCGCATATCCGGTTCCTGGAAAAGAGCCTCAGGGAACGGTTCTCCTTCAGCGGAACACCCATAAGGGTCTTTGTGAAGCAAAGGGCTCGTTGACATGAGAGCGCTTGCAGTTGTCCTCAGGAGTTTCAGGGACTTCTTCAGAGACGGCGGACTGATGCTTGCGGGTTCACTGTCGTACTTTTCTATGATGGCCATTGTCCCTTTCTGCCTCTTCATTGCGGCCATATTCGGGCATTTTCTCGGCGAAGAGAGGGAATTCTATCAGTTCTTTTCTTCCCGCCTCACAGGTTATTTCCCTTCAGTCACTCACGATATTACAGAGGAACTGAAGAAGCTCATAACGTACAGAGGCCTTGGACGATTCAGCCTGGCTCTCTACGCCTTCCTGTCATATCAGCTTTTTTCCGCACT
Source organism: uncultured Nitrospiraceae bacterium (assembly GCA_964475485.1). Taxonomy (GTDB): domain Bacteria; phylum Nitrospirota; class Thermodesulfovibrionia; order Thermodesulfovibrionales; family UBA9159; genus CAYYWY01. The sequence goes on along the minus strand of CAYYWY010000015.1, from coordinate 7,990 downwards.
CGAGACCGCCATAAACAGGATATTCAAGGTCAAGGTGAAACGTTCTCTTATCGTCTCTTTACTGCTGTCGGTCGTCATTGTCACCTTAATCACAGCCCTTTTTCTTCTGTCTTTCGCTGCAACCTCGACAACTTCGATGGTCAGGCCCGTCCAGGACCTCTTCCCGGGCCTCAAGATAGGAAAGATTACGGGCTTCTTTATCCGGTTCGTGATCCCTTTTGTGCTTATGCTCATCACAGTTACGGTACTGTACGTACTCCTCCCGAAGAAAAGGGTCAGATTCAGCCATGCTTTGTCCGGCGCCCTGTTCACCGCCCTTTTTTTTGAAGCGGCCAAGCATCTCTTTACCCTCTATGTCCTCAATGTCTTCAGGCTGGGCACCATCTATGGCCCTCTTTCCGCCTTTGTGATATTCTTATTGTGGGTTTTCTATTCGGCATGCATATTCCTCGTCGGCGCCGAGGTGGTGCATAATCTGGAAGATTCGAAAAGGAAACAGCCATGATGGAACTTATAGGAAGATACGTGGACGTGATCGCCAACAATATCACCTATACGGGGAAGCTGGTGGAGGTAAGCGAGACAGAAGTGTACCTCGAGGGGGAATCGGGCTGGGTCGTGATTCCCGTCAACCAGATTGTCTCTATCAGAAAAAAAGAAGAAAGCTGATATCCGATCACCTCACGAGCTTTAGAAGGGTGCTGAGTCATATCTGTTGGATCTTCTCAACTCAGAATATTATCCAGAATTTGAAGTTGACAAAAACCTCCCAACGTTTTATCTTAGGTCATAAACCCAGTGTTTATGCGGTATTGCGACATGTAACGCCTGGTATTACAGAATGCAATAAGGAGGGAGGTGAGGGAAAAATTTTTGGGGCGAGGAAGAATCCAGACTTAGCAAAAAGAGAGAAAGGGGAGGAAGTATGAAGAAAAGATTTGCTGTTGTGTTGATTTTTGCGGTAGCCTTAGTGGGCTATATGGTATTTATGGGCACAGTCGGCTACGGAAAAGAGGCGGCTCCCGGTTATGGAGGCGCTGCCGCACCTGCAGCGAAGGCGGAGGAAGCGAAAGCAGTAGAAGCAAAGGTACTCACGCCTGCCAAGCACCTTACTTTTAACGCCATCGCCTACATCGCAGGACATGGCGGTCATCTGGCGGTTATCGACTTGAGAACGATGAAGCCGCCCGTGGACATGGAAAAGGGGAGGATCGTACTTGCAGAGGCAGGCTCTGAGATGGAGGGTAAGATTGCAGGTATGAGCTTTGAAGAGGTCAAGAAAGCCGGAGGAACTCACGGCCAGGCCCTTATAAAGGAGAAAGGGAAAAAGGTCCTTGTTGCTGGTACCCTGAGCGGAGATGTATACAAGGTTGATCTCAGCACAGGGAAAAAGGAAGGACCCTTCAAGGTAGGCGAGAAGTTCTGTGGCGCCATTGTCGGGCCTGACGGCAATATCTATTTTCAGGATATGGCTAATGGCAATGTGTACATCTGGGATTCGAACAAGCTGAAAACTGTAGACAAGATGCCTGTAGGCAAGGCAGTGTGCGGTATTCAGTGGACAAAAAATAGCAAAAAGGCATATATCACCGACATGCCTGCGGGTGTTGTATATATCTATGACTGGACAACAAAGAAGAAGATAAAGGAGATCTCCAGTCCTGAAATGACATTTATTCACCAGGCGAGGATGACGCCTGATGGAAGGCAGCTCTGGGTAAGCGCTCCCAATGAGTTTGACCCTGGACTGAAACCGGGTACGCACAGGAGCCAGGTCATTATTATCGACACAAACAAGGACAAGATCGTAAAGCGCATAATCCTGCCGGATGATGTGAGACCACACGACTTTGCATTCACCGAAGACGGAAAATATGCTTTCCTTTCATCCAGGACATACGGGGATGACAGCACAGTCAACATAATGGACATGAAAAATTACACTATTGTGACGAAGGTATCAGCATGCGTTGGGTGTCATAAGAATGCAGGAGTGACGGTGAAGGTGGATAAAGGTTCGCCGCTCCTTTGTGGAATAGAAGTTGACTGGAATCCAGGCAAATAGGGAGTAAGCCGGGATTGAATTGAGAATATCTCCCGCTCATCAGAAAGAAGGGGGGCAAAAAATTTGCCCCCCCTTCTTTCTGAATTGTTATCATAAGATGTCTGAACTTTACCCGTTAGATGATAAATATTTAACAGGGTCAGCATACCGTCAGAGGACATAGTTCTCTAACGGGTTTAAATTGTAAAATCTTGCATTTACTACTATGGCGAGATTGAATATTGTATCATTTGCGATTAAAAACCTGAGAAGGAAGATAATAAGGACCTTCCTACTACTTTTAGCGGTCACCGTGGTTACCGGCACCTTATTTTCCGCAACCCTCTTCATATCCAGCATGCAGAATGCCCTTAGAATAGGAACATATAGACTCGGAGCAGACGTGCTGGTAGTTCCTGAAAAATATGCTTCTGAAGCCCGCTCAGCATTACTCGCAGGTGAGCCGACAAGCTTTTATATGGAGAAGGCGATCCTTGACAAAGTAATAAAGATACAAGGAGTGAAAAATGCAACTCCACAGCTTTTTGTCAGGCCATCGTCCTTTACCTGCTGCTTTAACGTAGATGTTTTCCTTGTGGCCTTTGACCCTCATTCGGACTTCACCATAACCCCATGGCTTGAGAAAAATCTTAAGAAGACTCTGGTCGGCAATGAGATCATCACCGGAAGGGAAGTACCCGTCATCGTAGGAGATACCATCCCGTTTTTCGGTACTGCATTCAAGGTAGCTGGCACCATGGAACCCACAGGGATGAAATTCTTTGACCATTCCGTATTCATGACCATGGATGCAGCATACAAAATGGCGCAAGACTCCAAGACCAAATCCATGCAGCCCATCACTGTAGAGAGGGATAAAATCTCTGCTGTACTCGTTCAGGTGCAGGAGGGGTATACCCCTGATAGGGTCGCCATAAGGATAGAGCATGATGTTGACGGCATTAAGGCGATAGCCTCAGACGAGGTCATCAGTACAGTGAGAAAACAGTTAAGCGGTCTCTTAAAAGGGATACTCGCAATAAGCGCTGTGTTGTGGGTCCTCGCACTTTTGATGATGGGGTTTGCCTTCTCCATGATCGTTAATGAACGCCAGAGGGAGCTTGGCCTGTTGAGGTCAATGGGAGCAAAAAAGGGTCATATCTTCAGACTTATCATAACAGAGGCTGTCACTATATCCACAGCAGGAGGCATCGTTGGATTGGTAGCCGGCTCTGCACTTCTCGTTACATTTAAGAACCTTATACTCCACAACCTGAAATTACCCTATCTCCTGCCCTCTGCAACCACATTGGTTGAATTAGTGTCAGGGGCCATCATGTTTTCTTTAATCACAGGACTTTTATCGTCTTTATTGCCTGCTGTTTCGGCAAGCAAGATGGAACCATACGAAGCGATAAGAAAAGGGGAGTAAGATATGCACAGACTGATTGTTCTCTATCTTCTATTATCTCTCTTTGTATTACCCGGATTTGTATATTCACAGCCTTTTCCTGTTCCTCAGGGTTCAAAATGTGCTGAATGCGGTATGTCCATAGACCAGGACTCGAAATTTACCAGTGAGGTTATTACCAGGGATGAGAAGAAGGTATTTTTCTGCGATGTAGGGGATATGCTCTTTCATTTCAGGTCAGATAGGGAAAAGATAAAGGCTGTATATGTGAGGGACTATAGAAAAGGTGAATGGGTTGATGGTAAGAAGGCGTTCTATATCCTGAATAAGAATGTTAAGACACCCATGTCGTGGTCCATTGCAGCCTTCGCTGAGGAATCCGAGGCAAAGAAGTGGGGGAATCCTGTTGATTTCAATGGTGCATTCAGATTGTTAAAATGATAAACTGGAAATTTGGCACAATCCTTTTTCTCCTGGGTCTGCTCATCGTAGTAACACCCCGGTATATCTTCCCTGTATGCGAATATCAGGGGTATAACCCTATGAGGTGCAGTCATACCGGCATTGCCGAAATGTTCACGGGTTTTATCGTGATGGCATCATCGGCGGGCATGTTTTTTTCGAGGAGCAGCGAGGCCTTGAGGTGGCTGTCGTTCACGATATTTGCCTCCGGTCTGGCTGTGCTATGGATACCCGAAGCAATAGGGTACTGCCGCAGCAGCAGTATGCCGTGTAACTACGGGACTGTTCCTGTATTGAGATTAATCAGTGGATTGATAATCCTGCTGTCACTCGCGGGGTTTTTCCTCTCCTTGAAGAGGGAAAAGAAATAGATTTGTAAAGAGGGACCGAGAGCCCAAAAAACAGAGATAGACCAACCCTCTCCCGTCAAGAGAAAGGGAAGATTTGGGAAATCCTATCTCTGTTTTTGGGGAGAGGGATTAAATGGACAAAAATATGAAAAAAAAGGTACGTTCTCTCATAGGGCTGGGTTTTCCGGTAATGCTGGCTTTTCTCCTTCTGTCGGCAGTTTCCTGCAAAAGGGAGGAACCCCAGCCCGAAAGGACATCTGCCCAGCCCTTTAATCCATATTCGAGTGAGTCTGTTTTCAATGAGGTGAAACAGAAGTTACAGAAAAATCCTGATGATGTGGATGCGCTCTACCATCTTGCTGATTTATACGAGCGTAATGCACAGTATACCGAAGCAATAGAGGCGTACAAAAAAGTGGTAAAGATAAAGCCCTCTATGGGATATGCATATTTTAAACTTGGCACAGCATATGACCGTCTCGACCGGCCTGCTGAGGCAGTAAATGCATTTAAGAAGGCGATAAAATATATGCCCGATTATGCAGTAGCCTACAATAATTTAGGCGTGGCTTACGGAAAGCTTGAGAAATTTAATGATGAGATTGCCGTCCTGGAAAAAGCGATCAAGCTGAGGCCGACCTACTCATCAGCCAGATATAATCTTGGTGTTACCTATTTAAAGACAGGAAATAAGAAAGCCGCAATGCAGGAATATGAATCTCTGAAGAAGTTTGATGGAGGTGCTGCAGAGGCTTTACTGAAAGAGATAAAGCGAGCCTCTTAAATCACGGGTAAACGGAGGACAGGTGATAGAAGTCAAAGATCTTACAAAAACCTACGAAATAGATGGACAGGCCCTTAAGGCCGTAGACACTGTCTCTTTCGCAGTGAAGAAAGGGGAAATGGTCTCGATCATCGGCTATTCCGGGAGTGGAAAGACGACCCTTTTGAGTTTAGTAGGAGGATTGACAAGGCCGGATTCAGGCCAGGTCATAATCGATGATATAAATATATGGTCTATGAATGACGACAGCCTCTCTGAGTTCAGGAATAAGAAGATAAGTTTTATCTATCAGTTTTCGAGTCTTATACCAACCCTAACAGCCCTCGAAAACATTATGCTTCCCACCGCTTTCGGGAATTACACTGAAGATATCGGGGGATATGCAAAGGAGCTTCTTAACATCGTCGGGCTGGGAGATAAGATGAACTCATATCCATCCCATCTCTCCGGAGGGCAGCAAAGGAGGGTTGCAATAGCAAGGGCTTTTATCAACAGGCCGGAGATCATCCTTGCAGATGAACCCACTGGGGATCTGGATGAAGAGACGGAAAAGGAAGTGATAAGGCTTTTCCACAGGATGAATGAAGATATGGGAATAACCTTTATCATCGTCACCCACAATAAAGAAATCGCAAGCCAGGCAAAGAGACGGTTTAAGATGAATAATGGAGTTCTTTCGCAGATTTAACTCCCCTCACTCCCCTCTTAATTTAAGAGGGGACGGGGGAGTTATTATAGCTTTTCTCGAGTCTTCCGTCCGCCATTCTCAGGACCCTGTGGCAGCGTTTGGAAAGAGATTCATTATGGGTAACGATCACAAAGGTTATCCCCCTCTCACTGTTAAGTTTGAGAAGCAACCGGAAGAGTTCCTCACCGGTGGCGGTGTCCAGGTTTCCGGTGGGCTCGTCGGCAAGCACGACCTTCGGGCTGAGCACCAGTGCCCTCGCAACTGCGACCCGCTGCTGCTCACCTCCTGAAAGCTCCCCGGGCCGGTGGTCCTTTCTTTCGTAGATTCCGAGTTCATCAAGCAGGCGCTCAGCCCTTTCCTGCAGCTCCTTCTGGTTCGTTCCCTCCGGCCTCCGACCTTTCGCTATCAGTCCCGGTATCATCACGTTTTCGAGGGCCGTAAACTCCGGCAGGAGATGATGAAACTGGAACACGAACCCGATGGTACTGTTCCTGAAGGAGGCAAGGGAGTTGTTGTTCATGGTAAAGACATCCCTGCCCTCGTAAAGCACATTGCCTGATGTGGGCCTGTCCAACGTGCCGAGGACGTGGAGGAAAGTGCTTTTTCCCACCCCCGAGGCCCCTACGATTCCCACTACTTCCCCCGCACTTATGGAGAGATCAACGCCCTTGAGAATCTTAAGCTCTCCGGCGGGAGGATAAAAAGACTTCTTTAAGTTCTTTGCCTCAATGAGACTTTTCATCCTTCTTATTGCCTTTGCTTCCCATAAATTCCTTCACCTTTTCAGTCGTCTTTTCGATGCCCTTTATCACTCTGTCGCTTCCCTGCTTTACCCTGTCCGCATGCTCGCCTACCTTCTCGCTCTGCTGCTCCACCTTCTTACCAAACCACCGGAACTTCTCCCCTCCACTGTAAACCGACAGTGCAAGGAAGACAATGAAACCCACAATACAGAGAAATATGAGTTTAAACAACATTCGAAGCATAATCTTCCCTCCGTAAATACTGCTGAAGTTTACCAGATTCCCATTGTGTCTGTCACGATAGTTAATTAGGGACACAGAGCCTGTCTAAAAACTACTATTTCTTGATAGAGAACAATTATTGTCGCTTAAGAATGCTGGCAGGCTGATAATTACAACGGAAAAGGATATTGAAATTTTAAAGAATTCCACTGCTGTCCAAAATAATCTAAAAAATCATAAAGACCACCCGCATAAAATAATGTAGAACGGAACTTCAGATACTTCAGGATAAGTATCGATATCAATGCTGTCCAAATCTGTATCATTACCGGATTTGGGAATGTCCCTACAAATGTCTTTTTCTTCAAGTTCTGCTTGATGGTCTTAAAAAATATCTCTATCTGCCACCTGTCTTTGTATATGGCAGATATGGTCGTGTAGCCAAATGTCTGATGATTGGTTAACAGCGTTATAATCCTTTTGTTTTCTCATCCCAAACCTCTATCCTTCTTAAGAGACAAGGACATTGTTTGCTCGCATAATAACCATTGAGCTTAAAACCTGAATCACGGGGCATCCATTTTCCCCTTGATTTATGAGCCTTCCCGCGTTATCCTTAAATTGTCTTTTAACCATTCGGGCTACCTCCTGTAATTAAAGATTCTTGCCGGAATCCTTTATTTTACAGGGTAACCCCTGTGGTGAGTTATGTCAGTATCAGTATACTCCAGTCTAAAGAATGAGCTTTTAAGCTGTATTGATGAGATGCTCACCATTGAGGCAATTCGGGGCTGTCCCTGCGAGGAGTTAAGAGAGAAGATAGAAAGAAATACCTTTAATCTCGTTGTGGTCGGACAGTTCAAGCGAGGAAAGACAAGCCTCATAAATGCCCTCCTCGGTAATGATATCCTTCCTGTAGGGGTAGTCCCTCTTACATCAATCGTGACGATTATGACCTATGGAGATGCCCTAAGGATCAGGGTCTATTTCAATGATGGAAGGGTTATGGAGATAAAGCCAGAGAGCCTTCCTGAGTATGTTACAGAGAAGGGGAATCCAAAGAATATAAAGGATGTAAAGGAGGTGGTGATCACCTATCCATCTCCTTATCTTAAGGATGGGGTGAGATTGATAGACACGCCCGGCGTTGGCTCCATATATCAGCACAATACAGATGTTGCCTATCAGTATCTTCCAAAGTCAGATGCAGCCCTGTTTCTGCTGTCAGTGGATCAGCCCATGAGCAAGGCAGAGCTGGATTTTCTGAAGGATGTCAGGGAATATTC
>CAYYWY010000014.1:0-59750 GCA_964475485.1 uncultured Nitrospiraceae bacterium | reverse complement strand
TATCCGTTTCATCCCGCGCTCATCGACATCATGAGGGAACGCTGGACTGCTGTGGATGCCTTTCAGAGGACGCGCGGCGCGTTACGGTTCCTTGCCTCCTGCATGCATTCCCTCAAGAAGAACGGCGGGGCCAAAGCGCTTCTTGGGCCCGGAGACATACCCCTGAAGGACGTGGATGTCCGGGTAAAGATGCTCAAAGAGCTGGGAGTGCAGAATGATTATGATCCGGTCATAACGGCGGATATCGATGGCCCGAATGCCCGGGCGAAACGTATCGACGACCGGATGGGCCGCGAGACTCCCGCACTTGCCAGGGTAAAACCTGCCACGCGCATTGCCACGGCTATACTTTTGTATTCATTCGGCGGATTGAGGCGTGAGGGCTCGGGCAGCGACGAGACACTGCCGCCCGGCGTTACGGAAAGCGAACTGCTTGCGGCCTGCGTCGGTCCCGATCTGGACAACATCACGGCCACAGCCGTCTTGTCCGAGCTTCGCAATACATGCCTGTACCTGCATTACGACGGCGTCCGGTACTGCTTCAAGAAGGACCCGAATGTCACCAAGCTGATCGAGGACGCGGAACAGACCGTTGCCCGCGAGGATTCCCAGGCTCGTGGTCACGGCCCGGTCCGAAGCCAGATCAACGAGATGCTGGATGCCCGGCTGGCCGGGCACCACACAGCCATCGTATGGCCTTTGAGGAGCCAGGACATTCCCGATGAGGACCCGCACTTCCTTGTCGCCTACCTGCCCCTTGAGTTTGCCGCTGAGGGAAGATCGGAGCAGGAACAAAAGGCCCTGGAGTACCTTACCAAATACGGGGATCGTCCCCGGCGCTTTCGTAACGGCTTGGGCCTCGCGATACCCGAGAAGAAACAGATTGAGTCACTGCGGCGCGCTGTCCGGTATCTTTTGGCCATCGACCGCGTGGAAGCCAAGAAGCAGCAGCTCCGGCTCACCAAGGACCAGCTTGATCAACTCCGGGAAAGGAAACGCACCGAGCAGGCCGCTGCCGAGTCATGCTTCCGGGAGCTTTACACGGCTGTGTGGTTGCCTCGGGTGCTGGATGGCGAACTGGAAATAGAGAAAGCGGAACGGGGCGGACGCCCGCTTCAGGCGACCGGTGTCCACGAGCGGATCATGGAACTTCTAACCAGCGTGGGAACTCCGCGCATTCACGGATCGGTGACGCCGCGGAAAATAGCTGAGCGAGTGCGGCTCGGAGAATCCATAGCTGAGGGCGAGCCGGTCATGCTGGGTATAAAAACCAGTGAAGTTCTGGAGTCTTTTTTCCGTGATATTACCCCTCCCCGCCTAGATACAGCGGCGGCCCTAAAAAAGGGAATCGCTCGGGGAATAATCGAAGGAGTATTTGGCTATACAAGTGGAGTGTTGCCATTGCTTGGCCCTGACGGGAAGTTCCAAATCAGCCCGGATAAGGTGATTATAAACAGGTCGATTCCCGATGATGAGATTGAACTTGACTCGGGATTCCTAATTGTACCTTCGGCGATTCCTGAGCCTCAGGTGATAACTCAACCTGTTGGGCCTATAGCTGGCCCCGTAGTTACTCCTGAGAAGCCCGAAGAAAAGCCGATGACAGCCGGTGAGCCCCAAGAAAGGTTTCAGCGTGTTGTCCGTCTAACTTTCAAGGCGACAAGAGACCAAGTTTTTAAGGCATTCCCGGCAATAGCCAATCTTGCGGATAAATCCGATGATGGCAAAGTAAAAATCCGTGTCGAAGGAACGGCGGCAGAGGGCTTTGATCCCTCATGGCTCCGCAATACCGTTGAAGAGCCGCTTGACGAAGCGGATGTGGAGAGGGCGGAGGAGTGAAAAATATGTAACCATACTGACAAAAGAATTTATATTAGCTAAATGTGAGGCGCATATGAAGGAGCTCCTGCAAGAGATGGAATTATAGGCAAAGGCGCTTAAGGAGGCAACGGCATGAAATTCTGTTACCTGGACGATAGCGGCATGGGAGAGGAACCCTTCTTGGTAATGGCAGGCATTATTGTAGATGCCCAGCGAATGCACAGGACAAAAGAAGCGTGGGCCGACTTTTTGGGTTATCTCTCTAAGGCCGTCGGGAAAAAGGTAAAAGAGTTTCATTCCTCCAATTTCTACCGAGGTAGCGGAGCATGGAGCAAAATAGACGGACCCGAAAGAGCCAAGTTAATTTCGGCCATCCTAAGTTGGATAGAAGAGAGGAAACATCATATTACCTTCAGTGCCGTTCATAAAAAATGCTTCAATACCCGGAACAATAATTTTGATGGCATTTCTACTGCATGGAATATGGCGGCACTCCATTGTGTGCTTGGGCTTCAGAAACATGATCAGCGGCAGAGCAAAAATAAAGGTCATACGGTCATTATATTCGACCGCGCAAAGCAGGAAACTGGATTTACCAAGCTTGTGCTCGACCCTCCTGCGTGGATTCACTCTTTTTACAATAAGAACTCCAAGCAGGCTCCACTTGACCAGATTGTGGATGTGCCATTCTTCGCGGATTCCGAACATGCTCTCCTGATACAGGTTGCCGACATGGTGTCATACATACTACGCACTTATGCGGAATTTGAAGAGGGCGTTGCAACAGAGAAGTATGAAGGTGAACATGCGTATCTTAAGAAGTGGGTCGATAACATTCTTACACGTTCAATACCACAAGCAGTACGGTATCCTTCAAGAGGGAGACGCCAAGCTGCTCAACGTTTCTGGGATGTAGCCCCAGCTTGTTTAAGAAAATAATTCATGAAAGGAGGGTGCTTGCACTCAGGTAAAAAGTGAAGGAGCTGTAATAGAGATGCACATCCCCCCCCTTAATTGCCCGAGGTCAGATCTAATCTACTTGCTTGCGTGATCGGTTGTCAAGGGTTGAACTTGCTTGTCGACTGCCCGCATTTGATTCCCCGAATTGTCAAACCTCTTCCGCCAGCACTGCGAGGGAAGGGCGTTTATGAGGCTGCCCCGCCGCCGGTGCAGCCCTCCGGGAAATTAGTATTGGAAATGCGTTAAAATTAAATAATGAAATTCGCATCTGTCTTAAACAGAGCCAAATATCTCCTTTCCTTCGGTATATTGGTTCTTGTGTGGCTTGTCCTGGGCATGATCTATACGGACAAGTTCGTCAAGCCCTTTGACCGCCTCGTTCCTCTGCTGACGCCCTGGAAAGCGCTCTATTCGGGCCCTCGGCAGGGAGGGCTTGAAGAGCGCCTCTCCTTCATGCAGGGCGTTCTCAAAGCCTCCAATGCGGTCTCCGATATCGCATTCCTGGCGATGGCGGTCTCCTTCACTCTGTTCAGCATCCATCTTACATTCATATACCAGCAGAAGCAGCGCAGGGCGCGGGAGAACAGGCTACTTCTTTTGAAGAACCAGGAGATCGCACGGCGCAATGAGTTTATCCGTTATATCTCAGCCACCATCGGGCATGAATTCAAAAACAACCTCGGGAGGATAAAGCGGCGTATCGACCTCCTTCATGACCTGCCAACTGACGTGAAGGGCCGCATCGACAGTAATTTCAACAAGCTTTTTGCAGACATCGAGATATTCAAGAAGATCTCGGACGAACGCGAGGCCGGACTCATCGATTTTGCGATGGTCGACCTGCGGGAAATGCTCTTGAGGCTTGCTGACCAGTACAGCGACTTGGCCGAGATCACCTTTGCCGGCGACACGCCCCCTCCGGCGATTTTTGCATCGAGGGTGCTTCTCAGAACCGTCCTTGAGAACCTCATAGACAACGCCATCAAGTATAAGAAACCAGAACAGGCTCGGGCGCGCATCACAGCCTCATGCTCGATGGATATGGACGGCGTGCGACGTTACGTCTCTTTTTCTTTACGGGACGAAGGAACCGGGATGGACGAACAGCAGGCTGATCAGTGCTTTTACAAGGGCAAGGGCAGCGGTGAGGGATGGGGACAGGGGCTATATTTTGCAAAATACGTGATAGGACTCCACGCCGGGAAGATCAGGGTGGGCAGGGAGTATACCGCTCCCGGAAACGGCACGGAGATAATCATCAATCTTCCGTTTGTGGAAGAAACTCTCTATGTTTAGAATCCTCATTGCGGACGACGACCACGAGGACAGAGAACTCCTGAAGCTTGAGTTCCAGCTTGCCCTCGGTTCCGAAGAACCGGACCTGCGTTTTTACGACGCCGTGAGCATAAAGCAGGCACAGGACATCCTCCGGGAAAAGAGCATAGACCTGCTGACGCTGGACATAGAGTTCGACCGCATGAGCGAAGGAATCGAGGCCCTGCCCGATTTATTCGAAACTTATCCCACCCTTAACATTATCGTGATTAGCGGCAAACTGGACAAGACCGAAGTCACGGAACGGTTGTTTCACTTCACCAAGGACAATGTCCTGAAGGGAAAGCGCTGGGCACGGCATTTCGACGTCCTGGACAAGAAGGACAACAAGACCGAGGCCATGCGCAGGGCGTATTCCTTTACCTTCAAACAGAAGGATGTTTCAGACAAACTGAGGGATCTCTTCCTTCTTGCCGAATCATATTTGGACAGGGACGAGTTGGACAAATGCCTCGAGGTCTACCAGAAGATCCAGAACCTCGCGCCGGGGGAATTTGAATCAGGCGAAAACATCAATATCTTCAAGGGCAATCTCTCCCCTGAATACACACTTGAGTTCTACCAGAAAGGGGAAAAAGTCGTGGCCTCTCTTCTTCTCGGACACCAGATCGAAACGCGGCTCAAGACCTTCACCCGCAAACTGGTTGGAAGGCATTCCCCGGGACTTTACGACTGTCTCCATGCCCTTGAACGCGCCCGCCGCATCAGCCCCGTTAAGAAGGATATGTTTATCCAGCTCCTCAGGCTGAGGAACAAGGCGATCCACCATCCAGCGACCATTACGGAAAAGGATTTTGACTCCGTGATTAAGAACCTGAAACTCCTCGAGGCTAAGATATGATGGAACGGGAATCCGTCAGGAAATTCTTTCAGCTCCCCGGCCCAATCCTGAGCCTGACCCTTATCGGTATATTGCTTCTCAGCGCCGTCCTTTATTACCGGGCGGTGAAGATTCAGAGGTTTCTCGAACCTGCCCTTGCCATCTCAACTCCGAGAGTTGCCTTTGCGAAAAACATAAAGCATCTTATCTCGGGGGAGTTCGGGGTTGAAGGAGCGACAGGGATAAGGTTCACGACAAGCTCGATCTTCGTGGACAGATCTCTTATCGCTTCAGAAGTTAGTGGAACATACGACACCGCCGCCCTGAAGAAGTTAGGCCGTGTCTTCGTCTCGGTCCTGAAAGACCCGGATATGAGGGACTACGTGGATTTCATCCTGATAATTTCGCCTCTTCCTCTGTCGGCCGATACCGGCCTGAACGAAAGGAGAAGGATCGACCTGCAGCACAGATCCGAACTGATCCTCGATTCTCTTTACAGGGCTTCACCGGAACTGAAGAGTGAGTACGGGAGATACTTTGCAGCCAGTGTCGTGCCTGTGCAGCCTCAGGAGGGCGAGGCCGGTTGGGTAGAATTCAGGTTCATACCGTCCGAAAGGCTGCACATAGAGGTATTGAAGAGCCTCCAGAAATACGTGCATTAGATTCCATCCTCTCAACCCCAGTCGTATTTCCGCTTCTTCCTGTGATGGATGTACTTCTCCGCTGAGAGCGCTGAGATGCAGCCGTGCGAAGCGGCGATTACTACCTGTCTCACCTCTGTGCAGACAACGTCCCCGGCACAGAAAACCCCGGGGATCGAAGTCTCCATCATCTTGTTCGAGACGATGCATTCATCCTCGCTCAGTTCAATCGCCCCTCCGAGGAAATCGACGACCGGCTTGCTGCCGTAGAGATACACAAAAACGCCGGAAATTTCCAGAACCTGCTCCTCTTTGTGTTCGATGTCCATCATCCTTATCCTCTCCACGACTTCGTCGCCTTCAATGGCCGTGACGCTCTTACCGGCCATGACCTTCAGGTTCTGTATCTTCAATGCGGGAAAATCATCCTCCACTTTGAGTTTGCGGGAAGGAGAGACAAGGTATACGGTCTCGGCGAACCTGGTGAGAAGCCCGGCCTCCTTCACAGCCTCTTCGGAATCGCCGATAACGCAGACCGTCTTTCCACGGTAGAACGCGGCATCGCATATGGCGCAGTAACTCACCCCCCTGCCGAGAAACTCCCGCTCACCCCTGATTGCGGGTTTCCTCCCCATTGCCCCCGTGGCGATGATGACGGTCTTCCCACGGTACGTCTCATCCATGGCGAAAACCTCTTTTTCTTCACCTTCCAATTTTACGCCCACCACCTGCTTTTCCACATATTCAGCGCCAAAGGCGACGGCCTGCCTCCTGAAGATGTCGAGAAGTTCCTTGCCTGTGACCGGCTCAGGGAGCCCCGGATAATTCTCTATCCTGTTGGCGAAGGCAAGTGCGCCTGCAGTAGAAGACTTATCGATGACGACGGTCCTGAGATTGGACCGCGCCGCATACTGGGCGGCGCTGAGGCCGGCCGGCCCGCCGCCGATGATGATTACGTCGTATAGTGTGTCAGGCATGAGACCTCCTGTTCCTCCTGTTGTTAACAACTTCCCAGATCCAGTGATAACAGAACCAGCACGCTGCCGGGACGGCCATTGCGAGCACCCGACGGGTGCGTGGCAATCTCATTAAGAAAGGCGAGATTGTTTCGTTTCCTGCCTGCCGGCAGGCATGGCGCCCGCAATGACATTTCTTACCGCTGGATTTGGGAACTTCCTAACCCCTTTCTTAATTTATTTATAATTTAAAAGGTGTTGAGGGAAATCTAGAATTCCCTCAGGATATTATAGTAAGTGTCCCTCTGTGCAGGCATAAAACCTGCGCCCCTGATGGCATCTATGATATCGGCCTTCGAAACCCGGTAGCTGACTCCGGCCGCGGCTACGACGTTCTCTTCGATCATGGTGGAGCCAAAGTCATTTGCCCCGAACCTCAGCGCAACCTGTGCAACTTTCAGTCCCTGTGTCACCCACGATGCCTGGATATTCCTTATGTTGTCGAGGAATATCCTCGACAGGGCAAGCACCCTGAGATACTCCACAGCGGTGGCAGCATAAAAATTTAAGTTCCAAGTTTCAAGTTTCAAGTTTTTAGACTTGCAACTTGCAGCTTGCAGCTTGCGACTTAACTCCGTATTCTTTGGCTGAAAAGACCACGGGATAAACGCGGTAAAGCCGCCGGTCCTATCCTGGAGAGTCCGCAGGTGATCCAGATGCTCAATGATATCCTCAGGCTCTTCAACGCTTCCGAACATCATTGTCGCAGTGGTCCTCATACCCATGTGATGGGCTTCCTCCATAACTTTCAACCATTCCGCGGTCCTGATCTTCTTAGGGCTCAGCACCTTCCTGACCCTGTCGGAAAGAATCTCGGCGCCCCCGCCGGGAATGGAATCAAGTCCTGCGTCCCTCAATATCTTCAGGGTTTCCCTGATGGTGAGGTCGTGCCTTGCTGCGAGATAGGATATCTCAGGCGGCGAAAACCCGTGAACATTGATGCAATACCTCTTCTTTATATCTTCAAGCATCTCGATATAATATCCGATATCCAGTCCCGGGTGGAGACCTCCCTGGAGAAGTATCTGGGTACCCCCCTGTTCCAGCGTCTCCTCGATCTTTCTCGAAAGCTCCTCCCTCGTAAGGAGATACGCGTCGGGACTGCCGGGGTCGCGGTAGAAAGCGCAAAACCTGCATCTATTGATACAGACGTTTGTGTAATTGATATTCCTGTCCACTACGAAGGTGACGACTCCTCCGGAATGGAACTCTTTCCTGATTGAATCGGCCATCGCACCCAAGTCAAGGAGATCTGAGTTCTTCAAAAGGTGCAGCGCCGTCTTTTTCGTCATTCTCATATCTTAATTGAATCACCTGTAGGGATTTACATCCCTACAGAAAAAGCATGTCTTTTTATTTTATAATAAAAAATCAAAATTCTGTTGAAAAAGAAAGGCACGGTTGCTAAAATAAACATCCAAAACCTTTCGGAGGGTAGAGATGGCAGAGACACTTGAAATACGCTGGCACGGCAGGGGAGGACAGGGTACGGTCACGGCTGCAAAGGTTCTTGCAGATGCATGTCTTAGCGGCGGGCGGTACGTCCAGGCTTTTCCCGAATATGGTCCGGAGCGTTCAGGCGCCCCGCTGAGGGCTTACAACAGGGTGAGCAGCAAGGAGCTTCGCATGCACTGTCCTGTTCTCCGTCCCAATGTGGTTGCCGTTGCGGATGCAACACTTCTTGACGGAGTAAATGTGACGGAAGGCGCCAGAGAGGATGCGATATTTATCGTGAATACCTCTAAGGAACCGTCAGAGATAAGAAAGAAGCTCGGCCTGGCGCCGGGACAGAAGGTATATACTGTTGACGCCACGAAGATAGCCATTGAGTGTTTCGGCAGGGCTCTTCCCAATGCGCCGATGCTCGGCGCTGTCTCGAAGGTGACCGGCATCGTTGCCCTTGATTCCCTGCTTGAGGATGTGAGAAGAAGTTTCGGTAAGAAGTTTTCACAGAAGATAATTGACGGTAATCTCGAGGCGACGAAGAGGGGTTATGAGGAGGTAAAGGAAGGATGAAACCAAGGGGCTGGAAGGATCTGCCGCCCGGGGCTGTGCTCACCGAGCCCGGAAGCGCGGCGGAGTTTAAGACAGGTTCATGGAGGACGTTCAGGCCGGTGTGGATACCCGATAACTGCATCCAGTGCATGTTCTGCTGGATGTACTGCCCGGACATGGCGATAAAGGCAAAGGACGGCAAGAGGGAGGAATTCGATTACGATTACTGCAAGGGGTGCGGGATCTGTGCCCTGGAATGCCCTGGCAAGAAAGGGAAAAAGGCGATTGTGATGGAAGAGGAGGGCAGGTAAATGGCAAAGATAGTTGCTGTTTCAGGAAATGAAGCGGTCGCCAATGCCCTCAGACAGGTGAACCCCGACGTCTGCGCTGCCTTCCCCATAACACCCTCCACGGAAATCATGCAGAGATTCACGAGTTTTGCTGCCGACGGGAAGGTGGACACGGAGGTAGTGCTCACCGAAAGCGAGCACAGTTCTATGAGTGCGTGCATCGGCGCCTCTGCGGGTGGTGGAAGGGTGATTACTACAACTTCTTCACAGGGGCTCGCCCTGATGTGGGAGATGCTCTTTATCGCTGCGGGCATGAGACTGCCCATTGTTATGCCCCTGGTGAACAGGGCCCTCTCAGCCCCCCTCAACATTCACGGGGATCACTCGGACGGAATGGGAGCAAGGGACTCGGGCTGGATACAGCTATGGTCCGAGAACGGGCAGGAGGCATACGACAATACCATCCAGGCATTCAGGATAGCCGAGCACATGGACATAAGACTTCCCGCGATGGTCTGCCTTGACGGCTTTATTATAAGTCATTCCATAGGCAGGGTCGAGTACCTCGAAGACGAAGATGTGAAGAACTTTGTCGGGGAATTCACGGCCGTCAATCCGCTCCTCGACCCTGAACGTCCTGTGACGTACGGCCCCCTTATACTCCCCGACTATTACATGGAATACAAGAGGGCGCAGCATGAGGTGATGACAAAGGTGAGCAAGGTTGTCCTCGATGTTGCAGCCGGCTTCGAAAGGATTTCAGGCCGCAGATACGGTCTGTTCGAGGCATACAGGCTCGACGACGCTGACATCGCCCTCGTGATTCTCAACTCAGCAGCCGGCACTGCAAAGGACGTTGTGGATGATTTCAGGGAAAGGGGCGTCAAGGCGGGGCTTCTGAAGCCAAGGCTCTTCAGGCCGTTCCCTTACGGCGAAGTGGCCGGTGCCCTGAAAAACGCCAGGGCAATATGTGTGATGGACAGGGCCGACTCCTTCGGCGGATTCGGCCCAATGTATATGGAGGTCGCATCAGCCTTCATGATGAACGGCAAAAGACCAGTGCTCATCAATAAAATATACGGGCTGGGAGGAAGGGATTTCCTCCCAGAGCACGCCGAGCAGGTGCTCTCGGAACTGGCCGATATCGCAAAGGGCGGAACGGTGAAAACATTCAAAGAATACATAGGAGTGAGGGAATAACATGTCCACACAACTGACGCTCAAAGAGCTTTCGAAAAAGGAGGCGCAGTTCACCCACGGACACAGGATGTGCTCGGGATGCGGCGCTCCCATTATCGTGAAACAACTCTTCCTTGCCTCGGATTATCCCCTTGTCCTTTCCAATGCAACAGGTTGCCTCGAGGTATGCAGCGCGGTGTCCCATTACACCGCCTGGAAGAACTCCTGGATCCATAGCGCGTTTGAGAATGCCGCTGCCACCGTAGCAGGCACGGAGACGATGTATCGCGCTCTGAAGAAGAAGGGCAAAATCAAGGGGGAGATAAAGTTCGTCGCCTTCGGCGGCGATGGCGGCACCTATGATATCGGCCTGCAGAGTCTTTCAGGGGCCATGGAACGGGGCCACAACATGCTTTACATCTGCTACGACAACGGCGCCTACATGAACACCGGCATTCAGCGTTCCAGCGCTACCCCAGCCGGGACAGATACCACGACGTCCCCTGTCGGCAGCGTGTCAAAGGGAAAGATGCAGCCCAGGAAGAATCTCACCCGGATAATGGCCGCCCACGGAATCCCTTATGTGGCGCAGGCATCACCCGCCCACTGGAGGGACGCCATCACAAAATTCAAGAAGGCCCTGGAGACTGATGGACCGGCTTTCATCAACGTCATCTCGCCGTGCAACAGGGGCTGGAGGTCCCGCACTGACGATGCGGTACTCCTGAGCAGGATTGCGGTGGATACGTGCTACTGGCCTCTTTATGAAGTCGAGAACGGCGTTACAAAGATCAACCACTTCCCGAAAGAGAAGAAACCTGTGGAGGAGTTCCTCAAGCCTCAGGGAAGATTCAAACATATGTTTGCGCCCGGCAATGAATCGCTCCTGAAACGTTTTCAGGAAGAAGTGGACAGGGAGTGGGAGAGGCTGAAGAGAGAAGCTGGGACGGCCGAGCCCGGAAAGCCCGAATAGACTCTCGCCTGAGATATTGACGCCGGCGTTGTCGTTTTCCGGCTTGGGATCGGGTAATCCAAAGGCTTTCGTTGTTTACATAGAGGAATAGGTGCTGGATCGGGATTAACTTTCTATTCAGCTGGCAATATGAGGGTTTTTCGGGACGGCCGACGGGCAAAGGTGTTGATATTAAAATCATAATGTGCTATTTTTGTCTATGACGGCTGAGAGGTGGTATGGCTGAGTTCGACCTCGTGATGTATGAAGAGGAGTTCAGGCGCATCGACGGAGAACTCCAGAAGCTCTATCAGCAGGCCAATGCAAAGGTTCTTTTCCTCGTGGACAAGAACGGCCAGCTCATCGCCTCTGCCGGTAACACCCACAATATAGACACGACAGCCCTTGCGTCCCTCACAGCGGGGAATATAGCCGCCACAGGCGGCATCGCACGGCTTCTCGGCGAGAAGGAGTTCACTATCCTGTTTCACGAAGGGGAAAAGGACAATATCCACATATCTCTAATCGGTCAGAGGGTCATTCTCGTGGTGATATTCGACCAGCGGTCTTCCCTGGGCCTCGTGAGATTGAGAGTGAAGAAGGCTTCAGAGGCCCTCGCGAGGATATTCGATGAGATTGCATCAAAGGCGGAGAAGGAAAAGGCCGAGGGAAGACTGGACGAGTCGCCTTTTGCAGAGATAAGCGATGAGGATATCGACAACCTTTTCAGGTAGGTTTGCGTGTCTTTCATAAATTATTCTTCCCGCGAGATAAACTGCAAGATCGTCTATTACGGGCCGGGGCTCTGCGGAAAGACGACCAACCTCCAGTACATCTACAGAAAGACGAACCCCGAGCAGAAAGGCAAGCTCATCTCCCTCGCCACCGAGACCGAAAGGACCCTCTTCTTCGACTTTCTCCCTTTGGCTCTCGGAGACATCAAGGGATTCAGGGTCAGGTTCCACCTTTATACGGTACCAGGCCAGGTCTTTTATGCCGCAAGCAGAAAACTGATTCTCAAGGGCGTTGACGGCGTTGTCTTTGTGGCCGATTCCCAGATAGAGCGGATGGAGGCGAATATGGAAAGCCTCGAAGACCTGAGGATAAATCTCGCCGAGCAGGGTTATGAGCTTGAGAAGCTGCCCTTCACTATTCAGCACAATAAGAGAGACCTGCCGAATGCCGCCCCCCTGGAGCAGATGAACGCCATTCTCAACCCCAACGGAATACCGTCCTTTGAGGCTGTGGCGATGACCGGGCAGGGCGTCTTCGAGACACTGAAAAGCGTGGCGAAGCAGGTGCTCTTCGAACTGAAGAAACACTATTAAATAGCGAATAGCGTGAAGCGTTCAGCGTTTAGGAAGGGAAAACATGCGCTACACGCTATGCGCTGAATTTGAGGAGGTGCTGTATGACGAAGTATCCAAAGAATTACGTAAATATCCAGAAGAAGTTCCCCGGCCTGATGAGGGCGCACGAAGAGGTGGGAAGAATCTCAAAAGAGGCCGGCCCTATTGATGCCAAGACGGGCAATCTTATTCAACTCGCCGCCTGTGTCGCTCTGCGGTCGGAGGGCGGGGTTCACTCCCATGCAAGGAGGGCAATCGAGTCCGGGGCCTCAAAGGATGAGATATATCATGCAATCGCCATGCTTATAAACACAGTCGGCTTTCCGACAACGGCCGCAGCCTTTTCATGGGTTAATGACATTATAGGAAAAAAGAGATAAATATTTTCCGGAACTATTCGGGCAACGCTTTTTTGGGGCGGCCACCCGAAAAAGGGGACGGCGGTCTGGGGTGGTAACGGCATTTAGTTCAAGACTTGGCACACGCCTGCTCGGTCTTCTCCTGATTGGCGTGATACTCGCCGGCGGCATTCTTACCTTTCTTGTCGTGAGAAGGGAAAGAAAGGTACTCATGGAATTCAATCAGGAGACCTCTTCTCTCCTCGCCGACTCGGTCACGCGCAGCCTGAAGGAAGCGATGCTTGAAAAAGACCCTGCAATTGTGCGGCGTATGCTGAGCAGCCACAATGCCATGGAGGGCGTGCAGGCTTCGGTCTTCCGGAACGACGGCTCTCTCGCATACGGCGATATGGAGTACCGTATACCCGCTGGCCTGTTGGAGTCCCTGGAGGAGACCTCCCTCACATCCAACGGCCATCTCATCTTCCTGAAGCCCCTCCTCAATGAAAGGGAGTGCCATGGGTGTCACAACGCCGGCGACACTCTGCGCGGCATTGTGGCGATAAAGATCTCGACGGAGAAAGTGAGGAGGGAGGTTGACGCCACCGCCAGGCACATGGCGGTATTCGCCGTTTTCGTTGCATTGCTCGGCGGCTCTGCGCTTGTAATCGTCCTAAGAGGGATGGTGTTGAACCCCCTCACAGCCTTGAGGAACGGAGCGGTGAGGATAAGGGATGGCGACCTGAGCCACCGGATCAGAATGGAGAGAAATGACGAACTCGGCACGCTTGCCATCTCCTTCAACCAGATGGCTGAGAATATCCAATCCGCTCAAAAAGGGCTTGAGGATGCGGTGAACAGAAAGACAAGGGAGCTCAGGGTGATCGCGGAGCTTTCCAAAGACGTCTTAAGGGGAGATATTACTCTGAAGGAACTCATCATGAAGTTTCTCACTCCGGTCACAGAGGATCTGGGTTATTCCTTCTGCACCCTCTGCCTTGTGGACAAAGAGACGGGCCTGATCCGGCGTGAATACAATCATGGGCTGCCCGAGACCTTCTGTGCTTCCGGTATCAGCCTTGCGGATGATTATCCGTTTGTGAGAATCCTGCGCGAGGCAAGGCCTGCTGTCAAACGGGCGGAAGATGTGGGGATCTCCTATCCCCAGGGAAATCTTGCTATAATCCCCCTCACCTCCCACCAGAAGAAGAAGTGCAGGGACATAAACTTCTGCCCCTATACCGGCTGCCCTGCCTTCAACCATCCCGATGAGAGGTGCTGGCTCATCGAAGGCACCTTCTGCAGGAGTCCCCATTCGGTAAGGGGAAAGGAGAAGATATACGGCTGCCTCCATTGTGATGCTTTCCCTCTCCAGGGCGCCCTTATAGCAGGCAGCACAAAGGATATAGGCAAGAGCTCGCTCCATTCTCTCGAGATCCTCGCTGCGGAGATCGAGTCCGGCATCGAGAACTACAGGCTCATCGATGAAAAAAAGAAGGACATTCAGAACCTCATACGGCTCCACGATATATCGACCGAGAGCATCAAGTCCCTTCATCTTCAGGAACTGGGCGCCTCCATCGTTTCTGTGGCCGCATCCTTTGCAAATGCGGATGCATCGGTCTTATGGCTCGTAAAAGACGAAAGGGTGCTTTGTCTCCAGGATTCATCTATTCCCGACACGAGCCTTGTTCCGCCCGTTATCGCGATTGAGGACAGCTTTGTCGGGAGGGCGATAGCGGAAGGCAGGCCTTTGGAGACCATACGAACGGCCGAAGTTCATTGTCTCAAGGATTTCATCGATTCCAACGGGTTTATGTATGCGGCGTTCATCCCCTTAAAGGGCAAGTTCGCCGCCATCGGCTGTCTCGCCCTCTTCAAGAAAAACGACTTCTTCATGACCGACTCCGAAAAAGCGATAATCACGCTCTTTGCGAGCCAGGCAGCCTCGGCTATCAATACAGCTCGCGTCTATGAGGAACTTAAGTATCAGAAGGAGTTCTCCGAGGCCATCTTCAACAGCACCGTGAGCGGGGTGATGGTACTCGACAAGAAGGGCGAGATCGTCAGGATAAACCAGGCAGGCATCGATATCCTGGATTTGGGGACGGTCAGCCAGGGTTTGAATCTTGTTGATTTATACCCTGAGACGAGTGAGATGCTGAGTCTCGGTTCAAACCCGAGCAAAGAGGTTTCTGTAACCCTGAGAAGCGGAGAGGCGCGACCTATCGGGTTTGCAAACTCCCTCCTTTTGGACAAGAACGGGGAGGAAAAGGGTATAATCGTGGTCTTCCGAGATCTCACTGAGATTAAGCAGCTTCAGGCGGAACTGAGGAAAAAACAGCATTTTGAGACCATGGGAAAGATCATCTCGGGCGTAGCCCATGAGGTGAGAAACCCGCTTTTCGCCATCCAGTCAATCACTCAAATACTGGGAAAGGAGATCGAATCGCCTCAGCATCAGCCCCTTATACAGGCTCTGCTTAAGGAAGCTTACCGTATGAATAACCTCATGGAGGAACTTCTCCTCTACAGCAAACCTTCACGCCTTGCTCTCGTCGATGTGGACATCGGACTGCTCGTGGAAGAACTCAGGGCGTATTTAAGGGCAAAGGACAAGAATGTGGCGCTATCCGTTCATGTCCCTTCTGCTGCGGTGGTGAGAGCCGACAAGGACAAGCTGATCCAGGTCTTCCTTAATCTCATAAATAACTCCCTGGGAGCCGGCAGCAGGAGACTTGAAATCCTGGCTAATAAGACCGGCCGGGAGTTTGTCATTTCCCTGAAAGACGACGGTGCGGGAATCAAAAAGGCGGATATGGAGAGGATCTTTGATCCCTTCTTCACAACCAAGCGGGAGGGCACAGGACTCGGCCTTCCGATATGCCGGAAGATCGTCGAGGACCACGGCGGAAGTATCAGCATAGAGAGCGAACAAGGAAGGGGAACAACCGCAACCGTCATCCTCAGACTTTGAGGGCCAATGTCTATGCCCTCTTCAGTATCTCCTCTGCCATGCCGGTAATCGGCACGACATCATCTGCGGCATCCTCCTGTATCGCCACCTTCGGCATTCCGAATATGACTGATGTTGCCTCGTCCTGCACTAGAGCGATGCCTCCTCTGTCCTTAATAGCCTTCAGCCCTTTTGCCCCGTCAGATCCCATGCCGGTCAGGATCACCCCCATCGAACGGCTACCGTATGACTCGGCCACAGAGTGAAAAAGCACGTCGACGGAAGGTCTGTGAATCAGGTTCGCAGGCTCGGCATCGAGTTTCACATGGCTTCTGACTTCCGACCTCTGGGTTCCAGCTTTTTTCACTTTCATGTGGAGACCTGAGGGCGCAATCAGGGCAAGACCTGGCTCTATCCTGTCGCCGTCCTCTGCCTCTTTCACCCGGATCGAACAAATCCTGTCGAGTCTCTCCGCGAGGGCGGCGGTGAAGCCCTTCGGCATATGCTGGACAACAAGGACCCCGAATCCTATCTCACCGGGGAACTTCTGAAGGATCATCTGCAGGGCAGGAGGCCCTCCCGTCGACGCACCTATGGCGACGACGTCCACAACCCCGCGTGGGCTGTATCCCGACACCGCCCCCTCCTCATAGATAACCCTTTTCGGTCTGCCGCCGGAAATCGCCTTCACCTTCGATATTATCTCGGTAGACAGCGCAATAAAGTCCATGGGTCCCCTGGTGGATTTGTCCACGAAATCCATGGCGCCCATCTGGAGTGCTTTTAGCGTAAGTTCAGCCCCCTCATGCGTGAACTGGGAAAGGATGAGTACCGGGACAGGACAGCGTTCCATGATCACCTTCAGCGTTTCAAGGCCGTCCATCACGGGCATCATGATATCAAGGGTCACGACATCCGGCTTCAGTGAGAGTACCTTCTCCACCCCCTCCTTTCCGTTTCGTGCCGCCCCGACAACGGTGATTGAAGGCTCGGATTCGAATACCCTCAAAAGGGCCTTGCGCACGAAGGGGGAGTCATCGATGATCAGCACCCTTTTCCGGCGATTCAGGGGCATGACTTACCTTGCAGTATGCAGAGACGGGTTCTTACGGTACAGGATATTCCCTTCCCTGTGTTCGGTAATAAAGAGGTTCGTCTTGTTCAGAAGGCTCTCGGAAGAGCCGATGAAGAGGTAACCTTCGTCTGCGAGATGCCTGTGGAAATTCTCGGCAACACGCCTTATTGCACGGTCGTTCATATAGATGAACACGTTCCTGCAAAAGATAACATCGACCGGCCCTATGCCGTCGAAGGCACGGGTGTCCAGGAGGTTGCCGTGTCTGAATTCCACGCTTGAACGATAGGGGCCTTTCAGGACATAGACGCCGTCCTTGAGCTCGAAATACTTCCTTGCGAATTCTTCGTTTCCGTTCAGCAACCTGAAGGAGTTTTTTGTGTACGATGCCTTCTCGGCCTTCCTGAGCGCATTTCTGTTTACATCGATGCCTATGACCTTCACCTCCCAGCCCCATGTAAAAAGACCGCTCTCCATTAACATGATATTCAGCGTGTATGCCTCTTCGCCGCTTGAACATCCTGCGGAAAGGACAGTGATCCTGTTCAGGCCCTTCTTCTGCTTGGCCCTCTTTATCTCGTTCAGGAGCCTGCCGAATATGCCCATCTTCGCTGTCTCCCTCTGGAAGTACGTCTCGTTGTTGGTTATGTGTGCGATAAAGGAATAAAGCTCATCCCTGGATGCCTGGGACATGATAAGACTGTAGTAGTCCGTATATGAGGCGAGCCCGAGTATCTGGAGCCTGTGGGCAAGCTTCGTATGAAGCGTTAAACGCTTGTCTCCTTTTATAACGATGCCGAATTCGCCCTCCACAAGCCTCCTGAAAAGGGAAAACTCCTCCTCAGTCATGGGAATGTCCTTCCGGCTGCCGGTCGCAGGGTCGTTCAATCAGATCACCTTCCCCATACCTTCGAGAGCCCTTTCTGCAGCGAGCCTGACTTCATCATCAGGGTCCTGAAGCATCCCGGAAAGTATCTCCTCCGCCCTCGCAGAATGAATACGTCCCAGGGCGAGAGCCACCTCAACCCGGACCTCCGCGTCGCTGTCTTCAGAAAATTGAATAAGCGCCATATGCTCGCCTATTAAAGACAGTATTCTTGCAAGCACGTACCGCTGGGGCTGGGCCATATCCTTCAGTGCAGCGATTATCTCAGGAGCCCCCTGTTCTCCAATAGTTACGAGTCCGCTTATGGCGTATTCCTGAATCTCCTCATCCTTGAGGGCATCTATGAGATATGGAAGCCCTCTCGGATCGCCGGACCATGACAGGGCGATAAGGGCGGCTCTCCGTATGTCGGGATGGGGTGATCGCAGAAGATCCAAAAGCAAAGCGATCATACTGACGAAATACTCAGGAGCCAGTCTTATGCCAATCCTTTCTGCTATGGCAATTATTGCCTTCAGAGCGAACTCCTTAAGGTCATCCCTGTCGGCAAAAGGGGTCAGGCGCTGTATAGCCCTTTCGTCTCCTGCCTTCTCTATGGCCTCGAAGGCGATTCCCCGGTATTCCTCCTTTTCCAAGCATCCATAGAGGACATCCAGCGCGCTCTGGCCCCCTATGTCGCCCATTGCCTTTATCGCAGCCATCGTGACCCATGGTTCGTCACTCAAAACCTCCCTCAACGGATTGACTGCGCTTGGATCGCCTATCTTTCCGAGGGCCTCCGCGCTGGCAACCCTCACATTAACATCGGGGTCCTTCATGGAGGCTATGAGCGGAGGTATAGCCTTGATGTCGCCGATGTCACCCATTAGATTGGCAGCAAAAAGCCTCACCTCAGGATCGTCATCCCTTATAAGGTTGAAAAGGGAGGGAAGCGCCCTGCCCTCCAGCGCCCTGTAGCAGTCCATCGATGCATTCCTGAGATTGGCATCCTCATGATTCCTCAGGGCATTTTCAAGGAACGGCAAATAGGATTCCACAGGAAAGCCCAGCAGCTCTCTCACGGCGTTGTCCCTGACCCACCAATCGGCGCTGGTCATTTCCTTAAGCAGCTCTTGAATCCCCCGCATAACCTTATACCGTAAGTCCCTGTATAATCCTGAACGCCTCGCAGGTCATGCAGTGGCGGAGCTTATCCTTGAAATCGCCCTGCTGCGCTCCCCTGCACCACGTTCCCGTTATGAGCCAGCAACGGTCCTCCTCCGCCATGTATGCAGGACACTTCTGTCTCGAGGTGTCAGGGCACTTCGTGATCTCCCAGCACCTCTGGTTGCCGTTTGAGTGGAACCTGAAACCGCTCAGGGAGTACTGCAGGTTCTCTATCTGGAACATGGTGTCCTCAGAGGAGCTCCGGAGGTCAGTCGAAAGCCTAAGGTTTTCCCCTGCAATATGGCTCATCCTCTCCATAGCCCTAACAATGGTTTCTCCGCCGGACTTCTGCTCGGCCGTGGCGTTCGCAACGTCCTGAGTCATGGTATTCATGATCTCTACAGACTGCACGATCTGCTTTGCGCCGCTCACCTGCTCCTTCACCGCCGTGCCTACCTCATGAACCGCTGCCTTCATCCGCTCCACCGTCTCCCGGATCTGCCTCCCCCCGGCAGCCTGCTCCTTTGTCGCGATGTTCACTTCCTTCACCTGCCTGTTCATCCTGTCAATGAGGTTCCGTATCGCACCGGTGCTGTCCGCCTGCGCCCTTACCGCCCCGGCAACCTCTTCCGAGGAGGCGTTCATATCTACAATGTACTTCATCACCTGCCCCGTGGCCTTGCTAAGCTCAGAGGCCGACTTCGCAATCTCCTCCATGATCTCTGAAGTGCCTTTTACCGTGGCGATTATGCTGTTGAAGGCATCCCTGCTGCTGGCGGCAAGGGCCATCCCGCCCTTGCCCTCGCGGTAAGTCTCCTCCGTCGCCTTCACGGCTGTTGAGGTCTCCTCCTGAACCTGCTTTATAACCCCCCCGATCTCCTTCGTCGCTTCCATCGAACGCTCGGCCAGCTTCCTTATCTCCTCGGCCACAACGGCAAACCCCCTGCCAGCATCCCCAGCCCTCGCCGCCTCAATGGCCGCGTTAAGGGCGAGAAGGTTAGTTTGGTCCGCTATCTCGTCTATAACCTCCACGATCGTGCCTATCTCCTCTGAGCGCTTCCCAAGGTTCTGTATCAATGCCATCGTCTTTTCAGTGGTCCTCCCTATGTTCTGGAGACTCTCGATGCTCTGATAGATCGCCTTGCCCCCTTCATCCGCATCCCTGAAGGCGTCCTGGCTGAGCCTGTTTGCGCTCTCGATCCTCCCTGCCACCTCCTGCACCGTGCGCATCATCTCCTCTATGGTGCTCGATGTCTCGGTCACCATATGTTTGAGGGACTCGGCATTCTTCGATATCTGTTCCACCGACGACAGAAGGTTCTCCACGGTCATCGAGGTCTCGCTTACCGCCTCGGTCATGGCAGAAGTGCTCTTGGAGGACTGCTCTATCGATGCGATCATCTGCTCAATGGTAGCTGATGTCTGCTCCACCGAGGCGGCCATTACGTCAGTGTTCCTGCCGACCTGCTCGATGGACGCAGCCATCTGGTTTATCGTTGCAGATGTCTCCTCCACGTTCGCCGCAAGGGCCTCCGCATTCTTCGCCACCTGCGCTATCGATGCCGCCATCTCCTCCGTGGAAGTAGTCGTCTCCTCAGTCGCAGACGCCTCCTCCTGCGAGGACTGCGAAAGCTGACTCGAACTCTTCATGACCTTGTCCGATGCGACGGCCACCATGCAAGTGGAGCTGAATGCCTGCTTTATCGCTTCCCTGAACTTGTAGCCCATCTCGCTCAAGGAATGTTCAAGTTCCTCAATCTCGTCGCCATCCTTGGCTTCCCCTATGTCACTTTCCGCAACAGAAAGGTCTCCCTGCGCAATTACATTCGCAAACCTCTTCAGCCTTAGAATGCGGGCTGTGATCGACCTGGCCAGGAAGAACGTGGAACCCAGTATGATGATAAACAGAACCCCGTTAACAACGGCACTGAACATGACCTTCCTTCCTATCGTTTTGCCAGCGCTCTCTTCGAGTTCGCCTATCTCGAGTTTCAGCGTATCGGCTATACCTCCTACCTGTTCGATAAACCGCTCGTACCTCAGCTTCTGAATTCCTGTCGCCAGCTCCTTTGCAAGGGCCCTGTCCCCTTTCTGGATGGCGGGAGTGAATTCGCTGTCGGCGGTCGCTACAAACTCGCCCCACGTCGCATAGGCGTCCTGAAGGGCGATCTTCCTCTCCTCGCTGTCCATCATTGCAAGGGTCTCCTTGAAATTGGTCTCGATCTCCGTCTTGAGAGCACCTATCCTCGTCTGGATCTGATCCATCTTATCCTTGTCCGTCTCGGTGATCAAGACTGCAAATTCGCCGCGAATCTGGTTCAGGTCAGACTTGAGCAGCGCCATGCCCTCGAGGGATGTCTTACGGTTCTGGATCGTCTTGTAGAGGTTGCTTCCGATCCTTACCTGATTCATGATGTATATACCCATCACCGTCGATGATACGAAACCGACAAAAACGATCGCGCTGATGAGAAACAGTTTTGGACGGAGTTTCATGTTCCCGATGAATGCCGGAATCTTTAAGAGCTTTCTCATCTTTTCTCTCCTTTGGAACAGGCGCTGCCTTCGATCCTGTCCCCCGTTATTTTCTTACAGGAACGAAATTCTTGTTGACAATGTCCTGTCCTTCCTTCGAAAGCATGAAATCGATGAATTTCTTCACATTGCCCTTGGGAAGGCCTACTGTCACAAGAAGAAGCGGCCTCGAAATCAGATAGGCCCCGGACTGGATGTTCTTGTCCGAGGGATCGATCCCGTTGACGGTAACCGCCTTAACCTTGTCGCGCAGGTCTGCGCTCACCGCTGCAAGGAGGCCGAAACTCACACTGCAGATTCCATTCTCATCCTTCGCGACTTCCACGATCTGGTCCCTGGGGAAGTCTATCTCCTTGAATCCCTTCCCGTAGGGAGCCTTATCCATAGCCATCTCCTGGAATGCAAGCATGGTAGCCCTCTGCTGCCCCCATATCTCGGTGTTCACATTGATCGGTGCGTCCTTGCCGCCCACCTCTTTCCAGTTCTTTATCTTGCCAGTAAAAATCCCCTTGATCTGCTCCTTGGTAAGATTGTTCACCGGATTCTTCTTGTTCACAAAAACGGCTATGGCGTCATATCCGATGGCATGGCCGATAAGCTTCTGCTTCTTTTCTTCTGCCTCGAGAGACCTTGAGGCCCCGGCCAGGGTGACCTTGCCTTCGAGAAGCGCCTTTATCCCCTTGCCCGAACCGGGCTGTTCGATAGACTTGAACTTGATGCCTGTCTTCTCCTCGAAGGCCTTCACCGCCCCTGCCTCAAGAACACTCATGCCTATAGTCGAAGATCCGCTATAGGAGATCTCATCCTGTGCCATTGCCGGATGCGTTACACACAACGCAACCATGACGAAGAATACGAAAGCCATCTTTTTCATAGTCTCACCCTCCAAGGTATAGTTTATAATCGCCCAGACGGACGTTAAGACCAGTGCTCGCTTCACATCATATAAGCAACTGTCCACTATTTCCCTCTCGCAGAAACGGCGGCATCCTGCCCTTCTTCTATCTCCACGCTCTCTTTCTTCAGGAGCTTTGATAGGTCTATGAGAATCACAAGGGCGTTCTTCAGTTTACAAACCCCTGTTATATAGTCGCTGTCGACTTCGAGGACCTCCTCAGGGGCCCTCTCGATGAATTCCACAGGCACCCTGATCACATGAGAGACTGCGTCCACCAGCAGGCCGATTGTCTTTCCGATAACCTCCGTGACGACGATCCTCGATTCCTTCCCGATTTCCCTTGAAGCAAGTGCAAGCCTTTTCCTCAGGTTCAGAACAGGGAGCACCCTCCCCCTGAGGTTTATCACTCCCTCCATATATACAGGGGAGTTTGGGACCTTGGTGATGGGCCCGACCCTGATGATCTCCTGAACCTGGCCGATGGGTATCCCGTACTGCTCTCCAAGGCTGAATGTGACAAGCTGCATTTCTTCAGACGCTTCACTGATTTTCCCGAGGATATCCTCTGCAAGCCCGGAAGGCGGCAATGCCATCTTCGACACCTTCATTCCTCCTTTCTTCCCTATTTCACGGCCATTTCGTGTTCACCGCCGCGCCAGAAGGCCATGACGTCGGCGATGAGCACGATCCTGCCGTCACCGAGGATGGATGCCCCGGCAATCCCGTATGATTTCCCGAGGGTGTCGTCAAGAGGTTTTATCACTATATCCTGCTGTCCTTTCAGGCGGTCGACTGCCACAGCAAGGCGCTTTTCCGCCTTGCCCACGATGACGAGATAAAACCTCTTCTCCCTCCGCTCCCCGAGCCCGAGAAAATCACCCAGCCTGATTACCGGCAGCACCCTTTCCCTGAACCTGACGACCTCATGGTTATTGATGATATGGATATCCTCCTCGCCTATCTTTACGCTCTCATCAACCGCGCTCATGGGTATTGCATATGTGTCTCCCCCTGCCTCAACCATCAGTGCGGAGATGATGGCAAGACTGAGAGGAAGCTTGACGGTGAACTCGGTCCCCTTTCCAGGGACACTCTCCACAGTTACATAACCGTTCAGCCGTGAGATATTTCTGCTCACCACGTCGAGACCAACTCCTCTTCCCGAGACATCCGTCGCCTCATCCCTCGTCGAAAACCCCGGGGAAAGGATGAGTGAAAGGATTGCCTCTTTATCGACAGGGGCCTCGGTCTTCAGCATCCCTCTCTTCATGCCGACTTCCTTCACCTTCTCAAGATCGATTCCCCTTCCGTCGTCCCTGACCCTTATGATCACGTAGTTCGACTCCTGAGACGCGGAGAGGGTGATCCTGCCTTCCCTGTTCTTCCCTTTTTGAGCCCTTTCTTCAGGAGACTCTATTCCGTGGTCAATGGCATTCCTGATCATATGAAGCAACGGTTCGTCAAGGGCGTCGATCACGGTCTTGTCGATCTCGGTATCCTCCCCCTCGAAGGCCAGTCTGACCTCTTTATGGAGGGCCCGCGACAGGTCCCTCACCATTCTCGGAAATTTCTTGAAGACGTGGCCCACCGGCAGCATCCTGACCTTCATAATCCCTTCCTGCAATCCCGATATGGTCTTGCCCATGAGTTCCAGAGAATCTTTCAGTTCATTCCTGAGGGACTTGGTGACTATTTCCTCCCTTGCCCTGTCACCGATCTGGTTGAGTCTCGTTTTGAAGATAACGAGCTCTCCAACGAGGTTCAGGAGGTCATCGAGCCTCTTGAAATCCACCTTGATCTTGTCGGTCTTTGTACCGAGGTATGAGGAAAGCTCGATCCCCTGTCTTCCGGAAGCTGCTTCAGAGCCTTCAAGCATCCTTTCGATGTCGAGGATCTTTCCAGAGAGATCGGAAGTTACTGTACGGTCTCTTTCTATTTCCTGAAGGACATTCCTGATCACATTGACGCCGTCAAAAAGCGTGTCGAGGACGTGGTCAAGGTCGATCTCGTTGTCGAGGACTTTCTTGAAGAGCTCTTCGGATTTGTGGATATACCGCTGCAGGGACTCGAACCCCATCATACCGGAGTTACCCTTAAGAGTATGGAGGGCGCCGAGCATGCCCTGAATGATGTTCCTGTCATGCCCGCTTTTTTCCAGGGACAGCAGTCCCGCGTCGAGGGCGCCGAGATGCCCGTTGGCATCGTCAATGTAGTCTCTGATGAGTTCCCCGTAATCCATTGAATTCTTCAGGTCTTTATGAATATTTCCCTGCGGCCGCCGGGTAGGCGCTCCTTGCAGCCACCTTTTCTATCAGCTCATACAGGGCCTCGGATTTAAAGGGCTTCACAATATAACCCCGCGCGCCGAGTCTCATCGCCCTCACAGTGTCCTCCTCTTTTCCTTCGGTGCTGACGACAATGATAGGTACATTCCGGTGAACCCCGCTCTCGTTGATCTTTTCCATGAACTGTATGCCGTTCATAACCGGCATATTGATATCGAGGAGTATGAGGTCGAAGCCGTCTTCCCTGGAGAGGATTTCGAGGGCTTCGAGGCCGTTCATCGCATCCACCAGCTTGCAATCCTTGAACCTCATGAGCACCAGCCTGTACATCTGATGTATCAGTTTGGAATCGTCGACAATCAATACCTTTCTCAAGGCTGACATCTCAATCCTCCTCTCTTATTGACCGTTAGCGGGATCCCGAGTTCCTCCACCCTCATCACGAGATTGTCCATGTCAATGGGCTTTTCATAATAGTGGTATGCTCCCCTGCCGTAAGCCGAATCCCTCATCTCGTCCGATCCGTAAGCGGTCATTATGATAACTTTTGTCGCGGGGCTTATCCTTTTTATATAGCTTAGCAGTTCAAGCCCCTCGACACCATAGACTCCGCTCAGCCTGATATCGGCGATCACCAGATCAAATGTATACCTGTCCAGGGCTTCCTCCGCCTCTTCGATCCTGCTGCAGGTTATCACCACCACCCCGTCGTTGCTGAGTAGATGGGAGAGGCTGAGGAGGATCGAAGGCTCGTCGTCAACAACCAAGATTCTTTTCACAGTCACCTCCAGAAGGTTGTTTTGTCAAGGTTTCCTTATTAGAAAGCAAAAGGGATGCCAGAAGAACTGAGAGCGTATAGGGAGCAGCGTGTAACGTGTAGCTTACAGAATACATAAGGAAAATACACGCTGATCGCTTAACGCTATACGCTTCTTAGATATGTCCGGAAACAGGACGGTGTGACCGGAAACAGGTCATGAGAGGTTCTTCAGCTTTTCGTTCAGAGTCGAACGGGAAATCCCGAGTATCTTTGCAGCCCTCGTACGGTTATTCCCCACTGACGCAAGCACGTTCCTTATATGCGCGCTTTCAAGGTCCTTAAGAGACCCGCCATGGATATTGCCTTTTGAGACCACTGAAGGCAGTGTGAGATAAGACGATGAAATCACACGTCCGGGGCACAATATCATCGCCCTTTCCACAACGTTTCGCAACTCTCTGATATTCCCCGGCCAGTTATAAGAGCAAAGGGCGTCGAGGGCATCCCTGTCAAAAGACACCGTCCGCGTGTTCATGCTCCTGGCAGTCTCAGAAGCGAAGAACTCGGCCAGCATAGGAATATCTTCGACTCTCTCCCTCAAAGGAGGTATTCTCACAGGCATCACGTTCAGCCTGTAAAACAAATCCTCCCTGAAAGAGCCTCTTTGCACACATTCGGCGAGGTTTTTGTTTGTGGCCGCAATGACCCTTGTGTCTATCTTTATGTCCCTTGTTCCGCCCACCCTCCTAAAGGTCTTTGTCTCGATGATCCTGAGAAGTTTGGCCTGGAGAGGAAGAGGCATTTCCGCAACTTCGTCAAGAAAGAGTGTGCCACCGTCCGCCGCCTCAAGCAGACCTCTCTTGGTTGTCTTTGCGTCGGTGAAGGCCCCGGCCTCGTATCCGCAGAGTTCACTCTCAAAGATGTTTTCGGGTATGGAAGCGCAGTTTATGTCGACGAAAGGTTTGTCGCCCCTTCTGCTCAAAAGATGGATATTCCTCGCCACGAGCTCCTTTCCGGTTCCGGTCTCTCCTTCAATAAGCACCGTGGTAGAAGGGTTTCCAGCCATTAGGTTGATGATATGGATGAGCCCCTGAATCTGCCTCGATCTTCCGATTATTGGATAGGGAGATTTGCTAATCATGACCTCTTGAATGAGCTTCTTTACGTTCAGGTTCCTTTCCACGATAATCGAAAGCTCGTCAAGGTCGACAGGCTTCTGAAAATAATGCTCCGCCCCTATCTTTACGGCCTCCACAGCCTCCCTTATCTCCCCGAACCCGGTCATCACGATGACCACCGTGTCGGGGTGGGCGGCCTTGAGTTCCTTTAGAACGGTCATGCCGTAGACGTCGGGGAGATGCAGGTCAAGAAGCACTATGTCGGGGAGTTCCCGCAACGCGGTATCGAGCCCCTCTTTGCCGGTTGCCGCACCGATAAAGTCATACCCCCTCTTCTCAAACAGTGTCCTCAGGCTAAGGGTTATTCCCTCATCGTCATCGATGAGCAGCAGGCACGACATGGCCTATCCAGTATCACAGATAGAACACAGGACTGTCAACAGCAGCAAACGGAAACATGGATGGTGGCTGAACCGGTAGTCGTTTGCAAGATGCAGTGTATCCAAATAAAGAATGTTTGATCTTGCTACACGGTTCTGCACGTTCATCCGGATACATCTATCCTGTGCTCATCAGAAGATAAGTCTCAATGCATAGGGCTCTGCCGTTATGATCGCGGGGGGCCTTCCGACATAATCTCCGTCGATCTGGATTCGGGCGTCTCCCTGTATTTCGACCGAAGAGACCTTTCGATAAAGAACGTCTCTGAAGCCGGTATGCTTGCCCGTCAGAATGCCTGCAAGATATCTCAGCACGTCAGACCGCCTTCGCCCCTGAAGGATGCAGGCGTAAAAATCGGGATTGAACAGGTTTGCGTCAGGGGTAACCTCGAAGTTCCCTCCGTATTTTGAAGCCTTCCCGATGATCGCCGAGTATCCGCCTAATGTCTCACCGTCCAGGGTGATCGTAAGAGGCCCGGGGTTATAACTCATGAGCGTCTTCAGCCCACTGAAAACATACCCCCCCTTTCCGGAGAGCTTCTTCAATGAATAATCGAACCGGTAGACCGCCTCACCGTCAAAGCCCACTCCGGCCATTAGGCAGAAATAACGCGAAACAGGGGAAGGATGGAGCAGGACTATCTTTCCTACGCATGCCTTATGGACAGCTCCGTTCAGGGCGACACTGATCGCCCCATCCACTTTTTCCGGGACCCCGAGCTCCTTTGCGAGGACGTTCGTGGTCCCCATAGGCAGAATGGCCAATGCGGTCTTTGAATATACGATACCGTTCAGCACCTCGTTGATTGTCCCGTCGCCGCCTGCCGCAATAATCAAGGGCAGAGCGTTCCTAGCGGCCTCCCTTGCTTCCTCCTCCGCATCTCCTCTTTTCCCTGTCAGAAAAAGTCTGACTTCAACGCCAGCAGAGCGGAGAATGTCCACCGCCTTCCGGATGTTTCTTTCGGATGCATGCCTCGCAATTGGATTTACTATGAGCAGGACAGGCGGTTTCATTGAGACATCATATCTCATCACCCATAATTATGTTCCGACAACTACCGGTCTCTCTTCGAGGTACCTAATAACCCCTCTTACTGCTGATCCTTCCTGTATGAAGAAGACTCTCCCGCCGCTGTGACTTCCCTCCTGTTTAATGTTGGTTATGCGCACATATCCCAATCTTCTTGAGGCAACGTACCCCGTGGTATAGTCGGGATCATCGGATATGCAGAGTTCGGCCGTGACGCCCGCGCACGATGCCACCTTCGAGGCAAGGACAATCGCCTCTTTCACCGTTGTGGTATTGATGCCGTCCTTTGAAAGCCTCCGGGAAAGCCGCCTTTTCGAATCCTTCTGGATCCCTATCCTTGACACGCGGATCCCCCGTTCCATGTCAGGCTCGGCACGTACACCCGATTGATCGTAGATAAGAGACGCCCCTCGCATAGTTGCACCGCCCGTCACAACTCTGATTCCATTGCGGATTGCCTTCCTTGATATACCGGCACCGGAAAGCAGTTTCTGTATGGCCTTTCGGGCCTCTTCAGGCGAAGCGCACGGCATCGTCGAAAAAGGAAGAAGAGGTATTAAAGCGGGCTTTCCCCATATTCTTTCCATGGTGATTACGACCTTGTCAGGCCTGCCCTTCGGGTGGCTCATCGCACGAAGGAGATAGTCTCCGGCGATCCTTTTTATTTCAGAGAAATTATAAAGCCCTTCGGCGCCGGAGATGTGGATCGCTTGCTGACTGCCTTTTCGACCGACGACTGTCTTTGACGCCCTCATCCTTACGCTCCACATGACATTAAAATACCATATCCCCCGTTTCAGTGAAAAGCACGCTGTGCTTGCATTTTCCCCCCTCTTTTGATAGGATTTTGCGGTTATGGGACCTCTGGAGTTCATGTATTATCTCGGATATTCCTTCAAGAAATCCCGCGATCTCAGAAACCAGAAGAGGCTTCCACGCAGGGTTATAAGCGTGGGCAACCTCACGCTGGGCGGCACGGGGAAGACCCCTGCTGTAATTGCTATCGCAGAGGAGGCGGGAAAGAGGGGTTATCTCCCCTGCATCCTCACGAGGGGATATAAAGGAAGGGCAAAAGCCCCCTGCTTTGTCAGCAAAGGCGAGGGTCCACTTCTCAGCGGGGATGAGTCGGGGGATGAGGCCTTCCTGATGGCCAGGAGATTGAAGGGCGTTCCAATCGTCAAGGGAGACGACCGATATGAGGCAGGCATGTTCGCTCTTCAGCATCTTGGACCTTCCTTCCCTGTGGAGAGCCTTCACCGGCTCCTCTTTATCCTGGACGACGGTTTTCAGCACCGGAGGCTTCACAGGGATATGGATATACTCCTCATTGACAGCTCCAACCCCTTCGGAAACGGAAGACTCTTCCCTTTAGGGACACTCAGGGAGCCTCTCAAGGAGATGAAGAGGGCTGATGTGATTGTGATCACGAGAGTTGAGGTTAATGCAGAGGATGTCGTTGCCCGTACCGGCGTGCTGAAGGACATGGTAAGAAGATACAATCGGGATGCGCCCATCTTTCTCGGTGAGCACAGGCCAGCATCCCTCAGAACCGCCTCGGGCAGGGTGCTTACCCCCGGCACCCTCGCGGACAAGAAGGTATTCGGCTTCTGCGGCATAGGCAATCCGGAATCCTTCAGACATACCCTGCTCGGAACCGGTGCAAAGATGGCCGGTTTAATGGTCTTCAGGGATCACCACAGATACCGCCTTCAGGATGTGCGCCGCATCCTCGACGCCGCCAGAGGTTTCAGCGCAGACTGGATTGTTACTACCGAAAAGGATATAATTAAAATTAAGGTTTTAGCTCCCGGAGAGGACATTGTTTCGTTGGGTATCGAGTTCAGGGCCGAAGAAGCCTTCTTTGCGGAGATATTCGGGGAGGAGTAGATGGTCAAGTACATAAACGTGAAGAGTCGTGCACGTAACGAATTCATCGATATAACCGACAAGATACAGGAAGTGATAAAGGAAGAGGGGATAACCAGCGGGATATGCTATATCTACGCCCCTCACACAACTGCGGGCATTACCATCAATGAAGGGGCCGACACCTCCGTCCAGCGCGACATCCTGACGGCCCTGAGCAAACTCGTGCCTGTTGAGGCGGACTACTATCACAGGGAGGGCAACGCGGACGCGCACATCAAGTCGACCATCGTGGGGGTTTCTAAGGCGGTCTTCATAGACGAGGGGAAACTGCTTCTTGGCACGTGGCAGGCCATATACTTTTGCGAATTTGACGGCCCGAGGCACAGGAGAGTGGCGGTAAAGGTATTAAAGACCGTGAAGACGTCCTCTTAAAGTCCCCGAGAGTCTTTCACCCTTCCCATTTTCCCTTTCATTTTGCCGGCCATGTGGATTACAATAAGTGATTCCATTTCAGGAGGTAAAAGGCATGCCGAGGAAGAACTATTATTTCACCTCTGAGTCCGTAACAGAGGGACATCCAGATAAAATCGCAGACCAGATTTCAGATTCCATATTGGACGCGATTATTTCAAAGGACCCTGTGTCACGGGTCGCCTGCGAGACTCTTGTTACCACAGGACTTGCCTTTGTCGCAGGGGAGATCACAACAACCTGTTATGTGGATATCCCTTCAATAGTGCGCGAGACGATCCGTGATATCGGATATACGAGGGCGAAGTACGGATTCGACTATGAGACGTGCGCAGTCATCACATCGATACATGAGCAGTCCTCCGACATCGCAATGGGGGTTGATCCGGGAGGCGCTGGCGACCAAGGGCTGATGTTCGGATTCGCATGCAACGAGACCCCCGAACTCATGCCGATGCCCATTATGCTCGCACACAAGCTCGCGATGAAACTCACAGAGGTGAGGAAGAAGGATATCCTCGGTTACCTCAGACCCGACGGCAAGACCCAGGTTACGATTGAGTACCGGGACGGAGTGCCCAACAAGATCGACACGATAGTCGTCTCGACGCAGCACAGCCCGGATGTGGTTTTGAAGGAAATGAAGGAAGATATCATAGAAAAGGTGATAAAGCCCGTTGTCCCTTCCGAGCTCTTTGACGAAGAGAATATCAAATATTATATCAACCCCACAGGCCGTTTCGTGGTGGGCGGCCCGATGGGGGACACCGGGCTCACAGGAAGGAAGATCATCGTTGACAGCTACGGCGGCGTGGGTAGCCACGGCGGAGGCTGCTTCTCCGGGAAAGACCCCACAAAAGTGGACCGCTCGGGAGCGTATATGGCGCGGTACATTGCGAAGAACCTCGTGGCAGCGGGGATTGCGGACCGGGTTGAGGTTCAGATCGCCTATGCCATCGGTGTGCCTGAGCCTGTCTCCATCCTCGTGGATACCTTCGGCTCGGGGAAGATCCCCCAGGACGCCATAGTGAAGCTGATAAGGAGCAATTTCCCTCTGACTCCGAAAGGGATCATAGACACCCTGGACCTCAGGAGGCCAATTTACAGGAAGACCGCTGCGTACGGCCATTTTGGGAGGAATGACGAGGACTTCACATGGGAAAAGACCGACAAGGCGGCAGCCTTAAGGAAAGAAGCAAAATTGTAAGACGTTTTTTCCTGAAAGCAAAAAAAGATACGCCACAGAGATCACAGAGAACGCTATGGAAGCCATAACATGTAACGCGCTACGCGTAGCGAGTAACAAAGGAATTTCCTTCTGTGAGCCCTGTGTCCTCAGCGGTTAATTTTCTTCGAGGAGGATGAGAGGATTAATGGTAAAGCACGATGTAAAAGATATTCATCTTGCCGGGAAGGGGAAGTTGCGCATAGAGTGGGCCGCGCAGGAGATGCCTGTTCTGAAGATCATAGCGGAGAGGTTCAGGAAAGAAAGGCCCCTGAAAGGAATGAGAGTGACGGCCTGCCTTCATGTAACGACGGAGACCGCGACCCTCGCTGAGACGCTTAAGGCCGGAGGCGCTGAGGTGGCTCTCTGCGCGTCCAATCCGCTCAGCACACAGGACGACGTAGCGGCATCACTGGTGAAGAATTCAGGCATATCCGTCTTTGCCATTAAGGGAGAAGACACGAAAACCTATTATCGGCACATCAGCGATGCCTTGCGCATACGCCCCCATATAACCATGGATGACGGCGCCGACGTGGTATCGACGCTCCACAAGGAAGGAAAGGCACTGCTGAAAGGCGTCATCGGAGGCACGGAAGAGACAACAACAGGCGTGATACGGCTGAAGGCCATGGCCGCTGACGGCGCCCTTAAGTATCCCATTATCGCTGTGAATGACGCCTACACCAAGCACCTCTTTGACAATCGCTACGGAACGGGACAGAGCACCTTGGACGGCATTCAGCGTGCAACGAACAGGCTCATCGCCGGATCTGTTTTTGTAGTGTGCGGATACGGATGGTGCGGAAGGGGCACTGCGATGAGGGCGAAGGGAATGGGCGCGCGGGTGATCATCACTGAGGTGAATCCTCTGAGGGCACTGGAGGCTACGATGGACGGTTATGAGGTGATGCCCATTGCAGATGCATCGAGGATCGGCGATATCTTTGTTACAGCCACAGGCGACATCAACGTCATCTCAAGGTCATGCTTCCGTGTGATGAAGGACGGGGCTATCGTCTGTAACACAGGCCACTTCAATGTTGAGATCGATATCGAGAGCCTCAAAAGGATGTCGAAGGCAAAGAGGCTTATAAGGGATTATGTC
This sequence comes from uncultured Nitrospiraceae bacterium, assembly GCA_964475485.1. Taxonomy (GTDB): domain Bacteria; phylum Nitrospirota; class Thermodesulfovibrionia; order Thermodesulfovibrionales; family UBA9159; genus CAYYWY01. The sequence goes on along the minus strand of CAYYWY010000014.1, from coordinate 27,252 downwards.
GAGGAGTTCACCCTGAGGAACGGCAAAAGAATTTATCTTCTCGGAGAAGGACGGCTTATCAATCTTGCTGCTGCTGAAGGGCATCCATCTGCCGTCATGGATATGAGCTTTGCAAATCAGGCATTGTGCGCCGAATTTATGGTGAAGAATGCAAGAAAGCTCGAAAAGAGGGTCTACAGCGTGCCGGAGAGGATAGACAAAGAGATCGCCCGCCTAAAGTTGAAGGCGATGGGAATAAGAATAGACACCCTTTCGCCGGAGCAGAAGAAATACCTCAAGAGCTGGGAGATGGGTACTTAGAGCATCCGGCGACCTGTCTCCCTTTCCACAGCTCTCTCAGAACCCTTGTGTTTCAGCTTCAAGAACCTGTCCGGAGCCTCATGGGCAGTATCATCTTTTCCCCCGCCGGACGATTGACATCCAGTGTTTTTGCATTATAATTTTACTGAGGGAAAAAAGAACACTTAACTCAACATATTGCTGCAGTCAAAGCCTTTCGGCCATTGATCTCGGTCCGGGATTCCGGACCCTTAGGAGAGTCGGCAGTCATGACCCTTTTAATTGGCCGTGAAGAAGGAGGTATCTATGCGGACACTTATTCCTTTTATAGGGGTGCTGTTTCTGGCGGCATCAAGTGTGCAGAACGTGAATCTGCAGACAGAGACACCGCCGGCAGAAAAAGAGCATGACGGCAAGGCGAGGGTGCTGGAGTGGATGGCCAGCCAAAGCAGCATTCCGGCTGAGAGACTCCAGCAGATATATGACGAAGTCCACCGGTACGGTCACCCCGAGCTCCTCATCGCCATAGCAAAAGTGGAATCGGGTTTTGATCCCGATGCCGTATCCAATGCCGGAGCGGCCGGCATCATGCAGGTGATGGCGCACGTATGGAAAGACGAACTCTGGCGGGCAGGGGTCATCGAGCATGAAGATGATCTCTTCGACATCCCTAAATGCATAGCTGCTGGCGCCTACATACTCGAAAAATATCTTCACCTTGAAGAGGGCAATCTTGGAAAGGCGCTGAAGCGTTATGTCGGCAGCTCCGAAACCTCCTACCACAAGAGAGTCATCAAGACATTGGGGGAGATCCGTATGGCAAAATACGAGGGAGCGGTCCCCTGACCGGGTTTCACTTGCCTCTTCGAATGTCTCTCTCCTAACATTGCACCTTCTTGTCAGTGAAGTTGCAATATGCTAGCACTTTTTGAGGCTTAAATAAACGGTTTTGTGAGGAGAGTTTTTCTGCAGGCTGTAAGGATTCGATCCATTGAGGCTCCTTAAAATTGAGGGAAGGAAAGAGTTGGCGTATGCGGAAAAAATTTAAGATATAAGCTTTGGTGAAGGCCATGTTACAGTTTCTGTGCTTCCTTCAGAGCCTCTTTTATCAGGACAAAAAAGACCACTGTCATGCCTATCAGAAACCCAAGGAGGTTGATGAGCTTAAGGGCCGCAAGGACGATGACTATGCCGAAGAGGATGAAGAGCCTGAGTAGGCTCAGGAAGACCAGTTTCGTATTTCCCTGCTGCGTGCCGAGCATGCTGTCAAGGCCCCAGATGAGGCCTTTCAAGTTAGCGATGCCGAGGACAGCACCGATGATAATGCTCACCGTCATAAAATCCGGATTCCCGAAGGGTCTCAGGAACCTAAGGCCCTCCCTGTTCCAGTCAACAAGCAGGGAGAGAAGTGACAGAGGGAGGATTATCAGCGCCGAATGCTTAATTACCCTTCTTACCAGAACCATCCTGTTTCCTTGCAACCCTCACAAGGTCATAGAAACCTGCAAAGATGCCGATTATAAGGAATATTACGGTAAACCAGGGGGATGTGTTGAGAAACCTGTCAAGAAAATATCCGATGGCAAAACCCACGAAAGTGGAGAGGACAAGCTGGATCCCCACACTGCTTGCCTCCAAAAGCTGTCTCCAAAGGGATTTTTCCGGCTCCTCAGGCATTCAGGTGCCCCCCGCTAATTCCTCATATTCCGACGATATGAATTCCTTGAGTAGTATGGCGACCTCTTTATAGAACGTGGTGGACGCACGCCTTTCGACCTCCCCGCAGTACTCGGCTACCCACTGCGAGAGGTGCTCCTCTAAGAATCTTTTTTGCTTCTCAACGAGGCCGTTTTCTACCAGATAGCTCATAAAGAGGAGTTCAATCCCCAGGTGGTCCGGGGCAAGTTCCGTCTCTTCGTCTATCATCAGCCCTGCAGACTCATAGAATGCCCGGGCCTTTTCCGCTGCTCTTCCCCAGAGTCTTGGTGTATCCCCAAGGGGGTAGACATAAAGCGACTCATGGGGCAAGAGGTGGATATCGTGCGTGAGAATATGAGCAAAGTCGCTTCTGATCTCATCCAGCGTGTCGTCGAATTTCATATTAAAAATCTCTTTCATCCGCATGATAACATTGTCATCCGGCTCCCTCATGAACAGGCCGGAGAATAGCCTGTAGAGCTCGGCCCTTTCTATATCTTCCTCATTGTAAAGCGCCACAATCTCACCTCACATTGCCTGCCTATTATAGAAGGAATACACAAGGAGTTCAATTGTGGTTTTCTGCAAGTCCTCGGCACGGCACAGGAAATGGTTTATAATGTATATTGTTTAAACCCCTGCTGCGGAAAGGCGACAAGCAAACAATGCAACGGTTGCTTAGGTTTATAGGTTCATGGGCCCTCTCGGTGCTAAGGGCAATGGGTCGGATGCTCATCTTCCTTGCGCGGACATTTTACTATACCTTTGCCCCGCCCTTTAAGTTCAGGCTTCTCCTCAGGGAGATCAGATTCATCGGCGCCAAGTCAATGACCGTCATCTTCCTGATGGGCTCTTTTACAGGCATGGTGCTTGCGCTTCAAGGGTATTACACCCTGAGGAAGGTCGGCTCCGAGGCCCTGCTTGGTCCGGCAGTTGCACTCACCCTGATAAGAGAGCTTGGCCCGGTGCTCTCAGCCCTCACCATCACAGGAAGGGCCGGCTCGGCTCTTACCGCGGAAATCGGCATTATGAGGATAACCGAGCAGATCGATGCCCTGTCAGCCATGGCCCTTAATCCTATGCGGTATCTCATCGTCCCCAAGATGGTAGCGGCAGTGATCGTCTTCCCCCTCATCACCGCCATCTATGATGTCATCGGCATATACGGAGGTTATTTTGTGGGAGTGAAGCTCCTTGGTCTCAGCTCCGGGACGTATTTCTCACAGATGGAGCACTGGGTGGATATGGAAGATATCAGGATCGGCATCTACAAGTCCCTCACCTTCGGGATACTCGTGCTGTGGGTATGCTGTTACAAGGGGTTCTATACCGGATACGGCGCTGAAGGTGTGAGCAAGGCTACCACGGAGGCTGTGGTGATGTCCTCCATATTGATCCTTATATCAGACTATTTCCTCGGCACGTTGTTCATATAGGGGCGAAAGGTGATCAAGATCGTCAACCTCCATAAATCCTTCGGAAAACAGAAAGTACTGAACGGAGTGGATCTGAGAGTCGCGGACGGGGAACTCATCGCCATCATCGGAGAAAGCGGCGGTGGAAAGAGCGTACTCCTCAGACACCTGATAGGCCTACTCAAACCCGACAGGGGAAGGATAGAGGTTGAAGGCGAGGATATCACGAAGGTTAAGGGAAGGAAACTGGATGAGATAAGGGCCAAGTTCGGAGTTGTCTTTCAGGGCGGGGCCCTTTTTGACTCCCTTACTGTCTATGAAAACGTCGCCTTCCCTCTGAGAGAAAAGACGAGGCTCACGAGGAAGGCTATAGACGATAAGGTAAGAGAAGCGCTCGAGGACGTGGGGCTGGGGGGGATGGAGGGGAAGTACCCCGCGGAGATAAGCGGTGGCATGAAGAAAAGGGTCGCCCTTGCGAGGGCCCTTATCACCGAGCCGAAGATAGTGCTTTTTGATGAGCCGACCACAGGGCTTGACCCCATTATACTGCACTCAATACACAAGCTCATAAAAGATACCCACAAGAAATACGGTTTCACCGGCGTAATGATAAGCCACGACATACCCGAGATCTTCCACGTCGCTGACAGGATAGCCTTTCTCTACAAGGGCATGATCGAGGTGGAGGGAACGCCTAGGGAGATAAGGTTTTCGACCGATCCAGTGGTAAGGCAGTTCATAAGGGGAAGTCTGAGGGGGCCCATTGAAATCACATAGGGTGAGGAGGTGTGGATGAAGAAATTTGATCTCGAACTGGTGGTGGGACTCTTTGTACTCATCGGCATTGTTTGCCTCGGATATATTTCAATCAAGTTGGGTAGGCTAGAGGTCATAGGAGGCGGATATTACACTGTTTATGCGGAATTTGAGAAGGCAGGAGGGGTAAAACCCGGATCGGTCGTGGAGATCGCAGGGGTTGAAGTCGGGAAGGTGAGGAGCGTGAAGCTCAACAAAGACTATCAGGCAAGGGTGGAGCTCGAGATCAGCAAAGAGGTGAAGATACAGGAGGACTCTATAGCGTCGATAAAGACCAAGGGGCTGATAGGCGAAAAGTACGTACAGATAACCCCGGGCGGTTCGGACAAGATAATCGACAGCGGAGGAAGGATAAGGGAAACGGAATCGGCAATAGATTTCGAAGAGATCATCTCAAAGTACGTGTTTGGGGAAGTATAGGAGGAATTATGATCAAAGGGATTATAAGGACATTGTCTTTCCTGATCTTCATCGTTTTCGTTGTCCTTTATCTGTCTGCGCCTTCGGGTGCGGGTGAGCCGACTGACCAGGTGAAGCAGACTGTAGATGCGGTCCTCGAGGTGCTGAGAAACAAGGAACTCAAGAAGCCGGAAAAGACCGAGCAGAGGAGGGCGAGTATCCGTGCCATCGTGGATGAGAGGTTTGATTTCGAGGAGATGGCTAAACGTTCCCTTGCGCAGCACTGGAGAAGGAGGACACCCGAGGAACGAAAGGAGTTCGTATCCCTGTTCACAGACCTGCTTGAGAACGCGTACATAAGGAAGATCGAGAAATATGAGGATGAAAAGATCTTGTACGGAGAAGAAAGGATCGAAGGGGATTACGCCACCCTGAAGACGCAGGTTGTTACGCGCAAGGAAGTCCGTATACCCATCGAATACCGGCTTCTCAGGAAAGGAGTCAAATGGGAAGTCTATGACGTCGTGATAGAGGGTGTAAGCCTTGTGAACAACTACAGAAATCAGTTCAACAGCATTCTCAGTTCTGGCACGTACGAGGAACTGGTGAGACGGATAAAGAACAAGACCCTGAAGGAACCTGCGTAGGGAACCCGCTGATGCATTGATATACGGTCTTATTGCCGGCACGCACAGTTTTTTATTGACAAACGGGTGCGGATTTGCTATTTTTTAGCGTGCCCGGGGCGCCAGGGAGGACAGGCTGGATTTTTTCCCGGTGCAGGGGAGAAACGGAGGCTTCTTTTTCCTTCATCAATAATGGGGAAGACTAAATGAAATTGATCGTCCTGTTCTCTGTTGTTTCCGCTGTTTCAGCAATACTTTATTATTACTTCGTAAGACACCGGAAAGTGTGTCACGACCTTCAGATAGAGAGCGATACCCGCCTTGAAAAGAGTTTCTACCCTGAAATCGAGAAGTGTCATAGGATCAATACGAAAGCGATAACCTGCTCGTGCGAGGACTTCAGGCAGGAGCGGGAACAGTTCCGCCACGATGATCCCCGGCGGCTTTGCAAACACCTTGTCAAGAGCTTCATCGACGCACAAGCACTTCCTGAAGACCTTGCTTTTTTCAAAGAGGGAATCGCGCGGTGTGCCGAGGAGCACATAGGGTTTCCAGCACAAAGGGTGAAGCATGACAAACTCCTCGACGACAGAAGAATTTCGATAATGATCCGGAAAGAGGCGATGGAAGAAGATCCCTGGATCGATGTCTATTATGAGGCCAGACGATACCGTTACTCCCTGGAGATGGAGAAGTGGGCTGATGAAACAGTCCCTCCCCATGAGAAACAGATCCTCGGATTTCTGTTTGAGAAGGCGGGTAAGCCTATACCCGAAGCGATACTCAACAGCGTGAAAACCCCGAAGTGCGTGCCAGATGAGAAAAAGGAGGCGGGAAACAGAACCGCCGGCGGCAAAGCAGGGGGATTTTGCGATGTGGAATCGCTTCTGAGAAACCTTCTTCCCACTGACAGCGAACTTGCGCTTAAGGAGACAAGAAGTTATCTTGCGGTGACGTTCAGCGGCTCGCGCAGATGGATATGTCGTCTCTATTTGAATGCAAGGAAATCAAGATACATCGAATTCCCTGGCGGCAGGAGATATGAGATGGAGGGCATAGAGGATATCGGAAAGTATAAGGAAGAGTTAATAAATGCGTATCGTCAGAACAGCCCCAAAAAGGGGAAAGCACGAATGCTCTTCCAGATGAACGAAAACGCTCCCTCACGCTGCGGCTTGTCTTCTATGGAAGGCCGCGATAACACGAGCTATTTTTCCCGCAATTAACGACCCGGCCACCGTGTGCCAGGCACTTCTTCAGCCGTGCCTTCCTTTATCCTGCTTCTTCTGTATTCGGAGTAAGCGTCCTTCATCGCCACGTAAGGATCGACCGCGGACTCTATCAAGTCTTCATATTCGCCGATCCTCAGGGAGACGTCGTTCTCAAACTGGAAGGAACGGACCGCAAACCAGTCCTCAAAAGGGGTGATATAGTTCACGGGATATAGTAAGGATTCTACGGCAAGTCCCGCAGAATCCCTGAGAGAAGACGGTCCGAGAAAAGGCCACATGATGAAAAAACCTTCCCCTATGCCGTGATACCCGAGAGTAATTCCCAGGTCTTCGTCGCTTCCCTTGAGGTCTTCGTTCTGAGATGCGACATCGAACATCCCGCCGAAACCGATAGTCGAATTCATCGCAAACCGGGCAAGTTCAACGCCTGCGGCTTTTACCTTCAGCTGAAGAAGGGAACTGACGAACCGGATCGGCGTCTTGAGGTTATTAAAAACGTTGCGAATCCTGACCCTTCCCCATTCGGGAACGATGATACTGTAACCCTGGGCAACCGGTTTCATGAGCGCAAAATAGAGTCTGTCATTCAGGAAGAAGACAAGGCGGTTCCACGGCTCAAGGGGGTCCGCAATGACTTTTGGCTCGGGGAATTCCCGAGGTTCTTCACGGGCTGTAACTGTCTCATCCGCCTCCTTGTCCGGTTGCCCTTCACCGTACAGTGAAAGCGGCGCGAAAATAAGCACCAGCAGGACGACCCATCCGCATCCCTTCATCTGCAATTCCTTCCCGGGGTTTTCGTATTTATCCTCACGTTCCTATTTTACTTTAATCACAGAAAAAATCTACTGCGTTGACACGGTGAATAAGTCTGATAGAATTTCTCTTAGGAAAAGGGTATGAAGAGACGCAGATTCATACAGCTCTTTCTGTCTGCGCTGGGCCTGGCAACGGTTGCCTCTTTGACATATCCACTCTTGAGATTCCTCTCGCCGCCGGGAGGAGGCGCACAGGTCAGGAAGATAACCCTGAAGAGGGATGAGATCCCTGTCGGTGAGGCTAAGGAGATTGTCTTTGGCAATACCCCTGCGATAATTATTAACCGTCCGGGCAAGGGGTTCATAGCCCTTTCAAAGGTCTGCACCCACCTCGGTTGCCTGGTGAGTTTCAATAAGGAAAAGGGAAGACTCCTTTGTCCCTGCCATGCAGGGACCTTCGATTTAGAAGGGAATGTCACCTCGGGGCCGCCTCCCAAGCCTCTGACAAAGTTCCCCCTTCATGTTGAAGGTGAGAATATAGTGGTGGGATGATAAGATGAATGGGCAGAGATATTACGGAATTTTGAAGGGGTTAAGAGACTCTCTTGAAGTACGGATCGGGCTCGATGAACTCATAAGAAACCAGTTAACCGAATACAGGGTTCCTCGTGACATAAATGTCCTTTATACGCTCGGAGTCGTTGCCCTTGTTGCATTTGTGACTCAGGCCCTGACCGGCTTCTTCCTTCTCTTCTACTACATCCCTCATTCCGACCACGCCTTCAGGAGTATCCAGGACATTATGATGCTTGTGCCCTTCGGGTGGCTCTTCAGGCTGGTCCATGTGGTGGGGAGCAACCTGATGGTAGCGGTGGTGTTCCTTCACATGCTTTCTGTTTTCCTCATGGGTAGTTACAAGAAACCGCGGGAATACACCTGGCTCACCGGAGGCCTTATGCTTATGACAACCCTCGGCTTCTGTCTAAGCGGCTATCTGCTTCCCTGGAGCCAGTTGAGCTACTGGGCGACTACAGTTGTCACGACTATTCCAACGGCCTTTCCCTATGTCGGGGATTACGTGGCCACCCTGCTTCGCGGCGGGGGGAGTGTTTCCGCGATTACGCTGAACCGCTTTTTCGCCCTCCACGTGGCCCTGCTTTCTCCTGTCCTTGTGATGATACTGGGATCGCACCTTTTTCTTGTTAGGCGCATAGGGATATCGTCACCGCCCTTCGGAAGATCAGGCACCGATGAAAGACCCTGGACCGGGTACAGACATGAGGGCCATCCCGGAGGCATCCCCTTCTTCCCTGACTTTGTGATAAAGGAAGGAATCGCAGTAACGCTCTTTTTTGCCGTGATGTTTTTCATCATCTCTTTTACGCCCACACTGTTTCTTCCCCAGGATGCAAACACCCCCGCCGACCCGTTTAAGACCCCCGCCCATATACGGCCTGAGTGGTATTTCCTTGCGGCATATCAGATGATAAAACTGATCCCAAACAAGTTTCTTGGCATAAGCCTTCAACTTATCCTTGTGACCGTGTTCCTGCTTTGGCCTTTTTTCGATACAAAAGAAGAGAGGAATATCATGAAACGTCCTATCCTCCTATCCGTATTTCTCCTTGCGGTCGCACTCTGGGTTGTATTGACCATCTTGGGGAGCCGTTGATGAGACTTGTTCTGTCATCGTTCCTGTTCCTCGTGCTGTCTTCGACGGTCACCGAGGCCAAAGCCGCTGACCGGGAAGAGGAGAACGTGTGTATTGCGTGCCATGCCTCTGAAGCGATGAAGCCTGCCATGAGAAAAATCCCTGAGGAATGGAAAAAGAGCTGGCATTATGAAAACGATGTCTCATGCCATGACTGCCATGGCGGCGATCCTAAAGACGCTGCTATGGCCATGTCTCCTGATCGTGGGTTTGTCGGGGCTCCGAGGTATGGACAGGTCCCCGAGTTCTGCGGGAAATGTCATGCCGGCATCCTAAAGTACTACATGGAAAGCGGTCATGGGAAGGCGCTAAAGGTCTCAGGAACCGGGCCCAACTGTATCACCTGCCACGGCTCCCATGACATCCGTAAGGCGGATATCGATATCATAAACGAAGAGAGGTGTACGCAGTGCCATTCTTACGACAGGGCCAGAGTCATGAAGCAGGCCCTCTTTCTCACGGAGAAGAAGATAAAGGAGATAGAAAGGGATATAGACAAGCTGAAGAATCAGGGGGTATTCACCGAGGAAGAGGACAAGACGCTTTTCAGCACGACCGCGGAGTTCCGCACTCTCTTTCATTCCGTTGACGTCTCCCTGATTAAGGCGAGGACAGATGAGTTTGTGCAAAAGCTTGGCAGGGTCGAGAAGAAGATGCAGGAGATTTTTTCCGAACTCGGATTCAGGAGAAATTTCTCTGCCCTTCTCTTTCTGCTCTTTGGGGCAATGGCCGTTGCCCTGTTTCTGCTGTCGAAGACCCCGAAGGAATAGCAAGGGGAAAACGTGAGGAGGGATCAGGGTGCAAGAGCCGTATTTCCGCTTGACAGGGAAAACCCTTTGCGCGTAAAATGAATAAAAACAAAAAGGGATATTTCCTGCAGCGGGGAGGCGATGAAGAGGCGAAGGTTTCTGGGAGTTTTGCTGGCTGTTTTTGGTTCCGCTGCGGTAACCTCTTTTGCCTATCCTTTCTTACGGTTTTTCGCTCCTCCAGCGCGCGACAGTAAAGCCAGAACTATCAGTATCAAAAAGAGCGACATACGCCTGGGCGAGGCCAGGGAGATCATACTGAACGAAAAGCCGGTCATTGTCATAAATCGTTATGAAAAAGGGTTCGCCGCCTTCTCGAAGGTGTGCACCCATTTGGGCTGCCTGGTTGAGTATGAAAGAGGGCAGAGGAAGCTCGTCTGCCCCTGCCATGCAGGCACCTTTGACCTCGAGGGGAACGTCCTTTCAGGGCCCCCCCCCAGGCCCCTGCCTATGATCCCCCTCAGGGTAGAGGGGGATGTCATCATAGTGGGATAAGACTATGTGGAAGAAGATGAAGGATTGGTTTGAAGTACGGATCGGGCTTGATGAGCTTGCAAGGACCCAGCTCCGGGAATACCGGGTTCCAAAGAGCATAAACATCTTTTACACGCTCGGTTTTGTCGCAATGGTGGCATATGCGATCCAGGCTGTAACCGGTTTTCTTCTCCTTGTTTATTATGTCCCCCATTCTGAGCATGCCTTCAGTAGCGTCCGGGACATAATGACGAAGGTGCCCTATGGCTGGCTTTTCAGACAGATGCATGTGGTTGGAAGCAACCTAATCGTAATCGTGCTCATCCTTCATATGCTTTCCGTATTTTTCACAGGAGGTTACAAGAAACCGAGGGAATTGACGTGGACGAGCGGCGGTCTTATGCTCGCTACTGTCTTTCTCTTCTGTCTGAGCGGTTTTCTCCTTCCCTGGAGCCAGCTGAGCTACTGGGCGACGACTATCGTCACAACAATGCCGGCCGCGTTCCCTTACATCGGGGATTTTGCTGCCAATGTGCTGAGGGGTGGCGACCACATCTCGGGCTCGACCCTGAGCAGGTTCTTTGCCCTCCACGTGGCTCTTCTGCCTCCGATCCTGGTGACACTCATGCTGTTTCATCTCTTCCTTATTAGGCGTATCGGGATCTCCGCGACGCCTTTCGGAGAGTCTGTGGAGGAGACCGGTCCGTGGGTCGGATACCGGCATGAGCAGTATAACGGTCAGCCTTTTTACCCTCATTTCTTTTTGAAAGAAGTATTCATGGTGATGGTATATCTGGTAGTGATGTTCTTCCTTATCACCTTCATGCCGACATCTTTTTCGCCGCCGGATGCAAACATACAGGCCGATCCTCTCAGGACCCCCGCACATATAAGGCCCGAGTGGTACTTCCTTGCGCCATACCAGATGCTGAAGCTCATCCCGAATAAATTCCTCGGAATCAGCATACAGGTCATCTTTGTGACGGTATTCCTCACGTGGCCATTTATCGATACAAAGGAGCAGAAGAACATACTCAAGAGACCCTACCTGCTCACCGTGATCATCTGCTGCCTGGCGCTCTGGGTTGTGCTTACCGTATGGGGAGGTTATTGATGAGGTATCTCCTTCCAGTAGTAATATTGACCGCCCTGGCTGGAACGGTCATGGCAGGCTACCGGGAGACGTTTGAAAGGGAATTCCTGTCCAAGCCATGGGCAGGAGGGCCTGTCGTGGAAAAAAGTGCATGTATTGTGTGTCACACTTCTGATATCATGAAGCCCGCCCTCAGGAGCATTCCCGATGAATGGCAGGGAAGCTGGCATGCCCTCAACGAAGTCTCATGTCATGACTGCCACGGAGGCGACCCCAGGGACCCTTCGCTGGCAATGTCCCATGTAAGGGGTTTTGTGGGAAAGCCGAAATACGAAGCCGTCCCCGAGTTTTGCGGCAAGTGCCATATCGGGATCCTGAAGAATTATCTTGAGAGCGGCCACGGCAGAGCCCTCAAGGCTGAAAAAAAGGGGCCGAACTGCGTCACCTGCCACGGCAATCACGGGATACAGAGGGCGACCATAAATATCATCAACGAGCAGCTCTGCACTCGGTGCCATTCCTACGAGAGGGCGAAGGTGATGAAGCAGGCCCTTTTCCTGACAGAGAAGAAGATAGGAGAGCTTCGCGACTCCCTGAAGGGACTTAAGAGTGAGGGAATTTACACTGCGGACGAAGAGAAGGCCCTTTTCAGTACCGAGGCTGAATTCCGCACTCTCTTCCATACGGTGGATGTCTCCCTGGTAAAGGACAGTACCGATGAGTTTACAAGGAGACTTGAATCCATCGAAAAGAATGTTCAGCAGACCCTTAGCGAGCTTCGTGCGAGGAGGAACTTCTCCGCCTTCCTCACACTTGTCTTCGCCGGCCTCGCGGTCGTTGTCGGCCTCCTTGCAAGGACCTACAGGGAGTGAACAGCGCCCCGGCCCGAAGCCACGGGTTTTTTAAGCCTTCTGTTTCAGCCCTACCATGAAGAAATCATCCAGGAGCCTGTTCATCCACCGTACGGTGCAGGTTCGGTTTCTCGAGGGAAAGGCGTTCTTGATCGTTATCTCCTGCCCCACGCTTAGTGGAACGTACGAATAGATGCAAAGCCCGGAATTGCTGATATTGATGCTCGTGCCTATAAGGAGTTCCTCGCCATGTTCCGTCTGCAAGGCGAACTCAATGGAAGAGAAGTATGTATGGCGAGGTTCGCTTCTCCTGTCGATGCTTTCCGCAGACATAGTGAACACCTCAATCCCTGTTACGCCTTAAAAGGAGAAGAGCTTTGTGCGGCGCATACCTTTCCATGTCCCGCGTATCATCCGAAGAAGCCTCAGTCTTTCTGCAGGGCTCATCCCCGATGTTTTCGTCCACCACATAAACGATTCTCCGCTGAAGAACTCGATGCTCTCCTTTCTGTGACATTGATTCCAGAGGTCTTCCATTGCCTGGAGGATGACCGCGCCCGTGAGTTTCCTCGCGTATCCCGTCTTTCTTTCAGGGGACTCTATAATCGTTTCTCTGGCCGGCGCCGTCATTCGTAGATCCTCCGCGCTGATTAAATAGTAGAGCATCACTGGGGCCAAAGGGTATCGCCCGGACAGGGTATTCTCGGGGTATATACGGAGGTGAGGGCGTCAATACAAAAAGATCAGGCACCTGCGGAGGGGATGCAGATGCCTGCAAGAAACGACGTGAAATGAGGGAAAAAGCTCTATGTCTTTGTCTCGAACCTCAGCCTTCCCGTATATACCGGGATAGCAAATTTAAGCAAAAGGGTGTAGATGAGGGCGCCCGTGGCCCAAACCCCCATGGCGATCAACACCTCGGGTGTGGTGGGAGTGTATTCGTAAATCTCTCCAAGCGTGTCGGGGACAAATCCAGGGACGACAAGACCGAGACCCTTCTCTATGTATACCCCTGTGATGATAAAGATACACGCGATGTTGAGCGTCGTGAAATTCTCACGGGTCTTCGGATGCAGGAAAAGGAAAAATGCGCTGATGTTCAGTATGGTTGCCGTCCAGATCCAGGGGACGAGGGCGGACTTGCCGTGCAGCCCGAAGTAGAGATACTTTATGGGATAAGAGTGGATGCTCCCTGAATAGAACTCCTTGAATACCTCGGCGCCCAGAAGGAAGAGGTTCAGCCCCATGGCATAGGCGATGAGTTCTGCGATTTTGAAGATGGCGCGGTCTTCGATCTCGACATCGGATTTCCTTCTGATTACCTGGAAAAGCAGTATCATGATGGCCGGCCCCGAGCAGAATGCAGAGGCGAGGAACCTCGGCGCAAGGATCGATGCGTTCCAGAATGGTCTTGCCGAAAGGCCGTTATAGAGAAATGCGGTCACCGTGTGGATGCTCACGGCCCAGGGTATGGAGAGTATGATCAAAGGGCCGATTACGGACATCTTGTATTCCTTCCCGATGGAGAGCCTGTAAAGGACGTAGAAGGAGATGAAGGTGTTTATGGCAAGGTAACCGTTCAGCACTATCACATCCCAAGCAAGAAGCGATGCCGGGAAGTTCATCGCACCGATAACCGGAAGAATATGCCATCCCCTGAGCGGCTGGCCCATGTCGATCATCACGAAGAGAAGGCACATGGAGATGGCGGTGATGGCCAGAAGCTCTCCGAAGAGCACGATTTCCTTGATCGGCTTGAAGTTGTAAATATAGGCCGGGATGACAAGGAGCACCGCCGCTGCGGCAACCCCCACAAGGAAGGTGAAGTTGGAGATATAAAAGCCCCATGAAACCTGGTCCCTCATTCCGGTGATGATGAGACCCCTTCCCGCCTGGTCGATATATGCGCTTGCCCCGAGCAGGATGAGGAAGAAAAGAAAACCGACCCAGAGATAGTATTTCCTGCTCCCTATGAAGATCTGCCTGAGTGCTATGAAAAAGTTCCTTATCAGATAGAACATGTGCGCCTCCTACCGCCCGTATGCAAAGAAGTAATAGAACTTCGGACTGGTGTTCAGGTCTTCCTTCAGTCTGAAGACCCTCTTGTGTTCGATAAGGTATCTCATCTCGCTGCCCGGATCCAGGAGATTGCCGAACTTCCTTGCCCCTACGGGACATGCCTCAACACACGCAGGGTATCTGCCGTTGCGGGTTCTCTGTATGCAGAAGGTGCACTTCTCCACAACACCCTTATAGCGAGGACGGTTTCCGAGGTAGTGAGTGTTTGGATTTATCTCCTCGGGCCTCCTCCCCGGCTCCGACCAGTTGAAACGCCTCGCACCATATGGGCATGCGGCCATGCAGTACCTGCACCCGATGCACCAGTTATAGTCTACGACCACAATGCCGTCAGGGTCCTTCCATGTGGCCTGTGTCGGACATGCCCTCACACACGGGGGGTTCTCGCACTGCTGGCACTGCACAGGCATGTAGAAGTAATCCTTCTCCGGAACCAGAGGGGGGTTATAATATTTCTCGGATTCCTCAAGGTCGCTGAACTTTTCGCCCTTCTTGAACCTCAGCACCGTTATCCAGTGTATCTGGGGGTCCTTGGACTGGTTGTTCTCCTCAACACAGGCATAAACACACCGCCTGCATCCTATGCACCGCGAGAGGTCAAGCCCGTAACCGAAAAGCACCCCGGGTATCGCCTTCTCGTTTCCTATCTTTATCTGCCTCCTGTACTTCTGCTCGGCCTCTTTCTCAAGACGCCGTATCACCTTCTTTATCTCCGCATCGTTCATCTCCCTGAAGTGTTTCTGGAAAAAGGCCTCCCAGAAAGAGGCGTCGGCCCTGTTCAGGGGAAGCGCCGTTCCTGCAAGGCCCAGGGCAGCGCCCTTCAGAAACGTCCTCCGGTCAAGGGAGAGTTCACGCTTGTCTTTCCTTCTCATTAGCACCTCGGTCTGTCTATTTGATATCGGACGGCCTCACAGGCGGAGGCAGCGGCTGTATCGCCTTGAACTTGGGCTCATGGGGCCAGTGGCAGTGCACGCAGAGAAGATACTGCTTTTCACCGTTCCACATGCCGGTCCTCTTGCCGTGCAGTCCTGCCTTCCATTCCCTGAGAATCGTGCCGTGGCACTGGCCGCAGAGGTTATAGGATTCCTCAAAACGTATGAGCTTGCCGTTTGCAAGTCTCAACGTGTCCCTGTTGTCGGGATTGTGACAGTCAAAACACCATCCCTCGGGCAAATGCTTCAGGACGATATCCTGATGGAACTGCTCGAGTTTCCGGGGCTTCCTGTTTACAGGCATCCCCTGATGGCACTGGGAGCAGGGGAATATCCCTTCGGTGAACGGAGGAGGAGGCACAAAAAACTTCTTCGGTATGTCCTGCTCCACGGACTCGGCATGGGAGAAAAGAAGAGGAAGAAAGGCAACTAATACCGCCACCCGGGAAAAGGATGTTTTCTTGGTGTTTACGTTCATTGCGCCTTTTGTCACAAGTTCTTATTTTTTATTATAAGCCAGTTCTTATATTTTTCCAGTTGCGACATGCTTCAGTGCACTTCCTTGAATACAGGGAATATCTTGTTCAATCCCCAGAACAGCACAAACGGCGTTATGATCACCAGCAAAGCTCCAAAAAACCCTTCCTTGAAGGTCTCGATGTCGTGGGGGATAATGGGCAGATGGTAATGCATGAACCCCGCGAATGTGAGAGAAAAGGACTGTCCGCCGATCACGACATTCCATCTCATCATAAAGACTCCGAAGAGGACGAGGAGAACGCCGATGACAGTCCGCCGTATTGTCAGACCGGGCACGATGAAGAGAATGAAGGGGAGCAGATTCCCGATGCCGTACTGAAGGATAAATATATCCATGAAATCCTTGCCGTAAATGACGCTCCTCAGAATGTCCCATGTCTTCACAGCCGTATATCCCCTGAAAATGAGGTCTAACAGCTCAAGGCTGATCGCGAAGATGAGGAAGAAAAGAAGGTACTTTGCGGTCATCTTGATCACGTTTATCTCGATGCCCTTTATCTCCTCTGTTGTCACGTATGTCCCGATAGTGGTTTTCCTTCTCGCCGCAAGGAATCGCCTGAATTCCATAACGACAATATATGTGAGCATGCAAAGGGCGATACCTGAAACTACGGCGGACATAATGAAGATGACCGGCATGAGCGGCGTCATCCAGAGCGCGTTTGCCTTGACCGATCCGAAAATAAAGCCGGCATAGCCGTGCAGGAAACAAGCCACCGGAATGCCGACACCCGCAAGGATCTTCACCGCCTTCTCATCCTGATGTAAGGCCTTCTCGCTTATGTCGTAGGATCCGAGGGTCAAGACGGAGAAGATCAGGTGGTATATCTTTTCAACCATGCTCTTGTCTGCCTTGTTCCGCAGTGCAAGCGCGGTCTCCACGATGTGTTTCCTGTACACGAACCAGATCTCGGAAGCGACAATGGCGCCGTAAGTGCTGAACACTATACCGAAGGCGGCAATGGCCGAAGTGAAATGAGGCGTTAGGAAGACCTCGATTCCCCTCTGGGGTTGCTGAAGGTGAAGCTGGAGGGGCATCATGGCCACGGGAAGAAGTGCGAAAGAGAAGACCAGGGAGAACCGTGCCATCTCCCTAAGCTGCTTTATCCCGAAGACGTGATAAAGGGATGAAAGGACAAAGGCACCGGCAACGAGCCCGGTCATGAACGGGTACATGACGATCTGCACGCTCCAATAAATGTACTCGTTCGGGGTTACGAACAACTCCTTTACAGTCCAGACCTCACCGTGCACCATCTCAGATCACCTCCCTGCTTATGCCAATGTAGTAGACCTGGGGTCTCGTTCCATATTCATCCTTGAGCACGCTCACCCGCTCGGTTCTGATGATCCTCGATACCGGGTCATTGGGGTCCCTGATGTTCCCGATCATACGGGCGCCGAAGGGGCATGCCTGAACGCACGCCGTCTTCAGACCCTTGGTAATCCTGTGGTAGCAGAAATTGCATTTCTCCGCAACCTTGTAGACCGGATGGAAGAATCTCACCCCGTAAGGGCATGCCATGATGCAGTATCCGCAACCGATGCACCACGACCTGTCGACAAGGACGATGCCGTCAGGGGTCTGGTAAGTGGCTCCTACAGGGCAAACCTGGACACAGGGAGGGTTTTCGCACTGATTGCAGAGTTTCGGGACGAAAAAGGCCTTTTCGATCTCATCATTCCTCAAATCCTGGAAATTTCCTCTACCAAGGTCGATCCTACTCGTAGTGAATCCGTCCCGCGCGCCCTTTGGCGTATCCCCGAAGATCCTGCCGTCCTTTGTCAGGATATAGCGTTCCACCCAGGTCCTGGTGACATTTGCATCATAAGGCACTTCGTTTTCAAGCTTACATGCCTTCACGCAGAGACCACAGCCGACGCACTTATACGTGTCCACAAGGAAGGCCCAGCGTATCTTCGATTCCCTGCCGGTCTCTCTTCTGGCTGCAAACAGCTTACGGGGGCTCGCAATCTCTATGGCCCCAAGGGGTAAAGCAAGTCCGGCAAGGCCCTTCAGGGCATTCTTGAGGAAGTCGCGCCTATTTATCATTTCACGCCTCCGATTTTGGGCTTGTGGGGATTATGGCACATGGAACATTCGATGCCCGGGTTGTGCTTTTCAGGATCGATGCCTCTGATATTTGCCCTGGCGCTTGTGGGATAGGGGAGAGGGTAGTGGCATCTGAGGCACTGCGCCCTGCTTTTGTCAACGGCCAGTTTCGGGGGATTGGAGGGATGGTCCATCGCCGGACCATGGCAGTTCTCGCATTGGATGATGGCGTGAGGGGTCTGCATAATCATTGAAAACTTGTCGGTGTGGCAGTCCTTGCAGTATTCGACGGACCTGTACTTGACCGTTATGTTCTTCCAGTATTCCTCATTATTCTTGTTGTACCAGCCATACATGTAGCCTCGCTCATGAATTCCAAAGCCCTTAGGCACCAGATACTGTCTCGCAATGAGGATAAGGACAACGATCCCGATCGCCACAAAAAGCGGACGCCAGACATGACTCTTCATAATTTGCGACCTCGCTCCCCTATTTGATCTAAAACACGCCCAACTTTTTTATACTAACATATTTAATTATTTGATACTAACATAATTTGACTTTCAGGAGCCTATGAATTTCTTAGGCTCCTTGTATTCATGGCACTTAATACAGTCCTTCTTTGCGCTCTCGCTGGTCACTCGCCAGACATGGGGTTTGTGACACTCCTTGCATTTCATTCCCACCACCTGGATGTGGAGGCCGTGTTTTCCCACTTCGAGGATGTTCCTATGACAATCAAGACAGTTGCCCCAGTCGGGTCTCACGGTCTTGTGAGGCTTGTGGCACTCGTAACAGAAAAACTGCATCGGTGCATTGGCCGGAACATCGATCTTTGTTGCTTTCTTGATCGTAGCATCATCGGGCTTGTAGTGCTTAACGTCTATGGAACCGTCGGCAACAAGCTCCTTTCGCACCTCTTCCGCACCATGGCAGAAAAGACATTTCTTCCTCCCGGGCCTGAGATCCTTTGTTCTGTCGGTATGGCAGTTCAGGCATGGCAGACCCTCCATTCCCACTCCGTGAACTACCTTGCCCTGGTGGCATTTTAGGCAGAATCTCTCTTCAGGAGTGAACCTGTGAACGATGTATCCGTGACACTTGGAGCACTCAGTCTGTTCAATAAAAACATGCTTTGCATGGAGGTTCGATCTGTTTATCAGTGCAGCGTTAGGGTATCTCTCGTCCCTCTCCCAGTGGCATTTTATGCAGAATTTCCAGGGAACGATTATCTTGCCGTGTCTCTCAGGGACTACCTGGGGACGCTTCAATACAAAGTTGACTAAGAGTTTGTTCATCTCAGGCACTGAAAGGTGATGGCACTCATGGCAGTTAATCCCCTTGTGTTCGCTCTGCTCCCAGGCCTCGAAAGATGTCTTCATCAGATGGCAGCTAACGCAGAATTTCGGGTTGTTCTGGGTGAAGTCATAAAACCTGAAAGAGCCGTATCCCGCGCCGACCAGCAACACGAGCATGAGCACGGCTATAATCACCTTACCCTTCAGTGGCATTCCGCTCTCGAGCCATCTGAAGGGCCGCAATACGAAATCCTTTATCCTGCCAAACATCCTTCTCCTCCTTAGTCTAATACATATAAGTCAGCATTCTTTCAAAGCATCATATGCCGCTTTAATGGTCTTATTTATGTCCCTGTCAGTGTGAGACAGGGAAATGAATCCTGCCTCGAATTGAGAAGGCGCCAGATTTATCCCCCTCCTGAGCATCCCACTGAAAAACCGCGAGAACTTCGCCGTGTCGGAAGATCTTGCCGATTCGTAATCTACCACTTCCCTGTCGGTGAAGTAGGTGCAGAACATCGTCCCCGCACGATAGAACCTCGTCTTCACCCCGGCCCTTCTTGCCGCATCCTTCAGTCCTCTTTCGAGCGTTGCCGCCTTCTCAAGAATTCTTTCGAAGTTTCCCTTTGCAGAAATAACCTTCAATGTCTCGATACCGGCCGTCATTGCCAGAGGGTTTCCGGACAGTGTTCCTGCCTGGTACACGGGACCCTCGGGAGCGACCATAGCCATTATCTCCTTCCTGCCGCCGTAAGCTCCAACAGGAAGCCCTCCCCCTATCACCTTACCCAGGCACGTCATGTCCGGTGTTATGCCGTAATGCGCCTGAGCACCCCCCAGGGAGACCCTGAACCCTGTCATCACTTCATCGAAGATGAGAACGATCCCGTACTTCTTTGTGAGGCTCCTAAGGGTTTCGAGAAATCCAGGCAAGGGAAGCACACATCCTATGTTGCCCACAACAGGTTCGAGGATGATGCATGCGATGTTTTTCCACTCCCTCCGGAGGGTGTCCTTTAATGCCTTCGTGCTGTTGAATGGAAGGGTTATCGTGTTTCTCGCACACGATTTCGGGACCCCCGGGCTATCCGGAACCCCGAAGGTGGTAGCACCCGAGCCTGCCTTTACAAGCAGGCCGTCGGCATGTCCGTGGTAACACCCCTCGAACTTGATGACCTTGTCTCTTCCGGTAAAGCCCCTTGCCACCCTGATGGCGCTCATAGTTGCCTCCGTGCCGGAGTTGACCATCCGTACCTTCTCCATTGAGGGATACATGCTTATAATGCGTTCGGCGAGAGTTATTTCGAGGGCGGTAGGTGCGCCGTAGCTTGTACCTTTTTCAACCGCGGTCTTGAGGGCGTTCACGACCTTCGGATGGGCATGCCCTATTATCATGGGGCCCCACGAGAGGACGTAGTCAATGTAGCTGTTGCCGTCCGCATCGTAGATCTTCGAGCCCTTTGCCTTTTCGATGAACAGGGGGTTACCGCCCACAGCCTTGAATGCGCGGACAGGACTGTTGACGCCTCCAGGGATCAGCTTGACCGCCCGCCTGAATAGTCTCTTTGATCTGTCCCAATTCATAAAATAGTCAGTTCCAGGTACCAGGTAACGGGCTAATAAGGATGAGAAGAACGGAACGACCACTGCTTTTGAGTTTCAGCCTCATTACCTCTCTTTTAACGAGCTAATAAACATAGCACAAAATAAAAGATTTGTCAAAACCGATAGAGACCTTTTTCCATCTTTGGGCCAATCATAAATCTGTTTTAGGGGAGAACCCGGACAAATAACCTTGCCTCATTTACATAATAAGGCTCGATATGGTATAAACAAAAATCAATTACACACGGAGGAAATGATGAAGAATGTGAGATTCCTGGCGTTGGCTGCTGCATTTGCCCTGCTTGTCTCGTGCGGAAAGACAGCCGGGCAGAAGTCGGCATATATCGCCAAGGTCGGTTCAGTGACAATCACCCGGGCGGACGTTGACAGGGAGCTGAAAGGGCTTCCCGATCAGATACAGAGGATGTTCGAGGGGTCCGAAGGTGCTGAAAAGTTCGTTGATGAACTCGTGAAGAAAGAGATGCTCTATCAGGAGGCTAAGAAAAAAGGATTAGAGAGCAACGCAGAGTATCAGAAGAAGCTTGATGAATTCAAGAAACTTACCCTTATCAGTCTCCTGCTCGAAAAGGAGATAGAGGACAAGTCGAAGGTCACCGACAAGGATGTGAAGGATTATTACGAGAAACACAAGGATGACCTGACCACGGGAAATCAGATCAGGGCAAGTCATATCCTCGTAAAGACCGAAGACGAGGCGAAGAAGATCCTCGAGCAGGTGAAGAAGGGCGCAGACTTTGCGAAGATCGCAAGGGAGAAGTCCATCGATACCGGTTCGGCCAAGAACGGCGGCGACCTCGGCTTTTTCTCCAGAGGCCAGATGGTGCCCGAGTTTGAGAGTGTGGCCTTCGGCCTTAAAGAGGGCGAGATGGGCGGGCCTGTAAAGACCCAATTCGGATACCACGTTATAAAGACAACCGGGAAAAAAGAGGGCAAGGTCGTCGAGCTCGAAAAGGTGAAGGATCTTCTTACCCAGAAGGTCACTGCAGAAAAACAGAAGGAGGCCTTCGACTCCTATATCGAGGATCTGAAGAAATCCTATAAGCCTGAAAAGAACAAAGAGGCTATAGCAAACCTATGGGGAGCTGACAGGGAAAAGCATGAACAGAAGGGCGATACTTCGGGCAAGACCGGTTCGAAAACTGGGGATCCAAAAACGGGCGCCGGAAAATAGAGGAGACAGGACAGGGGATTTTCAGGTCTTCTTCGGTATTACGTAGACGCAGGCCCGGTCGCCTTCCGCAAGGCATTTTTGTCTTGTTACTGGCTCGCCGAGGATGTCCCTTAAGAGCTGAAGGTCGTGTTTGCACGCCTCCCTGAACCTGTAAGCTATTTTAGAGATTGGGCAGTTGAACTGCTTGAGTCTAAACTCCCTGCCGCTTTCCTCGATCTCGGCTATGAACCCCTCCCTTTGCAGCAGCTCGGTCAGGGCACGTAGACGTGCTGCGATGTTCTCTTTGCCCGGGAGCTGCCTCGACATATCGCTGACCAGTCTTGCTCTCCGTCTTCTGAATATCTCGTCGATCCGTTCCCTCCCGTCCTTGGATTCGATATCCTCAAGGATGCCCACGGCAAATTCCCTGTAGGATTTCGGGAAAAGGTCATCCGCCTTTTCAGTCAGCTTGTAAAGGAAACCGGGACGGCCTACGCCCTGCCTCTTTGTAAAGTATTCTACGGCGCCGTTCTTTTCGAGGATGAGAAGATGCTGTCTCACACCCATAGGAGTCACATTCACCTCTTCGCTGAGCGCTTCCACCGACATGTCGCCTTTCTTCTTCAGAGCAAGGAGTATTCTTCTTCTGGTAGGGTTGTCTGTAAGGGCAGCGTTCATAAGCACAAAAATAGCACAATTTCGCACATTTGTAAATAGTTTTGTAAAAAAAGTCTATGAGGCCCTGACATCCGGTGTATGTGCTCAGAGCCTGTAACAGACCTTCTTCTCCCTTGCCTTTTCCACCTCTTCGCGTTTGCCTTCGAAGCCCTTTTTGCCCATCATCCCGTAAGTGAATTTCTTGCCCTCTTCCACACCCGGCTGGTTAAAGGGGTTGACCCCGTATAGAAACCCAGTAAATGCGGTGGCGATCTCGAAAAACTGGAAAAGCTGTCCCAGGTGATACGGGTCGATATTGGGCACTACAATGGTCATATTTGGCCGTTTTTTCTGAGCAAGGGCGAGTTCTGTAGACTCTTCCTCAGCCCTTATGAGTTCCGAAAGGGGACGGCCGCCCAGATAACCGATCCCCTCAATGTCTTCAAAAATACGGGGTATCGTAATGTCTGTCCCGTAGTCCAGGATTTTCAGGAATATGAACACCTTGTCTTCGGGCCCTTCCATCCAGAGCTGGAGCTGGGAATGCTGGTCCACTGTTCCCAGCGATGGATAAGGTGTCGTGCCCGCACCGAGTTTCCCGAGGCTCTCCGCCCAAAGCTGGCAGAACCATTCCGAGAAGGGCTTCAAGCCGTCGGCATAGGGGATAATGACGTTGATATTCCTCTTTTCCTCCGTGTCCATCAGGTAGAGGAGCGTTCCAAAGATATAGGCCGGGTTTTTCCATATCTCCGGGTCAACGCACTTTTGGGTGATCTCCCCAGCTCCCCTCAGCATCTCCCTGCTATCAAAGCCTATGACTTCTGCAAGGAGAAGACCCACGGGGCTGAGGACGGAGTATCTCCCAACAACCCCTGGTGGTATGGACAGGGCAGTGAACCCTTTATCCCCGGCCATCTTCCTGAGATTTCCATGTTCAGGGTCAGTGGTGGCTATAATCCTTTCTCCTGCATTGCTCCCCAGGGCTTTCGAAAGCTCCTCCCACGCGATCATGAATGAAGCCATGGTCTCTGCCGTGCTTCCTGACTTCGTGATTACATTGACAAAGCATTTCCGGATATCGACAATTGTGAGAATATTGCTCAAACTCCTGGGATCCGCATTGTCGTATATGAACACCCTCGGTTTTTTCCTCAGGTTGTGAAAAGGGCTCAGGGCTTCAAGGATGGATCGTGGGCCGAGGGCCGAACCGCCTATCCCGAGAAGCAAGAAATCAGCGGCCTCCTCCCTGACCAGGTCTGCCAGGTTCTTCAGCCCTGTCGTGTCCTGGGAGACCAGGTCCATAAAAGAAAGCTCAACCCAGCGTTTCTGAACGATCTCCCGATGGGCTTTGTCCACCTTTTCCCTGAGAGCCTCTATCTGCCTCTCAGAGATGCCCTTTTCTCCCAGGATCTCGGTCATCATGTTAGAAAAATTAAGTTCTATCATTCATCCCCCTTTCGGGATCCTGGCACAAAAACCCCCGTCGGCATGTCATCGGAAATGAATTTGCCGGAATTGTCCGGCCGGAGCAGAAGGGACCGATCAAGCAATTTCCAAGGTCTGCCGTGTTCGGCGCGAGGACTCTCAGTATCCTCTTTCGTAGCGCGTTCCCTCGCAGACCTCTCTTATCTGGTCTTTGACCAGGCGGCCGTCTTCCCAGACCCTCTCATGGACCTTTCTGCAACGTGTGCGGGCGTCGTATTCCAGAGGCTCGGCGCGATATACGCCGCGCCCGTCTTCGGTCCTGTACTCCACGGGTCTTCCGGTGCTATAAGCCTCTCTCGACCCTCTGTATGAGATGTCAGCAAGTGTTGCTCCAAGCACAGCACCGAGGGCAGCGCCTATGACGCCGCCGCGCCACGGGTTTCTGTGGTCGAGAAGGGCGCCGGCGATGCCCCCTACGGCACCGCCGGTAACAGCGCCTTCGGTATGGTACTGAGTGCATGCAGCGAGAGGTAAAAGAACAAGTATCAACACTATCGCAACAGCTTTCTTCATGATTTCGCCTCCTGCAAGTCTTGTTTATTGCTGCTTCATCACATCTTGATAATATCATATTATCAGGACCTGCATGAATGTCAAATCGCCCAGGCGAGGTCCCGGGCAAAACGGCGTTTCCGCGACGGCCTTGGAAACACGCTTAATGTATACTATCTTTTATGGCGAGCAGGAAGATCACGGCAAAGCTGGACCTCCTCCTGTCGAAGGAAAAAGGTACCGTTTACAAGGACCCTGGAGGGAAGGTGAACGTCTGTCTCGTATATCCCAACACATATCACATCGGCATGTCCAACCTCGGCTTTCAGGGCATCTATACCCTGCTGAACGGGCGGCCCGACGTGGTATGTGAAAGGGCATTCCTGCCCGACGGGGAGGATTGGGAAGAGCATATAAGGACCGGTACTGGCATCATTTCAATGGAGTCGAAAAGGCCGTTGAACAGGTTCGACATAGTAGCCTTCTCAGTCTCCTTTGAGAACGACTATCCCAACATTCTGAAGATTCTTGATATTTCCAGAATACCCCTGAGGTCAGTTGACCGCAAGGAGTTTCATCCGCTTCTTATAATGGGGGGAGTGAGCGCCTTTTTCAATCCTGAACCTGTTGCAGACTTCTTTGATATCTGTTTTATCGGCGAGGCGGAGGATATGCTTCGCGGATTCATCGATGCTTTCAGAGACGCAAGGGACAAAAGGGACGTTCACGAAAGGGCGATGTATATCGAAGGCCTCTATCTGCCCGTGTTGTATGAAATCAAGTACGATAATGGAAAGATCACCGAGAGAAAAAAGCTCGCGAATGCTCCTGAAAGGATAAAGAGGAGATACGAGAGGGAGCTGTCCGGCCGGCTCAGGCCATCGATAACCGCTGCGGAAACGGAATTCTCGGGCATGTACCTCGCGGAAGCCATGAGGGGATGTCCGTGGAATTGCCGGTTTTGTGTTGCGGGCTACGTGTATAAGCCGGTGAGGAGGAAAGACCTCTCAGTACTGAAGGAGGAGATAGAAAGCGCCTCAACCGCAAGCAGTAGGGTTGGGCTTATAGCGCCTTCCCTCTCTGACTATCCCTATGTTAAAGAAGTCCTATGTATGGACGGAGTGGATTTCTCCATCACCTCCCTGAGGGCAAGCCGGAAAAGCGCTGAGCTTATCAGATTCCTCAAGGGGCATAGGAGTGTCTCAATCGCGCCTGAAGCGGGGACCGGAAGATTGAGGGACGTTATCGACAAGAGGATAACCGAGGAAAACATAGTGGAGACGGCCAAGATGATCCTTGCCGGGGGGATAGAAACCCTGAGGCTTTATTTCATGGTGGGGCTGCCGACAGAGGAAGATAGGGATATCCAGGGAATCGTCTCCCTTGTGAAGAGGATAAGGGAGGCCTCTGCGAGGGGGAATATCGTTCTTACACTCAGCACCTTCGTACCCAAGCCCTTTACCCCCTTTCAGTGGCATCCGATGGAGAGGATGGAGACTGTCAAGAACCGGCTCAAGTCAGCAAAAAAGGAACTCTCGACCGTGAAAGGGGTGAGGATCTTTCATGACGTTCCGAGATATGCCTATATGCAAGGGCTCTTCTCAAGGGGCGACAGGAGGATCTCCCGGGTACTGGAGGCGATGCTTCGCGGGAAGGACTGGCAGGTCGCGTGCAGGGATGAAGGACTTGACGCTGATTCTTATCTGTTCAGGAAAAGGGAATTCCATGATATACTTCCATGGGATTTTATCGATAACAATATTTCAAAGGAGAAACTCTGGGCAGAGTACCGGGAGGCTCTTGCAGGCGAAGAAGACGTAGAAAGCCGCGCTTAGCGCAGGAGATTGACTGGCAAGCCGGCACGGCAGAAGAAAAGAACGGCACATGAGAAAATGATGCAGATGCTATCGAAAAACATTGGCGATGTCTGCAGGAGGATATCGGATGCCGCAAGGAGGGCGGGCAGAAACCCCGAAGAGGTACTCCTCGTTGCGGTCACGAAGACGGTGGGCGTTGACCTCATCGGGGAAGCCATTGAGGCAGGTTTGAGGGTATTCGGAGAAAGCAGGGTCCAGGAGGCGAAAGAAAAAATCTCAATTCTCAAATCTCGGGTTGCCCCTGTCCATTCCCCCATCGTGGAAGGGGTTGAATGGCACATGGTGGGCCATCTTCAAAAAAACAAGGTGAAACAGGCCGTGCAGCTTTTTGACGTAATACACTCGGTGGACTCCGTGGAGCTTGCCCGGGAGATCAGCAGGCACTCGGAAGGGATCGGCAAAGCGCAGCGGGTGCTCGTTGAGGTCAAGCTCTCCCCCGAAGAAACAAAGCACGGAGTCGACAGGCGCAACCTCATGCCTGTTCTGTCCGAGGTGTCGTGCATGAAGTATATCCTCCTCCGGGGACTGATGGCTGTCCCGCCGTTCTTCGAAAATCCAGAAGATGCTCGGCTTTTCTTCAGGGATTTGAGAGAACTGAGAGACGCTGCCCAGGACAGCGGAATTCCGCTGCCGGACCTGTCCATGGGCATGACTCACGATTTTGAGGTGGCGATAGAAGAGGGGGCTACAATGGTAAGGATAGGTACTGCGATTTTCGGGGAAAGAATCCGGGCATAGGAAATTTTCATGTCTGCATGCAGAATACTTGCCGGTTTTTGTGCATGTGATGCAGAAAAATAGGGAAAGATGCCGTTTGGAAAATATAGAATAGAACATATCGTACTGGAGGCGGAATGATAGGTTTCATCGGCGGCGGGAATATGGCAGAGGCGCTGATTAAGGGGATG